>DATJAP010000036.1:0-85269 GCA_035516155.1 Nitrospirota bacterium
AAGGAGGTAGCTTATCATGGAACAAGGTACGGTAAAGTGGTTCAATGATTCCAAAGGTTTTGGATTCATTACCCGTGAAAAGGGCGGCGATGTGTTCGTTCATTTCGGCGACATTCAGGACAGCGGCTTTAAGTCGTTGGCCGAAGGCCAGCAAGTGCAGTTCGACGTTGTCGACTCACCCAAGGGCCCCAAAGCAGCCAATGTCGTAAAGCTCTAAGCCAATGCTTAATCTTTGAAGCAGGTCTGATCTTTTGGGGCCTGCTTTTTTCTTTGCCCGCGCTTCTGTCCTTCCGTCCCTGCCTGCCCCTGCTTCGCATAGCATACGGCGGTTCTCGTGACCAACGCCCGCGCAGAATACCCGGCTGCAGAAGATGTTTTTCCGCGAGGACATGGCATTGATAAAGCACCGGCCTTTACGGTGTTTCGGTCCTGAAGTTTCACCCTGAAAGGACTATTTCTTTTTGCTCTTCGGTTTCTTTACTTCCTTCTTTGCACCTTGCCGTGAAGCCGCCATTGTCATCACCTCCCTTATTCCATCAGCCTCTTCGCTAGACCTGCTTTTACGGCCCCTGCGCTTTTTGTGTCAACCGCGGCCTCTATTTGGTCTCTTCGCCTTCGGTCGACTGGCTGGAATTTTCTACGTTTTCATGTAGTTTGCGTTGTTTCTTTTACAGCGTTCATACCTTCGCTACGCGGACGAAGGTGTTATTCTCGTTCAGGCCGTCTATAATGGCGCCAAGGCCGGCCATGTTCTGGAGGTAATTGAGTGCGTCCTGGGAAATTTCTTCTCCCGGGACAAGGAGGGGGATGCCTGGCGGATACACAGTTACGATTTCCGTCGCAACCCTGCCCGTTGATTCATGCACGTTTACCAACTCGCTATCGGAATAAAATGCCTTTCGCGGGGTCATGACAAAACGGTTGTTCAGCGTCGGAGGATGAACTTTGTCCAGGGGCAGGAGAGCCCCCTGGAGCCCGGTTTCTGCTGAAATCTGCTGGAGCGCGGCGACAAGGCGGTCCAGATCGTCCTGCCGGTCGCCGATGGAGACGATCACAAGCACATGGAACGGATCGGCCATCTCGACCTGGATGCCAAACCGGATGTTCAGCATCTGAGAGACTTGATAGCCGGAAAGCCCCATGTCCGAAACCGTGATCGTGAGCTTGGTCACGTCCATATCCGCCATCCCAACCTGTTTTGCCCGGTCCTTACCGAAGCAGGTGATACCGCTTATATTGTTAATCTTTCCCCGCGCCTCCTCGGCCAGCTTGATGGTCCGGTTCAGGAGCTTCTTCCCTTCTGTCGCCATCTGCATCCGCGCCAGATCCAACGAAGCCATAAGGATATAGGACGGGCTTGTGGTTTGGAGGAGCTTGAGGGTATTGGTAACATCGTCGATAGTGACCCTGCCCGCCCTTGCATGCAGCATCGAGGCCTGGGTCATGCCGCCCACGATCTTGTGGGTGGACTGGACACAGAGGTCTGCACCGGCGTCCAGGGCGCATTTGGGGAGTTTGGGGTTGAACTTGAGATGCGGTCCATGTGCTTCGTCCACGAACACGATAAGACCTTTCTCGTGAGCGTAGGGGATAATTTTTTCGATGTCAGCGCAGAGGCCGTAGTAGTTCGGGGTCGTGATAAGGAGCGCGCGGGCATCGGGGTTTGCATCGATGGCATGCTTCACCGTTTCAAACGTGACATTCAGGGTAAGTTTGAGGTCTCGGTCAAAAGCAGGCTGAAAAAAGATAGGCTGTGCTCCGCTCATGATCAAGCCGGTTAATACCGACCTGTGGCAATTTCTTGCGATCAGGACCTTGTCTCCGGGTCCGGTCGTGGACGCTACCATGGCATGATTGCCGACGGTTGTACCGTTTACCAGAAAATAGGACCGGTCAGCCCCTGCCGCCTTCGCCGCGAGTTCCTGGGCTTCCTTGATTACGCCAGTGGGGTTCTGCAGGGAATCGACTTCGTCGAGGGTCGTCAGGTCGATGGAAAAAATGCGTGGCCCCACAAACTTGCGGAACCGTGTGGATATGCCTTTACCGCTTTTATGGCCGGGGGTATGGAAGGATACTTTGCGGCTCTCCGCCAGATTGACCATTGCGTCAAAGAGGGGTGTGCGAAACTGCTCATCCTCGAATCGGTGAGAAGGAGGATTCATGGCCTCTTAGTGATACGTGAACAACGGCGCATTATCTTCGATTATCTTTGTCTCTTCTGCCAAGGCTTTGCGGATATGTTTGGGAAGCATGTACATACCCTGATTGGTGATACCGTCATAGTACCGGTTTTCGCCCTTGATCCGTTTTTTGATCAAATCATTCACATGATGGGGAGTGAACTTGCTCGGATCGAGGTTTTTTGATGCCAGGGTGAAGCCCCAGGGAAGACCGAAAGACGGTATGCACACATTATAGGGAGTAACGACGGGGAAAACCGCGTTCAGCGTCTTGTTTACCGCGGTGAAGTTCAAAAGCTGGTGCAGGGCCGTCGTGCCGGCCTGGAGGGCGATTGTACCGTCCGGCGTAAGACGTTCTTTCACAATCTCATAGAATTCGCGTGTGAACAGAAGGTAGGCAGGTCCTTCCTCAACAGGTTCGGAAATGTCAATGATTATGGCATCATAGCTGTCGGTGGTTTCTTCCAGATACTTGCGGGCATCCATAAACCTGAGGTCCGTCCGCGGGTCGTCAAAGGCGCCCTGGTGCCACTCGGGAAGAAGTTCCTTTGATTTTTCCACTACCTCCTGGTCGATGTCCACCATCATGCAGTATTCGACGCTCTTGTGGCGGAGCACCTCGCGCAGGGTGGCTCCTTCCCCGCCGCCCACGATAAAGACCCGCTTCGGGTTCGGGTGTGTTAAAAGCGCAGGGTGGACCAGTGCCTCATGATAAATGAACTCGTCGGTGAGTGACGACTGCATCTTCCCGTCCAGCACGAGGCACCGTCCGTAGCTCCCGCTTTCCATGATCTCCATATTCTGGTACTTAGTCTGGCTCGCATAGTGGATGGTGCGAATCCCGTGGATATGGCCTTCCTGGGGACTCGTATACTCAATGAACCACTTGTAGCTCTTGGGCTCGATCATGCTGAGACCAACTCTTCCTGTACGACCGGTTTGTGCGGAAGCTTCTCGTGGCCGAGGATTCCCCGCTTCATCTCGATGATGGAGGGGTTTCGGGACTCAAATTTTTCAATAAGGAATTTTGCGGCGACTCTAGGATCAATAAGGTCTCCGCAGGTGAAGACATCTACTGCAGCGTAGCCGTATTCCGGCCAGGTATGGATGGCAAGGTGGGATTCGGCGATAACGACCATCCCGCTGATGCCATAGGGGCTGAATTCGTGGAAAGCGACTTCAACAATGGTCGCTTTGGCCTCGAGAGCTGCATTTTTAAGGGTTTCCTGTACAAACGTTAAGTTGCTCAGGGTTTTGGAGTTGCAGTCTTTCAACTCCAACAATAGGTGGGTCCCCAACGCGTGCAACCTGTTTACCTCCTTCTCCGCCCGCCGATCCTGCTTCCCGACAACGTCGGGATTCTGCGAGCACCGCCTTCCGCTCCCGCGGAAGGGTTTGTTGTCCGAATCAAACCCGCCTCAACTTCAGACGGAGCCATCATCATCAAAACTTAAATTTCATTTATCAAAAATACCGCTCTTTGTCAAGAATAAAAACGATTCGCGGTCATTATTTTTCTTCGGAGGTTCGTTTGCATTCGCAAGAGGTCGCATGCGACAATTCCGAGCCCATTTTTTTGATGCGAAATATACTCCTTTTCGCGAAGAATGCAAGTGAAAACTGAATTCCCATGAAAAAAATCTTTACTTCCTCGCCCGACTGATTTACTATTGCTCGCTGCACTCCTCCGGGGAGCAGCTGGAGCGTTGGAAACCGGCAGATCTCTCCTTTTCCTACCGACTTTCAGCCTCTGAACGCGGTTTTTTTGGAGGTACCCCATGTCCGCAACCCTCACGGAGTTCGTCGAAATTGCTTCGGTGCTCGTCAATCCCGAGATTTTCACCCGGCCCTACACCTGTGACGTGGAAAAATACGGCTGCAGGTCCATGTGCTGCTATCGTTCCTGCATCGTTCCGCCCGAGGAAGCGAAGAAGGTGGAGAAACATCTCGACGGCATTCTTGCGTACCTGTCACCTGAAAACCGCGCGGCTATAAAAAAGACCGGGTCAATTCTCGGGAATTGCGCCACCCAGTGCCCGACGGGCTGCGTGATCCACGAGGACGAGGCCCAAGCCATCCGCAGGAACTTCGGCGGCCAGGATTTCCGTTGCGTGCTCCTGTTCAACAACGACTGCGCCTTGATTTACACCAATAAGGAGGGCATGAGATACTGCAGCGTTCACAGCTATGCCATAGAAAAGGGGATGGTCTGGGAGGAATTCAAGTTTGCCGACTGCGTCCAATACCCCTTGGCTTTCTATGCCACGGATGAAGGCAGAAAAGTGCTCTCCATCCAGGATACTCCCTACTTGAACCATATCAAATGTATGACGGAGCCGTCGGGAGAACCCATGTATAAGAGCCTCAGAAAGACAATCGAGACCTTCATGGGTAAGGAATTCTACAAGAAGCTGGAAGACTACGCCAGGAAAAAGGGTTAGTTGAACCTTCTGACTTCGAGGAAGGATTTCCTCCAATGAGGGTCCCGGAGGCTGTCTTTTTTGACCTTCCCGCCTGAGGAGGGAGCGTGGACAAAGAGATCGTTGCCGAGATAGATGCCGACGTGCGAGTATTTTTTCCCGCTCTCTTCAAAAAAGAGGAGATCGCCTATCCGGGCGTTGCTCATACTCAGGGATCTGGTTACTTTCATCAGAAACTCTGTCCCATGCGGCGCATCAACACCGGCGGTGAGGTAACTGTACCGCACCAGACCGCTGCAGTCGAAACCCTCGGGGCTGTCGCCCCGGTCTCGGTATGGTCTGCCGATCATGGATACTGCCGTTCGCGCGGCCTTTTCTCCGACAGCGGCCGAGAAACTCGTCACCGGCCCTGAAGGTGAGGAGGCACAGCCGGACAACGAGCCACCGCCAAGCACAATAATCAAGAAAATCAAGATTATTTCCCTGCATTCCTTCCTGTGTCTCAGCATGGCGCCCATAGTAATAAATATCAGGGAAGATGTCAACGCCCTCGGATAAGACCAGTACTGATGCATGCAGATCCGTACACAATGCGCCACCCCCAGACCCAGAATCCCCTTGACCCCTCCTGAACAGACTGTTATATTCTGCCTATGAAAAGAACTATTACTCTTAAACCTGACAATGTAACCGTTACTGTAGACGACAATACAAATCTTTTCAAGGCTGTGAAGGCGGCGGGTGTGTATGTGCTCTCATCGTGCGGCGGCAAGGGCAACTGTGGAAAGTGCAAGGTCGTCATCAAGGAGGGGACCGTCAATCCGGGTAAATCCGCTTCCTATCTGACTGCCGAGGAGCAGGGCAGGAACTACGTCCTCGCCTGCCACTCAAGGGTCAGCAGCGACCTTATCGTCGAAATTCCTCCAGAGTCCCGTATGCAGGCCAAGCACAAGATTGCCACAGGAGCGAAGACGGAGGAGCTTCTCAAGCTCATGGAGGCTGCTGGCGGATGCATGGAGTCACGTATCAAGCGCATCTATCTTGAGATCACCCCCCCCACCATTGACGACAACATTTCGGACTACGAAAGGCTGCGTCGCGCTCTCGAAACAGCCGGGTTCGATGCCTTGCATCTGCACATGAACTATCAGGTTCTCTCCAAGCTCCCGCACGCGTTGCGCGAAGGGAAGTGGAAGGTCACCGTATCGCTTTTTCACGTGGGCGCCGTACTGGAAGTGCTCGACATCTATCCCGGCGAGGTCACCCGCAAACGGTACGGGGCCGCTGTGGACATCGGCACGACAACGGTGGTTGTCTACCTCGTGGACATGTCAAACGGTCATATCCTTGGCACGGCATCGACCTACAACAGCCAGGTCAAATGCGGAGACGATGTTATCACGCGCATCGTCTACGCCACAGAACGCAACGGTCTGAGGGAACTTCAGGAGCTGGTCGTAGGGAATATCAATACGATGCTCGCCGAGCTGGCCGAGAAAAACTCCGTTCCGCCCGGTATGGTCGACTATATCGTTATTTCCGGCAATACGACGATGGAGCATCTGTTCTACGGCATCGATCCGCAATTCATCCGTGAGGAGCCCTATATCCCGGTGGCGGCTTTTTTCCCGCTTATCCGGGGCAAGAGCGTGGGATTCCAGCTCGATCCCCAGGCAATGGTCTATTCGATGCCCAATGTGGCCAGCTATGTGGGCGGCGATATTACCGCCGGGGTGCTCGTGTCGCAGATGCACAAGCAGGAGCAGGTTTCGCTCTTCATTGACGTGGGCACCAACGGCGAGATCGTGCTGGGGAACAAGGACTGGCTCGTGACCGCAGCGTGCTCTGCCGGCCCGTGCTTCGAAGGGAGTGGAATCAAGTACGGCATGCGCGCGATGGAAGGGGCAATCGAAGAAGTGGAAATCGCCCCCCAAACGCTTGATGTGAACTACCGCGTCATCGGGGACGTGAAGCCCATAGGCATCTGCGGTTCGGGTATGATCGATATCCTCGCCGAGATGTACCTGAATGGCATCATCGACCAGAAGGGAAAGATCAGGGAGGAGCTGGGATCAAAACGCATCCGCCGCGGGGAAAGCGGATTGGAATTTGTGCTCGCCTGGCGCATTGAGAGCGCCATCAACAAGGAAATTGTGATCACGGAAGTGGATTTGGACAACCTCGTCCGCGCCAAGGCCGCGATCTATGCAGGCTTTGCCACGCTGCTTGCGCATATGGGCATGACCTTCCGGGACCTTGATAAACTCTTTATTGCCGGCGGCTTCGGGCGGTACATTGACGTTGAGCGGGCGATTACGATCGGAATGCTGCCCGATCTGCCCATCGAGAAATTCCAGTTTCTCGGCAATACCTCCATTATGGGCGCCTACTATGGCCTTCTGTGCGACCGTCTGCGGCATGAGGCGGAGGAGATTGCTAAGAAGATGACCTATCTTGAGCTGTCCGTATCGCGAAGCTTCATGGATGAGTACATGTCGGCGCTCTTCCTGCCGCATACGGACCTCAATGCATTTCCGACTGTGAAGATGGAATTGGAAGAGCGCAAGAAAGGGTAGGGATTGCCACGGCGCGTGGTTCTTTGCCGAATACTATAATTGTTTTCAGTTTTTTAGCCGTGTGCCTGCCAATGTAAAAGATGATATTGTTATTCTGGAATTTGCAATTTCCCGTGGCTTGCTTGCGGGGTGATTCATGATATCTGGCTTTACTTTCTCATCCTACAGCCAGCTTCTGCAGCCTGCTCGTTCTTTAAAATTCGAATCCGTTTTTGCCTCCACCATAAATTCGCCCCGCAGCAACCGCCCATCGCCATTTTTACCAACGTCGAGCATGCCAGGGGAAAAACCTTCCCAACCAGATTCCCGGTTAAAACATTGCGCTTTACGAAAAACGTTGGGAGCTGCCTCTGCACCGTGAGGCTGGCTTCCCCCTTCCTCTCTGTATAGAGAAACCGGGCTGTGAATTTGTCTTGCTCAACCTGACGGCGCTCAGAGATACAAAACGTGGCTCTTCAGGCAGCGCTCAGGAATTGACTTTTATGAGCCATCAAGAACTCTTGAATTGAAAGTGGCTTCCTGCCGATAATCCTCTCCACATAATGACTCACGATGTCGCCCTTTCCTTCCGCCCATGTCTTCATGAGTCTGACCATGTCTTGAGCCAGCCATGTAGACATTCCGGATTGGACCATTCCCTGCCTTGCCGCATCAAAGCTCACCGACGAATATTTAATGGTTTTTCCGATTATTTTGCTCCATATGGCGGCGATTTCTGAAAAGGTCACTGATTCAGGGCCGGTAAGAACATAGGTGATTCCGCGATGTCCCCCGTCAATCAGGATTCTGGCAGCCACGGACGCGATATCCTGTACAGCAATCGGAGCAATCCTTGCATCGCCGAGCGGAGAGTAGAGCACGCTGTCCTGTGTCACGGACTCGCTGGCCCCGAGCAGGTTGTCCATAAAGAAGTGCGGATGGAGGAATGTATAGGAGATCCCTGTTTTCCTGATATAATCCTCGATCTCCGCATGGTCGCGCAGCAGACTCACCGGAGAATCCGGGCCCGTTCCAAGCGCGGAGAGTTTTACGACATGCTTCAATCCTGTCAAGCGCGCCATATTCACAAAGTTTGTCTGGAGTCTTACCTGGTCAGGTGCGGCAGGCGATACCAGATAGGCCGTGTGAATGCCATCGAGGGCCCACTCAAGCGACCTCGTGTCGCCATAATCACCTTCCACGAGTTCCACTTCCTTCATGTTCTCGAACATGTTTTTTTTTGCTTTTGCATGGATCAGCGCCCGGACTGGCACCCCCGCGGACGCCAATTCGCCCACGATCGGGAACCCTGTTTTTCCGCTCGCGCCCGTTACCAGTATAACCGGTTTCATAGTTGCACCTCTTTCCCGCTCTCATAGCGAACATTATTCTTACTTTACTTTTAATTATACCGCTTTTTTGATTTGTGCTGCTTCTCAGGCGAGAATTAATGATTCATCATCTGCGCAGCCTGCAAAGGCGAATGTTAGGGTGAATTGCCCTCCGTACTCCTATGTCTGCATCTTTCGTCCGAATTTTCGGGCAACACCGGGGGGTCATCTTGATTCATCGGGCGATTTGTTGTAATATTTACTAAGAAGAATAAGGAGCATATATGAAGAAATGGCTGTCCATAATAGTGGCAGCTGGCTTGCTCCTCTATCCCTTCGCGGCCTTTTCAGAAGACTACGGGTCGCCCATATCTCAGACGCAACAATCTCCGCCTGTAGCCCAGACGCTGATTCGTGAAGGCGATTTCGCGATCAAGTTAGCGGCTAAACTTAACTTGGGATTACCTGCCAACGAAACGGAAGCAGAGGAGTTACTGTCGAAAATCGAGATAGTTCCGCAAAACGGATGGCTATCCGATTATCCGGTGACGCCGGAGATCATAGGGCAGTTACGAAGCGCCATCGCCAAATCATCTGCCGATGGCAAACTGCCGATGAATGCCGACGCGGCGACGAAAGGGCTCTATTCGCTCACGCAGGAATTGAATCAGCCCATCCCGGCACCGGAAGGGAGTTCGCCGCCCGAGCAGGACCAGACGACCACCTCTTCCACGAGTCCGGCGGACATCAATAATTACTACTATGAGCAGGGACCGCCGATTATCACCTACTATCCGCCCCCTCCTGATTATGACTATCTCTACGACTGGGTGCCATATCCTGTTTTGTGGTTCGGCTTCTGGTTTCCCGGTTTCTATATTTGCAACAATTTCACGACCATAGTCGTCACGGGTTTCTTTGATCATGACGGTCACCACGAACACTGGAGAAGGGGGCTGGTGACTAACCGCATTATTGATCCCGTGACGCGAAGCGTCGCTGCAGTCGTTCCCGTGACAAGGACCAGCGCCGGCGTTGTACGTCCCGTTATGGCGCTCCGAACGGCCGGCGGCAATACGTTCAGGACCCTTCCGGACTTGAGGCAATGGGCCCGTGACCACGGTACCCGTACGGGAGCGGCTGGAACGTTCGGGAACGCTCCATTCAGGTCCAGAGGATTCGGCTCTGTCGAGGCCAGAAGATCCGCGGGAAACATTTATTTAAACAGCATTGAAAGGACGAGGGCAAACCAGATGCATCAAGACGTCATCGCCAGGGGGAGCGAACCGCGGTTTAGTGCGCCCGGTTCGTCCCGGAGGCTGTACCGGCCAGCTCCTCTTGAGCAACGACAATTCACCCCTTCGCGCATTCCTGAGCGATCGTTCAGCGCTTCCTTGGCAAGATCGGGCCAGGGTGCGGCGAGATCGTTCACAGGCAACGGGTGGGGCGCGCGAGGTTACGGTGGACGTCGTTTTTCGGGAGGGATGTGCCGGGGCAGGTGTTGAGCGCTCTCGCAGTCTACAGTACCTGGGGAAAGAGGCCAAGAGCTGTGGACAAGCGGCCGATGGCTTTCACAGGCAAGAGTATGGAAAAGGGCTTTTCTTTCGTGCACAGGAAAAGTGCAACGGAGGGAGCGGAAGTCCGATTATTTGTTTTTCAACACCGCCTCTTTGAACGTATCGTCCTTGAGAAGGGCGTACACCGCAGACATCGTTGCATCACTCAGGCTCTCGAAATAATTCTCTGCTTTGTAGGACCTGCCCCAGCGCGATGACGACGTGGAGACCATTCCCTCCCAGAGGACATTATCGTTCTTTGCCGATCTGAGTCTTACTTTCAAACCGACATCACCCGTGTATGTCGATTCTTCCGTAACATAAAACTTTACGATGTCGGCTTCGAGAATAAAGGAGCCGTTGTTCTTGACAACGCCGATACCGAATTCCGTGAGAACCTGCGCAAACCGGTCCGTGAGCCACGAGGCTACATTGTCCTTCGTCGTAACAAGCAGATCCTGGTCCGTGCCGCGTCGTTCCACATTTTTTCCGATTTCTTGAGGCTTTTTTCTGATGTCGTTAAAGGGTTTGATGACAAACTCCGTCTTGACAAAAGCGGTCAGATCGATGGCATCGAAAGAACTGGCCTGCTCAGTCGGCTTCCACTCAAGGGGGATGTTCTTCAGCTCAGCTTTCGAATCCGCGGCATGAGCAGCCGCAGAGAAACAGAAGAGTATGGCAAAAATCGTGAGACTGACAGGTTTCATCGCATTCTCCTTCACGGGAAATTTTCTTCCATCCTTCATCGCTTATACCGCGGCCTTTTGCAGGAACCTCGCCAACCCTTCTTCAAACCGTATCGGCTCGACACCGAAGGCGTCGCGAATATCGCGCAAGCTGCAGACATTGTCCTCTTGAAGCATGATCAGCTGGTCCGTGGTCAGCGGCGGCCGTGGAAGGACTGCTTCGAGTACACGTGCGGCCGTCTGCATGAAAAAAAGGGGCATGTGGAGCTTCGGCCGTCTTACGCCCAGGATCCCAGCCATGGTGACGGTCATTTCCTCGTAGGTCAGTTGTTCCGGTCCACCTATTTCGAACATTTCATTCAGGTATGAGTCGCTTGTCACCGCCTTCTCGATGCAGGTTACAACGTCATCGATATAGATGGGCTGAATCTTCGAGGTGCCGGAACCGATAATGGGCAGAATGGGCGCGAATCTTATCATTTCGGAAAGCCGGATCGTGAACTGGTCGCCGGGACCGTAAATGAGCGATGGACGGAGAATGGTGAAGGGGATGGACCCTGCGCGCACAAGTTCTTCGGCTTCCCACTTTGTCCTGTGGTAGGCGCTTTTAGCCCCGGGCCGTGTGCCGAGCGCGCTTTGAAAAAAGAAGTGAGGGACACCCGCTTTTTTTGCCGCGTTCAGGACGTTACGAGTCCCGTCTACATGGACGCTCTGAAACGTTGCGCCCGCTGTTTCTTGGATAATTCCCACGAGATGGACAACCCGCTCGCAGCCGGCCACAGCTTTTTCGAGCGATGCCTTGTCGGACACGTCGCCGGGAACGACGTCAACGCCGAGGTTTTTCAGCTCTTGAGCGCTGCCAGGATTCCTGACGACCGCACGAACGGGAATATCGGCCTTGCGCAGACGCTTGATAACGTGGGATCCGACAAATCCCGTTCCGCCGGTAATCAGTATCATAATGCGCCTCCTTAAAGACGGGTAGACCATGCTACCACAGGACGCTGAGGAAATCACTAACTTCGAATCATGCCGCGTGTGCGAACGCAAAGAATGACAGCTTGCGGCCGTTCCGGCACTTCATATCCAGCGTGGCGATTTTCCCACCTGTCGAATATGCTAGAACAGCGCCGGCATCCAGAGTGCCAGGTAGACCGTCGATTCGCCTTGATCGTCCAATCCTTTTGCAACCACGAATCGGAACGTGATCGGCACATAGTACGCAAGGTTTGTGTCAAGCCGGATTTCGGCTCCCACCGAGCGTTTGAAATCCCGGCTGCGAAATGCCTGGTCCCACGCATCGCCTGCTTCGGCGAAGACCGCTCCATGGAGGCGGCGGAGAAAGACAGGAGTGTTGTTCCAGCCCGTTTCAATATCACTGATCGGAAAACGGTATTCCAGGCTCGCGAGGCCGGCTTTCTTGCCCCGGAATGCGTTAACGGGGTAACCGCGCAGATACACCGTCTCGTCTTCAACGGAAATGGTTGTGTCGCCCGGATCGTCTCCGCCGATCTGAAACGCTCCCTGAGGTATCACGTCGCCCGCCGAGGTCCCGGCGAAGGCCCGCGCCTGGAGGACGTGGTGCAGCCATGGGAAGTCGATATACTCATGCCAGTCCGCGGTGTATTTGGTGATATTGAAGTCGCTGCCGATCGATTTGTCGTATCGTTGATAGCCCAGTTCGATGGTCCTCCCGTCTTCGGGGCTGATCGAAAACGCGTATTGCTGTGCGCTGTTAAACACGTAACTAACGCGGCCGGAGGTGAGATCGCCCTGTGCCGGTTGCGGGCCGGGCGGCAGCGGTGTGAGCGCCGAAATGTCTTGTCGCTCGTAAGCGATGGTCACGGTATGCTGATTCCGGAACTTAAGAAGCGGGAAAACGAGCGACAGATCAATTGTCTTTTCACGCTGTACATAGTCTCCACCCGTCCCGGTTAGGTCCAAAATGAGATTGCTGAACGTTGCATCCAGATCGGATGCAGCGAACTGGATCGTCGGATAGAGTCCGTCGTAGGCATAGCCAAGGAAGTACCATTTACGGTGTGTTGTGGGACTGTAAAGTCCGTTCACGGCGTAGGTGTGGCGTTCAACGGCATCCTGTCCGAACGTCAGGAACCCGAAAAGATCGTGGCTTGCCTCGCTGTAGCCATACCAGGGGATCCAGAAGCGCGGTACGAGCGTGGGGAGCGGGTTATACGAACTCGTTTTCGTTTCAACCGGCTTTTCGGCATAGGCCATAACAGGATAGCGGTCCTCATAGGGCTCGGCCGCTTTCCATGATGCGGCATCCGCGGGCTGCAGGTGAATGTCGTACCCCCGGGAGCTGTAAGAGACAAACAAGAGCGTTTTGCCGTCGGGCGACGGCACGGGCGAGAACGCACCGCCGAGCACGTTTGTTATCTGGTAGATTTTTTTTGTTTTGAGTTCATACGAAAAGAGATTGAAGATGCCGGTTCGGTCCGAGCTGAAGTAGATGAATCTGCCGTCCGCGCTCCAGGAGGGGCTTCCGTCATTTGCGCGATCGTGCATCAGCTCCTCAATCTTCACGCCACGATTGTCGAGGATCCAGATGTCCTTGTATCCGCCCGGCTGCCACACGCCGACAACGATCCTGGTTCCGTCCGGGCTGAATCTCGGAGTCTCATAGAGGAAGTCGCTTTCCCCGGTGAGCCAGGTTATGTTTTTCTCTTCGATCAAGTCGCCCCTTCTGGCCGGAATGCTGGCCAAGGCGATTCTTGTCTTGCCGAGCCTGTTTATGACGAAAACGAGCTTTTTGCCGTCCGGAGAGGGATAAGGGTCCCGGGCCCGGAGCCCGCGAGTAATGGGAATCTCCTTGCCCCGTTTCAGGTCGTAGAAATAAATATCGTTGTAGATGTTCGTGTTTCTGCTGATCTCTTCCTTCGTATAATAGATGCCGCTGTTGTCGGGACTCCATGCAATGCTATCGCCCGATGCCGTCGAGGAGGAGACATTCTCGACCAGTTTACGGTCTCCCGTTCCGTCCGAGTTCATGAGGTAGATGCCGGGAAATTCATCACCATTTGAAACGGTATACGCAATACGTTTGCCGTCGGGTGACAGGGCGGGAGCGACGTTTACAAATCCACGCGTTGTCAGCGCAAGCGAGGTCGTCAGGCCTTTTGCGATCAATTCGTCACGCAGTCTGGTGTAGCGTGTTTTCAGTTCGTTCTGCCATTCGTCCCAGAGGTCGCTGTACCATTGGTCGAGCGTCCATTTTCCATTTGCATCTACAAGCCATGGCACACCGAACCTGCTGTAGCTGGTATAGATGTCCGCGAGCGCTTCCCTGCCGTATTTTTCGACGATAAAGCGGGTAAACCCCTCGCCGAACAGGTAAGGGACCTGGTCAGCAGGCCAGAAATCGGGAAAGACAGTGGCCTGGCTAAGGCGAGGGAAGCGGTCCTCCAGCACAGCGGTGCGAATGATCATCTCTGAGCCCGGTGAACGGCCACGTCCGCCCGAAGTCTGCTCGGTCTCTTCATATACTGCAAGGCCCTCGATCATCCAAATGGGTTCGTACTGGTTCGGAAAGTAGAGCCTGCCGAAGATGTTCTGGATGACCGACTGAGCACCGTTCACCATGTCGAGGTGCAGAATATGAGTGTACTCGTGGGTGATCAGCAGCCGCATCCATTCGTCATACTCCATCGTGCCGAAGCCGGGCTGACCCAAGGGCCGGGTGATATAAAGCGTAATATGGTTGTAGGGAAAAGGCGTCGTGAGGCCGTTCGCATCATCCATGGCGTCCACCAGAACGAGGTGCGTCCGGCCTTTCGGGTCCCATTTGATGCGCGGGACAAGGCGGTCGTGTACGTCCTCGGCGATGACCGCCGCGCGGCTAGCGATCCCCTCTTCGCCCTGGTGGTAGTGGATCTCAAAGTGCTGGGTTTCGAGCGTTGTCCAGGTGAAGGCCGGATCGAATTTGGCTGAGGCAAGGGAGGCTGAAAATAGAAGCATAACGCAGACAGAGAGGATCTTTTTCAACGGTGCCCTCCGGGAGGCGCGATGTCACCCAGCATGATGCAAGATCATAGCAGACGCCGCTTTTCTGTCAAGGGAATAGATTGCGACGATATTCAGTTCCGCTCCTCCTTTGCCAATCCCGCCTGATGTGGTTATGTATCACAACGATTACGTCGGGGGCACAAAGAACCTCCACGGGAGGGACGAGTGTTTTTGACGGAATTGTGAAGCGGCTTATGACGGGTTCCGTCATGATCATCTCGGTGCCGTTCTTCCCCAGCTGGGCCCTGCCGATATCGATGATGTCGGGGAACCTGTCCATAAGCAGGGTTAGGAGATCGCTGGGGAATATGAAGGAAAAGACCCCAGCTTCGACAGGGGAAGAAAGAAGTTGCCCTGTGAAGCAGCGCTCACGGTGAGCATGGTATCGAGCATCATGGTGAGATCCGCGAGTAGCCAGAGCGTGGCTGCTTCCTTATGGGTCGCCACAGCTTCTTCGTCTTCATGAAAAAAAGCTCGACCACAAGCCAGAGGATGAGGAGGCTCCCTGCAAGCTTGATACAGCTCATTATGATAAATTGTGCCGGGAGTTGAAAGAAATATAATTTTTTGGCCAAGGCACCCGTTCATATGGGAAATTCACCAAGTTGATACTTACGATTTACATCAGCAATGTCATAACACTTTGATTGCACGAGATTTCCATCTTTGGCATAGAGAATGCTATATAAAATAACAAATGCATTACTGAGACAGATCAAGACTAGAACGAATGGAGGATAATCGCTATTGCTGCTTGATGAGAAAGGATCGATCGTCAAAATTCTGGAGCGCTGCTCTGCTTTTGTAGATCTTTAGCGTTGCCGATGAACACGAGCGCTTGCATAATCGTCTTGCATGGTATTCATATTCAGATTCGTACAAATCGGGCCCGGCCAAGGCAAACGGAGTCAGGGGGGGCAACAATTTTAAGAGATTTAATGTGCCTTGGTGAATGAGTAAATAAGTGAGCCTTTAAACGCGATATGGTTTAGGCCATAGGGCTATGCGCCTTTCATACTCGCGGGCCCGATGCCCTTGCTAATGCCGGAAGCGTTTGTTTTTACTGCTTCCGGCATTTTTATTTCCGGCGCGACGGAAATTCGATGGTATGGTGCCTGACCGAACAGGCCGGAAGATTATGACCCCATTCGATAAACTTCTGTATCCTTTCTGTGCGCCCTCCCTGTACTTTGCGACAATATTATTACAGCATTTTGTGTAGACCCCGATCTGACGCTGTGGGATTCATGAATACTCTCGATTTTGCACTCAGGGGGGCTGTGCACGGGAAGGTCAGTATCGGTATATTTGTCCAAGACAGTATTTTTGCACTCTTTACTGTTGGGGAGCGGTTCTCAGTCGGACGTGCATTGTAGGGGATCACACAGGCGGGATCTGTATTATGTTATTCGCCGCCGATCGTATCTATGGTATGAGCAAGAATATAAGGCCGGAAGAGTCGCCGATGCAGGCAACAATCAGCCATACGTATTGATGTATGCCGTTGCAGCGTCTCGACTGGCTTGGTGAGGTCTTCCCGGCGAAACGGGTTTGCGGCAGTCTGATGAGCGGGCGGGGCGAATTCCAATGCACCGTCTCCCTGGCTGAATAGCTAATCTACGTGGAACCAACTCTGCGCGGCAGGATGAAAACACAGCATTTCATCAGTACAGGGGCTTCTGTTGAGCATCACGTGGACTTACCGGTTCGTATGCAGTCTCCAAATTCATCCCAATTTCCTCCAGCAGAAGCGTGCTTCTCCACAAGCTGCTTCTCGAACGCGCTCCGAGAACGGCTGTATAGAGAGGCCCTTTATCCGTGTTGATCGCGCAGACGAAGCAGTGCCTCGCCGTTCCTGTATACCCCGTTTTCCCTCCGATAATATTGTCCCTTTGCCAAAGGAGATTGTCTGAATTCTCCAGAAAGAGTTCCCTTCCGCTGGAGGTTACGATCAGGTATTCTTTCTTGCCCAGGATTTCCCGTATCAAAGGATAGGAGAGCGCAGTTTTTAAAATGAGCGCGAGATCGCTCGCCGTCGTGTACTGGGTCCCCTTCGGGAGCCCCGATGCGTTTGCGAAGAGCGTATTATTCGCCCCGATCTCCTTGGCCTTGAGGTTCATCAAGGCCACAAAGTCCTGCTCTGAACCGGCTGTGGCTTCGGCAAGGGCAACTGCGGCGCCATTTATGGATTTCATCAGCGCGAGATGGAGGAGATCGGAAACAGTCATTTCCTCGTTGGGCCGTAATCTTGGTTGTATGGAACGGGCTCTCGCGGCGTTTTTGCTTATGATAACATTTGTTCCTGGATCGAGATTGTCGATGACCACCATGGCCGTTACCAGTTTAACGGTGCTTGCGGGAGCGAGTCTGGCATCAGGGAATTTCGCATAAAGAACCGCGCCGGAGGAATCCATAACGACCGCGGCTTTTGCCGGGATTCTTTTCTGAGAGAGCGCCGAAGAAGGCGCCGCCGGTATGAACAACAGGCTTGACGAAAGATATAGAATAAGAGAGAGACGTTTCAAGGCAACCCCAAAGTTGAAAAAAATCGAACGATCGGCTCAGGACCTGGCTCCCCATCCGGATGTTCCAGGAAACGGCGGATGTGGGTTGCGCACGACCGTTGCTGATCAGCTGCCATGCATTTTTCAGATAGCGCGGCTAGTCTACCATAACGACTAGTGGTTTGTCCACACCATCTATAAAATAATCTTCCCTGGGAACTGAAAGGATTTGGGGTCGAACAGAGAAATGCAACAGGTGAGGTTAGGACAACCCTGACGTTTTTCGATAGTACCAGCTCATGACTTTCTCAAGATTCTGCAGAATGCTCTCCCTGGCGTTTATGATGAAGATCCTGTCCCGGATCTGGAACAACTCCCGCTCCATTCGGATTACCCGCGGCGGGTCATCGTTCCGCCTCTGAAGTTCTTTCTCGAACATCGGCACGAGTTTGTCCGTCATGCGAAGTTCCGTATCCATGAGAAAAATGGATATGGCGGGCGCCAGATCCGCGACCCGGTCGAGAAACGCCGCAATCTCGCTGTCGTAAATCTGCTTGGGCGGCGAGGACTTGACTTCTCCATAGAGAAGCGAGTCGTCGATTTTCGCGATAACATCGTAATCCCCGCCGATATTCGGCCTCCTGAACTTGACACCCCATGCGGCCTCGGCACCGAATTCCCTCCTGAAGATCTCGGTAACATACCACTCAAGCGTTTCTCCGAAACTTGTAATCGGTCTTTTGGTGAGTGTGTATGACTTCCCGTGTTTTCTGACGAGCTTGATGGACTGCAGGTAGTCCAGATATTCTTTTGTTACCGATTGCGTGGCATAACGCGCAACGTTTTCAACGGTAAACTGGTCCTGGTGCCTGATCACGTCGCGGAGGAAGAGCCTGAAGGAGTACTTGTGCAGCATATGGTAGTAGCTGGTCAGATACGTATCGAATGGGACCAATATGTTTTCTGCCGGTTCTTTCTTATATATCATAAAGCCTCTGCGCTTTAACAGCATGAAGAGGCTCGGAGATTGCCGGGTCAGGGCCTTGCGGAGCCGTTTGACTTCCGACCTCAGGCGGGCAAGTTCGCCGCTTGTTTTATCGTCGTCCATGGGGTCATGCGTCATGGTCGTTACCGAGCGCCTGCATACGAACCGAGTCAGGCGAGGATGATTCTGACGTCGAGCGCCGCAGCGCTGCGGGCGTAGACCCTGACAGGATTCATGTCGATCTCCTGGATTTTCGGATGATCGGCTAACAGTTTTGCGGCTGCATTCAGGACGCCGAGGACGGCCTCCTGGTCCAGGGCCGGGCTGCCCCGGAACCCCCTCAGAAACATGCCCGCCCTCGTCTCGCCGATCATATCGAGCATCTCGTCGCGCGTCATGGGCAGGATGCCGAAGACCGTGTCCTTGAGCGCCTCGACCCAGACTCCTCCGAGGCCGAAAGAAAGGGAAGGTCCGAACTGCTTGTCGCGCAAACCGCCGACCAGGAGCTCCAGACCCTGGGGCATCATTTTTTCGATGAGGAACGAACGAATGACCGCGCCGGGCGTTCTTGCCGCGATCATGTTTTTCATGGTCGTGATCGAGGCCGATAATCCTGCGCTGGTGGTAATGTTCAGAATCACTGCGCCCGCATCTGTTTTGTGCAGGATTTCGGTCGAAACCGCCTTGAGGACGACGGGAAAGCCGAGCGACTCTCCTGCGGCAACAATGGCCTTCCGGTCTCCGGGGTCGGCAAGGACAAAGCGCGGCACAATGATGCCCGCCGAACGCGCAAGCTCCTTAGCCTCGTGTTCGAAGAGCGCTTTGCGGCCTTCCTTCAGTGCAAGCTCTATGATCTGGTGAGGTGCGGTCATCGTTCGGCCATACTGTTAAGCTTGACCCCGGTCACGTGCATCCTTCTTTCTTTCTGTTGGCGCTTCTGAGCGCCGCCAGCGCGCGCACGGCTCGTTCGGGTGACGGGTATACAGGTATGCCGCGCTTTAGAAGCGAATGCATGGCTTCCTGGGTGTAACCCAGGCCCTGAAGAATGCAACAGGTGACCGGTTTGTGAGCCTCATGGCACGCACGGGCGATCATTTCCGTCGCCTCCTCGGTAACGGTGGTCGCTCCCATAAGCACGATGACGATGGCTGCGTCGTAATAGGGCAGCGCCTCCTTGAGTGCGGCAAAGTAATCTTCGTTCTTCCCGCTGCCGGTTATATCTATGGGATTGTTTTTCACAAAGAAGGGAGGGAAGATGCTTTCGAGCCTCTGCCGCGCCGGTTCAGGCATTCTCGGCATGATAAATCCTTCGCGCTGCGCCTGGTCCGAAGCAGCCACAGCCATGCCGCCGCCGTTCGTTACGACCAGGAGCCTTTGTCCTGCGCAGGGATAGTCCATGAGTGCGACGGCCTTGGCCGCGTCAATCATGTGGTCGAAGCCGTAGGCTTCGACAGCGCCCGCTTGGCGGAATGCAGCCTCATAAAGGCCGTAGGTTCCCGCAAGCGTCGCCGTATGGGATGCCACAGCTGCGGCGCCCAGCTCATGCTTGCCCGCCTTCCAGATCACGAGGGGTTTCTTTGACGCAAAGTCTTTGGCAGCTCGAAGAAACTTCCTGCCGTCGGCCACCGATTCCATGTACATGGCCACCGCGCCGGTCCGGGAATCATCGGCGAAGTAGTCGAGCGCGTCGGCATCGTCGATGTCGAGACGGTTGCCGTAGTTCACGGCCTTGGCAATGCCCATGCCGTCCCGGGCGAGGGCTTCCATGAGGATAACCGCGATTGCACCGCTCTGGGAGACGATCGACAGACGTCCCGGCAGGGGACGCGACACTCGTTCGCGGGAAACAAAAAAGCTGTCAAGCCCATTTTCCGTGTTGTAGATGCCGAGAGCGTTCGGACCGATAACCCGCATTCCGTACTGTTGTGTCAATTCCGCGATGCGCTGCTGCATGACGATACCTGCAGCGCCGGCCTCGGCAAATCCCGAACTGACCAAGATGGCACGGCGAATGCCTTTTTCATGCAGACGGCCGATCTCCTGCTCCACCAGCGGGGCAGGGAGCGCAACAATCGCGAGGTCTATGTCCTCGGGGACAGCGGAAACGGACGGGTAGCAGTGGTGGCCGAGCAGCGTCTGGTGTTTCGGGTTGACCGGATAGACAGCTCCGCTGAAATGGGAAAGATTTTCAAGAATAGTGCGCCCCGGCTTTGCAACATTGTCCGTTGCGCCTATCAAGGCCACGGTTTTTGGATAAAAAAAATTATGCAGATCGTGAAGCATATATAATAAATAGCACATCTGCACAAAGAATGTAAAGGCGATTCCATAATCGGGAGAAACAGGTAATTTCTTCCAATGTTTCATCTCTGCGCCGGGACGAGATAAAGAGTTTATTGTCTCGGGATAAATGACTTTCACGCTTCCACCGCCATGTTGTTAGCCACATATGAATTTAAACGCAGCGATGAGCATATCTGGTTGAAACGGTTCTATTCAATCTTCTTGAAATGAATCAGGAATGATCGTCATGAAAAGAAAGGGACGCCTGTCATGAACGAGCGTGAAGGAAAAAACCGATGAGAACATAAAAGTTGCGGATGCGAACCCGCCGGCGACAGGACCTGCGAACTCGGCATCTGCCCTGTGACCGCTCACGAAGAGCTGGTAGCGCTCACGGCGGCAGCAATGCGGGGAGGACTTGCTGCGCTGCGGCAGGCTCGTTTTGCGGAGGAAGGATCAGGGACCCTGCGCGCAAAAGCCGGCCGGCTGCACGTGCCAAGATTGTTATCATATGAAGGAGTAAGGAGTAAGGAGTAAGGAGAAGGAAGACTCGACCTCCATAGGTTTTAATGCAACGTGGCGGGGAATGATCAAGGCCATTCAAAAAAAAGGAGATACAGCCTATGATCAATATCATATCATTTTAGCCCACGGTGGGGTATTATGGGCCCATGGATAACCGGAAAACATATCTCCGCCGGCTCCGCTATGCCGTGCAGGCCGGCTTTCTCCTGCTCACTATTTTCATCGGGTATCAATTTTACCAGTTCGTTCAGCAGTTCCTAACTTCGGGCCACCCCATTGTCCAGCGGCCCGCGTCGGTCGACGCTTTTCTCCCGATCGGCGGCCTTATGGCCTTCAAGTATTTTCTTTTTACGGGGATCGTCGACCCGGTCCACCCGTCGGGCTTCATCATGTTCGTCGCCATCCTCGGCGTTTCCCTCGTCATGAAAAAGGGCTTTTGCGGCTGGATCTGTCCCATCGGTACGATTTCCCAATATACCTGGATGCTCGGTGAGAGGATCTTCGGCCGGAACTTCCGCATCGGCAAATTCACGGATATCTCGCTCCGGTCCCTCAAATACCTTCTTCTCGGCATTTTCCTTGTACTGATCGGTATTGCCATGGCGCCGAACATGATGGTCCTTTTCATGATCACTGACTATTACAAAGTCGTGGATGTACGAATGATGAAGTTTTTTACCGAGATGTCATCACTCACGATGTGGATCCTTATCGTGTTGGTTGCGCTTTCGGTGCTGTACAAGAACTTCTGGTGCCGCTATCTCTGCCCCTATGGCGCTCTTCTTGGTCTTCTGAGCCGGTTGAGCCCCTTGAAGGTGCGGCGGAACGAGGACAAGTGCACCAACTGCCACGCCTGCACCCGGCACTGCCCGACACTGATCGATGTT
Source organism: Nitrospirota bacterium (assembly GCA_035516155.1). GTDB lineage: Bacteria > Nitrospirota > UBA9217 > UBA9217 > UBA9217 > JAJYKN01. Next base: position 21,939 of record DATJAP010000036.1, read on the forward strand.
GAAAGCAAGCAGGTTGTCAAGTCCGAGGAGTGCTTCGGCTGCTTAACCTGCGTGAGCCACTGCCCTTCACAGGGCGCGCTTGATCTTACCTACAAGCTCGGAAAAAAGAACGGCATCGTAAAGCCCTGGGTTTTCCCGGTGCTCCTTATCGCACTCTTTTACCTGGTGATCGGTATCGGCATGGTAACGGACAAGTGGAATTCGAAGATCCCCTATGAGGAGTACCAGCAGCTTATTCCGGAAGTACAGAAAGAATATGCTAATCGGTGAATACTGAATGTCGTATCAAGTGCACGACCCCTCGTGTATCTCGACGCAGCCTGAATTCTGCCGCTGTCGGGAATAAAAAAAATCCGCGGGGTCTTGCATCCCGCGGATTTGCAAATTCTCGGCTCCTGAATCGCCTAAGCCAGATCCCCTGCTGCGAAGGTGGTCTCATCACGGAAGGTCTTGATCAGGTAGACCGCCTTCATTATTTCCCTGTCCCTGACATCCACGATTGCCGCATTGAGGCCGGCGCCGGCCAGGTAGCTGAGATAGGATGATGCAACCGTCGACTTCAGATTTTTCGGCAGGCTGGTCGTCACATTCGACAGCCAGATAACGGTGTTGAGCGGCGGGTCGACCATCTCATTCAGCACTATGATGCTCTCGTGGGCATTAAGCAGGTGCTCCTGTCCCATGCCTTTGCTGATGTGCACCACCGACGGGTCGGCGAACAGCCGTTCATTCGGAATATCGGCGGCGTTCGCCTTTTCCAGAAGATCCTCGATGATCAGCAGCTTGGCCTCAAGCGTGGACGGCACCGTGCCCTTCAGCGCCCTGACGATGAGGTTCGATTTTGACTTGCTCACGAGGGCGAGGAGGTCGTCGGGATTTTTTTCGTCAGCCGAAATGTAATTGATGATCGGGGGCTCCTCGCAGAGCGGAATCGCCTTGCTCAGTGCCTTCACATTTCTCGAATCCAGGCATAGCGGAATACCGGCGCCCTTCTGGATCGCTTCAGTCACGAAGGGGAGAAGGGCCTCGTCACCGCTCCCGTCAGGAGAAACCTGCACATTGATGAGTTCCGCGCCCCTGCCCGCCAGATCCTTTGCCATGGTTTCTATAGCTTTCCCGTCTTTTCTCTTTACAGCTCCCATATACTCCGTGTTCCGGATATTTAAATTATCCGCAATGACGAGCATGACACCCTCCTTCACGAGATGACCTATACTAAAATGGTCTTATATAGATGAAGTATACCATAATTCTCCGATGAGCAGTTCATCGCCCGGCATAAGACAGCCCGGCATAAGAAACTTGACAAAATGCCGTTATCCTTTATTATTGAATTCATGCATACTGAGAAGCTGGACCTTCGCCACAAAGACATCCTCGCGCCGCGGCTGAGGCAGGCGAATGCCGGCCTTTCCGAGTATACCTTTGCCAATCTCTACCTCTTCAGGCAAAACCACGATTACGAGATCATCACAGACCGGGACATTTTTATCAAGGGGAAATCCTATGACGGCCATCTCTACCTTATGCCGACCGTAGATGTGCGCAGTCTGGAACGTGAATACCTGAAGGAGTTCATGAAAGCCGTGGATTTCCTTTTTCCGATTCCCGAGGCATGGCTTCCTTTTTTCGGGCATGATGAGTTCAAGGTCGAATTTAAAGAGGGTGACCAGGATTATGTCTACACCGTCGAAAAGATGAGGACTTATAAAGGAAGGAACCTGCACAAGAAAAGGAACCTGCTCAAGCAGTTTTTGAACCTCTATCCGCATGATGCCCTTCCTCTCACCAAAGAGCGTCTCGACCAGGCGCGCTTCATTCTCAAGGACTGGCAGGCGAAGACGGCGACGAACACCGCTGATACTGATTTTGCCCCCTGTCTCGAAGCGCTCGACCGCTATGACGAACTCGTCCTGTGCGGCGGAATCTACTACGCGGATAACGAACCGGCCGGGTTCGTACTCGGTGAAGAGGTGAATAACGAGACTTTTGTTCTCCATTTCGCCAAGGCCCGCATCAAATTCAAGGGTGTGTACCAGTACATGTTCAACAACTTTGCGAAGATCCTGCCGCCCCAATACAAATTTCTGAATCTTGAACAGGATTTGGACAAAGAAAACCTCCGGGTATTTAAATCATCGTACGTGCCCGACCTGCTGCTGCGCAAAGCCCGGATAAAACTGAAATAAACTGTTGATTAAACAGTTTAACGCGGCTTATAATAATTCCTCGTAACGCAGATTTTCTCTGACGGTGCAGGTCATCACGACCGTAAGCGGCCCGGCTTTTTGTATTGTCATCTTCGAAAATTTCAAGAATGGCGGGGGGTATCTCTCGATGAATCTTTCCGACACGGAGCAGAAGCGGTACGCACGGCAGATGATGATGGAGGGGTGGGGCGAGGAGACCCAGAAGAAAATAAAAAAGTCCGTGGTCTTCATCGCCGGTGCAGGAGGGCTCGGGTCGCCGGTATCGATCTACCTTGCCGTTGCCGGCGTCGGGAACATCAGGATCTGCGATTTCGATTCTCCCGACTGGTCCAACCTGAACCGCCAGATTCTGCACGATCATACCCGTATCGGAACGAACAAGGCTGTTTCTGCAAAGATGACCCTGGAGCGCCTCAACTCCGAGATCGCGGTCACTGCCTTTACGGACAAGATCGTTGAAGACAATGTGGACCGGCTCGTGGGCGATTCCGACATCATTCTTGACTGTATGGACAATTTTCCGACCCGATTTCTTCTGAACGAATGTGCCATCAGAAAAAAGATTCCCCTTGTCTACGGCAGCATCTGGGGCATCGATGGCAGGCTGTCGTTCATCCAGTCCCCGGAAACGCCGTGTCTTCGCTGCATTTTTCCGGAAGCTCCCCCCAAGGAAGTTTTTCCCGTGCTGGGCGCAACGCCCGCGGTTATCGGATCGCTTCAGGCTCTTGAGACGCTCAAATACCTTTCCGGTACCGGCACAAACATAAAGGGACAGCTTCTCGTATGGGAAGGCGCCACAATGGACTTTAAAAAATTCAAGATTCGCAAGGACCCCGCCTGCCCGGCGTGCGGGAAATAATTGTCGAACAATCGGTGAACGGGTAGCCGAACCGTTCTCTGTATTTGTTCCCGGTTATTGCAACAGCCGGTCACCCTCCTTATGAAAAAAGTTGGTTTTGCTTTCGATGAAGTCTTTTTGCGTCATGAGCCGCCGGTCTGGCATCCCGATTCGCCCGACCGCCTTATCAATATCATCATCACGCTTAAAGCAGCAGGCCTTTGGCCCCGGCTGATCCTCCTCAGCCCGCGGCTGGCAACCTTCGATGACATCGCCCGTGTCCACACCCGCGGATATATCGAAAAGATCAAGAGCTTCGGTTCCGGAGAGCTCGATCCCGACACGTTTCTGTCGGAGGGTTCGCTTGATGCCGCGCTCCACGCGGCAGGCGCGGTCATAGAGGCGGTGAAGCAATGTAGACAGGGACAGATCGACCGGGCGTTTTGCGCAATCCGGCCCCCCGGACACCATGCCGAAGCAGATCAGGGCATGGGTTTCTGTATTTTTAACAATGTTGCCGTGGCCGCAAGGTATGCCCGGTACAGCGGCTACCGACGCGTATTTATCGTCGATTTTGACGCCCACCACGGCAATGGTACCCAGCACATTTTCGAGGAGGACGATAGCGTCTTCTATTTCAGCACACACCAGCATCCCTACTATCCCGATACGGGCAGGGACATGGAGCGCGGCAAAGGAAGGGGTCTTGGCTTTACCTACAACGTCCCGATCCAGGCAGGATCAGGGAACAGGGACTACTTGATGGTATACCAGGACATCCTGCCCGGCCTCATCCAGCGTTTCGATCCCGATCTCGTGCTTGTTTCAGCCGGGTATGACATCCACGTGAATGATCCCCATGCCAACATCCGCGTTTCCAACGAAGGGATCCACGGCATCGTCCGGAGCATTCTTAACAGCTGTACCTCCTGCCCCGCCGTGTTCGCGCTCGAAGGAGGATATGATCTTCCGTCGCTCTGCGATTCAGTGAAACTTACGATTGAGGAAATGCTGAAGGAATAGGGGCTTTCGGGCGCTGGCCATTCCTCGAATGGGGAGATACCCGAACATGGAAAAACAGTCGAAAAAAGACGTGCAAGCATCGGTCGCGACGAGCGGGGACGTTTCAAATTGTGACCTGTCGGGTGTCAACCTGAGCAATATGGAACTTCTCGGAATACGTTTCGATGGATCAAATCTTGCCGGGGCCGATCTCAGCAGCGCAAACCTCAGCGGATCGAGCTTTGAAGGCTGCGACCTCACGAGCTGCAATATGAGCAGTTCGAACTTCACCGGCGCGTCGTTTGTAAAAGCGGTCCTTTACAAGACCAACCTTACGTTCTCCACATTCACGGGCGCTGATTTTACCGAAGCAATATTACGGGAAGCCGACTTTACGAACTCGAAACTTGCCGCCGCGATTTTCGAGAAAGCGGACCTTTCGAACGCAAATCTTCAGATGACCGATGCGGGTATGGTGCGCTGCGGAGGCGCGGTGATGACAAAGATCCATGCCCGGAGCGCGAGCATGATTTGCGGGGACTTTTCCGGATGCGATCTCCGGGGCGCAAACTTCTATGGCACGGACCTGAGTAATGCCAACCTCTCCTCAGCCGACCTGCGGGAAGCGGACATCCTCGATGCGATACTGACCGCATCAAACCTGAGCCGTGCCGACATGCGCAACGCACGCCTGAGACGCACCGACCTTACCCGTGCTAAAATGGACGGCCTCCAGTACGATGAAGAATTAAAAGATGTACTGTCTCGGTATGCAAGCGCAAAATCCTAGCATCGGTTGAATATTCTCACGTTCCCTTTCCGAGTCTGGCAACGTCTACCCATTGCAGAAAGAGATGGCCCAAATAATGTCCTGTTTCGCTGAGCTCTACCCGAACTCCAAACAGAAGGAGTAATGCCGGGATTCCTGCAATCCACGTTTTCCTGCTCGTTTACTTGCGCCTCTCAAGTGGGGCCCAGAGTCGATATTCAGGGAACCCGACGCCCGTCTAAGCCGCACGGGCCGGAACAACCATCACGGCGCAATTGGCAAGCCCGATGACCCTTTCGGCGGTGCTTCCCATGACAAGGTGCCGCAGATCGGTTTTGCCATGCGCTCCCATAACAATGAGATCGACCCCCCTGCCCCCCGCCATTTCAACGATCACCGCATGAGCCCTGCCTCTAGGCGTCTCCGTGCTGACGGGTACGTTCGCCTTGCGGGCCATGTCGGCAACTGCGTTCACACACGCTCCGGTGTCCGCTGTCTCGGTTTCCACGTCCTTGACTGAAACCGCAATTATGCTGCTTCCGCACTGTCTCGCGATTCCGATCGCCGCCTCCGCAGCTGCCAAGCTGTGCTCCGACCCGTCGGTGGCTACCAGAATGTTCCCACATTCGATCCGGGCTGCGCGGGGTACGACCAGGACCTTGCATGGCGCATGGCCGATGACCTTTGCGGTCACGCTTCCCATAAGCATCTTCATGATCCCGCTGCGGCCGCGTCTGCCGATGATGATCATGTCCACATTTTTCTCCCCGGCTTCCTTGACGATAAGGCGGTAGGGGTCCTGTCCGAAGAGTAGCTTGGTCTCGCAGAAAGAGATTCCCTCTTTTACCGCCCGCGCATGGATGGTTTCAAGGTATTCCGCCGCCTGGCGCTCTTCCTTCTCGTAGATGCCCGCACCGATGGTTTCATAGTCGGGGTTTGGTTCGAGGACCGAGATAACGTAAAGGTGGCTGTTGCACTTGTTCGAGAAGTTCAACGCTTCCCGAATGGCGCCCTCGCTGAATGAGGACCGATCGGTTGTGACGAGTATTTTATCGAGTTTAGATGTCGGGCATATGGGTTCAGCGCTCATGTCAGCACCTCTTTTTTTATGGGACCGGTAGCACGTTCTTCATTTAGGAATAAGTATAGCAAAACTGCGGCAAAGCGTGGAAATAGTCTTACTATTTTCCCATTCGGGGGGTAAAATTCCACGTTTGTCCGTGCCTTTTTTGTTATTGACAGGCGGCCACGATACAGTGTACAAAAGAACCTACGAATTTCAGGAGGATCAAAACAGCAGCCATGGCTGAACCGAACAAAATCATCTACTCCATGGTGGGAGTGGGCAAATTCTACGACAAAAAACCGGTGCTGAAGGACATCTATTTGTCCTATTTCTACGGCGCCAAGATCGGCGTGCTCGGTCTAAACGGATCGGGCAAAAGCTCGCTCCTCAGGATCATGGCGGGAAAGGACAAAGAGTTTGTAGGCGATGCCGTGCTTTCGCCGGGCTACACCGTGGGTCTGCTCGAGCAGGAGCCAAAGCTCGATCCTGATAAAACCGTTCGCCAGATCGTGGAAGAGGGCGTACAGGGGACAGTCGATCTCCTGAACGAGTACAACAAAATTAACGAAAGCTTCGCAAATCCCATGTCAGACGATGAGATGAACAAACTCATCGCGCGGCAAGGAGAGGTACAGGAGAAGCTCGATCATCTGAACGCCTGGGAGCTGGACAGCCGGCTCGAAATGGCCATGGACGCCCTACGATGTCCTTCAGGCGACACGAACGTGAAGGTTCTCTCCGGCGGCGAGAAACGGCGTGTGGCGCTCTGCCGATTGCTTCTTCAAAAGCCCGACATCCTCCTTCTCGATGAACCCACGAACCATCTCGATGCGGAATCCGTTGCCTGGCTCGAACATCATCTTCAGCAATATGAAGGGACGGTCATCGCGGTCACGCACGACCGCTACTTCCTCGATAATGTTGCAGGCTGGATCCTTGAGCTCGACCGAGGACAGGGCATTCCGTGGAAAGGGAACTACTCCTCCTGGCTCGAGCAGAAGCAGGAGCGCCTGAAGCAGGAAGAGAAGACCGAAAGCGACCGGCAAAAGACGCTCCAGCGGGAGCTCGAATGGATCAGGATGTCTCCCAAGGGTCGGCACGCGAAATCAAAGGCGCGCATCAGTTCCTACGAGCAGCTCCTGAGCCAGCAGGGGGAGAAGCGCGCGAAAGAGCTTGAAATCTATATTCCGCCGGGACCGAGGCTCGGCAAGGTCGTCATTGAAGCAGAGAACGTTACCAAGGCCTTTGGTGACAACATCCTTGTGGAGAATATGTCCTTCCTGCTTCCGCCGGGTGGCATTGTCGGGGTCATTGGGCCGAACGGTGCCGGCAAGACCACACTCTTCCGTATGATAACAGGTCAGGACAAACCGGACAAAGGCGCGATCAAAATCGGAGATACCGTCAAGCTCGCGTATGTGGATCAGAGCCGCGACGTGCTGGACCCGAACAAGACTATCTGGCAGGTGATCACCGACGGCCAGGAACAGGTGCAGCTCGGCAAGCACTTGATGAATTCCCGCGCCTATGTGTCGCGATTCAATTTCGGGGGCACGGACCAGCAGAAGAAAGTCGGCGTGCTCTCCGGCGGAGAGCGGAACCGCGTGCACCTCGCGCGCATCCTGAAAGAGGAAGCGAACGTGCTGCTGCTCGATGAACCGACCAACGATCTCGATGTGAACACTATGCGGGCGCTCGAAGAGGGGCTCGAAAACTTCGCGGGCTGCGCCGTAGTGATCAGCCATGACCGCTGGTTCCTCGACAGAATCGCAACGCACATCCTGGCGTTCGAAGGAGAAAGCAAAGTCGCTTTCTTTGACGGGAACTATACGGAGTACGAAGAAGATCGCAAGAAGCGCCTCGGCGCGGATGCAGACCAGCCACATCGGATCAAGTACCGGCATTTGACGAGGTAAAACGACACAAATAACCACGGATAAACGCTGAGGGACGCGATGAGGAGCAGCATGGAAAAACCCGGCAACACAAAAACTACAAAGTAATTCGCACCGGGGATTTGAGGATAATGCTTACTTCAGTAAACAGGACATGCTTTTTAGCTCATAATGGTGATCCGTGGCTTGAAAAGGGGGGCTTATGTCGGAATTGAAAGGCGTAACAGTAGTTCGTGAGGCGAACATCTATTTCGACGGCAAGGTCACCAGCAGGACCGTGCTTTTTCCTGACGGGTCCAAGAAGACGCTCGGCGTAATGTTGCCAGGAGAATTTGAATTCGGCACCGCCGATAAGGAACTCATGGAGATCCTGTCCGGAGACCTCGATGTGCTCCTGCCGGGAGAGACGACCTGGAAGTCTGTCAAGAGCGGACAGTCCTTTGAAGTGGCGCCGAACGCGAAGTTCAAGCTCAAGGTGAAGAAGCTGACTGACTACTGCTGTTCCTTTATAAAAGGATAGAAGAAATGCGAAGTTGAAGGTTGAGGCATCGAAACGTTGAATGGATGCGTGAATGCAAACTTTTAACGAGTCATCCCGAGAAGGAGGAATGATGAAAAAGAGAGCGAGTATCATGATGGTAGTGGCACTGATGATCGGGGCATTCGGGTGTCAACAGAAGAAGGAAGAACAAAGGCCGGTAACCTATGTCCCCCCGATTCCGTCGCAGACCGACATTAGTCAGCTTGAGCAGGCGGCGAAAACGTCACCCAAAAACAAGGAGGCGTGGATCAATCTCGGCAATACGCTGATGGATGCCCAGCGCTTCAATGAGGCCATCGATGCCTATGAGAAGGCGCTGGCCCTGGACCCGAAGAATGTCCCCGTACGGGTTGACATGGGGACCTGCTACCGCGGGATAGGCAAGTTCGACAAGGCAGTCGAGGAGTACCGGACGGCGCTTAAAATCGATCCCAACTTCCCGAACGGGCACCGCAACCTCGCCGTCGTCCTGTCCACTGACCTGCACGACAACAAGCAGGCAGTTCCGGAGTTTCAGAGGTATCTTGAGCTCGTGCCGAATGCGCCTGATGCAGCAGAAGTCAAAAAAACGATCCAGATGCTGTCCATGGGGAAATAATCAATCAAAACGCTCACTCGATTCAAGCGACGCAATAAAGCCCCGACAGCCACTGCTTGAGGTCGTTCTGGCATGAATGGACAAAGCGGCTTGAGCCCGACATGGCATGAGGATCGTTCATGAGGAATTAATCTAACTGATTTGCGCCAGCTCGTTCAACTGCTGGTCGAACCCCTGCGCCTTTGCATCATGCTCTGCGGTCACCGTCTCAAGCTCGGCAAAAAGCTTCTCGATCTTTGCTTTTGCTTCGTTGACCGACTGCGAAAGCTGTTTGATGGTCAGGGCTTTGCCTTTAACGGAAGCATCCAGCAGCTCCCGGGTATCGCGCTCCGCGGCCTGCTCCAGTTTCACGATCTCTTCTTCGATGGCCGCGATCCTGCTCTTGAGCGAACTCAGGACCTTTGATTTGTCCGATACGATTGTGACGCGCTGTTTTTTCGCATCCTTCCGGTTCGCGCACCTGTCAACCTGCTGCTTCTTTCCCTTCTTTACGCGCACACCGCCTTCGTCGCTCCATCCCCTCCGTTCAAGGAAATCGAGGTATGTGCCTTCGAAAACCGAGACGGTGTCGTTGTCGAAGACAATCAGCTTGGTCGCTACTGCCTCGAGGATCAGCTCGCTGTGGGTCACGATGATGACGGCGCCGTCAAAGGCCTCGATCGCCTCGATTAGCGAATCAATGGACTCCATGTCCAGGTGGTTCGTGGGCTCGTCGAGCATGAGCATATTGGCCGGCGAGACCAAGAGCTTGCCAAGCAGCACGCGGCTCTTCTCTCCGCCGGAGAGAACGCTCACCTTCTTCAGCGCATTATCGCCTTCGAACATCATGAGGCCACAGATGGAGCGGGATTCTCCCTGGGCGTTGTCCGGGTGTGCATCCATGATTTCCTGCAGGGCGGTCTTTTCCGGCCGCAGACGGTTGATATTTGTCTGGCCGAAATACGCGATCTTTGTGTTCGGATGAAGCCTGACGTCGCCGCAGGTGGGAGAAATTTCCCGTGCCAGCAGGTTCAAGAGCGTTGTCTTGCCCTTGCCGTTCTTGCCGATCACGCCGATGCGGTCCTTTTTGCCGACTGCGAACGAAAGTGCGTCGATCAGTTTCGGGCTGTCCTGGGAGAAGCCGAAGGTCAGGTTTTCCACGGTCATGAGCCACTTGGCTTCGAACGGCGCTGACCGAAACTTGAAGTCGAGCGATTTGATCTCCTCAAGTTTATCGAGCTTCTCATGCCTCGCGAGCGCTTTGACACGTGACTGGACTGCGCTGGCCTTGGTTGCCTGCGCCCGGAATCGGTTGATGAACTGCTCCACTTCCTTGCGCTTCTTTTCGTCGTTCTGGCGCGTTTTCTCGTAGATTTCCTCTTCCAGAAGGATCTGGTCATAGAGTTTTTGGGTTCCGCCCGCGATTTTCCTCATTTTGCACCGGTGAATGATCATGGTGTGGGTCGTTACGCTGTCCATGAAATCACGGTCGTGGGTGATGATGATCATTTCGTTCCTCCAGGCGCGAAGGAACAACGTAAGCCAGCGGACCGAGACGATGTCGAGGTAGTTCGTGGGCTCGTCGAGAAGCAGGAGGTTTGGTTCGGAAACAAGCACCTTGGCAAGATTCAAACGCACCTGATATCCGCCGGAGAGGGATGAGGGATGGCGGCCGAAGTCATCATTCGTGAACCCGAGGCCATGCAGGATGGCCTCTGCCTTGTAGGTTTCGTCAATGTGGTCTTCGTTTTTCGGAAGGGCAAGGCACGCTTCCTGAAGGACCGTATCTTCGGTGAAATGGATGTGCTGGGAGAGGTGGCCGATGGTATAGCCGGAAGGCGTCGTGATCGTTCCGGCGTCCTGGTGTTCCTCGCCCAGTATCATACGGAAGAGCGTGGACTTGCCGTGGCCGTTCCGCCCTACCAGTCCCACGCGCTCACGGGGGTTTACGGTAAAGCTGACGCCGTCGAACAGCACCTGCTTCCCGTAAGATTTTTCAATGTTGGTGACTTGGAGCATTCGTTACCCTTTTTGATTGGATTTTCTGCACAAGTACAAGTCTTTTATAATAACGCAGGACGGCTGTTATGGCAAATGATTTTTCGAGGTCGAGATGGACAGGAGTAAGCGCAGGTCCGGCTGTTTTGCGCAGCATCTTTCCGAGAGGCAAGGTTGCTGTAGCTCATTGATATGTTGCACCACGTGGCGCAAGGACATCGGAGGGGCGCCCGACTTTATCATGTCTTGTTTGTGATGAAACCGGGCAGCCACGGGAAATCGCTCCTACACTATTTCCTCATCTTCCCTTCGCCATGCCGGATCGACAATGCAGATGAACTTGAGGTCGCTTTCCCCGGAATTTGTGATGCTCTGGATCGCCTCGGGAGGAATGTACACGGTTGATCCGGATCTGACCGGCGCGTCTTCGCCATTGATATGCATGATGCCTTCGCCTTCTATAATATAATAAACTTCGGAAGTCCTGAGGCGGTGCATCCAGGTCGTATCGCCCGGTTTCACGACCGCATGTGCCAGGCTGTAACGCAGGGCCAGGTCCTCCTTATCGGGGTGCAGTATCTCACGGAGCAGACAGTTGTCTCCGGCGACAAATTCCTCGCAAGCATGTAATTCACGGATGAACATGGCAAAGACTCCTCTTCTGCAAAAAAAGCAAAAGCCCCGCACAGAACATGCGGGGCGCAAGGTACGTTGCAACAAAGACCATCCAGGCCGTTATTTGCAATCGCCGATTCTTTTTCCACTCATGTGATAGATAATCTTTGATGTTCCTCCCTTTTTATCGGCTTTTTCCAGCGTCATCATGCCGCTGTATGATGTCTGTTTGTATTCCATTTCACCGGAGCCGGTGCTGCCGTCCTTGCACTGCATCTTCCAGGTAACCTTGTTTCCCACCACCGTCACGTCCTTTTTTTCGCAGTCATTCTTTTGCGACGTGCTGGGGATTGTCTTTTTCGAATCGTTGATATCCTCTTTAGTGTAGCAATGGGTGGTGACCATGGGCGGCAAGGCAAAGGGCATACCCGCCATGTCCATCTTCATCGTGATCTCCCAGTTGCCGTCCTGCATCGTGGCAGGAGCGGCAAACAGAGGAGCTGCTGAAACAAGCAATAGCGCGAAAAACAGGCCGATAACTTTCATACGTTGTTCCTCCTCTCTTTTCATGCAATGATAGCGGAAGCCTCTTCTCCTGTCAACCCATTTGCCAAATGGACACGCACCAGAGACACGCGTAGCAGAGACGCGTAGCAGAGGCCCTTGACTCGCTTGAGCCAAAGAAGTACAATCACCGGGCTTGCGGGAGCAGTCAATTATGAAACAGGAAGAACTGATATCGCTTAAAAAATGGTTTGCCGGCTATTGCGCTTCCTTCTCCACCCCGGTCCGGGAAGATCAGCAAAATATCACGGTCAAGCAGCTCCATACGCACGAAGTGTGCAAGAATGCCTTGCGGATCGGACGCGCCCTGCGGCTCAATGAAGAGGACTTGCTGCTCGCCGAGGCGGTTGCGCTGCTTCATGACGTCGGCAGGTTCCCGCAATACCGGCGCTACAAAACCTTTGATGACAGCATTTCAGTGAACCACGCAACCCTGGGAGCACAGGTGCTTCTCGCTAAGGACGTCCTCGGAACATTGCTCGAAGATCAGCGGAACCTTATCGTGCATACAGTGACGCTGCATAATGTGTACTCCCTGCCGGGAAATCTTGACGACAGGACCATGCTGTTCGTCAAACTGATCCGTGATGCGGACAAGCTCGATATATGGCGCGTGTTTGTTGACTATTTCAACCAGGATCACGATGGCAGGGCAACGGCTGTCGGCCTCGGACTTGCCGATGTCCCAGACTACTCGCCGGCGATTCTTGCCTGTCTGACCCGGGGTGAAATGGCCAACAAGGCGGACCTGCGGACCTTGAACGATTTCAAGCTTCTTCAGCTGTCCTGGCTCTATGATCTCAATTTTGCCGATTCGCTTCGGATGGTGCTTGAGCGGGGATATATCGATAAATTAGCCAAGGTGCTGCCCGACGTGCAGGAGATCAACGGTGCGGTTGCTTTTGTCCGTACCTACGTGGAACGGAAGCTCACGGGCTCCGGCCAGGCCCTTCAGACCAGAAAAGGCTAAAATTAGGCTTTACTCCGTGATGCTTAATTTGGTAAGATGAATTCGGTCTCCGCTTTCGCACCTCTAATCGGGAATGGTGTATAATCGTCTAAACTGCGGAGAGCGCGGATTTTTTTGCACAATTTGATTTTGGAACCCCGTCGCCCTCTGCGTCCGCAAGGGTAAATTTTTTTTTAGAGTTTGACATTGAGGGAATTTCATGCGAAATAACATTGTTTCACTCGGCGCTGACGAGCTTAAATACGAGATCCGCGAAATCGTCGCAGTTGCCAAGGAATTCGGCAAGTTAGGGATCGAGATCAACTGGGAGAACATCGGCGATCCGGTGCAGAAGGGCGAGAAGCTCCCGGACTGGATCAAGGACCTTATCATCGGCACCATGAAGGATGACCTGACGTATGCCTATTCTCCTACGAAGGGACTTGATGCGACGCGGGAGTATCTTGCCCAAAAGGCGAACGGGAACGGCAACGTCAGGATCACGAAGGAAGATATCATCTTCTTTAACGGCCTGGGCGATGCCATCAGCAAAGTTTACGGCCAGCTCCGGAAGGAATACCGGGTCATCGGCCCGAGCCCGGCCTACAGCACCCATTCATCAGCGGAGGCATCGCATGCGGGATCGGAGTATGTTTCCTACCGGCTCGACCCGAACAATCTCTGGTATCCCGATCTGAACGACCTCAGGATGAAGGTGAAGTACAATCCCTCCATATCCGGCATCCTGGTCATCAACCCGGACAACCCCACGGGCGCGGTCTACCCGCGGGAAGTGTTGCTCGAGATCGTGTCCATCGCGAAGGAATTCGACCTGTTTGTCGTGTGCGATGAGATCTATATCAACCTGACCTATAACGGCAAAAAGTCGGTACCCCTTGCCGACGTGATCAACGGCGTGTGCGGAATCTCGATGAAGGGCATATCCAAGGAACTTCCCTGGCCCGGGGCGCGGTGCGGGTGGATCGAGGTGTACAATGCGGATAAGGACCCTGTTTTCGCGAAATACATCAAGAGCATTGTGGACGACAAGATGCTTGAAGTCTGTTCCACCACGCTGCCGCAGAAGGTGATCCCCGCGGTCATGACCGATCCCCGATACGGAAAACATATCGCGCAGCGCAATGCCGTCTACGAACAGCGTTCGCGCATCGCCTACGATCTTCTGAAGGAAATCCCGGGCATCATCGTGAACCGGACAAACGGCGCTTTCTACATGACCGTCATGTTTCGTGAAAATGTCCTGAAGCCAAATCAGAAGCTCGCTGTCGCAAACTCCGCGGCCAGGGAAAGGGTGGAGCAGCTTGTGACGGGCGTTGCGCTCGACAAGCGTTTTGTCTATTACCTGCTGGCTTCCACGGGCATATGCGTCGTACCGCTCACGGGATTCAACTGCGACCTCCAGGGTTTTCGCGCTACACTTCTTGAATCGGATGACGCGAAATTCGAGTGGATCTTTCGGGTACTGCGGGACAAGATCTCGGAATACCTCCAGAGCGCCTGAGGTGATGCCGGGCATCAGGACGAATGAGCAATCATGATAGCTCCGGTCAAGGGTAGGAGGATCGCCACTCGGCGCCCGGCAAATACTTCCAGTGGCAGTCCCTTCATCGTACGAACTGGCTCACGACGGCGCGGGACGCTTTCTGAGAAAACCCCTTTTGGTTGCTGTCACTCCCCCTGCGGTTCAATCCATTCTCGGGTCTTGGTAACGACGCCCTATTCGACGACTATCAATAGTGAATGTCTCTATCTCCGATTTGGCCTCTTCGCAAGTCGCCGGCAGAATCGCGTATGCGTATGTGAACGACATTTTTCTTGATTTTTTGGGTTGTTCGTACGATAATGGCCGACTTGAATCACTTATTTAACTTTCCAATCTGAGGAGGTTCGTAACAATGAGAATCATTTTGTTGGGCGCACCGGGTGCGGGCAAGGGCACGGTTGCGAAACTTTTAACGGCACTGGACGGTTCAGTCCAGATTTCCACCGGCGACATTCTGCGCGGCGCGGTGAAGGCTGGCACGCCGCTCGGGAAGGAAGCACAGGGTTACATGGACCGGGGCGATCTGGTTCCCGATTCTCTCATTATGGGCATCATGGAGCAGCGGCTCCAGGAGAGGGATTGCCAGAAGGGATTTCTGCTCGACGGGTTTCCGAGGACCATACCCCAGGCCGACGCGCTCGATGCACTTCTCCGGAAGCTTAGCATCAAGCTCGACCTCGTGGCGAACATCGAGGTTCCGCGCGACGTGATTCTGGACCGTCTGACCACGCGCCGGACCTGCTCCAACCCCTCTTGCCAGGAGATCTACAACATAAAGAGCAATCCACCGGCGCCCGGGGACAAGTGTAAAAAGTGTGGCAGCCCGACGATTCAGCGCGCCGACGAGACGGTGGAAGCGATCAGCAAGCGCCTTGATGTCTACAACGAAAAGACCGCTCCCCTCATCGGCTACTACGAGAAGAAGGGCATGCTTCTCACCATCAAAGAGGTCAGCAGCGACGGTGTGGTGAATGCGATCAAGAAGGGGATTGCGGCAAAGAAATAGTTTCTGTTGTTGAATGAGAAAAGGCGGGATGAAACGATCATCCCGCCCTTTTACGGCCGGCTCCTCTGCATTCTGATGGATGTATCCGGGGCAGGCGACGATCACCGATTGTTGTATCCTCGGGATTCCTGCGTGTTCCCGTGTTTACCCAGCTCTTCCTTGATTTCCTTATGAACTCTCCTGCCCTGAAATCGCTTGAGCGATTGTAGGGGGAGTTGCACGGTTCTCGACGGCTGTGTTCTGAAGGCTTTAGCGGTGACCAGAGGTTTCAGGTCCTGTCAGATCATGTGCGTCGGTCCACCTCCGCATCCTATGAGTAAAATTGGCACCAGCAAAAAATGAACACCTGGAAGATTTTTCCAGTGCGACTTTTCATGAGCAATGAATTTCCGCATGCGGTGCCTCCTTTTTTTATTGAGTTCACGAAAAGAGTTCCGGAACTGGTAAACTGAGGGTATTGAAGGAATCATTCAGTATGGCATAAAAAAGAAAGGGGATTATGAAAAGCTCCAGGATACCATGCCCGTCATGACACAAATCATATGAATTTTTTATGAAGAATGATAGTGTGCAATCATAAAAGGAGGACGCCTATGGATCTGTCAGCGAAAACCAAAGTAAACGATCTTTTAATTCGTTATCCCTTTTTAAAGGACTTTCTCATCAGTCTTAATCCGGAATTCAAGATGCTCGATAACGCGTTCATGCGCAAGACCGTGGGCAGGATCGCATCCCTGGGAAAAGTAGCCATGATCGGCGGGATGGATGTGAAAAAACTCCTCGATGAAATCGCCGCGGAGATCAAGAAGGAGACCGGCGAAGCGGTCGCTGTTTCGTACGGCGAAGGCGGCCCTGATGAACAGGAATTTAAGATTGACAAAATGAAGGAAATCATCAAGGAACTTCATGCTGGAAAAGATGCCGAGTCGCAGAAAAAAAAGTTTGAGGAACTGATCAAGGATGTGGCACCCTGGGAAATCGCGCAGATGGAGCAGAAGCTTATTGCCGAAGGCATGCCTGAGACCGAGATAAAAAGCCTCTGTGAAGTGCATGTGCAGGTGTTCAAGGAAGCGCTGGAGCATAAGACGGTGCCCGGTCTTCCTGCCGGGCATCCGGTGCATACGCTGATGCTCGAGAACCGGGCCGCGGAGGACATCCTGAAAGAACTGGAAGCGATTGCCGATTATGTCGGGGAAAAAGAAAAGCTCCTTGGCATTCTCGACCGCCTCGCCCAAATCGACAAGCATTTCCTGCGCAAGGAGAACCAACTTTTCCCGATCATTGAAACAAAGGGTATCACCGGACCCTCAAAAGTCATGTGGGCTCTTCATGATGATACCCGTGGGTTTATCAAAGATGTGCGGAAGCGTATTGTTGACGGGAAGATGGAGAAGGTAGCCGCTGAGTCACTGGCGAAAATGGTCAATGACATGATCTACAAGGAAGAGCATATCCTCTTTCCCATGGCGCTTGAAACGCTTTCCGAAGATGAATGGGCTAAAGTACGAAAAGGGGAAGAGGAGATCGGATTTGCGTGGATCAAGCCCGAAACGCAATGGAAACCTTCGGTGGGATCGTTCCAGCAAGAGCTTCTCGCTGAGAAAGTCGGCAGCCTGAATCTCGATACAGGCCAGCTCACGGCAGAGCAGGTCAATCTAATCCTGACTCATCTCCCTGTGGATCTTTCCTTCGTGAACGAGAACGACGAGGTTGTTTATTATTCAGCCACGCCAGAACGTATTTTCCCGCGCAGTCCGGGAGTGATCGGGAGAAAGGTACAGAATTGCCACCCCCCTAAGAGCGTCGACACGGTGGAGAAGATTCTCACTTCGTTTAAAGCAGGAACAAAGGATGTCGCGGAATTTTGGATCCAGATGCGCGGCAGAGTGCTCCTCATCCGGTACTTCGCCGTCCGCGATCCAGCAGGAAAGTACCGCGGCTGTCTGGAAGTTTCCCAGGACATTACGGAGATGCAGAAGCTCACGGGACAGAAGAGGCTACTGGATTGGGAGTAATAACCGATTCAGATGAGAGGGGTCAAAAGCGACGTGAGCAGAAGGCAGCGGAAAGAGAGAGCAGCGTGTACAGAAGCCGGCCGAGCACGAACAACGGCTTGACAGACGGGTGGAGATTCGCTATAGTTTCGGTCATCTTATCCTATTTTGAAGGAGGTTCCGCATGAAGCGTGTTCTGATCCTCGCAATAGTGGCAGTGATGGTTGTGGCAACCGCGGCATTCGCCGGGAAAACATATCAGTTCACCGGCAAGGTCCTGGAGGTCAAGGACAATGTGATCGTTGTCGACAAGAACGGCGAGAAATTCGAGATGACCAAGGACGCCAACACAAAGGTAAAAGGCGACCTCAAGGTCGGCGCAAAGGTGACAGTGAAGTACGAGTCCCGCGCAGCAGAGATCGAAGTAAAGGGAAAATAAAAAATACGATGCAACAGATAAAAGCGGCACCAGAAATTTCTCGGTGCCGCTTTTTGCGAGTCCCGCCATAAAACGATAATCGTGGTTTTTTACCGCAGTGGACGACTCCCTGGTTGCCTACAACCTCACCGGCACACCGCGCTCTTTCAAGTACTCCTTCGCCTGCCTGATTGTATATTCCTTGAAGTGAAAGATCGAGGCCGCCAAGGCAGCATCGGCCTTGCCCTTGGTGAAGCCTTCATAGATGTGTTCCAGGTTCCCCACACCGCCCGAAGCGATGACCGGGATTGTGACTGCTTCTGCCACGGCTCGCGTCAAATCCAGGTCGTATCCCGTTTTCTGCCCGTCCTGGTTCATGCTTGTGAGAAGTATCTCTCCTGCTCCGTACTCTTCCATCTTCCTCGCCCATGCCACCGCATTGATGCCCATGGGTTTCCTGCCGCCGTGGGTGTAGACTTCCCACCGTAGCTCAGAATTCTCGGTCTTGAGTTCAGCATGCGAGAGGAAAAGAGATTTGTATTGCGGGTCGTCAGCCCATTTCAAGGGCGGTTTGAAGTCGGGGTCATGGGCGACAACTCGCTTCGCATCGATGGCTACTACAATGCACTGGCTGCCGAAGCGCAGTGATGCGGCTTTGATGAACTCCGGGTCGTGGACTGCGGTGGTGTTGATCGATACCTTGTCCGCACCCGCGAGAAGCAGGTTCCTGATGTCGTCGAGCACTTTGATACCACCGCCTACCGTGAGGGGCATGAAAACCTCTTCAGCAGTCCTGCGTACCACATCAAGGATGATGCCGCGTTCTTCATGCGAGGCGGTTATATCGAGAAAGGTCAATTCGTCGGCGCCTTGCTCGTCGTATGCATTGGCGATCTCCACGGGATCGCCGGCATCGCGCAGGTTCACGAAGCTCACGCCTTTTACAACCCGGCCGGCTTTTACATCAAGGCAGGGAATAATTCGCTTGGTTAACATTAGCTCCTCAGTTAGACTGCCAAATTACAAATAACAAAGATAACGACTCAGGTCTCTGGCTTCTCCGGACCCGTCTCCGGCAGTGACCGAACGTCAACGAGGATTGCGGACACGTCGGAACGACTTCTCATAAATTATATCCGACTTCTGGAGATGGCCGGATTGAGATTGTATAGAGCCGTTAATTGTAAATTAATTTTCTACCGCACACAGCGGTTATCGTTCATTTTTACAAACTGTATGGCTTCCTTCAAGTCCAGAGACCCGCTGTAGATCGCCTTCCCCGTGATCACGCCGCTTACGCCGGAGTACCGTACCGTGAGCAAGTTCTCGATATCCTTCATGGTATGGACGCCGCCTGACGCAATGACCGGGATGTGGAGCGCCTTGGCAAGAGCCTGCGTCGCTTCGATGTTCGGGCCCGAAAGCATTCCGTCACGCTTGATGTCGGTGTAGACGATCGCGATGACACCATAGTCCTGCATCTGAATAGCAAGATCGATTGCTTTTACCTTCGTGACCTCTGCCCAGCCCTTGATGGCGACGAGACCTTCTTTGGCATCAATGCCGACAAGGATCCTGCCGGGAAACTTCTCACAGGCCTCGCGCACAAAGGCTGGATTCTCGATCGCCGCGGTTCCGAGAATGATTCGGTCGATGCCGATTGAGACAAGTGACTCGATGGTTGCAATATCCCGAATGCCGCCGCCGACTTCAATAGGGATCTTGATTGCCGAACGGATGGCCTTGATGGCACCAAGATTTTTCGGCACGCCGGCAAAAGCGCCGTTCAGGTCCACAACATGCAGCAGTTCGGCGCCCTGCGCCTCCCAATGCTTTGCCGTGGTCGCCGGGTCCTCGGAATAGACCGTAGCCTTGTCCATGAGTCCCTGTTCGAGGCGCACACATTTGCCTTCTTTTAAGTCTATAGCCGGAATGATAAGCATGAGAACCTCAAAAGATTGAGCAGCAAGGGGCAAGTTGTGTGTCTTCATTCGCAAGGGAAAGCACAGGATCCCGACATCCTTGCTGCCGGCGACATGACTCCCGCCCCCTTTTTCATGGCCCTTTGCCCTTATCCTTTTTGCTCCCCGAATTTTTTTAATATTGACAACCCCAGTGCCTGACTTTTCTCGGGGTGGAACTGGGATGCGAAGATATTGTCTTTCCAGATGCTCGATACAAAATCGATGCCGTACGACGTCGTGGTCGCGATCACGCTTTTGTCGTCGGGCACGACATGGAAGGAGTGTACGAAGTACACATAGCCGTTGTCCGGAACGTCCTGCAGCGCCGGTGCGCGGCGTTGAATCGAGAGGGAATTCCAACCCATGTGTGGGACCTTCAATGTTGCGAGTTTTGAATCATGAGGTCCGAATTGAGGTCCTTTAAACCTCACGACACGGCCTTTAATGATACCGAGTCCCCTTGAAATTCCGAACTCCTCGCTCTCCGTGAACAGGAGCTGGAGACCAAGGCAGATGCCGAGAAAAGGTTTTCCGCTCGCGATGCTTTTGTACACCGCTTCGATCAGCCCGTACTCCTCAAGATTGCGCATGCAGTCCGGAAAGGCGCCTACGCCGGGCAGTACTACGCGAGATGCGCTCAGAATTGTCCTCGGGTCTCTCGTGACCATGGCGTCGCGGCCAACGCGTTCAAAACCTTTCTGTACGCTCCTAAGATTTCCCATTCCGTAATCGATAATTGCGATCATAAAAATACTCCGCTACAGAGAGCACGGAGAAGTCACGGGGAATCGTGAGCCCTTCTTCCGCCTGCCCTCCCACCATGATCTCCGTGGTTGATTATCAGATTTTCCCTTTTGTCGAAAGCACGCCCCTGATCCTCGGATCGAGGCTCGTAGCCTGGTCCAGCGCGCGGCCGAAGGCCTTGAAGATCCCTTCGAGCATGTGGTGGACATCGCGGCCGTAGAGGACGCGTATGTGGAGGTTCATGCCGGCGTGGTTCACAACGGACTGGAAGAAGTCCTGCACCAATCCAGGATCGAAGTCCTTGAGTTTGTACTTTTTCGGCAGCTCAACCTGGTATACGAAGTACGGTCTGCCGGACAGATCCATGACCACCTGCGCCAGGGTTTCGTCCATGGGGACCGTGGCCTCGCCGTACCGGCGGATGCCCTTGCTGTCGCCGAGTGCTTTTTTCAACGCCTGCCCGAAGGCGATGCCCAGGTCCTCGACCGTGTGATGGTCGTCGATCTCCGTGTCTCCTTTTGCCTTGAGCGCGAGGTCGAAAAAGCCGTGCTTGGCAATGTGTGAGAGCATGTGATCCATGAAGGGCACGGCGGTTTTTATGCTGTATATCCCGATCCCGTCCAGATTCAGGGAGATTTTTATGTCCGTTTCTTTGGTCTTGCGGTCGATTGTTGCTTTACGGTTCATAGAAGTCCTTTTCTAAGCGGAGACCGTCCTTCCGTGCTCCACCTGGAATTCAGCGATATTTTAAGGTAGCCTCGGATTCCCCGCTTTCGCAGGAGTCATGCAGTGGATCTTTTCAAACCTACGCTCAACTAAGGCCCTCAGCAGCCAGAATGCTCTTCAGTCGTTTTAGCAGCTCACGATTCTCTTCTGGCGTCCCGATGGTTATTCGCAGGCAATTCCGGAGCGGCCCGGGTTTGTTCAAATCCTTGACGAGGATGCCAGCCTGCTTGAGTTTTTGATGGATTGTCGAGGCATTCGAAGCGGTCCTGATCAGTATGAAATTGGTCTCCGTTGGATAGGCCGTGACGCCGTGGAGCTTTAAAAAAGCATTATAGAGCTTTTCCCGTTCTGAAATCAACAGCGAAATCTGACGTTCCAGGACATTCCGGTGCTTTAACGCCGCCACCGCGGCTACCTGGGAGAGACTATTGATGTTGTAGGGCAGACGAATCTTGTTGATCTCGTCGACGATGTCCCGCGAAGCTGCCAGTACGCCGACCCGAAGACCGGCGAAACCGATTTTCGAAAGTGTCCTTAGGATGATCATGTTTGGATACTTTTTCAGGTATGGGAGCCAGGTTTTGCCCGAAAAACTGTAATAAGCTTCATCAATCACAATGGCGGCATCGGTTTTTTCCAGTATCTTCCGCATAGCCGCGTCGGAAAAATGGTTCCCCGTGGGGTTATTTGGACAGGCGAGGAAGATCACCCGGGCCTTGCCTTCTTTTGCTTTTCTGACCATCAGGTCCGCATCGAGTTCGAAACTCGGGTCGAGCGGCGCTAGAACAACGTCCTGCGCAAGCGCGCGGGAGGTAATTTCATACATAGCGAAGGTAGGCACGGGAACGAGTACCGGTCCGCCGAAGGCAAGGATGATCGACTGGATCAGTTCATCCGAGCCGTTCCCGAGGATCATCTGCTCAGGCCGCATTTCCCAGAGTGATGCAATCGCCTTTTTCAGTTTCTTGGCCGAAGGATCGGGATAGAGGTTGATCGACGTGTTTTGGACAGCAGTGGCGATTTCCCGTTGCATTGGCTTGGGCAGGGAGAAGGGATTCTCCATCGCATCGAGCTTGATGCGAACAGGCGTTTCGTCGACATGATACGCCGCGAGCTTACGCACCTGGGGCCTGATAAGCCGGACAGGAGAGCGGTTTTTCGAGGTTTTTTTAGACATAGCAGGCACTATACAAGAATCAACAGCCTTGTTCAAGCGGAAATTATAGCGTTTAGTGAAATATCATCCGCGTTTTGGTATCATGGGAGTATGAAAAGGATCATCAATGCTGTATTCGCGGTTCTTCTGTGCTCGCAAATGACGATGGCATCGGATTTCCGGTTTTCGCCGCGGCCGAACAAAGCAAATCTGATCCAATGGCGGAACTGGGGGCAGGACGCGTTTGACGAAGCGAAGAGGACGAATAAATTGATTCTGCTTTCGCTCAGCGCTGTCTGGTGTCACTGGTGTCATGTGATGGATGAGACAACCTATTCCGATCCCGGGGTCATCGGCTTCATCAACGGGAATTTCATCCCCGTCAGGGTTGATGCTGACCTGCGGCCGGACATCGACTCGCTGTATAACCAAGGCGGCTGGCCCAGCACTGCTATTCTCACGCCCGAAGGAGAGGTCATCAGTGGTGGCAATTATTTCCCCCCCGAAGAGATGCTGGGCCGCCTCAGGAGGGCTTCCATCCTTATGCGAAGTGATCCCGCCGCCGTCGAAGGCCGCATTGAAGAGCTGAAAACCCTGGAAGAACTCCGGGCAAGCCGTCAGGAGGCGTTTACCGGCCTGCCGGACAAAAGCACCCTAGACGATATCCTGAAGCAGATAAAAAGTTCCTTTGACGATATGAACGGGGGTTTCGGGCGGGGCCAGAAATTTCCCAGCCCTGATACAATCGATTTTCTGCTCTCGATATACACCAGGCAAAAGGACAGGGAAGCCCTGCGGATTGTTTCGACCACGCTTGACCATATGGCGCAGGGGGAACTCTTCGATAAGACGGAGGGTGGTTTTTTCCGGTATGCCACAATGCCGGACTGGTCAGAACCTCATTATGAAAAGATGCTTGACGTAAATGCAGGCATGATCAGGAATTATGCGAATGCCGCTCTCGCAACAGGGAAGAAGGAGTACCTTCGCATCGTTGATGAGACCATACGCTACGTTCAGGCGAATCTTTCTGATGCAATAACGGGGGCCTTCTATGGAAGCCAGGACGCTGATGAGAGTTATTACCGTTCGAAAAACCGGAGCAAGTTGACAGCACCTGCTGTTGATAAAACCGTTTATACGGATTCTTCCTCGCTCATGGTCAGTGCGCTTGTTTCCGCTTACGAGGCAACGGGCAGGAATGCCTATCTTGCCTTGGCCAAAAAAAGCGGAGATTTCATTCTCGAGAATCTATCTGCGGGAGACAACGGGGTCTTTCATGATCTGCGAGACAGGACGCCCGTGCTCAAGGGGATGCTGTCCGACAATGCCCTGTTCGGATCAGCCCTGCTCGATCTGTATAATGCGACCGGTGAAAAAAAATACCTTCATCGGGCGAAGCAGATCGGCCGTCTTCTCATTGATCGCTTCTATGATGCAGATTCGAAGCGGTTTCGTATCTCGTCCGATCCGTCGCTCAAAAAACCCGTGACCGCCGGTATGCTTGCCGAGGTAAATAATAATCTCGCCAGCTACCGAGCGCTCCGCTTCCTGAGCAGGCTCGCCTACGCCGGCGATGCCCCGCGATTCAGAGAAATACGCAATGCCGCAGCGGAGACCCTGAAGAATGAGTACCATCGCTACGCGCCCTATGCCGCCTCCTACGGGAATGTCGTGCTTTGGATCACGGGAGATCCAATGGTGATCACGATTATCGCAGGGGAGCAAAGGGTGAATGCCTATCTTTCCGCCATGACAGAGGTCTCTGTTCCAGAAAAGGTCGTGCGCGTGTTCTCCCTTCCAGCGGACGGGAAGACAATTTCCAAATTGGGATATTCCCTGCAAGAGGCTGTGTATCTGTGCGCGGGAAAACGGTGCGCCGCGCCGATTGGAAATCCCGAAACGCTGAAGAGAGAGCTGAAGGATTTTGCAGGGGGCCCTTCGCAGGACAGAAAGTAATCGGTTTGGTATCGCGGGAACAAGAGAAGGCGGCTTTTGGCCGCCTTGCTTGCCTTAGGGGATGACTTTGTTCAGCGGGTACTCCACGATACCAGAAGCTCCTCCTCGCTTGAGGCGGGGGATCAGGTTCCGCGCTTCTTTTTCATCCAATATCACTTCGAGACTCACCCATGCCGGGTCTGTCTGATGTGAAATCGTCGGCGCATGCATGGACGGAAGCAGGCCGCAGATCTCCTTCAGGCTTGCCTTCGGCGCGTTCATCTTGAGGCCCACCTTCTCCTCGGCGGAAAGCGCGCCCTGAAGCAGCATGGCCATGTTCTCGATCTTCTTCCGCTTCCAGGGGTCGTTCCAGGCCTTTTTATTTGCAATGAGCCTCGTCGTAGATTCGAGCATGACCTCGACGATCCGGAGCTTGTTCGCCTTGAGCGAGCTGCCGGTCTCCGTGAGCTCGACAATTGCGTCGGCAAGCCGCGGCGGTTTCACCTCTGTGGCGCCCCAGGAAAATTCAATGTCCGCAGTGACTCCCTGGGACTTCAGATAACGCGTGGTGTAGCCCACAAGCTCCGTGGCGATGCGCTTCCCCTTCAAGTCCTTGATGGATTTGATGGGCGAGTCTTCGGGCACAGCCACGACCCAGCGGACTGGGGTAAGACCGCCTTTCGCGTACCGGAGTTCGGCAACCTCGACTACATCGGCGTTCTGCTCGAGAATCCAGTCCTTGCCCGTGAGGCCCACATCGAAGATGCCGTGATCGACATAGCGCGCCATTTCCTGGGCCCGGACCAGCGTGCAATCGATATTTTGATCGTCGATGGTCGGGTAGTAGCTCCGTGAACTGACCTGGACACGGTATCCCGCCTTATTGAAGAGTTTGAAGGTGGATTCCTGCAGGCTCCCCTTGGGGAGGCCGAGCTTGAGCTTCTGTTTCGCAGGTTCTTTTTGAGTAACAGGCTTTTTTGATTTAACAGCCATCTGATCTCCTTCCTGTGCAAGAGGCCAGGAAGATGTCTTTCGACTCTCGCCGGCTTCCGGTTTCTAATGTTAGTACGTTTTCATCCTCACCCGGATTGTATTTCCGTGCGCTTCAAGGCCTTCGACGTCCGCGATCTGCTGAACCGCTTCCCCGACTTTATCGAGCCCTTCCTTCGTATAAAAGAGCAGGCTGGACTTTTTCATGAAACTATCCGTTGAAAGCGGGGAGAAGAACCGGGCCGTGCCGCCCGTGGGCAGCACATGGTTCGGTCCCGCGATATAGTCGCCGACGGATTCCGGTGTATAGTGACCGAGGAAAATGGCGCCCGCGTTCTTGACGAGCGCCAGAAGTTCAAAGGGCTTCTCAACGGCAAGTTCGAGGTGCTCGGGCGCGATGGAGTTCGAGATCGCGGCCGCGTCCTGGAGGCCTGCGGTAAGGACGATGGCGCCGAAACGGTCAATGGCTTTGCGGGCGATCTCTTTGCGCGTGAGGTTTGCGAGCTGTCTCTCAACTTCGGCGACAACCCGTTCCGCGAGCGCCCGCGACGTCGTAATGAGGATGGAGGAAGCAAGCTCATCGTGCTCGGCCTGCGAGAGAAGGTCGGCTGCCACAAAAGTCGGATTCGCGGAATCGTCTGCGATGACCAGGATTTCGCTCGGCCCGGCGATCATATCGATGTCGACTTGGCCGAACACGGAGCGTTTGGCAGTGGCGACGTAGATGTTGCCCGGCCCCACGATTTTGTCGACCTTCGGGATTGTTGCGGTGCCGTATGCCATGGCAGCCACTGCCTGTGCACCGCCGATCCGGTATATTTCATCGACGCCAGCGATGTCCGCGGCAATGAGAATGTAGGGATTCAGCACGCCGCTGGGCGCGGGCGAGCACATCACGAGCTGTTCCACCCCGGCGACTCTGGCGGGAATGGCATTCATGAGCACCGACGACGGATAGCATGCCTTGCCGCCGGGGACGTATACGCCCACGCTCCGGATCGGCCTGGCAAGCTGCCCAAGGATCACACCGTCCGCTTCCTGGCTGACCCAGGAACTGATTTTCTGCTTCTCATGGAAGGCCTGAATATTCCGGGCGGCGAGCTTGAGGGCATCCACGTTCTTCAGTTCGATGCGGCTGTATGCATCCTTGATCTCCTCGGCGGAGATCCTCATTTCCTTAAGTGTCAGCTTTACCTTGTCAAATTTTTCTGTGTACGCGAGAATGGCCGGGTCACCTTCCTTGCGGACACGATCCACGACCTCCTCCACGGCCGCGGCCACTTCTTCTGTTGCTGTCTCGCCGCGGTTGATGATTCGCTTGAGTTCGGATACGACATCTTTCTGCTGTGAATCGATGATTTTCATGAACTACCTCAGTTTTAACATCCGCGAATGAGCATGGTCCAATGCAGAGCCTTCTCCGTGTCCGTCGTCAGTTGCCCGCTCGTTGCAAATTCATCCTAAACTCTCTTTATGTCTGCTCCCAGCGCCGAGAGCTTCTGTTCGATGTTTTCGTATCCCCGGTCAAGGTGATAGATGCGCGATATCACGGTCTGGCCCTCCGCCGCCAAGCCAGCGAGGATGAGCGACGCGCTCGCGCGCAGGTCCGTGGCCATCACGGGGGCGGCAGATAGTTTGCTTATGCCCTTGACGATGGCTGTTCGGCCGTCGGTTTCGATGTTTGCTCCCATGCGCCGGAGCTCTGCTACGTGGGTAAAGCGGTTTTCGAAGATGGTCTCATTGATGACGCTCGTGCCGTTGGCGAGGGTCATGAGGCTCATGATCTGGGCCTGCATATCCGTGGGAAAGCCGGGATATTCCAATGTTTTGATGTTTACCGGCCTGATTTTTTCGCCCCCGGTCACCCAGATCGTTCCTTCATCGGTCCTGATCTTGGCTCCCGACTCGCTGACTTTTGAGAGCACCGCATCGAGGTGCGCTGGAAAGCACTTTCTGATGGTGACGGAGCCACCGGTGATCGCCGCTGCGATTACGAAGGTACCGGTCTCAATACGGTCGGGCATGACGGTGTATTGCAAAGGTTTCAGGCTGTCGACACCCTGGATCCTGATTACGTCGGTGCCCGCGCCCTCTATCTTCGCGCCCATCCCGATCAGGGCGTTTGCCAGGTCTGTGATCTCGGGCTCCCGCGCGGCATTTTCGAGCATGCTCTCTCCCCGGGCGAGAGCAGCCGCCATCAGAACGTTCTCGGTGCCGGTGACGGTCACAGTATCGAAATATATGTGCGCCCCACGGAGCCGCTTTGCGCTCGCGACGACATAACCGTGTTCGATCGCGAGCGTAGCCCCGAGCTTTTCAAGGCCCATGAGATGCAGATTGATGGGCCGTGCGCCGATGGCACATCCGCCCGGCAGAGACACGCGGGCCTTTCCCATACGAGCGATGAGGGGACCCAGCACGAGTACCGATGCTCGCATGGTGCGTACCAGATCGTACGGCGCTTCGGGATTCGAGATGGCCGTGGAATCGACGTTGATGTCGTGATCCCTGCGCTCGAAGGATACACCCATGTTCTGCAGTATCCTGCCCAGGGTGGTCACATCGGCCAGGCGGGGAACGTTTGAGACGGTATGGGGGCCTTCGCACAGGAGGGAGGCCGCAAGAATCGGTAGCGCGGCATTTTTTGCCCCGCTAATAGTGACCTCGCCGTTTAGTTTATTCCCCCCGGTAATTACGATGGTTTTCATAATAGTGACGGGATCTGGATGACAGCCACCAGAAAGCGGACAGGCGCAACAGTGCAACCTGATGGCTGACTGTCCATGAGCTCATTTTCTCCTTGCTGCTATGACTCTTTCTATCCCTGCCAGGTCACGCAGTATTTCAAAAGACCGATATCGTCCCACCTTTTTCAGATAGTTCGCAAGTATTTCCGCCTGACCGATTCCCATCTCCATGATGAGCAACCCATTGCTCGTCAGATAACGGACAGCCGCGTTTATGATCCTCTGATGGATGTCCGTTCCTTCCGGTCCTCCGAAGAGAGCCAGGGCCGGCTCGTAATCCTTGACCTCCGGCTGGAGTGCGGGGTAATCACCCGACCGCACATAAGGCGGATTCGAGACAATGATATCAACCTGACCGTCAATGTCAAGCGATTCCAGCGGTGCGGTCAGGTCGCCTTCCATAAACAGGATGCGGTCTAGGACCCCGTGACTGCTGGCATTCTCCCGGGCGACTGCAATCGCTCCAGGAGATTTGTCGGTCGCGATGATCCGGGCCGCCGGCAGCTCGCTCGCCAAAACCGTGGCAATACAGCCTGAGCCAGTGCAGAGGTCGATAAGAGTGCATGCTTTGTTCCTGTCCTGAACGCTGTTCAAAACGGTCTCAATGATAAGCTCGGTCTCCGGCCTCGGGATAAGCACCTCGGGAGACACGGCGAACTCAAGTCCCCAGAATTCCTGCTTCCCTGTTATATATTGCAATGGTTCGCGCTTCGCTCTGCGTTCGACTGCCTGTTCGAAAATGCCGCGAGGTTCCTCGTCGAGCCTGTCGTGAAAATGAGCCAGAAGCCATGCCCGGTCTCTCTTCAGCGCATGGCGGAGCAGCACCTCGGCATCAAGCCTCGGCGTGCCGATGCCAGCTGCGATGAATCTGGTTGCCGCGTTGTTTATTGCTTCAGCGAGAGTCATCGAACGCGCTACCGACGGCTTTGTGAAAAGCCGGAGACTCTTTTTACGGTGTCTTTTCGATTGTCCGGAATCGTTCCTTTTCAGCATTTTTTCGGCAAGATGATTTCCCTCAAGCGCGAAAGACGACTTTTTGCGATTGAACCAACAGGGGGACGTGAATTTTTTAAGCGTAACGCAGACATCGTACCAGCAGAAAGTTCCAAATCGCCGCGCAATGTACGAATGCCCGAATTTGCCGCGAAGGTCTGCTTCCCCAAGAAAATAGTTTACAACCACCTCTGCAGCAAGCCCCTGGTTTGAACCAGGGGGACGAATGCAGAAACGTTGCGGCCACTGGACAACTATTTACTTACGGGCGAGATCAGTGTTCCAACACGAAGCAGGGAATGGCCGAATCATCCTGGCCAGATTCAGTCTCGCACAATGCAGCAGCGCGAGGCGGTGACAGCGTTGTTTGCCCGTTAAAGACGGATCAACAGCAACCGAGATTGGCTACTCCTTTTTCGGCGCCAAGGAAATTGCTGGCACTGCCGTTAGAACCCCCTGGCGTTAGCCCTGGGGAGTGCTCAGAGGTTTTTTAGCCGCTCGGCATTGTCCGCTGCAGTGAGGCCGTCGATAAACTCGTCGATATCTCCATCCATCACCGCGTCGATCTTGTAGAGTGAAATTCCGACCCGATGGTCTGTTACTCTGCTCTGGGGAAAGTTATACGTCCTGATCTTTTCACTGCGGTCGCCGGTGCCGACCTGCGATTTGCGAGCCGCGGCCTCCTCTGCTTCCCTCTTTTCCCGCTCTTTTTCCAGCAGGCGGGACTTGAGGATCTTCATGGCTTTCTCCCGGTTTTTGAGCTGCGACCGCTCATCCTGGCATGCCACCACCTCGCCGGTCGGCAGGTGGGTGATGCGGACAGCCGAGTAAGTCGTGTTCACGCTCTGGCCGCCAGGTCCCGAAGAACAGTACGTATCGATGCGAAGGTCCTTCTGCTCAATCTGGACGTCTACGTCCTCGGCTTCGGGAATCACCGCCACGGTGACTGTTGATGTGTGGATCCGGCCGCTTGCTTCCGTGGCCGGGACCCGCTGCACGCGGTGTACCCCGCTTTCGTACTTGAGCCTGCTGAATACGCCCTTGCCCTGGATCTGGGCGATGACTTCTTTTGCCCCGCCGACACCCGTGGTGCTCATGTCAAGCAGCGTAACCTTCCAGCGCTTCTTTTCAGCATAGCGAGAGTACATGCGGAAAAGCTCGGCCGCAAACAGCCCCGCCTCGTCGCCGCCCGCTCCGGCACGGATTTCAAGAAAGACGTTTTTTTCATCACGCGGGTCACGGGGGACGAGCATGATCCGGAGCTGCTGATCCATCTGTTCAATCCGTGGCCGAAGGTCCTTCAGCTCTGCTTCGGCCATCGTTCGCAGCTCTGGATCAGCCTGTTTGTCCTGGGTGATTTCCTCCACCTCTCTGAGCTGTTTTTGCAGGTTCTGAAAGGCGCGATACTTGTTCACCACATCCTCGATCTCGGACCGCTCCTTTGAATACTTCTGGTACTGCTGGTGGTCGGAGGCGACAACAGGATCGGACAGGAGTCTCGTCAGTTCGTCATATTTTTCTGCGACTGCGTCTAGTTTGCTCAGCATAAGTCAGATTATTCCACCGCAAAGGCATGTTTTTTTAGCAATAAAAAACCCCGCTTCAGCGGGGTTCCATCGCAAGGGCTTCCTTGAGGGACCTGATGGCTACCTCAATTTGATCGTCAGATGGATCCCTCGTCGTAAGTCGCTGGAGCCAGAGACCCGGTCTCATAAGGCCGCTGATGAGAGGATTTTGGCATTTCTTCGCGCTGTACTTGATAAATTCGTATCCCAGCCCGGCGATCACGGGGAGCAACACGATCCGGGAAAGCCCCTTTGCCCAGAGGGGCCAGGTGCCCGGGATGAGTGAAAAAACGAGAATGGACAGCGCAATGACCGCTATGAGAAAGCTTGTTCCGCAGCGGGGGTGGATGCGGGAATAGCGTCTTGCATTCTCAACCGTGAGCTCCACGCCGGCTTCATGGGCAGCAATGGATTTATGTTCCGCTCCGTGGTATTCGAAGACTCTCCGGATGTCTTTCATAAACGAGATGCCCGACACATAGCCGAGAAACAGCGCCACGCGGAGCACGCCGTCCGTTAGATTGAACACAACGCTGCTTCGGGTGACGGCATCGTATTTCATGCCGAGCAGGTTGGTGATGAGGAGGGGCAACGCCAGGAAGAGACCGAGCGAAAACACGACTGCCACGATCATGGTTCCCGCCATTGCGAGTGGGCTGATCTCCTCTTTCTTTCCGTCCTCATTTTCAAGCGCCTCGCTCGCAGAGAAATTGAGGGCTCTGATTCCGAGCCACAGCGCTTCGAAGAGGGTGACCGATCCCCGGATGATCTTCTTCTTAAACAGGGGATACCGTTCCCCGATGGGAAGAATCGTTTCCTTCAGGATGGCGATTTCGGCGCCGGGCTTTCCCCCCTTGCGCACTGCCACGGTAAAGGCATGGGGCGAGCGCATCATGACACCCTCGAGCACAGCTTGACCGCCTATGTTCATGCTTTCTGGCAAATAGGAGCCCTCGCGAGCGGCGCAAGCAGCAAGACAATCGGACCCTGCTGCATGACCCTTCCGGGTTACGCCTTTTTGTATTTTTTCCGGAATTTGTCTACGCGGCCTTCGGTATCGATGAGCTTCTGCTTACCGGTATAGAAGGGATGGCAGTTCGAGCAGATGTCGAGCTTCACGTTCTCCTTGGTGGACCGGGTCTGGAACGCTTCACCGCAGGCGCAGTGAATCGTCGTCACCTTATAGTCGGGATGAATGCCCTCTTTCATTGTTCTGATCTCCTTCTCTTGGAAAAGCCAAGCCACAGCGGCTGGCTGTGGCTTGTGCGGTTGAGGTCGAAATAATATACCAAACTGCGCAAAAATACAAGTGAAAAATTACTTATTCATCGCATCAAGAAAGTCCCGGTTCGTTTTCGCCTGTTTGAGCTTTTCGAGCAGGAATTCCATGCTTTCGACGGTGGAAAGGGGGTTCAGAACCTTGCGGAGGATCCACATGCGGTTCAGATCGTCCTTGTCCACGAGCAG
Source organism: Nitrospirota bacterium (assembly GCA_035516155.1). Taxonomy (GTDB): domain Bacteria; phylum Nitrospirota; class UBA9217; order UBA9217; family UBA9217; genus JAJYKN01. The sequence goes on from DATJAP010000036.1 coordinate 54,235, forward strand.
TTCTTCCTTGCGTGTGCCCGAGGCGTTGATGTCGATGGCCGGGAACACGCGTTTGTCCACCAGTTTCCGGTCGAGATGGAGCTCCATGTTCCCCGTTCCCTTGAATTCCTCGAAGATCACATCGTCCATGCGGCTGCCGGTGTCCACGAGCGCGGTCGCGAGAATCGTCAGACTGCCGCCGTCTTCGATGCTGCGGGCGGCACCGAAGAACCGCTTCGGACGCTGGAGTGCGTTGGCATCCAGGCCGCCGGAGAGGACCTTGCCGGAAGCAGGGATGATTGCGTTGTGTGCGCGTGCCAGGCGGGTGATGCTGTCCAGAAGGATGACGACGTCTTTTTTATGCTCCACCAGGCGCTTTGCCCGCTCGCTCACCATGTCGGCCACCTGGACATGCCTTTGCGGCGGTTCATCGAACGTAGAGCTGATGATCTCGGCCTTGACCTGACGCTGCCAGTCCGTGACTTCCTCCGGCCGTTCGTCGATCAGAAGCACGATGAGCTTGAGGTCGGGATGATTCTTCAGGATGGCCTTGGCAATAGCCTGGAGCAGCATGGTTTTGCCGGTCCGCGGCGGCGCCACGATCATGCCACGCTGTCCCATGCCGATGGGGGTAACGAGGTCCATGGCGCGGGTAGTATAGTCGGTCGGTGAATGTTCAAGCTTGATTTTCTTGATCGGGTAGTAGGGGGTGAGGTTATCGAAAAGTATCTTGGACCGCGATATTTCAGGGTCCTCGTAATTGATTGCATCGACTTTGAGCAAAGCGAAATAGCGTTCGCCTTCCTTCGGGGGCCGTATCTGGCCGGAGACCGTGTCTCCGGTGCGGATGTTGAACCGCCGGATCTGCGAGGGAGACACATAGATATCATCCGGTCCGGGGAGGTAATTGTAGTCCGGAGCCCGGAGGAAACCGAAGCCATCGGGAAGGATCTCGAGCACACCCTCGCCGAAGATCATGCCGTTCTTCTCGGTCTGGGCCTGGAGAATGGCGAAGATCAGCTCCTGCTTGCGCATGCCACTGACGCCTTCGACCTTCAGCTCGTCCGCCATGGTGGTGAGTTCGGCGATATTCTTTCCTTTAAGTTCTACCAAGTTCATGAGTTTGCTCCTCGGCCCGAGGCCTTATTTGGACGGATGGGATTCATACCGTTAGTGGGGAAGTGATTGTGGTGTAAACAGCTCCTGCAGTCGTGTGGTTAGAGAAATCATGCTTAATCGCAATATTGATAATGGCTTAAATAGGCGAGTGTTTTCTCGGGTCGTCGGTTTGCGCGGTTATCGTGATTAAATGAAGTTACGTAAACAGCGGCGGCCGGTAGCGAGTTGTTTCCGGGTGATATTGTTTTCCTGTTTGGTTGAGAAATCCGTGTTTGTTTACCTGACTTTTACTGCTCTACTGTGCTGGGTTTGAAAACTTAAGGGGTTTTTGGTTAGGCCTGCACGTTGATGAATTGAAAAAAATATACCGCAGAAATTAAGATTTGTCAATATATTATTTTTCAGAGAGTTGTACGCACAAGGGCTTTCGTGCCATGATTTTTTGCCGGCAACGAAGATTGCGCAGTATAGTCCATCATGAAGAACACCATCGTATCATCTGGCAAGGATACCGACTGCCCCCCTACCATTTATAAGAAAGATCGGGGGACAAGGACGGAATTCTTCACGAAGGGACGATTGAGGTCGGGCGGCGGGATGCGGTTGCTGACCAGCTTTCAGGGCGGGGAGATACCCGCCCCGGCGACGAACAGACCAAATCCCGCAGTCCCGTCTAAGGAAAAGCGTGTCCAAGGTCCAACAGTGTGGGTGAACTCGTGCTATTCATCAACCCAAAATCGTCCGGGGATAGCGGAAAGGCTACGCCTGGTCTTGCCGCATTGCAAATTCGCCCTGTCTGTTGGTTCTGCAATTTCAAGTATCCGGCTCTGCTTCCGCGGGCCGAGTCACGGGCCATCTCCTCCTGTTTCGGTGTTGACACGCTCTCTCTATCGTCGTAGTATGAAAACTCATGGGAACAAGCCGTAGGGAATTCATCAAAAAGTCTTTCTACGGCCTGCTTGCGCTCATGGGGCTTGGCTTTCTGATACCCGGGGTCAAGGTGTTAACCCCGGCGGAGGACCGCAGGAAGGCGTTGGTTTACTTCCCGCTTATCTCCGAAGACGACATCCCGCGCGTTGGTGTGAAAAAAGCTGAGCTGCTCTTCACGGTCTCGGGAAAGGAAAGAAAATCCCGTGTCTTCATCGTATCAAATGCCGGTGGCATCGCGGTGTTCTCCGCCACCTGCTCTCACCTCGGATGTCTCGTCAACTACCACAAGGACAAGCGTGAGTTCATTTGCCCATGCCACGGCGGAAGATATGATCTGGCCGGCAAAAACATTGCCGGGCCGCCGCCCGCGCCTCTGACGAAGCTCCCGGCCCGGAGTCAGGATGGCATCATCCTGGTCGGCGTGAAAGTTTAATCAAGACCGGCATCCTCCCGGCGAAGGACGCCGGTACGGTATGTCACGGGAATTTCATGGTAACCGCAACCACCAATAACCGAGTTCGGGGGCGTGACTGCTCCCTCTTTTTGCGAGTATCGTCATCAACCTATGAGAGTTTTTGATTATCTCAATACACGGCTGGGTTTCACCGCCAGGCACCGGAGAGTAATGGACAAACCGGTGCCGGGATGGATAAACTATTTTTACTGCTTCGGCGGAATAACCTTCACGCTGTTTCTTGTGCAAGTACTGACAGGTCTGCTTCTCTCTGTGCATTACACGCCGTCGGAAGCAGAGGCGTACCACAGCATCCAACGCCTGCACCAGGTCGTGCCGCTGGGACGATTGCTCCGTGCGACCCATCATTGGGCCGCGAACTTCATGGTCATGATGATCCTCCTCCATATGCTCAGGGTTTTCCTTACCGGATCTTTTAAAAACCCGCGGGAGCTAAACTGGATAGCCGGCGCCCTGCTGTTTGCCCTCACCCTCGCCTTCGGCTTTACAGGCTACCTGCTGCCCTGGGACCAGAAGGCCTATTGGGCCACCGTCATCGGAACGAATATGCTTGCATCGGTACCGTTCATTGGTCCTCTTCTTGCGTCATTCGTCCGGGGAGGCACTGAAGTTTCGGGCCAAACGCTGCTCCGGTTCTACAGTATGCATATCCTGTGGCTTCCGCTTTTCACTGCGCTCTTTCTTTGGGTGCACTTCCACATATTAAGAAGGATCGGGATCTCAGGGGGGATGTAGCGTTGCAGGATGGCAGGCAGCACATAGGCTGAAACGCTCTCTCACGGCAAAAATTTTGGAGGATCAATTTATGCCTACGTCTCAGGAAAATAAATTTTTCCCCTACTATTTCTTCGAAATTTCCCTCGTGGCGCTCTTTACCATCGAGGTCGCTCTGATTTTTGCGGTCCTGTTCCCTCCTGTTGTCGGAAGGGAGATCGATTTTTTGGCGCAGTACAGCCCGCGTCCTGAATGGTATTTCCTCTTCCTCTACCAGCTGACGAAATATTTTCCCGGCAGATGGACTTTCGTTGGCGCAGTACTGCTACCCGGGCTTGCCTTCAGTGTTCTGCTTCTCGCCCCTTTTCTGGACAGCGGGTCGGAAACAGCGCTCAAAAAACGAAAGGCCGCAATCATTGTTGGATTCACCCTCCTTGCTGCAGTTATATTTCTGACGGTTCTGGCACTGCTATAAGAAAATTAGCGGTGGCTATAACATTAACAAATACTTAATTGCGTTGTTGCTAATATGTGAAATCACGAAAACGAGTATTGACAGGATACGGTGTTTTTGATAAGTTATTGACCTGTCGTTTTGAAGGTACTCGCGCTCATCAAGGGCTCGTTTCGTCGCGATGGAAACGGTATCCGAGGAGGTGATGCTCCGGAGCAAAACGCCTCAAATGATATAAAAAAATCTATTGTCATCAGGATATTTGTTAACGATCTGCTTACCATGAGCGGCTCGAATTCATGAACCACCTTAAGGAGGAATACCATGTCAGTCAAAACCGCAACACCAGATCAAACGTTGGATACTCTCGGGAGGGTGTGTCCCTATCCGTTGCTCCTCACCAAGAAGGCGCTTGAGAAGCTTGCAAGTGGTCAGACGCTGAAAATCCTGTGCGATGCGCCTGCATCGGCAGAGGATAGCATTCCACGTTATGCGGAAAAGCAGGGTTATAGTTTTGAAGCAGTAAAGCTCGATGACAAGGGATACTGGGAGCTCTTCATCAAGAAGTCGTAACGCCCGGGTTGAGACTGCGAGCCACGATGTCGAGGGGACAGAAGGGGTAAAAATCCAAGGAGGGGGGAAGATATGGTTTCTACATTGGCATTTACTGTAACCGGTCTGCTCGTTGGCGCAGCATTTGGTTTCGTTTTGCAGCGCGGCCGCTTCTGTGTAAATTCCGCGTTCCGGGAAGTGCTCTTCGAGGACTACACCATGTTCCGGGCATACCTTCTCGCCGTCGTGGTCACCATGATCGGCGCGAACCTGCTTGAGGACTTGCACTTGCTGGGTCATTTTGAACAAGGCGCCTTCGTCGCCGGTACACTCTACCGACAGGCCTTCGTACCCTGGGCCAACATTATCGGAGGGTATATCTTCGGGATGGGCATCGTTCTCGCCGGTGGGTGCGGAAGCGGCATCCTGTACCGCGTGGGAGAAGGAAACCTGGCGTATGTCTTTGCCGTGTTCGGGTTCTTCTTCGGCATTGCGATGACAAAGTTCGGCTTCCTGAAATCGTTTTACGCTTGGACGATCGCACCGGAACGCATTGTTTGGAAGGGCGAGGATACGGTCCCGACCCTGTACAATATTATTGGCGTCAATAAGTGGATCGTCATTGCCGTGATTTCCGTGGTGTTGCTGGTGGCCACATTCAAGGGCAGCAAGCCCTTCGTCAAGGCGAAGAAGGGATATTCATGGTCCCTGGCCGGACTCCTGGCCGGTCTCATTGCCGTGGTAGCGTGGTGGGCCTCGGAGTATTATGGCGGCAAGGCACGCGGCCTTTCATTCACCGGGCCGCTCAGGGAGTTCTTCCTGGCCGTGTTTTTCGGGGACTATCAGAACAATCCGGCCGCCGTTAACCCGGTTGAATCCCGCAACATCTTCGGCATGATCTTTTCGTGGAGCTCCCTCTACGTGCTTGCGGTGCCCCTTGGCGCGTTCATCAGCGGCAAGCTCCTGAAAGAAGTGAAGTTGAAGGTACCGCCGGCGGACGAGCTCTTCAAGGTCCTGTTGGGCGGGTTTATCATGGGGATTGGTGCGCAGATGGGAGGAGGCTGCAACATCGGTCACAGCCTGACGGGCGTGTCCACCCTTGCCGTATCGAGCTGGGTTGCGACCATCTTCATCATCTTGGGTAACTGGACCATGGTCTATTTCGTGCTCATCAGGCCGATGAGAGCTTTGGACGTGTAAAACGATAAATCGCCAGACCGGGTGGGATTTCCTACCCGGTTTTTTTGTCCCCGAATCAAAAATAAAACACTTGTTAGAATTCGGGAAAAGATGGTATATTGGACTGTCCTTTTTCAGGCGGGACAAGTCTCTATTTATGTCATGACGAAGGGAGGTGAAACTATGGCAACTGAAATGCTGGGCATTATGATAACGAAGTATGAGAATCTTGACCATATCGCCGGCGTGGTGAAGGCGGCGCGCGTGGCAGGCAAGTCCGTCATGATATTCATGACAGACGAAGGCGTGCGCTTCACCCAGGACGCCAAATTTCTCGATCTGCTGAAGGTGGATGGAGTCGAAATATCTTGCTGCGACCACAGCTGCGAGCAAATCGGGATGCACGAAAAAACCGACGGCATATCGTACGGCAGCCAGTACAATAATGCGGGCATGCTCCACGACAGCAACCGCATACTGGTGTTTTAACAACCTGAACATGAGGGGAGGCATTCCATGGGAGATACAAAAAAAATCGCAGTTATTGCTAGGGACCGTCAGAGCGAAGCGCTGCGTGTTGCGGGCGGCCTGACGCTGGCCGATGACACGATAGAAGTCTTTATCCTTGACCGCAAACTGGAAAGGGAAAACCCCGAAGTTGCCCAGCCGCTTGAGCTGGTCAGCGAACTGGATCTGAAGATTTATTCAAATAATTCGGAAAATGGCTACCCGACGATCACACTCGAGGAAATGGCACAGAAGCTCCTGGAGTACGATTTCGTGGTGCCCTACTAAGCGACGGAAGGAGAGCACCGTGAAAATCTTGCACATTTTGAAAAAAGCTCCGGATGCCAGCACGAAAAAAATTATTGAGCTCCAGGCAGCGGGCAACCAGGTAACAGTGATAGAGCTTTATAAGGGCGGCATATTCTACGAGAAACTGGTAGCCGATGTGTTCGAGAACGATAAGGTTTTTTGCTGGTAAGGGATATCCGTTTTGCCCGGTCCCGGGGGGCGGGATTGCGATTTTATCGCGAAATCGACAGGGACCGGCGTGCGGGGGAACGAACGCCGCCCTTTTGTTTTCAGCTGCGAATGTTTGGCAGTGCGTTCTTCTGAACAAAGGCGCCCGCCACTCCAGAGAGGGAGAATGTCTTGAATTGAGCGCAATGCTGAGGTATTACGGAGCAAGAAGAGGGAAACAGTGGGCTTTTCTTGTGTCTGCCGCTTGCCGAGGGCAGCGATAGAAACCTGCAGATTTAAAATTCAAACAGTAAACCCGCCACATATCCTGTGCCGCCGAGATTCGTGGATGCCGCGACAGCATGGATGTACTCCGCTTCGACAAAGAGATAGGTGTGGATTATGCCGTAGTCCTGGTACATGTCGTTTGCTGCATCGGGATCAAGGCCGTCCAGGAGGAACTGAAGCCCGCCCCGAGCATGATATCCGTTCGCGGAGCCTTTGACCGTGCCCTGATTCTCGACAGTTTCCCGGTAGAACATTTTCGTGTAACCGCCCCCTACATAGGGCACGAACCATTGCTTCTCGCTCACGACGCCGCGAAACAGGATGAAGACATTGGCGGGATAGAGGTCGTATGTCACTGATCCCGCCAGCGTTCCATGGAGTGGCGCATATCCACTGCCACGGCTTGAAAGATAGCCACCTTCGATGCCAAGTTCGACCTGCCTGATGATTTTGTATGCCAAAGACATTGAGTATTCGGGTATGTCCCGTTTGCCATAGAACTCTGTCCAGTTCGGCAGGGCGGGTGCAAAATCTCCGGCCTTGATTTCGAATGACCAGGAGGGAAGCTCTGGGGCTGGTTCCTCGGCATGCGCAAGGACCGGAACGACAGCGAAGAGCAACAACAGAATGAGCTTTTTCAACGCAGCCCTCCCGATCGCGATAATCGCCGCCGATAGAATGTGTAGATAACGATGCACAGCATAAACGCTATCAGGACGATCTTTAACGTCCCCGAAGTCTGTGTCATGAAGAGCGCTATGATGATTGCCGGCAGAAGCGCGGCTCGAACCAGCGGCTTGTACTGCGGGTGTTCATTCAGCCAGGCAGCGGCGGCAGGGCCGTGCGCGTAATACCAGCCGACGAACGCATTTCCAGGCTTATTGGTCATCAGGAACTGGTCTCTGAAATTTCGCAAAGCCTGCACCTGAGGGACGGAATAAAAGCCATAGGCGGCCGTGGCTATGAAACAACCCTGGCTTGTGTTCGGAAGGTCCGGATAGGGAACGAGAGCCTCGGGAAAATCATGTAACCCGTTCGATAAGGGGCTCTCCATGACCGCACCGCTTCCGCCGGTAACTTCCGACGAATAGTCGCTTTCGTGGGCAACGCCGGGAGAATAGGACGCTGAGCCTGCATCATCGATTGCCGTGACGGCAATATAGTAGATTGCCTGAGATACGGCGGTCACGTAGACATAATAAGTCTGGTCGTTCACGAGTCCTGAGAGCGTGTAGCTCGTGACAGGGCCGACCGAGACGGAGGCAGTGGGCGTTGAGGTCAGTCCGTAGTATACATTGTATCCTGTGGCACCGGAAGCGGCGGTCCAGGTAAGGACGAGACCATCATTCACGGGAGCTGTGGAAAGCAGAGTCGGCGTCGAGGGAGTGACGGCGGACGAAAGACCGCTCAGGGTAAATGTCGTTGCGGCAATGCCTGTCGGCACCGTTATGGGAGAAGAGCCTTCGGTTGCCCCTGTCCCATTGTATACCCCCGAAGAGCTTCCGTAGTAAACCCGGTATCCGGCGACCGTGTAAGCATTATTCGCGGCCCAGCTCAGGTCGATTGATGTTCCCGAGGTCACCGCGCTGACATCCTGTACCCGGAACGGAATGGTATCCGCGTTCGGGCCGCCATAGGCACCCATGTCCGCAGTCGTGTTGTCGACGGAGTTCAACCCCACCGATGTATTTCCTGTGTTAATGCAAGGGGACCCTGCTTGCAAATGAAAGTCGCCTAAAGCGACATTAACAAAGAGGGGGTCCTCGTTCTCAAGATTTCCCTTATAATTCACCGTATCGCTGGGATCGAAGGAAATTGTCGTAGGGCCGATACTGCTGCAGTTAAAAAAAAGGTTATTTAAAATTAACGTTATGTCTGCATTTGCGGGGACGGCTGTATTATTCACTGTTGAAAATATATTATTTTTGATGTTCTGCTCTGTTTGATTAGAAACGATACCGTACGCGATATTGTAGAAAGCATTATTATATACGAGTGCATTCGGTGACGAACTTAACTGAATTGCCGTATTGCTTGGTCCAACATCAAATATGTCGTTGTTTATCGTAACTGACGGAGAGTTTTGCGCCAGAATCCCTGTTTGGGCATTCACAAAAGAAAGTTTTTGAATGGAAATGCTGCCCGAAACGCTGATGGTCAGGGCTGTACCCGATCCTCCACCGGAAATAAACGTTGTTGCCGCTTCATTGCCGTAAATTGACGTTATGTTTTGACTTATCGTGAAATTGCCGGTATACGTGCCGGGCTGTATCTCGATGGCATCGCCTGACAAAGCGGCATTTATGGCATCGGTTAAACTTGTATAGCAGGGAAAGTCGACCGTGTCAGAAGGGCACTGGTCGGTATTTGTTACAGCAACACGGGTGACGGCAGCGGCCTGTTTTGGTGCGATTGCAACAAGAAGTACGAAGACTGAACCGAGGAAGAGAGTAGCGCTTTTTGCTGGCATGCGAAGGCCTCCGACAACAATGTTCAAAAAATACATCAATCTTGCGTGAATGTCAAACGGAAAGGGCGAATGCGCTCATGGCCTTTAGGAATCGCAGCGATACCGCATACCTGTTCTCTTGACAACGAGCCCGACGGGACTTACACTCTAGATAGGCAACAGGCAAAGGAGGAGGCATGGATATCAAGGAGCGCGAAGTCTCCATTTCTGATCTCAGGCATGCGTGCGATCCCGCGGAGTTCGCCTTTCAGACCACTGCCGAGCTGTCGCTGAGGGAAGAGATTATCGGCCAGACGAGGGCGGTGAAGGCAATCGAGTTCGGTCTTTCCATCCGAAACCACGGATACAACATATTCGTTTCCGGAATCCCTGGCACCGGCAGGAACAGCATCGTCAAGTCCCTGGTCAAAAGGATCTCGCTTGACCGCCCGGTGCCTGACGACTGGTGCTCGATCAACAACTTCAAGGACACTGACCGGCCTCTGGCCATCAAGCTCCCGGCCGGCAGGGGCCGCGAATTCCGGCAGGATGTGGGAAAGTTCATCGAGTTCATGCAGGGTGAAATTTCCAAGGTCTTTGAGTCCAAGGATTACGAGGAGCGGAAGTCGCGTATTGTGGAAGAAGTGGAAAAGGCGAAGGAAGCCCTTTTTGCCGATGCGGGGCAGCGTGCCCACGAATTGGGGTTCCAACTGTCGATCACCCGGACCGGGATCGTCAAGGTCCCTCTGTGGAAAGGCAAGCCGCTCCAACCGGGGGAGCTGGAAAACCTTTCCGCGGAGCAGAAGCACGAGCTGGAGGAACATGAGAAACAGGTCGATGCCGAAATCCGAGACTTTCTTGCCAAGGCTCGCCAGCTCGACAAGGAGGCCCATGAAAAAATTCACGAACTGAACCGGAGCATTGCCCACTTCGCCATGGGCCACCAGCTAGACGAACTGAGAGAAAAATACAACATCAATCCCCGCATCCCGGAGTACCTTTCCGACGTCGAAGAGGACATCCTCAGCAACCTGCGGGAATTCCTGGGCCAGACGCAGGAAATGCCTTTCCCCATCGAGGGCATGGACCGGGCAAGCTTCATGGACCGCTATAAGGTGAACCTCATCGTCGACAACGCCGAGACCAAAGGCGCGCCGGTGATAGAGGAGGTGAACCCCACGTACAACAATTTGGTGGGCCGCATTGAGCGGAAAGCCCGTTTCGGCACCTTCTATACCAATTTCACCATGATTCGATCCGGGTCGGTGCTCAAGGCAAACGGCGGCTATTTGATTCTCAATGCACTTGATGTCCTCCGAAATCCCTTTTCCTGGGACGCCCTCAAGAGAATCATCAAAAGGAATGAAGTAAAGATCGAGGACGTGACCGAACTTTACGGTTTCACCAGTGGCGGCATCAAACCCGAGCCCATACCGGTTTCGCTCAAAGTTATCATGCTCGGAAGTCCGTGGCTTTATTCCCTGTTGAATTACTATGACGAGGATTTCCGCGATATTTTCAAGGTAAAATCCGATTTCGACACGCAGACCGCGACGTCGTCTGATGAAAAAATGCGCTACGCAAACTTCATCGGCAACATGGTGAAGAATGACGGGCTGCTTCCTTTTGACCGGACTGCGGTGGCTGATGTTGTAGACTTCGCGGTGCGGCTCGCGGAGAGGCAGAACAAGCTCTCGCTTCGATTCAGCGACCTTTCGGACCTGGTGCGCGAGGCGTCCTACTGGGCAAGGCAGTCGGGGAGCACGTCGGTGGCTGCCGAACACGTTGACAAAGCGCTGGAAGAGAAAGTCTACCGTTCGAACCTGATCGACGAGCGTATTCAGGAGATGTACCTGGATGGCACGATCATGGTCGATGTTGCGGGATCCGTTGTCGGACAGGTAAACGGGCTGTCGGTATACGGCATCGGGGATTTCTTTTTCGGCAAGCCATCGCGGATCACCAGCCGGATCTATCTTGGCAAATCCGGCATCGTCGATATCGAGCGCGAGGCGAAACTTTCGGGCCGCATTTACAACAAAGCGGCGCTCATTCTCTCGGGCTATCTCGGCGGAACCTACGCACAGGACAGGACTCTTTCTGTTTCGGCGACCCTTGCCTTTGAGCAGAGCTACGGCGAGATCGAGGGAGACAGCGCCTCCGCGGCCGAACTCATTGCGCTCATTTCCGGAATCGCCGAAGTTCCGATCAAGCAGAACCTGGCCATCACGGGGTCGATCAACCAGAAGGGAGAGATCCAGCCTATTGGCGGGGTGAATGAGAAGATAGAAGGGTTTTTCGGCGTATGTAAAAACCGGGGCCTGACGGGCGACCAGGGGGTGATCATCCCGCAGTTGAATGTCAAGAACCTAATGCTGAAAAAAGAGGTGATCGAAGCCGTACGACAAGGCAAGTTTCATGTGTACGCAGTCACGACCGTCAACGAGGCGCTTGAGCTTCTCACGAGCATGCCGCCAGGCGAGCGCAATGAGTCAGGCACCTGGCCTGAGGGTACGATCAATTTCCTGGTGGAAAAACGGCTCAGGGAGATGTCAAGGAGGTTGAGGGCCGACGAAAAGGGAGAAGGGAAGGACAAGGAGAAGAAAGAGGAAAATAATAATGAGGCCGCTCCGAAAAAAAATCCTCCCCCGGTGCCGCTGTGATCGCTGGATCTGGATCGTCAACGGAAGGCCGGGAGGGTGAAGGCCGTGTTCGAATTGTTCCCCTGAAGCCTGGCACGGCCGGCACCAGAGTTGCGATTTGGCGATAAGCATTCGTCGGCATCTTTATAAATTGGCGTAGTGTAGCCCCGCTATGAATCCGTCAACCCGTACGTTGTTGTCACAGCTGCTCACCCTGTCTTCGCAGGACGTCTATCTCGTCGGCGGGTCGGTACGAGATCTCGTCATCGGCCGCAACGACATCAAGGACATCGATGTCCTGATGCCCGCCGGATCGGAAGCGATCGCGCGCGTTTTTGCCGGCAGGATCGGCGGTAGTTTTTTCTTTCTCGATGAAACACGGAAGATCTCCCGTGTTGTGAAACGGAATGGCCATGAGTCCCTGCACTTTGATTTTACGAATTTCGAAGGCCCGGATGTGCAGACGGACCTGGGAAGAAGGGATTTTACCATCAATGCCATGGCGCTCGACCTGCGGGAGTTTATCGCCCGCGGATCCCTCGGCGGCCTTATCGACCCCTTTCACGGGATGCGGGATGTGCACGACAAGCTGATTCGTGTTACGAGGCCGGACGTTCTGGATGATGACCCCCTTCGGCTCATCCGCGCTGTCCGGTTTTGCGCGACCCTCGGTTTCGCCATCGAGGATTTGACGTCGGAGCATATCCGGCAACGTGCCAAACGCATCGCGGGTCCGTCACCGGAGCGGGTGCGGGACGAGCTCTTCCTGATCCTGTCCGAAAAACAGGCGGGGAAAAATCTTCTTCTGCTCGATTCCCTCGGTCTTCTTCCGGTGATCCTGCCCGAGCTCGAACCGCTCCGCGGCTTCACACCCGGGATGTATCATGTCCACGACGTCCTGACCCATTCCTTCAAGACCGCGGGATATATCGATACCGTCCTTGATGAGTTGGGCGATTTCTTCCCTGCCTATGCCGGTTCGGTGCGGACGCATCTGGAGGAGCACCTGGAACCCCTGGTGCCGCGGATAGCGGCTTCCCGATTCGCTTCCCTCCTGCACGACATGGCAAAGCCCGACACGTTTACCAACGCGGATGGCCATATTCGCTTTTACGGCCACGACAACCTCGGCTCCGAAAAGTGCCAATTTGTGTGCCGACGTCTCAGGTTGTCGCGAAATACCGAAGCACTGGTCTCCCGGCTTATCAAGTTCCATATGCGTCTCTTCAACCTTTCTACTCCGGGAGGGCCGAGCAGAAATGCGATGTACCGCTACTGCCGCGATCTGGGGGATGCACTTCCGGAGAGCCTCCTTCTTGCGCAGGCTGATGCCCGCGCGACCTCCGAAATCATGCCGAAGGAAAAATTCATGGACACGCGAAAATCCATGGCATCGGTGCTGGAATACTATTATACGAAATTCCTGAAAGCCGAAGCGGCGCCGCTCGTGACTGGCAACGATTTGATCCGGCTGGGGCTTGCGCCCGGCCCTCGGTTCCGGGAAATTCTGGAGGAGATGAAAGAGCGCCAGGCAGAGGGCGTTGTCAGGAACCGGCAGGAGGCCCTTGCCTATCTGGAACAGTTGAAGTAAATTCTTTTTTCACTGTTGAGGACACAGAGAAAACTGTTGTTGCAAGCGTATAATAAGAGGATGGTTTTGCGACGGCATTTCAATTATTCGTCAACAGCGCTCGTGGCGTTCCTGAGCGTTTAGCCTCGCGATCTCTGCGGTTAAAATTCTTTCTGTTGAAGGATGGTATGAAAAAAAAATATGAAAACATGACCGTCGATGAGCTGAAGAAAGAACTCAAACGGCTCAAGGACAACCTCTGCGACATCGAAGACATGCATAATTTCACCTTCGGCAAGACCACCGTGCATATTGGCGCCGAGCAGGCTCAAAACATGGCGCTTGAATACGAACAGGAATGCAAGGCTCATAATGATCAGATCGCGGCAGTCGAGAAGGCGCTGAAGGCCAGGGGCGCGCTGTAGGGGTCACTCAAAAATCGCGGACGAGCCGGTACAGTTCCGGATACTCGTTTTTTGCAGCCCCGGTCTCTTCTTTGAGCATCCTGAGCGCTTCAGGCACGTGCTTGAGGAAATAAGTCTTCCCTTTTATTGCGGACAGAAACCCAAAGGCGCCGAGTGCCTGCATGTGGCGCTGGAGGCGACAGGGGATGAGGCTGTCCGAGAAGGTCTTTCTGCTGAATTCTCCTGAATAGTTTGCCCTTTCACTGAGGTAATATTCCAGCAGCCGCTCGCGCATAGCCTCATCAAGGCGATAATAGGGGTCCCACAGGATGGAGGCGACGTCATAAGCGGCAGGTGCCATCCGCGCGCCCTGAAAATCGATGACCCGCGGCATGCCGCCGGCGGTGATCATGATATTCTGGCTCTGGAAGTCCCGGTGGATCACGACTTTGGGGAAAGAATCCACTTGCAGGGCAAGACGGCTGAACTCCCCATCCAGGGCCGCGCCGTTCTTGAGTGCGGCTCCCTTCAGTCCGGACACGAACCGTTCAAGGAAGTAACCCGTTTCCCACCGAAGATACTCGTAGCCAAAGATCCGCGCCTGAAGGAGGGGGCATTCATAAACGTGATGCGTGACCCGTCCGTGGAGCCTGACCAGGATATCGAGCACGCTGCGGTAGATATCTTCGATGTGGCTGTTGTCGTGCGGGAACTTCAGGTAGGAATAAAGGCTGGTATCGCCCAGGTCCTCAAACAGGGCGCGCCGGCCAGAAACATCAGCCGCGATGAGTCCGGGCACCGGCACGGAATGGAACTCGAAGAACCGCGTATACACGAGGTGACGATCGTAGTCCGGGTCGTCGGGCCTACACTCCATGAGCACAGCCGTCTTTCCGTTGTTCCGCACACGGAAGTAGTGTCTGTCCGAGCCTCCGAGCCCGATCAGGATCGCGACCGCATTTTCGCTGTAATCGATGCCGTCGGGCGGGCCACCCACGCCGAAGTAGAGGGCAAGCAGCGGGTCGGACAGTGAGATTTTTTTCTGCTCCCGCGCGTGCAGGGAAGGCTGCATTTCCTCTTCCCCGAGGTCGACGACATAGTCCGGGCCGAGGATCCTGTTTTCCTGCCTGCCGGAAATCCGCGCGCCGGGCATCACAATGCAGTTCCGGAGGTGCGCACCGTCTTCAACAGTGCTTCGCGCTTCGAGCACCACGTATCCGTCAATCCCGATTTTGCCGCAGGCCGCTTCCGGCGATCGATGAACCGTCTCGCCGCTTCCGTGCAGGATATCGAGAACAGCTCCGACGTATGAGGCAGGCGTGCCGATGTCGTTCCAGTACGCACCGGAGAAATCAAGGGCCTGAACCCGGTGTCCCGCCCTAGCCGCATCGAGCCATGCGACGGTGGCATGAGAAGCGCCGCGGGGCAGAAAATCCAGGATCTCCGGCGAGTAGACGGCAATACCGGTATAGGCGACCTTCCGGGCGATCCGATCGGGATCGGGCCTGGAATGGCCGGGGTTTTCCACATCGAGCACAAGATCGTTGTCATCGACAACGACATTGCTCAGCACGGGATGCCGGTGCGTGGCAAGGGTTGCGATATTCCCGGACTGCAGGTGTGTCGTGATGAGTTTTTCAAAATCGATATCAAGCAGAATGTCTGCGTTATGAACGATGAAAGGACTGCGCGCAAGGAAGGCTTCCGCATTCTTCAGCGCGCCGCCAGTGCCAAGGATCGGGTCCTCTGGAAAGAAACGGATGCGGTCGGCATACACCGAGCGCTCCGCCCAGTTCCGGACCATGCCCGGCTTGTAATGAAGATTAATGCCGATTTCACCGTCACAAAGGGCGGTGAGCTTGTCCAGAATGATCCCGATCAGTGGCCTCCCGAGGATCGGGAGCAGCGGTTTCGGAATATGGTTCGTGACAGGTCGCAGCCGTTCGCCGAGCCCGGCAGCAGGGAGAAAAATAGTGAGGGGGAATCTAGACATATGAATGCGGTACCATGAAAGCCCTAGCGATGCGCGGAAAATGTTCAGCGTTCAATATCAGAATTTCAAATCAAACCTGACTCCACGACATTAAAACAGCCTGCAAGACTTGTTCGAGATCCATTACAGACTATTTATAAAGCAGGAATTTCCTTCTCACCTTTTCAAATTCCGTCGTTTCTTCCCTCCACCACTTCTCCATCGCATCAAGGTCTTTCCATGATTCGATGTCCTTCCTCAGCTTGTCGGAGCCCGCGAGTATGTCGATGGGCAGATTCACTTCTTCGTACTCATATGGTGGTTCCTTCCATCTGAAATCCCGGGGATAGGTATTGTGGATCGCCTTCAGGATGGCCACGCCGGTCTTGAAGGGCTGGAACTTTTCCCGGTTCGTCACATGGATTTGTGCACCGCCGCAGAGCGTGTGGGCGTGCTTCTGGAATGTGGGCTGGAAATGGACTGGCCGGAACTCGACACCGGGAAGCTTGGACTCTTTCAGGACTTTGATGATGGTATGGGGATGTATGAAGGGCGCCCCGAAAATTTCAAAGGGTCTTGTCGTGCCCCGGCCTTCGGATATGTTCGTTCCCTCCATGAGGCACATGCCGGGATAAACCAGTGCTGTATCGAGCGTGGGCATGTTGGGAGAGGGCATAACCCACGGGAGCGTCGTATCATTGAACCACAGTGATCGTTTCCAACCCCGCATTGGGAGGATGCGAAAATCAAGATCGGGATAGTACCCCCGGTGAAGATAGCTGCCGATTTCGGCGATCGTCATGCCGTGGCGGACGGGAAGCGGTTTGAGTCCGACGAAGGAGGCGTAAGCGGGGTCCAGCACCGGCCCTTCGACGAGACGGCCGCCGATGGGATTCGGCCGGTCAAGTATTATGACCGTTTTCCCGTGTTCGCGGCACGCCTGCATGCAAAGGTCCATGGTCCAGATGAAGGTATAATACCTGCTCCCGACGTCCTGCAAATCAATGGCAAGAACGTCGCAATGTTCGAGCATGGAATGGACGGGCTTCCGTACTTGACCGTACAGGCTGAACACGGGCAGTCCCGTCGCCGGATCGCGGAATCCCTCCCATTCGACCATGTTGTCCTGGGTCTGGCCGTGAATGCCGTGCTGCGGGCCGAAGAGGGCGGTGAGCCGGAATTTTTTCGTCCATTGGAACACATCGATAGCGTGTTCGAACCGGCGGTTGACCGATGCCGGGTGCGCCGCAAGCCCGACGCGAGCCCCCTGCAAATCCTTCGGCCACTGCTGATCAACGAGATCCAGTCCCGTGAGCACCTTGTGCTGTCTGGTTGACATGGCCGGATTATAGGGTCTGTCACCATGAATAGCAACAGGAAAGTTGACAGAGAAAAATTGATTTCATTCGGGAATAGACATTGAAAATCGAGTTCGTCTTCTCTATAATGAAGGCCATGAGGTACAAAGTCGTTGAGACAAGCACGGTGACCGACGAAGAGATCGAGCGGATACTGAACGACTGGACGGCGAAAGGATACAGTTTCGAGAGTATCCAGTTCGTCACATCCATATCATCCAAACGGCCGACGCTGGCGTTCTTGTTTTTTACAAAGAAGGAGGATTGAGGCGTCGGGGAAAGCTGCCATTCCCGGCTGAAAGAAGACGATTCCGGACAGGTCCCCTAAGAATCTTGGATAAACGGTCACCAGATTATTCTCTTGTCTATCCACAACATTCCGCACAGGGAAAATTCCACCGGGGCAGGCCGGCAGAACATAAAAACAGGAACATATTTTCAAACGCCACCATCAAGAATGGTTTGGGGAGAGATTCTTATGCACGTTCTCATTATCAAGAATGTTTTCAGTGAAGGACCCGGTACGATCTCGGACTATCTCATTCACGAACATATTCCCTACTCCATCGTTGATGTCAGCGTTGGCGACGCCCTGCCCGATACGGATTCGTTTACCCATCTCGTGGTCATGGGGGGGCCCATGGCGGTATACGAAATGCACCGCTATCCATACCTTGTGAATGAAGCGCTGCTGATCGACCGTGCGGTCAAGGCCGGCAAACATGTCCTGGGCATATGCCTCGGAGCGCAGATGATTGCCCATGTACTCGGTGCGAGGGTCTATGCCGGCTCAGGGAAGGAGATTGGATGGTACGAGGTGGCGCTGACGGATGAGGGGATGAACGATCCGTTTCTGTCCGCGCTCGCAATTCCTGGCAAGAAGGCGGCCGAAGTATTCCAGTGGCACGGAGACACATTCGATCTGGCCAGCGGAACCGTACGCCTTGCATCGTCGTCCCTCTATCCGAACCAGGCATTTCGCTTCCAGGACCGGGTGTACGCTCTCCAGTTTCATATCGAAGTAACTCCCGCGATAGTCCACGACTGGCTGGTCTCAGAACAGGGGATCGATTTCCCCGCGATTACGGCTGCTTCGGGAAGAATTTACGAAGCCTATCGTGAACGGGCAAAGAAATTTTACAACCTTTTTTTCAGGGGGCATGGGTAGCCTCGGCGGGGTCTGCCGGGCGTTGGCCTGAGAGGCCGTCAACCTGTATTCCTGCAAGTTTTGAACCTGATAATAATTGACAACGGAGCCATCAAAGAGTATAATTTATCTACTAAAATTTGAATTTTAAGCGGCTCATGAGGCTGCCCGGCGCAGGAATTATGAAAAAAGAAAAATCGCTCTATACTCTGGTTTTTATTGCACTTCTCACGATTTCCGCGTATTTTCTTGCCGATACCGTGGATGCGCTCATCGGACGGAGCCTGAATGCCAATGCCGCACAGGGGGCGGTACTTCCCCTGGACCGCGATCGGACCGCCATGCAGCCGCGCCGTGATCTGAGCGCCTATTCTTCCATTTTAGAGCGGGGGCTCTTTGGCGACGGGAAAGCTCCGTCGACCGGTATCGGAGCGGGCGAGGTTCCCACCGTAAACTATAAATTGATCGGGACCGTGGAAGGAGAGGCTTTCGCAGGGGCCGTACTCGAAGACAAGTCGGGACAGGCCTTTTACCGCATCAATCAGAAACTGCCCGATGGATCCGACCTGATTAAAATCATGCGCGACAAAGTCATCATCCGGAGATCCGACGGCGCAACTGTCAATCTTGAGGTCGTCGATGACACCAAGATTGTAGCCGTCCAGCAGCCGGGCATGAATGGCGGCGCGGGGGTGAAAAAACTCTCGGACGGCAAGTTCATGGTGGACCAGAAAGAAGTGCTCGCGAGCACGGAGAACATGGGCCAGATTCTGACGCAGGCCCGCGCCCTGCCCTATGTCGAGCAGGGGAAAACGGTCGGTTTCAGGATCAGCGAGATAATCCCCGGCAGCATCTATGAGAAGATCGGCCTTCAGAACGGGGATATCATTCAGCGGGTCAATTCGCAGGACGTGGATGATCCAGCCAAGTTTTTCCAGCTCTATCAGGGATTGAAGAATGAGCGAAGCATCGCCATTGATCTGCTCAGAAACGGCCAGCGCCAGACATTGAATTACGACATACAGTAGCGATGCAGCGGTTCAAACAACCACGTCCAGTTTCGGCCAAAATCCAAATAACAGACCGAGTTTACTTTGATCGGCAGTGTGTCCGAGCTGATTTGCTTCGGACTTCCTTCGGCGTTCAATCTATTCCCTTTTTCGGAGGACAAGAGTGAGAAAAATAACAGCCCTGCTGCTCCTGATAGGGCTTGTATGCGCGCCGGGATCATTCGCTGGAAACAGGGTGGTGGTTGCCCAGGAAACATCCACCGCGGTGAAATCCACGCCGGTTGCTACCATGCCGACTGTGTCCGTTTCAACCGAGGCCGCCACCGCTGTTGCCCAACCCGCGTCTAATCAGGTTGCTCCGAAGAAGGCCAAGGCCGGAGATGATTTTGTTACACTGAATTTTACGAACATCGATATCGGCGCCCTCGTGAAGGTCATGAGCGAACTGATGCACCGGAACTTCCTTCTTGATGAACGCGTGGTCGGAAAGGTCACCATCATGACGCCGATGAAGATCTCGCCCGCTGAAGCGTACCAGGTTTTTCTCTCGGCGCTCGAGATCAAGGGGTTCACTGCTGTTGAGGACGGGAAGGTCACTCGGATCATACCCGCGGCCAATGCGCGGCAGAGCGGGATCAAGGTGGTTGAGGACGGCATCACCGCCGGTGAAGGCTTTGTCACCAAACTCATCCGATTGAACTTCATCAATCCCCAGGAAATTGTCCGCACGATCACCCCGCTTATCTCAAGAGACGGGTCCATCATCGCCTACCCTCCGACCAGTTCGATCATTCTCACCGATTCCGTGTCTAACATCAGAAAGATCGAGAGCCTGGTTCACGCGATGGATGTGGCCGCGCCGGAGGGCAAGGGCAAAATCAATGTTTATTACCTTAAAAACGCCAATGCCGAGGATACCGCCAAACTGATGCAGGCCGTCATCGCGCATTTGCCCGTGCCGCCTCCCCCCGGATCGCCGCAGGCCGCCGCCAGCCCCACCGCGATGCTTGAGGGGACTGTTACCGTCGCCGCGGACAAAGCCACCAATTCGCTGATCGTTGTCGGTACGCCGGCCGATTTTGAGACCATTAAGGACGTGATCCAGAAGCTCGACATCAAGCGGCGCCAGGTCTTTGTCGAGGTCGCGATCATCGAAATGAGCCTGACGAAGGTGCGCGACCTTGGGTTCGAGTTTCAGGCCACGAACCTGCAAAATCTCGAGAGCAGCAACACGACAAATCTGGTTGGCGGCACGAACTTCGGCAATATCGGGAACGCCATCGTGAATGGACCGGCCGGCCTGGCGGCATTGAGCGGCCTTGCCGTCGGAGCCGTCAAGGGCACGTTCACCTTTAAAGGCGTGGAGTACCTGAATGTCGGCGCGCTCCTCACAGCGCTCCAGACCGACACCGACGTGAACGTGCTTTCAACGCCGAATATCCTCACGATGGACAACCAGAAGGCCGAGATCATGGTGGGCGAGAACGTTCCTTTTATTACGGGTTCGACGCAGAATGCGACGACGGGCAGCACGGCCATATTCAACACGATTACACGGCAGGACGTGGGCATTAAGCTGACGTTGACGCCGCAGATCGCCTCCGACGACAGCGTCCGGCTCGAAGTCGATCAGGAAATCTCATCCGTGATCGCGACCTCCACATCGAACCCCGCGGGTCCGACAACCGACAAACGCTCGGCAAGCACCACCGTTGTGGTCAAGGACCGCCAGACCATGGTCATCGGCGGACTGATCACCGACAACGTCACGAAAACCACGTCGAAAGTGCCGTTCCTCGGCGATATCCCCATCCTGGGCTGGCTTTTCAAGACGCAATCATCCAATGTGGAAAAGGATGACCTTATGATCTTTATTACGCCGTACATCATCAAGAACGAGGGTGAGGCAAGTGACCTTACGAAACAGAGGAGCGAATCCCTGGATCAGTTCCGCAAGGAGTACAATATCGAGAAAAAGAAGGAGCTGCAAAGCGATCTGCTGCCGAAAGTGAGCGACACGACCAAACAGCCGGCTTCATCCGCGACAGGCACGACCGGTGCAAGGATGGCCCCTGCATTGAAGACTGGAGCGACTCCCTCGCCCGCTGAGGGCGTTCCTGCCGGCACCCCGGCCATGCAGGCCCCTGATCTGAACACCGAGGTTACGGTCACAATGCAGTCCCCC
This sequence comes from Nitrospirota bacterium, assembly GCA_035516155.1. Lineage (GTDB taxonomy): Bacteria > Nitrospirota > UBA9217 > UBA9217 > UBA9217 > JAJYKN01. The sequence continues at coordinate 75,625 of DATJAP010000036.1, forward strand.
TCAAGCGTCGCGGCTCCGAAAGAGGGTGCACGGTGAAGCTTTTGCTCGGCGAGATACTCGTTGAGGCCGGGCTTTCACCGGAGAGGCTGAAGAAGGCGCTTGACCTCCAGAAGAAAAGGGGTGGCCGGATCGGCACCCTCCTGATTCGCCTCAACTTGTCGACCGAGGAGGATGTGTTGAAGGCCCTCGGCGTCCAGCTGAACCTGCCGTTCCAGGCCGAGCTTGGAGACATCGACCGGGAACTTGCGCTTAAGCTGCCGATTACTTACGCAAAGAAGGCCGTGGTCATTCCGCTCCGGCGCCACAACGGCAGCGTCCTTGCGGCCACTTCGGAACCCCTCAACCTTTCGACGATCGATGATCTCTCGGCTCTTCTGGGAGCAGATATCTCGCTCTGCCTTGCCCCTTCCGACAGAATCCTGGATGCTGTCAACCGCATCTACAGCGAGGACATGAACCGCGCCGAGGATACGGCGCAGGAGATGGAAGAGGAAGACCTGTCGTTCCTTGCGGCGGAACTCGACGAGCCCACGGACCTGCTCGAGGTCACCGATGACGCGCCGATCATCCGCCTGGTGAACTCCCTCCTGTCTCAGGCCATCCGCGAGCGCGCAAGCGACATTCACATCGAGCCCTTTGAAAAGGAAATGATCGCGCGGTTCCGGATAGACGGGATACTGTATAATATCCTCACGATCCAGAAACGCTTCCAGGCCAGCATCGCCTCGCGTGTCAAGATCATGTCGGGCTTGAACATTGCCGAGAAGCGTCTTCCGCAGGACGGCGGAATGCGCATCAAGATTGGCGGCAAGGACGTCGATATTCGCGTATCCATCGTGCCCACCGCCTTCGGCGAGCGAATCGTGCTGCGGCTCCTGTACCGGGAAAGCGCCCTTCTGCCGCTTGACCAGATCGGGTTCACGGGAGACACGCTGACCCGATTTAACGAATTCATCGAGCGGCCCCATGGAATCATCCTGGTAACGGGCCCGACAGGCAGCGGAAAAACCACGACACTCTACGCGGCGCTCTCGAAGATCAATAAGCCGGATAAAAATATCATCACCATCGAAGACCCCATCGAGTATCAGCTGAAGGGCATCGGCCAGATTCAGGTGAACGCCAAGATACAGCTGACCTTCGCAGCCGGGCTTCGCTCTGTTCTCCGTCAGGATCCAGATGTGATTCTTGTGGGCGAAATCCGCGACGGAGAGACCGCCGAGATCGCGATCCAGGCGGCGCTTACAGGCCACCTCGTGTTCTCAACGCTGCATACCAACGACGCGGCCGGTGCCGTGACACGATTGCTCGACATGAAGATCGAACCGTTTCTCATCTCGTCATCGGTCATTGCGATCCTCGCCCAACGGCTCGTGCGTGTGCTCTGCAAAGAGTGCCGGGAGCCGTACCGCATTACACCCGCCGAGATAGCGGAGCTTGAGCTTAAAACCGGCGCGGAGGGCGCGACCGTGTACCGGGCGAAGGAAAAAGGCTGCGGAGCTTGCTTTAACACCGGCTACCTCGGCAGGAGCGCGATTTACGAACTGCTGAACATTGACGACGATATCCGCCAGCTCATCATGAAAGATACCGATGCGTCCACAATCAAAGCTCTGGCCACAGAAAAGGGCATGCGCACCCTCCGTCAGGACGGCGCCGCGCGCGTGCTCGAAGGCGTTACGTCCATCGAAGAAGTGGTGCGGGTGACGCAGAAAGAAGCGTAATTTTGCGTTCAGAGCAGGAAGGGTCATTTTATAATTTGAACCACGAACTCTGAACTGGTATTATTCTCTCATGCCTGTATTCGAATATAAAGGTGTTACCGCGCAGGGGAAAAAGGTATCCGGTGTCCAGGATGGCGACAGCCTGAAGATTGTTCGGGGCAGGCTGAAAAAGGAAGGCGTTATCGTTCTGGACATACGCGAAGGCGCATCGCTCCGGTCCGCCCGGCGGGGGACGACGTCCCTTGCCTTTGCAAGGCGGGTGAAGCTAACCGACCTCGCGAACGCCACGCGCCAGATGGCTACGCTCCTTTCGTCCGGTTTGCCTCTCATGGACGCTCTGGCGGTACTCGTGGAGCAGGAGGACAACGAGAGCCTCAAGGCGGCCTTGTCGACGGTGCGCGACTCGGTGCGCGAGGGCGCCTCGCTGGCTGACGCGCTCAAAGAAAACCCCAGGGTCTTTTCGCAGCTTTACATGAACATGGTATCCGCCGGTGAGGCGAGTGGGACGCTGGAAATCACCTTGGACCGGCTCGCGGATTTTCTGGACGAACAAGTCCGGTTTCGCGGCAGACTTTCGGCAGCCCTTGCCTACCCTGCATTCATGACTGTCATCGGCATCAGCATGCTTTTCTTCATCTTCAGCTTCGTCATGCCCCGCGTGGTGGGAATGTTCGCAGACATGAAGCAGCAGCTCCCGCTCATCACCGTGATCCTTCTGGCAACGGTGCGGTTTCTCTCCTCGTTCTGGTGGGCGATCCTCCTCGCCATCGGGGTGGCCGCCTATTATATCAGGCGGTATCTGAGCACATCGGCGGGTAAGGAAACATTCGATGCCCGGGTCCTCAAGCTGCCGGTCTTCGGCACCCTGATCCGGATGATCGCCGTGTCGCGATTCACGCGCACGCTCGGTACGCTGCTCCAGAGCGGAGTGCCTACGCTTGCGGCGCTGGACATCGTGAAGAGCGTTGTGGGCAATACGGTGCTGGCGAATGCGATCCAGAAAGCCCGGGAGAATGTGCGGGAAGGCGAGCCCATTGCCGATCCGCTCCGCAGGAGCGGCCTCTTCCCGCCGGTGGTCGTGCAGATGGTCGCAGTGGGCGAGAAGAGCGGAGAGTTGGAGAAGATGCTGCTCAAAATCTCCGATTCCTTTGACCGGACCGTCGATACGCGTATCACGGGGCTGATGGCGCTTCTGGAACCGGTCATCATCCTGGTCATGGGGCTGATCATTGGGTTTATCGTCATTGCCATCATGCTGCCCATGCTCCAGATGAGCTCGGGCGTGCAGTAAAAAAAACCAGGACGAAGGTCAAGCAGCAAGCAGGAAGAGAAAAGATTATCCCTTGGAGGTAAAGGAGAATCACAATGGATAGGAATAAGCAAGGAGGCTTCACCCTTATCGAAATCATGGTCGTGATCATCATTCTCGGCCTGCTCGCGGGTCTGGTCCTCCCGAAGTTCCTGGGACAGGAAGAAAAGGCGAAAGTCCAGGTTGCCAGAACGCAGATTCGCGCGCTCGAGGGCGCGCTGGATGCATTTAAGCTCGACAACGGTTTCTATCCTACCACGGACCAGGGTTTGGATGCGCTGATCACAAAGCCCGTGGTAGGACGGATTCCTGACAAGTGGAGGGACGGTGGCTATCTCAAGCCCGCCCGCATCCCGAAGGACCCCTGGGGAAAGGATTATATATATGTCTCCCCGGGAAGTGAAGGAAGAGAATATGAAATAACCTCCTACGGCGCTGACGGCGAGCCCGGTGGCGAGGGCAACAACGCCGATATCAACAGCTGGGAGTTGCAGTAACCATTATGGTTCAAAGGCCAAGGGGCGATAAGGGGAGACATAACTCCGCGAAGGGCTTTACACTTATCGAGCTGACGATCATCATCGTAATCCTCGGTGTCATGCTCTCACTAATTATCCCCCGGCTCGGCGAGATTGGCGAAGCGAACTTGAAGCGGAGTGCAAGGCATTTGACCGGCATGATCCGCTACCTGCGCGATGAATCGCAGGCGCGGAAGGCGGTTTACCGGCTTCGCTTTGACGTTCAGGGCGGGCGTTTCTGGACCGAGGTGATGACGCTCTCGGCGGATCAGTCCGTGGAGTTCACGCGACTCCAGTCAGAAATCGGAACAGAGGGGAGTTTGGCCGGCCAGACAACATTCCGCGACGTCAAGGTTGCCGGACATCCCGACGATCCATACATCCAGTTTACGCCGGACGGATGGGTGGAGAATGCGGCCATTCATTTGCGGGACGGAGACGGAAAGGATTTTACCCTTTTTGTGAACCCGCTCCTGGGAAGCACGGAACTCCGCGAAGGGTATGTGGAGGATCGGGAAAGTTAGTCTTTTGAGTTCTACGAGTCTATGAAGTCTGAGTATTTGAGAATTGATACAGCCAGACAACCCCTGAACCAAACGGGGTTTACCCTCCTTGAAGTCATGGTCGCCGTGGCGATCATGGCAATGGTTCTCATCACGCTTCTTGGACTGAAAAACAGAAGCATGAATGATGTTATGCTGGCGAAGCATATCACGGTGGCGACCATGCTTGCGAAGCGCATGATGGTGGAGAATACCGCGGCCGAGCCGGACGTGTCTCCAGAGGAAGAAGGTCCGTTTCCTGAGCCGGAGTATAAAGACTATACCTGGAAAAAGACGATCGTTCCCACACCCATCCCCCAGATCATGGAACTGCATGTCGCGGTACTCTGGAAAGAGGGCACGCGCGATGAGATGGTGGAGATCGTGAACTATGAGTAACGCCCTGGCAGGGGTCAAGGTTCCGGGGTCAGCAGGGGCGGAGGCACCAAAGTCGTCCGGTTTCACGCTGCTTGAAGTGCTCATCGCTACGGCGATCATGTCGCTGGTCGTTACAGTGATTTATACAAGCTTTTTTACGGCCGGCCGCAACGTGGAACAGGCCGAGGCGATGCGGGACGAGACGGATTTTGCCCGCACGCTGGTGGCGAAGATTTCCAGTGACATAACGGATGCCTATTTTAATCCGAACATGAACGTGCCCGTGGTGACGACTATTTTTTACGGCCAGACGGTGCTGTCCGAGACGGCGTTGCCGGATGCGGTGACAGCTGCGACGGGACTTAAAAATAACAGGCATGACGGCCTCTACTTGACATCGCTGACGAATTGGCGAAAGCCGGATTCTCAAGAGACAGACCTCTGGGAAGTGGGCTATTATTTCAAACAAAAACCGGACGGTTCCGGCTGGATCCTGATGCGGCGGGAAAAGAGGGCGTTAAGCAACGACTTTCCGGCGCTCGAAGGCGGGGTTGAGTACGAGATGACCGACCGCGTCGCGAGCCTGCAGTTGCGATATTACGACGGGTCCGTATGGACCGATGGATGGGATAGCAGGATTTCACAGAAACTGCCGAATGCCGTGGAGATTTCGCTGCTGCTCGATGACGGCACGTTTTACATCACGCAGGTGGACGTGGGACGGTAATAAAGTGCGGAGTGCGGTGCCCGAAGCCCGGTGTATATATCGTAAGGTGCCCAACGAGCGCGGCGTCGCATTGATCATCGTACTCCTGGTGACGGCTCTGCTGATAGCTCTTATTTTTGAATTTGCCTACGGCACGAGAATAAGTCTTCGGGCGGCCGTCAATTTTCGCGACAGCCAGCGGGCCTATTACCTGGCGCGTTCAGGCGTGACCTTCGCCGGGAGATATCTCGCCTACAACCTCCAGAAGGATCCAGAGACCGGCGTAACCCATGAATATGACAACCTTGAAGAGCGGGACTGGCAGACGGTCCCGTACATTCCGGGAAACGATACGGAACTCCGGGTGCGGTGGGAGGATGAGACTGGCAAGATCAATATCAGCAATGCGACAAAGGGAAGTGATGCTTACAATCGGCTGGTTATTCTCTTCACCAATCTCGGCATCGGTCAGAATATCCTTGACCAGATTAGCGCATGGATGATTGAAGAAAAGAGAAGCTTTTATCTGCTCTCGGACATTCACCAGTTTTTGAGTGACGAAGATTTCCGCAAGGTGCAGGATTATGTGACCGTTCTGCCCCCTTCGATGACGCCGGGAAACAAGATCGATATCAACACTGCGCCGGCCGCCGTGCTCATGAGTCTCGGCATGAGCGAAAATGCGGCTCAAACGATTGTGGAGCGGAGAAATGAACAGCCGTTCAAACCGACCGATGATCTCTCCCCCTACATCGGTCAAAATAGCACGGCAATAGCGGGCCAGTTATCGTTTACGAGCAACGTGTTCAGCGTAAATTCATACGCCACCGTAGGCGGATACACGAAACAGGCCGATGCGATCATAACGCGGGCAAGCGACGGTTCGGGATTTACGATACTTTACTGGAGAGCTTTGTGAAAATTGTGGGTTTGAATATCGAGAAGGGAAGGATGGGCGTATCGATCATCGACCGGGGCCTGCGCCAGACGGAGTTGAAGGACTCCTCCAGCCTTGCTTTTACGTCAGATGCCGAACTCGCGGATATCCTGCGCGGGAAATCACCGGACTGGCGTGGTGCGCACATCGTATCTTCCATTCCCGGCAGCCAGTTCAGTCAGCGGACGGTGTCGTTCCCCTTCGGCGACAGAAAGCGCGTTGAAAAGGCTCTGCCCTTCGAGCTGGAGGACAATATCCCCTATGCGCTTGACGACGTTGAGGTAGATCATCTGGCGCTGGAGCAGGAAGAGGTCAGAGGCGAGAAGAAGAAGGAGACGTCCGTCCTCGGCCTTATACTCCCCAAGACCGCCCTGCGGCAGCATCTCGACCTGCTTGCCTCAGCCGGCGTGGACCCGCAGGTAGTCGTCCCGTCCTACCTCGGCCTCTTCAACATCGCAAAAATGATACCGGCCGAAGGGGTCGCAGTCTTCGCAGAAGGGAGCGACCTTTGTTTAAAAGTGGGGCATGCAGTTACCGCGTGCAGGAGTTTCTCCCGCTCCCTGGCAACGGGCGGCATCAGGCACACGCTCAAGGCATTGGAGATTGAGCACCATGTGCAGATCGAGAGAGCATACCTTCTGTCTCCTGACGACAATCTGCGAACAGCCTTTGCAGACGTGGGACTTGCAGTGGAAGTGGTCACCCCTGATTTCCGCGGCAAGAAAGCGGAAGATGCGGTCAGCCTGGGACTGGCACTGAGCGAACAGGTCAATTTCCGCAAAGGCGAGTTCGGTTACAAACTGGAGGATGCAGGCAAGCGCAAGCGCACAATCGCGCTCATCGCGGTCGGCATTCTCGCAGCTGTTCTTGCCGCGGCGAATACCGGCGTAAAATATTATCTGGTGCAGTCCAGTTACGGAAAACTGGACCATGAAATCAAGGAGATTTACCACCAGGCCCTGCCGAATGCGAAAACAGCCGCCGATCCCGTGCGCCAACTTCGCATGAGCCTCGACGACGCGCGGAAGAAATTCGGAGTCCTCGGATCGGGCTCATCGGCTCTCGACGTGATGCTGGCGGTGACCGAGGGAATCCCGAAGGAAGTGCGGGTCAGCTTTCAGGATTTCCTGCTCGAGGGAAATCTGTTGAAACTCGCGGGTGATGCGCCGTCCTTTGAATCCGTTGACAAGATGAAAGCGGAACTCCAGAAAGCCCCTCCCTTTGCCGATGTGCAGGTTTTGGATACGCGGATGGGTGCGGACAATAAAGTCAAGTTCCGGCTTGAGATTAAACTGAAGCAGGCAATGTGAGAGGGAAGGGCAGGGAGCAAGCAGAAAGGAATGCTCTTTTTGGCCCCTGATTCTTCGATCCTATCTATTTATCCGTGGTTCTCTAGGGGGTGATTCTTGAAACTTGAAGAACGAGAGAAAAAAGTGCTTGTGTTCGGTGGCATCGCGGCGGTGGCGATCGTGCTCTACGCTCTCGTTCTGTCCCCGCTTATGTCGGACCTATCACGCAAGCAAGAGCTGATCCCGAAGAAGGAAAAGGACCTCGTGGAAATAAAGGCTCTCAAGGCCCAATATCTTGACATCCAACAGCAGCTTCAGGCGGCCCAAGCCGCGGCGGCGAAGCGGGGTCCCCTGCTCACGGATATCGAAAATATCACGAAGCGGACAAACATGAGCAGCAAAATGGTGTCGCTCAAGCCACAGCCGGGCGTTCAGACGGAGACTTTCAAGGAAAGCCTCGTTGAAATCAAGCTCGAGAACATAACGCTTTATGACCTTGTGAATTATGTGTATCAGCTCGAACAGGACACTTTGCGGATCAGGAAGCTCCAGTTCAAGCCGCGCTATGACAACCCGAAACTCCTGAACTCGACGATCCTCGTCGCGAGCGCTGAATAGGTCATGACAGACAAGAAAAATCTCATCCGGCGGCTTTCCCTGGCCGCATACTTTGTGGCGGCGTTTCTGGTCTTCCTGCTCCTGCTTTTTCCCTTTGACCGTATAAAGGCAAACCTGGAGAGGGAGGTCCGCGAGCGAACCGCTCTCGAACTGACGGTATCCCGCATCTCACCGCGTTTCTTTAACAGCGTCATGTTGACCGATGTGGTTCTCGCCGATCAGCAAGGCAAAGTCCTGTTCGAAAGCCCCTCTATCAGGACGTCGGTATCGCTCTTCAGCCTGCTTCGCGGAATACTCTCCCTGGACATTAAGGCCAAAGCATATGGAGGAATTCTCCTGGTAAAAGCCCAGCAGGGGGCCGGCCAAAAGAAATTTCTGCTCGATGCGGATGGTCTGGATATCGCAACATACCAGCCACTGAAGGCTTTCGGTTTGAAACTTTCCGGGAAGCTAGGTGGAAATGTGGAGATGAGTGGCGATGTGGGAAAAGGGCGGTTGTGGCTCAAGGGACTGACGTCCCGCGAGCTTACGATCAAGGGTTTTCCCATTCCCGACCTTGATTTCGACCAGTGCTGGTTCGAAGCGGACATCAGGGGGGACAGGCTGACGATCAAAAAGCTGGAACTCGACGGCAAGGAACTCAAGGTCCAGTGTCTCGGCGACGTTGTGCTCCGCGAGCGCGGCACGCTTAACCTGACCATCAAGCTCAAGCCTTCAGAACGTCTGGCCCAGGAGCAGTCAGGGGTCTTTTCACTGCTCAAGAACAGGGATGCCGAGGGCTATTACCAGTTCAGCCTCGGCGGCACGTTGGCTGAACCACTGCCGCGATTGTAAAATAAGAGAAAATGCAAAGATCCCGGACCCACCCCAGGCTGTTCCCAAAGCGCTCAAACAAGCGCAATAGTGCCAAAAGCAAACTGCCTCTTTTTTACGATACCATTTTAATTAATCACCTCTATGCTTATCGGACATTATTTGCATCTGAACAGCCCTCCTCGTTCTCCCCTTCTACGCATCCTCATTCCACAGAACAGTCACTTTCTTAGCTGCCTAGGCGATCTGCCCTGTATTGTGCACTATGCTCATTTTGTATGCGTCTGATTAAAAGGCGGTCTCTCTTTATGATAGGTAAAGAGCCGCGGATTATGACAGTCCAGTGCATGATTAGCATTAAATCAATACATTACGGTAAAGTAACAAGGGATGCGCTGCTGGCATGAGCATTGCTAACTAGACAATCAGAGCAGTAATAGAAATGCAGCTGTACGAAAGCTCCGGAGGCTTTCTAAAACAAGTGCTCAACAAGGTCGCGGACATCAAGAACACACATCACATTCTTTTTAAGGAGGAGAATATGAAAAAAGTTTTGAGTTTTATGTGCTCCGCGCTGATTGCGGGCACAGCGGCATTTGCAGCACCGGTTTTCGCCGAGGACGCGAAGCCGGCATCGCCGACAATAAGCGCTGACGATATAAAGAAAGCACTGGGCATGAGCATCTATCTGCAGGGCGGCTATACGTACAACGCGAATGCAAGCGGCCCGGGAGGAAGCGCGGGAACGAATGACCTGCGGGGATTTGATCAGCCAGCGAACAGCTTCGAACTTGATATGGCGGAAATCGTG
>DATJAP010000037.1:0-3087 GCA_035516155.1 Nitrospirota bacterium
CTCGTTTCAGGCTTAAAAGAGCAAACCGCCTCGGGGAGGGCGCCGAAGCATTGAGCACGCATTATGAAGGACTATACGGGGACTTCAGGAAATTTTTCCCTGAATTGCTTGCCTTCTCAGAGGTCCGGGGCGCGTCGCGACGATAACGTAACGGATTGATATTCCGAATTTTCCGGGGCATATCCCCATTTGCCGCTTCTTTAAAAATGACCAACCGATGCTAAGTTGTTTTAGAACCAACGCCCCCTCGTTCGTCTCCCCTATTTTGGCAAAGTTAGTCCTACGAGATATAAATCCCTCCTTCCCTCCCCTGCCTACCGGCAGGCAGGCTTTACGAAAGGGAAGAATTTCCCCTCTTTGGCTATCATTTCCCTGCCGCATAGGCAGGCAAGAGGGGTAGGGAGAGATTTTCAGAACAGTCTGTCTGCCCAATTACGGATTCCTAAGTAATAGGGACTGACTTAGAACGAGGATTCTTTGACCCATTCGGTGGCGCCAAGCCCCGCCTTGCAGGACGGGGCAAAGAAGCCTTGCTCAGGGTCAACCCTCAGCCTTTGGCCCGATCCAAGGCCGGAGGGTCGAAGGGTTGACTTTGCCCGAGCAGGAAGAGGGCAGGGGGGATTAAGATTCGCCTGTCCATATAGGAAAATACTATTTATATGAGCGGAGTATGTTTTTGCTTGACATTTTTACAGGCATATCATATTATGACTTCGAAAGATGATTTTGGAGGCATCAATGAGAACCACATTAGCCGTGAGAGAAGACCTGATCGAGGAAGTGAAGGCCCTATCAGGAGTGAAAACGAAGAAAGATGCGGTAGAAAAAGCACTTGAGGAGTTTGTCCGGAGAAGAAAGGCAAAAAAACTACTTGATCTCGAAGGAAAGGTAGAACTCTCCTTTAGACTTGAAGAATTCATAGGAAGAAGAAAAAGAGATGTTCCTCATCGATAGCTCTGCATGGATTGAATATCTTCGTCCGAAAGGGTCCAAGAAAATCAAAGAAAAGGTTAAAGAAATCCTTCAGAAGGAAGAGGCGGTTTCCTGTGGAGTCGTTGTTGTAGAGATCCTGAGGGGTGCTAAAAATGAGAAGGACTTCCGATCCTTGCATGAATCGCTTACATCCCTTCCACAAATTCCAATAGATGATGCTGTTATCGAAAGGGCTGCACAATGGGGATTCCTATTGGATAGAAAAGGCAAATCTGTTTCCACTACCGACCTGCTTATCGCTGCGGCAGCCTATAAGAAAGCCTGTCTTTTACATGCAGACAGAGATTTCCGGATTATCTCATCCATGGTAGAACTGGATGAGGAAAGAATAGGATGATCCTGAATCCCACTATTATTCCTGCGTCACCCCCTTCGTATTCCCGACACGGCAACAAAATGTTTGTCCAGTGTGAGTGAATTCTCACCTATGTCCCTCTAAGATATAGAACGAGGATTTATTGACTGCGCCCGAGCAGGCGAAGCTTATACTTTAACACGTTCCACATCGCCGGTGATGCACCCGATTTCCATGATGAGCTTGCCATGCGGCATCCGGAGCCCTTTCAGGGTTGTAACGATCAGTTCCGATATGATGCCGCACTGCTTGATCGTGTCGAGATAAGCATAGCGGGTGATGGCTGAACCCTTTGTGGTGATGACGCCGGACTGGAGCACTTCGACGCCGCTTCTTTTCATCTGATCGAGCTTCTTGTCGTAGCCCGACACGGTGAAGCCGAGATGATGGATGCCGCCGCCGCTTTTCTTAAGCAGATCCGAATAAACGCACTCATCTTCGTGCTTTATCTGAATCAATTCGATCTCCACCGCGCCCTGAAATGCAAGCGCGATGTCCGCATCGGTCCTTATGGGTTTACCCCGGTAGATGGCTTCATGCTTTACGGTATTCGAGCGATACCAGTTCCCGATGTTGAGGAGCTTGGTATAATATGCCACGGCTTTCGGAATGCTCGGAACGAGGATGCCGATCTGGTTGACGTTTGGAAGTCTCATACGGTTCAGGCCGCGAATGTCCGGTGGCTGCACGGATGCCTCCTATCCTACTCAAAGCTGACAGCGGTTTTCATCGCCCGGTAGGCGCCTTTATTTACGTTCACCTCGATCAATTCCCGGTATTTTTCCAGCGGAAACTTGTGGGTGAGCATGTCATCCACCCGTGTTTTTTTGGAGGAAATCAAATCGAGCGCCATTTCATACGCATGCTTCCTGCCGCCTTCGATATCGTTATAACGATAGCCGTAACAACCTTTGACAGTCTGCAGCTTGAGCCACAAAGTCGTCAGGTCCAATTTCACTTCCTTGCCGATGCCGATGATGGAAAGCGTGCCGTTTGTTGCCAAGACGCGGAGCGCCATATTCAAGGTGTCGGCATGACCCACCGTATCATAGACCTTGTCGAAGCCGCCCATCAATACACGTTCTCCCAGCATCGGCCGATAGGCCCGCCCGCCGGTAATCTCAACGGCGGCGTCGATCATTCCGCCGGTGATTGTCCGGTTGGCGCCGCATTGCTTCACATACTCAGCCGCGAAGAGAGACGGCTCGACAACGGTGATATCGCAGCCGCTGTCCAGAGCCCGCATGCACTTCACCACCATGGCGCCGATGACGCCGCCGCCGATCACCAGTACCTTGTCCCCATCATCCGGCCGGTTGTCCAACACAGCCTGCAAACCCACGGCCAGTGGCTCCACCAGGGCTGCCGATTCCGGCGATACGCCGCTGGGTACGCGATAGACTTGGCTTTTATGCGCCACGCAATACTCGGCAAACCCACCGTTAATGTCTTTGCAGATGCCGATAAACATCCCTGGCGAGAAGGCGCCTTCGGCGAAATTCTCGCAATTGGCCGGAATTCCCGCGGCGCAACTCCGGCAGACGGGCTTTATCGCGCGCGTATAGCAGTTGAGAGAGGGGACGACGGAGACCAGATCGCCGGTGCGGCAATGCTCGACGGCACTGCCGGTTTCCACGATCTCGCCGCAAATCTCATGTCCCGGCACGCAGGGAAAGGACGTGAAGGGTGAGGCCGTCGGCGAATCTCTCAGAAAAAGGAGATTGTTATCGCTGCCGCAA
>DATJAP010000038.1:0-87079 GCA_035516155.1 Nitrospirota bacterium
TACCCACGTGTTACTCACCCGTGCGCCACTTTACAATACGTATTGCTACGTACTTCTCGTTCGACTTGCATGTGTTAGGCACGCCGCCAGCGTTCGTTCTGAGCCAGGATCAAACTCTCCAAAAAAATCTGATCCTTATAAGCAAAGTTACACAAAGTAACTTGACAGTTTGTGTTACTCAAAACCCGCCGTTCCAAAAGCTTAAAAAAGCTGTTTGGAACTTGATGCACCTATTTAGTTTTCAAAGACCATGTGTATTTCACAGAATATCTATTTTATCTAAAGCAACTTATTTTGTCAAGAAATTAATTAGTCTCTCAGGAAAATCTTTATTTGAAATGCTCGGATGGTATTGTAATTGAACTTCGAGGTTTTGCCCGAGGTTTACCGCCGAACGAGGGCGCAATTTAACAGAAACCCTTCCGCGTGTCAAGCTTTTTTTCTCCAACTGACAACTTTTTTTAATTCCGTGCAATGACTTGCACAAAACGCTTCTTTCCTACGCGCAGGGTATATCTTCCTGTCGAAGATAATTCTGCCTCCACGTCCTTCACCGGCTTTTGATCAACTTCGACAGCCCCTTGCTGTATCAATCGCCTGGCTTCGGAATTACTTTTCGCGACACCGGCCAAGGCCATGATCTTTAGGAGCTTCATGCTCTCACCTTCCCATGCTATTTCAACGATCGGTATCTCCTCGGGAAGATTGCGGCCGCTGAAAATCTTCTCGAACTCTTCCCGCGCTTTCGAGCCCTCGCCCAACGAGCAAAAGCGGTCTACCAACTCCGCAGCGAGCCGCTTCTTCGCTTCCATGGGATGAAGTGCTCCGGATTGAATCTGCGTCTTTAGCTTTTCCAGATTCTCGAGCGAAATCGAGCTTACGAGTTCATAATAGCGGAGCATGAGGACATCACTTACGGACATGACCTTGCCGAAAATATCTTTGGCCGGCTCATTGATCCCGATGTAGTTTCCAAGGCTTTTGCTCATCTTGTTCACACCGTCGAGCCCTTCGAGAAGCGGCATCATTACGATGGACTGCGGTTCCTGTCCGAATTCCTTCTGAAGTTCCCGGCCGACAAGGAGATTAAACTTCTGGTCTGTTCCTCCGAGTTCCACGTCAGCCTTGAGCATGATTGAATCATACCCCTGAATGAGAGGGTAGAGAAATTCATGAATGCTGATGGGAAGTTCTGCCTGGTAACGCTTCCTGAAATCCTCCCGTTCGAGCATGCGCGCGACGGTGTGCTTCGCCGCCAGCTGGATCAAGTCCGCAGCGGACATCTTCGACATCCATTCACTATTGAATGTTATCTTTGTTTGTGCAGGGTCAAGAATTTTAAAGATCTGCGTCTCGTAGGTCTTGGCATTTTCCAGCACTTCTTCCCGTGTCAGGTGCTTCCTCGTCTCTGATTTTCCGGTGGGGTCGCCGATCATGCCGGTAAAATCACCGATCAGAAAGACAACCTCATGGCCCAGTTCCTGAAACTGTCGCATCTTGTTCAGCAAAACCGTGTGGCCCACATGAATGTCGGGAGCGGTTGGGTCAAAACCTGCCTTTATCCGAAGGGGTTTTCTTGTTACAACAGAGCGCTCCAGTTTTTTCAGGAGATCATCCTCGATGATGATTTCCACTGCCCCGCGTTTTATGATGTCAAATTGTTCTTTCGCCGTAAGCATATTTTCAGACTGTTCCGTTTCCCTCATCCCTGTTCAAGCTTCCGGGCAAGTTCCACAACGATTTCCGCCATCATAGGATGTGAGCCGACTGCACTGGTGGTAACGACCGGAAGATCGGGATACCGTTTTTTGACTCGATCCATGAGAACAGGAATATCAGCGGTAACATGCATGCCCATCTGAAGAAAAAAAGGCACGACAATGATTTTGCCGGCGCCCTGCCGGACGCAGGCGTGGACAGCCTCCATAAGGTCCGGTTTCATATGTTGCAGAAAAGCGGTCGTAACGACTCCGAACTTTCCCCGCCTTCCTACCTCGGTCGCAATCCTCTGCGCTGTTTCATCGGCCCCGTCGGCCCTGCTTCCGTGAAATAAAATAATAACCGCGGTCCTCACCGTCTCGCTCCCTTCATTTCACAGACTGCTGTATCTATCATAGCCTGCCCGAAAAGTCAATTTTAATATTACGAGAAAAAAGGGGTCAAACATTCGGTTCATTCGCAAAAAAAACGGGTAAAAAGGGGCACTTTGAAGCGGCGGCGGAACAAAAGCTATCTAGCAGGACTTGGCCAAATGCGCGGCATTCTGGATGAAAAAAGGCGGGATCACGTTCCCGCCCTGTCAAAATGTCTCGCTATTATTTTTTCACCGTTTTTTTCGTTGTCGCTTTTTTCTTTGTCGCTTTTTTTGCGCCACACTTCGATCCGCATGCCATAATCAATCACCCCCCTCCCAGCCCGGTCTACTGCACGGCCACTCTGCTGTCCCCGCGCTTTCAAGAAGGTTCCCTTTTTTCTCTCTAGCCGAGACAACGCTCTTCAGCGATCCCTTAAAACCAGTTCAGCCTCTTTCACATCTTTCCTGATCTGACGCACCAGCCCTTCTGCGTCGGTAAATTTTTCCTCTCCGCGAAGACGCTTGATAAAGGAAACGTCCATCTGTTTGCCATAAAGGTCGCCCTTAAAATCCAGAAGATAGACTTCAACGGAAACGGGACCTGAGTCAAATGTCGGCCTCACTCCGATGGAGGCCACCCCCTTCACGCTATGCCCGTTGAAGGAAGCGAGAACGGCATAGACGCCGTAAGCCGGAAGTAGTTCGTTGGCGGTGCTCAGATTCGCCGTCGGAAAACCGAGTTTCTGGCCCCGGTGCGTCCCGTGTACAACCTCCCCTTCGATTGAGTAATGCCTCCCGAGCAATCTGGCGGCGTCATCCATCCTGCCTGCGGCGACCATATCGCGAATCGCGGAACTGCTGACCACCACTCCATCCACCTGAACCGCGTCGATAACACCTACTTCAAACCCATATGTCCGCCCGGCGCGCTTCAGAGACTCAATGCTCCCTTCGCGGCCTTTGCCGAAAGCATAGTCGTAGCCGATGTATACTTCCCGTACGCCGATCTTTTCGTGGAGAACCTCGCGCGCAAAATCATCCGGATTCTGGTCTGCAAACACCCGCGTAAAATTCGCACAGATGACCACATCGATGCCTGATGCGGTGAGAAGCTTCATTTTGCCGTGAAAGGTATTCAGAAGACGTGGAGAACGTTCAGGCGCAATTACCTTGAGCGGATGCGGTTCGAAGGTGAACGCAATGCTGGTGCCGCCGATATCACTGGCACGAGAGACGACTTTTCTGAAAATAGCCTGGTGTCCGAGGTGAACTCCGTCAAAATTCCCAAGCGTGAGTACCGGTTTCGGCAACTGTTCCGTGTAGCTTTTAAGGCCGCGAACAATCCTCATATGCGCAGGGATAATCGCACAATGAGCGAAAATTGTCAACCGCCGGTTTGCCCCCTGTCGCCGGTTTGCCCCCTGTCGGTTTGCCCCCCCACACGGCTCTTGCCACGTCTGGGCACCTCCTTATCGGGGTATGGTTCCGGTAACATGTATTATGAGTCAACGATAGAGTTTAGAATTCGCTTGGGTAACATTTAGTGTGAATCAATTTGCCACCTAACAGCCACCTAACTTCAGCCACCTAACTTCAGCCACCTAACAAGCCACCTAACTTCAGCCACCTAACTTCGGGTTGTATAATGGCTTTCACTATGGTATATTAGTTAATTCTTTTTTCTATTTTTATTTGGAGAAAAGCGGCAAACAATTTAATCACGAGACGCATTCCAACCTTCCGGTTGGTGTTAAACATGTCAAGGGGGCGATTTGAAATCTGATTCAGCATTAAAACCACTTATTATCAAGGGCAAACATATTAAAAATCCTATTATCCAGGGCGGCATGGGCGTCGGTGTGTCACTGCACCCCCTGGCGAAAGCAGTCGCAAGCGAAGGCGGAGTTGGCATCGTCTCCAGCGCTTGCCTCGACAGGTTGATTGCAAGAAGAAGTAATAAAAAAGTGAACACCTATGAAGCCGCCTATGAAGAAGTGTCTCTCTCAAAGATCCAGGGCGGTGTCGTCGGTATCAATATTATGGGAGCGCTGGCAAAGGACTTCAACGACTCAGTGCGGGGAGCCCTTGATGCTGGTGCAGACGTTATAATCTCCGGGGCCGGTCTTCCTCTCAATCTTCCCGCCATCCAGCCTCCTAAAGACACGGCCCTGATCCCGATCATCTCATCCGCACGGGCGCTCGAAATTATCTGCAAAAAATGGAGCAAGTTGAGTTATCGGCCCGATGCCGTCGTGCTCGAGGGGCCCCTTGCCGGCGGTCATCTCGGTTTCCGCATGGACCAAATCGATCTGGACTCCAACAAGCTGGAAAATCTTCTGCCTCCGGTCAAGGAAATGGCGCAAAAATTCGGGGGTTTTCCTGTCATCGTTGCCGGCGGAATCTATACCCATCAGGATATAAAACGGTTTATGAACATGGGAGCCGATGGCGTCCAGATGGGCACCCGCTTTCTCGCAACCAACGAGAGCAGCGCGTCCGACACCTATAAGAAGGCCGTGGTTGCCGCGACAGCAGAGGATATTGTCGTAGCCCATCGACCCGGCTCTCCCTGCGGGTTGCCGTTCCGGGTCATTAAGCAGTCTCCGATGTATGTTTCCTCGCTTCAACGCCTTCGGAAACCAAAGTGCGACAAGGGCTATGTTCTGATGAAGGACGCTGACGGGAAGTTCACGGTCTGCCCTGCCAAAGAGGATAATAAAGACTATTTCTGCATTTGCAATGGCCTGCTGAGTTCAGCCGGGTACAACCCGGCCGAAGAGGAAGCTCTTTATACAGTCGGCACAAATGCCTACCGAGTTGATAAAATTCTGTCGGTCAAATCCCTCATGCGAGAATTAACCGGCTCGGAAGACGAGTAGGGCACTTAATGTGGACAAGGAGCCGGCCCCGGAACTGAATGAGTGCCTTGATCCACGCGTCATCGAAGCGTCACGGCACTTGTATGACGCCATCAACAGAAAATTAAAGGCAGTGGAATCGAACGTCGAGGAAGTTGAACTCCCCCACCAGTAAAAATCGCGTTTGTGATCGTCGCTTCAATAGGGACTCTCGACATTGTCTATCCGCCGCTCCTAATCACTCCTCACCAACGCTGTGCACAATTGATTAGATGCCTCCTTCTCCGCAAGAACGAGGCAGACAGAAAAGTGGGGCGTTGATAGGCCAAAACCTCGCGTCATGAAATCATTCCCTTTAACCGCACGGCTGTGCTACTATGATACCAATAAAGGCTGAAAACACGAGGCTGATGATGGTCAACCAAAAACCGGTGCTGCTAGTGGGTGGCAAAGGCGGTGTGGGCAAAACTACCTGCGCAGCGGCTATTGCCACGCACCTGGCGGTTGCCGGCCGCAGAACGCTGCTCATCACCTCGGACATGACCCCTTCCCTTTCCGACGTTCTTGAGCGGCAGATCGGAAACAGCGTTACCGCCGTCAGTGAGAACCTCGATGCCTATGAAATCGGCCAGGAGACCATCGTTTCCTGGTGGAGAAGCCGGTTCGGCCGGGACTTCTCGGATATTCTGGAACACATCGTGGATTTGGAATCCCTGGACAAGGAATCTCAGCATCAGCTGCTCGATTATATTGGCTCCGCCCCTTCCCTTCGGGAAGAGACCATGCTCGACGTCATTAGGGACATGGCGGAAAACCGGGGATACGACCGGGTCGTCTGGGACACAGCACCGGCCGGTGAAACTCTCAACCTCCTCAGTATGCCGACAAATATCAGAAAACATCTTCGTGCCGGCGCACGGGTGTTCGAGGGGCTGGATAAAATCGGCAAACAGTTGATCGGAAGACGGTCCATCGCGGGGATCATGGATGAATGGTGCCGGGCATCGGAGGAGATCAGCAGATTCCTTCGCGCTTCTTCAGCATTTCTTATCGTGGCAAATCCCGAAGCCCTGGTTGTGAACCAGGCCCGCAGGCTGATGGCTACCCTCCTGGACTATAAACTCGCAATCCATGGGCTTATTATCAACCGCGTTGTCGCGGCCCCTGATTCCCCAATGCTCGCAGCTATGCAAGATCGCCAGGGAACTTATATTGAGGAATTAAGAAGAATGGCGGGAGAGCGCCCTGTTGTCACAGTACCGTTCTCTCTCACCGAAATCAGAGGGGTGAAACGCCTGGAGGAAATCGGGAAAATGCTCCGTGCGGGTCTTTTTTTGTAAAAAAATGCCACCCTTATACGTTAAACCGGAACAGCATGATATCGCCGTCCTTGACCACATAGTCCTTGCCTTCTGAGCGGAGCAACCCCGCCGCCTTAACCGCCTGTTCGGTTTTCAACTTCATCAGGTCATCATAGTGGAAAACTTCGGCTCGGATAAAACCTTTTTCGAAGTCTGTATGGATCTTCCCGGCCGCCTGGGGCGCCTTGGTCCCCTTGGCTATGGTCCAGGCACGCACTTCCTTCTCCCCCGCGGTAAAATACGTAATAAGGCCAAGCAGGTCATATCCCGCTCTGATCATGCGGTCGAGTCCTGATTCCTTCAGCCCCATGCCGGCGAGGTATTCCTTACGCTCTTCTTTCGGCAACTGAGCAATCTCACCCTCCACTTGGCCGGAGATAGCAACGACTTTTGCGCCTTCTTCGGCGGCGATTTTCTTTACTGCGTCCACGTAAGGATTCGGTTTATCCACCATATTTTCAGCTACATTCGCCACATAGAGCACCGGTTTCGCCGACAGCAGGGCATAACCCTTGAGCCATAGCGTCTCCTCTTCGGAGTGGGATGCGCGGCGGATTGGCTCGCCTTTCGCGAGCATGTCTTTCAGTTTTCGCATGAAGGTAACTTCGTCAGCCGCCTTCTTGTCCCCGGTTTTGACCATTTTCTCCGCCTTGAACAGGCGTTTCTCTATCGAGTCGAGATCGGCGAGCATGAGCTCCGCCTCGATAACTTCTATATCGGCTTTGGGATCGACACGGCCGGCAACGTGCACAACATTGGGATCGTCAAAACAGCGCACGACATGGGCAACGGCATCCACTTCGCGAATATTTGCGAGAAACTTATTCCCCAGTCCCTCACCTTGGGCCGCGCCTTTCACCAGGCCGGCAATATCGACAAACTCCATACTCGTCGGCGTCCGTTTCTTCGGCTGGTAAATCTCAGCAAGTTTATCGAGTCGCTCGTCGGGCATGTCGACAACGCCTACATTGGGATCGATGGTCGTAAAGGGATAATTCGATGCCTGTGCACCTGCTGACGTGAGGGCGTTAAAAATGGTGGATTTGCCAACGTTGGGAAGGCCGACAATGCCGCAATTGAAACCCATAAGAAACTCCTTTTGCCTTAAAAACAGTGTAGCTACAATAGTTCTCCGAAAAAACATTTTAAAGGAGTCATCCTTGACCAGGTGCGGGACCCGACATAGCTGGGGAAAAGGGCTTCTTCGCCGAGTCCAGAATGACAATCCGGTTGAGATATTAACTTTTCAGGGCCCTGTTAATAACCGTGGAAGCGCAGAATATACAGACACCTCTTTTTCCCTTCCTGTTTCTCCGTACGTGGTAAGGAGTTTTTTTGAACGTTTTTTTACAACAAAAAACCCGGAGCTGTCGGATAGTCCTTCAGGTCCGGGCTTGTTCATAAAAATGAGGATCGCACCCTAAAGGGCACGCTACCGCTGATTGAACTTGTTCATTGCCGCGGTAGAACCTTCCTTCAGGATAACGTTCACCGCTTCAGCAGCCCTGCTAATGGCTTTGGCAGCGGCCTCCCGTTCTTCCGCGAGAAAAGGGCTAAGCACATAATCCGCCGTATCCCTGTCCGGCGCCGGCCGGCTGATGCCAATGCGGACCCTGACAAATTCCGCTGAGCCCAAATGCTCAATTATGGAGCGAAGTCCATTGTGGCCGCCGTGACCGCCGCCAATCTTGACGCGCACGGACCCGGTTGGCAGGTCCAACTCGTCATGGACCACGAGAAGATCAGATTCGTCCGCGTAAGAACCCCTGACAGCCGCCGCCACAGCCCTGCCGCTCTCATTCATATACGTCTGCGGCTTGACGAGGACGACCTGTTCCGAATCGATACGGGCCTTGCCGATTAGCGCGAAATATTTTTCCTGGGCGATATCGGAATGCAAGTTGTTCGCGAGCTCGTCAACAACCATGAATCCGACATTGTGACGCGTACGTTCGTACTTTCTGCCCGGGTTGCCGAGCCCGACGATGATCTTCATTCAATCCCCGTGGAACAAAGCAGGCGGCCTTACTTCTTGGGGGCTGCCGCTTCCTTCTTGGGGGCTGCCGCTTCCTTCGTCGGAGCCGCTTCCTTGGCCCCTTCTTTGCCCTTGGCTTCGGCAGCCGGAGCAGCGGCAACTTCGCCCTCTTTCTTGGGTTTCTTGACCAGCTCCGGCTCGCCTGCCTCCGCACCCACTGCAGGGGTCGCGGTAAGCATGGCCTCAAGCTTGGCCTCGGATATTGGCGGCTGGATCGTCGCAACCGTTGAGTCACCGTCGGTCAGAATCCTGATGCCTTCCGCTACTTTAAGATCACGCACATGGAGCGACTCGTTGATCTTGAGTTCCGAAACGTTGACCTCGATAAAATCGGGGATCAAATTCGGCAGACATTCGACATCAAGCATCCGCTGGCCAAACTGGAAAATGCCGCCTTCCTTCACGCCCACGGCGCTGCCCACAATGTGGACCGCTACCTGAATCTTTACCTTCTCGTTGAGCGCTACTTCCATGAGGTCGACATGCATGAGCTTGCCGCTCCTGGGATCCAGCTGGTAGTCCTTTATCAAGGCCAGCTTCTCCGAACCATCTTTGCCGTCCAGTTTGAGATTGATGAGCGCGTGCTCACCTCCCTCTGTGTTGAGGATGCTCGTAATATCCTTGTTGCCCATCGAGATGGGCACAGATTTACCGTGGCTGTAAAGAACCGCCGGTACCCTCTGATTTCTTCTTAGGCCCCTGGCAGCTCCCTTGCCCGCCTTTTCCCGAACTTGTGCTGATAATGCGAACTTTTCCATTTCTCCTCCGTAATTAAGCGCCGTTTAAACGGCTTGATCAGTTTAAACGGTTTAAACTGTTTTCGTTCCACTACACGAACAGCGAACTGAGCGACGTCTCCTCATGAATCCTTGTTATCGCCTCGGCAAGAAGCGGTGCGACGGAAAGGACCGTCAGCTTCTTGCACTCCTGCACTTTGCTGTCGAGGGCGATCGTGTTGGCAGTTATGAGCTCATCAAGCGGAGAGTTGTTTATTCTCTGGATGGCCGGTCCTGAAAGCACTGCATGGGTGCAGGCCGCATAGATATGGACCGCTCCGTTGGCCTTCAGCGCCCCTGCGCCCTCGGTCAAGGTGCCTGCCGTATCCACCATGTCGTCGAGTAACAGGCAATCGTGTCCCCTTACATCTCCGATGATATGCATGACTTGGGCCACATTTGGCTTATCACGCCGCTTGTCGATGATCGCCAGTGCGGCATCGAGCCGCTTTGCAAATGCGCGGGCGCGCTCCACGCCCCCGGCATCCGGCGAAACGACCGTCAGATTGCTGAATTTCTTCCCCCGAAGATAATCGAGGATCGCCGGAGCGGCAAAAAGGTTGTCCACGGGAATATTGAAGAACCCCTGAATCTGCCCGGCATGAAGATCCACCGTGAGCACCCGGTTCGCTCCCGCCGTCGTTATGAGATCGGCTACGAGCTTAGAGGTAATGGGAACACGAGGCTGCACCTTTCGGTCCTGTCTGCTGTACCCGTAATAGGGAAGCACAGCCGTGATCCTCGCTGCGGACGCGCGTTTAAGCGCGTCAATCATGATCAGAAGCTCCATGAGATGCCGGTTCACCGGACTCGCCGTGGGCTGTACCACGAACACATCCATGCCGCGCACGTTGTCCACAATCTGCACGTTGATTTCGCCGTCACTGAACTGGCCGACCAGGGCATTCCCCAGCGGAATGTTCATCCGTTGGCAGATTTCCTTCGCCAGCGGCGTATTGGCGTTCCCGGAAAAAATCTTGATTTCCTGACCTCGTATTTTTACCATCAGAACCTCATCCTTCGGAATACTGGTTCGGGGACAGGGAGTCGAACCCCGATTAAAGGCTTCAAAGGCCTCTGTCCTACCATTAGACGATCCCCGAATCGGAGCTGCAGCCCCCCTGCCTCCGTGGGCTGAAAAACATCAAAAGGATAGGCGTACGCCTATCCTCTCATCTCGGATGCAGAATCGGCAGAACTCATGTCCTTCTTCTATGTGTCAATGCGTTTCAACGTCTTTCGGAGTAAGTTCCCTCTTCGTGGGATTGGCCAGTTCTCGCTCGTACTCCGCCAGGACCTTCTTTTCGATCATCTGTCTCGTTTCGCTATTCAGCGGATGGGCTATATCCTTGAATGTACCGTCCTTCATTTTGCGGCTTGGCATGGCTACGAAAAGCCCCGTGTTCCCATTGATGACCCGTAGATCCCTGATTAAAAAAACATTGTCGATCGTTATCGTTGCATAGGCTTTGAGCCGTTCCTCATTATTGACCGGAAATACTCTGACCTCTGTTACTTCCATATGCCACCTCCTCATGGTGAAAAAACGGCTTGTGTGGAGGCACTTATTATCACACCAACGGCACCCTTTCTCCCCGCGATGATTCCGTAAGCGGCGATTCGGTTAAAGTCCTTGTTACGAAAATTCGCCACCCCTCCTGCGAGAGGTTTTCGGCGGCGGTACGGCATGCGTACTCGGTTTCGAAAATGCCGAAGACAGTTGGTCCGCTCCCGCTCATGCACACACCCAAAGCCTGTTGGGCCACGAGAGCTTCTTTTATCCTGTTGATCACCGGGTGAGCAGCCGCGGTCACGGCTTCAAGATCGTTGTGAAGCCCCTCGGCGATATTTCGGACCGTAAGCCGTGCAATTTTATTACAGTCAACTTTCTTTGTCAACCTCAAATTTAAGTTTTTATAGACCCACGCCGTAGAGGTTTCAAACCCCGGGTTGACTAGCAAAACCCAGCACATCGGCGCCGGATCCATCGGCGTCACCAAATCTCCCCGTCCCCGGGCCAAAGCGGTCGGGCCGAAGAAGAAAAAAGGTACATCCATTCCGATCTTCGCTCCGATTGCGGCCAATCGGTCTGCCCCGAAACGTGTCCCGAGCAATCGGTTCGCCGCCTCAAGCACCGCTGCGGCGTTGCCGCTTCCGCCTGCAAGCCCGGCGGCAACAGGGATGTTCTTTTTAATCTCGATTGAAAGCCCCTCGCCGCTCCCGGCGGCTTTGAGCATCTCATACGCCGCTTTCCAAGCGGTGTTCCCTTCTCCCGACGGCACTGCTCCTTCGTTGCAACTGACCCGGATGCCTTTCCCGTCGCGGGTAACCGTTATTTCGTCACAAAGACTCACCATCTGCATCAGCATCTCCACCTCATGGTATCCGTCAGGGCGTTTGCCCAGAACCGACAGGCAGAGATTTATCTTCGCAGGGGATCGAAGTATGAGTGTCTTCATCGCACTCCCTTATATAATATTATCACTCTTCTGAATGTGGTTTTCTATTTTCTATTTTCATTCCCCGGATCTTCTGTAAGGCTAAAGGCCTCATTGCCGATCGCTATGTTTACTTCGGCTTCGTGATAAACGATCGTTAATTGTAAGCTTTTTTCAGGGTTATCAATCTCGATCTGCGTTGGGAGGGGGTAGTGAGAAATTTCTTCGACGCGATCGAACCACGCCTTGAAGAGAATGCTGCCCGAACGGGATAATTCATAGGAGTGAATCCGCGGTTGTCGATCCGGCTGATCAACAGGGTAAGAGACCCGGACCGTCCGGAGAAGGGCGCCGCTACTCAACCTCAGAAGGCATTCGTTGTTCGTTCCGCACAGAAGAACGGGCAATGCAGTCTTGCCCACGTCCGGTATATTGCCGGACAGAATCGCGCATAATTCAGATGGTTCCAGACCCTTCCCCAGGAATTGCTCCAGCCCTGCGGGCCCTGTGTGGTCAATTCTGTTCTCTTCCGGCAGACGAAGCAGAAATTCCTGCCCGTCCCAGACAATGACCATTATTGACTGGCCCAGCGGGCCATAAGCCTCCAGCCGGAGCCGGCACTGATCATCAACCACAACGCCGACAGTGTCGAAGGTGCGCTTCCGACCGCTCTTCGCGAAGGTCGCGCTTGCCACGGCTTTGAGGCCCGTAAATGCATGCCGCTGCCGATCCAGCGCCTCCAGCAAGGGAGCGGCAGGGACGGCGGTCATGGCGATCTCCGTTTTTTTTGGGTAGCAGGCGAACAGGAGAGGAACGATGAGTGAGGCGATCAGTCCGGCGGTTTTCACTGCTTACCTTTTTTCCCCGGCTTTACATCCTTTAAAAGCTCGTCAAGATTACCGAATCCCATCTCTTTGAACTTCTCCCGGAGTTTCTTATTCTCGGGATCCAGTTTCAGGGATTTGAGCCATTGCTCCCGGGCCTTGACTCCATTGGAAAGCTTAAGATAAATATCACCGTAATGTTCTCGCATGACGGGGTCTTCCGGCACCTTTGCAATAGCGTTCTGCATGACTTCCAGAGCGTCATTCAGCATGCCTTTCTGGTAATAGGCCCAGGCCAGGCTGTCGAGAATGTATCCGTTATCAGGCTTGACCTGAAGGGCGCGTTTTATGAGTATAATCGCCTCGTCCAGGTTCTCCCCCTTTTCCGCATAGGAGTAGCCCAGATAGTTCAAGGCATCGGCGTTGTCTGGCTTCAGCTCAATTGCCTTCTTGAGGGCCTCGATCATCGCATCCCGCCTGCCAAGTTTTTCATCGGCGACGGCAATCGCAAAAAAAAGATCATCGCGATCCGGTGCGAGCTGGAGTGCCCGGTTTAAGGTATCGGCCGCCTCCGGATATTTTCCAATGTCCATATAGGCATTGGCAAGATACAGATACAGCTCGGATTTTCCCGGCTGCTGAGCAATCGCCTTTTCCAGAAACGGCACCGCTTCAGCAGTCTTGCCTTGCTGGGCATAAATATAGGCAATCTGGAGAACAGCATCGGTATCATCCGGAGCGGCCGCCAGGACAGCCTTGTATTCGGTAAGCGCTTCATCATACCGGTTGAGCGCCAGGAGCGTCGACGCGAGATATCGTTTGACCTTCAGCTCTCCGGGGATTGCCTTAGATACCGTCTTGAAGGCATCAACCGCCTGCTCATACTTCTTCTGCTCGGCATAGATAAGTCCCATCTTGACAATGGCGTCGTAATTCCGGGAGTCTTGTGCAACCACCTCTTTGAACTGCTCCAGTGCGCTATCGAGGTCATTCTGCTGGATATAGAGCTGACCGAGATGCTGACGGACCTCATTGTTGTGAGGATTGATGCTAACGGCCTTTTTATAAGCCTCTATCGCTTCGGGGACTTTGTCCATCAATTCATAGACCAGTCCCATACTCGTGTATCCGGGATCGAAGTCATCGCGCAGGGAGACCACGCGGTTGAATTCAACGAGTGCCTCTTTTAACCTCTGTTGCTCCGTGTAAATTCTTCCGAGATAGTAGGGAGACATAATAGAGCTGGGGTTCACCGCTCCAAGAGTCTGAAATGTTTTAATTGCCTCGTCGAAGCGTTTCAGTGATGCGAAGAGTGAACCGAGGTATATATAGGCGTCTTCCTGCTTCGGATCGATAGTGATCACCTGACGATATGCGGCAATAGCTTCGTCGTATTGTTTCCGGGCTGAATAAATGCCGCCCAGCAGCATAAGCGCCGGTACGTTCGTGGAGGGGGCTTCAACGGCGAGCCGGGCATACTGAACCGCATCGTCCAGTTGTCCCTTATGCGCGGCAATGCTTGCAAGGGAAAGCGAAATTTCCGCGGACTTCGGATCCAGATTATGCGCCTTTTCAAATTCCTTTTGCGCACCGTCGAAGTCGCCTTCCTGCTCCATTAAGGAGCCGACCATGAAATGATAATAGGCATCGGCCTGATCGCGGTCAGCCGGACGCTCCTTCCCCATCGTTGTTTCCGGCATGCGTGGGGGCAATGGAGTACAGGAAAAAGCGAATAAAATAAGGACGATGAGGGCAACGGTTTTTTTCATGCCTCTAAGTCTATGCGAAGCGTTATTGGGTGTCAAGGCAAACATTCATTCCCCTATAGGATTTCCCGGGATTGAGGGCGGGTGTTGAAGACCCCTACGATACGGCAGGCGGACGATGGTAAGTGCTGATGAGCGTCTTCACCCGTTCGAGGCTCCTCTCGACATCGTCCTTGTCATGGGCCTCGATCGTAAATACAGGCAGCCGTGCATGGATGCTCATGAGGGCGAAAAATTTATCAAAGTCGACTTTCCCCCGACCCAGCGCCCAATGGGAGTCCGCAGTTCCATCATTATCGTGGAGGTGCACCTCCACAAGATGACGCCCCAGAACCTCGAACCATCGTTCCATCGGGACCGAGGAGAAGAGATTGAAATGCCCAGTATCGAAACAAAAACCGAAGTCCGGATTATTGATTTTTTCGATGAGCATCTGGAGCGCATCCGGATCCTCGTCGAATACATTTTCAACGGCAACACGCAGTCCGGTCTTCGAAGCGGACTCCATGACCTTGTACCACGTATCGGCACAGTAATCGAGCCACACATCCCTGCGTCCGCTGTACCGCCATCGGTCATAGGCGGCGTGAAACACGGCTGCCCGTGGCTTGAGAATGGCTGCAACATTCAGAAGCTGCCGGAAACGCACCTGGGTCACGGAGCGCACCATCGGATCGATGGCACCTGGATTCAGGTCCATGAAAGGAGCGTGGAGCGTCAATTTGGGGTTCCAGTCAAAACGTTCGATCAGGCTCTCCAAATCGCTCTTTTCAATCTGATCAAGGACGGACGATGAAAAATAAATTTCAAGATCGTAGCGCCGGAGCCTGATCATCTCAAAAAAATCCTTCAACTTCGGGTAAGGGATGTGAATGTGAACGGGCTCCATCAGGGCTCGGCCTTTGGCGGGCAGGAGCCCGAACAACACCCTGAAGCGCAGGCGGCCGCGGGCTTCGGCTCGCTTGCAGTTTTTCCCGTCGAAGTCGCTTCTTTCCTGTCTTTTGAGGGATAATCTGTCGCGTACCAGCCGCTTCCCTTTAAAACGAAAGCCGTGGGCGATAACACCTTCCGGAGCGATGAAGCGTTACAGAGCTTACAGACTGTCAGCACCGGATCGCTGAACTTCTGGGTGACCTCGAAACGGCCACCGCAGCTTGCGCATTCATATTCATAAATCGGCATCAAGGACCTCCACTCATACTATCAAGGTTGAACTCTTATTATAAACAATAGCCCTCATAAAAACAAGTATTTTTGCCCCGGCCGGTCTCAGCAGCATAGGGGAAGGGAATCATCAAAGCAACTCTTTCTCTCGTCAAGAAAGTACGCAAAAAAACTAGTTTTTTATAACCCCACCGGAGCTGACGGTTACCAGCAGCTCAATGCCCCGCCTCCCTCCTCTTTTGCAGAATCCGGTACGAGGATCTGACGGCGGATTTCGCGTTCGCAAGCTATCTGATAATCACTCGATCGCCGGTTCCCTCTTTCACATTTGATTCCGGCGTGCGGTCCGATAGTCCTCCGAAATTCACCTCATCTCCGACATTGATCCCCGATCCTGCCGCGGTTTCGAGCACCGAGGAGATCCTTTGTATCGAAGGGTAATATTTCGAACTGCCGGGTCTGCACTCCGGATAGACCCGGACGACCCTCCTGTCAGGTCCGATGAAGATAATATCGATCGGATAGCCGACGCTTCCCATCCAGAAGGTAACAGCCTTGGGCTCCGGAAATAAAAATAGAGCAGCCTCCCTGTCATTTAACTTCCGGAATTCTTGCAGCCCTTGCGTCCGTTTGTCAATCGTATCGCACAGCAGCACGATCCTGAATGTTTTTAAGGCGGAAGAAGCGGACCTTACCGTTGCCGTCATAGTCTGAACGGGCTGACCGCGAAGAGAGGATTCCGCGCCGAGCGCTACCCTGATTTCAACAGCAAGAACAAGAATCCCGAAGGCCAGCGTAATAATCGTGATCAGAGCGCCAACGCGAACATATTCCAGGAACGCAATTTCCACCCTCCTCCGGGCTTGCTGAGCAACAATGAGGTTCGCCACCGAACCGATGAGCGTCAGGTTTCCTGCAAGCGTGCTGCTCATGGCCAGGGAAAGCCATGCGATCCTGTCGTTTCCCAGTGTCTGTATAAGGGGCTTGAGCAGCATCACGGCGGGAACATTGCTCACCATATTCGAGAGAATCATCGATACAGCGGACAAGCCCGCAATGCGGCCGATAGGGGAAAATGTTGAAAGATCGCCGGCGCGGCTGATGACCGCTTTGGCAAGTCCGGACGACTCCACCCCGTGCATCACCACGAAGAGGCCTGAAAAAAACAGCAGGAGCGTCCAGTCGATGCCTTCGAGAACCGTTTCCGTTCGCACCCCTCCGATGAGCAAAAGCGTGACCGCGCCTGCGGCTGCGACCAGTGAATAGGGATATCCCATTGAAAATGCGAAGAGCACGCCTGCACAGGCCAGCAGCGACTTTGCGAGCAGGGGCTTTTTGACCTGGTAATCCGGAATCCGCGGTCTGGAAAGGACCGCGCCCGTTTTAATCTCTTTGCGGTAAACGAATCTGATGACGGCAATGCAGACGCAAAATCCGATAAGCGCGACGGGAAAAAGCGCTCCGAGAAAGGACAGATAGGGAATCTTCGATGTGATGCCGATTAACATATTTTGCGGATTGCCGGTCACGGTCATAACGCTGCCGACATTCGATGAAGTCGCAAGCGCCAGGAGGTACGGCATGGGGTTCACCCCGAGCTGTGCAGTCACTTCAAGGATAATCGGAGTGTAGAGGAGGCATATCGTATCATTGACGAACAGGGCGGACAGCAGTCCCGAGGAGAGAGTGACAAAAACAAGAAGCTGAAAAGGCGTCCGCGAAAGCGAGAGGATTTTATCGGCCATGAGCTCGAAGAAGCCAGCCATTTTAAGATAGACGGTGATGATCATCATTCCAAGGAGCAGCAGCAGGGTGTGCATGTCGATCGCGGCAAAGGCCTCGTCGAGGCTCACAACACCGAAGACGACCATCAACACAGCGCCCACGAGCGCGCCAGCCGGCCTGTCAATGTGCAGCCGGGGGATCTGGCGCAGGCCGATGAAAATATAAGTTATGAGAAAAATGACGAGCGCGGTCACCATGAGTCGCAGTGTACCACGTTGGAGCGGGCAATTTCAAGCAACTGCGGCTGAGGCAGGGGGTTTGTGTTCCTCTCGGATGTCCTGTAGCGGCGAACGGGCCTCACAATCCGAGCTTGTATCCGATCTTTCTCAGGAATCCTCTCCGCGCAGTCCTGTCCTCCTGTGTTTCTACGCCTTTCGGCGGGAAACCATCAATGACACCGAGGATTCCCTTCCCCTGCGCAGAAGTACAGACCACAACTTCAAGTGGGTTTGCCGTGGCGCAGAATATCCTGCAGACCTCGGGGCAGTTTTTAATCTGGTTCAGGACGTTGACCGGAAAAGCTTCCCGAAGGTAGATACAGAAGACATGACCGGCCCCGATAGACTGAAGTGTTGCGGCGCAGGCGCTGATCAAGCCCTCGTCGTTACCCTCGGTGCGTATAAGACAGGGTCCCGAAGCTTCGGTAAAGGCAATTCCGAACCTGGCCTGCGGAACGGTAGTGGCAACGATTTCATAAAGGTCCTCGGCTGTTTTGATGAAGTGCGTCTGGCCGAGAATCACATTGCAGCCTTGGGGAATTTCCACACGGACGGAATTCATTTCCATATCAGCCTCCCGGTTGCGATTAGAGTATTATCAAACTTTACCGCAGCGTGCACGGAAATTTTCAGATCCCATGATGTTGAGAATACCATGTGACCTGCGGTGCTCTCTTTGCTTCCCTCCCTTGCCTCGCTTTCTCATTCGTACGGTAAAACCTCAGCATTCAGGCCCCGGGAGGATGTCAAAAGGATGTATGAAATATCCGTCGGTCCCCATCGCTGAGAATGGGAAGTTTTCAGAATGCGGAAGCATCAGAGGCTCTTGCGATTTCAGGTTTTTCCCGTTTGTTCTTTCAGCTCTTCATGATACTGGCTCAGCGTTTTCCTCTTTTTTTCGCCTTCTCGCTGCCCAAGCTGATATCAGCGATTGCCGCTTCCGCCAACGGAGATCCTTTTACACTTAGCTTGCGCGCAGGAAGATTGGTATTGAATCGCAAATCAAGCAGGACTTTGACGCTTTCTACCTTTGCAGGATACGTAAGGAACATCAGGGGAGACGGGATTGACAGAAAAGATAAGATTGGTGATGCAAAGCCAATATGCGTAATCATCTTTCAGGAAGCGCATGGCGCACTTTGCGTTGTTCGCTACACCTGCAGGCTATCCGCCGCTGTCAGCAGCATCGGTAACGAGATGGTGGTTTTCCTAAAACCTCTTTTCCAAAGCTCCGGACTTCGTCCGGGGATCCATAGCGAGGCAGGAAGTTGAATTACAGGGGGTTTCTGTTCAGAACCGTGGAATCGGTTCCCTTCTGAAGCAGGTCGAGCATGCGCGCGAGGGATTCACCATGAAGCTCATTGATCAGCGCGTGGTCCACCCCGCGTTTGCGCTTCTTGTTCAGCAGGGAGAGAAAAACCATACTTTTGTAGATCCGCTTGTTCGTCTTGAACGAAAAAATGTAGCTATCCAGAGAGTTTTCAAGCAGGAGATCGCTCCTCTTGCGCATGGTTTTGTTGAAGGTGATAATCTGGAGCCAGTAGGTCTTGTCGATCAGGCTGTCGGCCTTCATCTCCATCCAGGTATGTCCCATGTTCCCCAGATCATCGGTCAGAGTCTCGTGCGCGACCGTGTCGGCGGCAAGATGGCCAAGATAGCCGTAGGCAAAAGCGCGCTCCGGCCAGGTCCCGGCCTGGTCAAGGAGCTTGAGCCCCACGTCCCAGGAGTGCGAGCTCTTGTCTTCAGGAAGATATTTTTTACCGAGGATAATATCGGCCATGAGATTGCCATACAGGAAATCCTGCTTATGCTTCTGTAGAAGACCGAGGATCCCCGCGGGGATTAATGGCGTCAGGGATAGGAGCTCATTGCCAAGGTAGAGATGGGTCAAAGGACCCCATGCGAAGGCAAATGAAGGGATGAGAATGAATCCGGCTGCAAGGAATATAATAAATGACATATATATAAAAAAACTCTTTAATGCAATGAATGATAAAAAAATATGATTAACAAATTTATGATACCCCTTCCTTTCAATCCCGTCAATATAAAAGTAAGAAAGGATACAAACCGTTAAACCAGCACAAGCTATTGAATAATAAGGGTTCCTTACGGCAGGGCGCATGGAAGAGGATTATCAAACCATGAAATGCCTGCTTATTTTTCACGAGATTCAGCCTTCCTCTGGGAACACTGGGGATGTAAGTTTTGTATTTATTCAGCTCAGAGAGCGTGAATAAATTCGGCTTCTGAATGCTCACTGACATAGGTTTGTTCCAGCACAACGGCGTGCGGTCAGATGTTTAATACGGCGCATGCAGGACTATTGTCTTACAGAGTGCATGCAAGAGGAATGCGTGAGGGCAATGACTGTACGAAAGATTATTTGCAGCCTGCGCAGGATGAGGATGAACAGCCGCCGCAACCCGATCCGCTCGATGGACTCAGCGATGCACTGATCGATCTCCCCATGCCAAAGCGAGACAGAAGCTTCTCTGTCCTGTCCGAACCGCACTTTTCGCAGCTTACCGCTGGATTGGCTCCGAAAACTAGCTTCTCAAATACAGCATTACAGGCTTTGCATCGATATTCATAAAGCGGCATAACAAACCATTCTCCACCACCATCAAACACAAGGAAGACCGCTACTTCCCTATTTTGGCAAGGCGGTCTTTTGCGATCGCGGCCTCGTTCGTGCCCGGATGCTCCTTGATGACCTTATAGAGGTACTCTCTTGCTTTGGCGGGATTTCTCTCGTTCAGATAAGACAGCCCGATTTTAAGCTTTGCGCCCGCCACCTTTTCGCTTTTCGGGTAGTTTGTAACGACCTTGGAAAAAGCCGCAATGGCCTTATTGAAATCTTTTAGGGAATAATAGCATTCACCGACCCAATACTGCGCTTTGTCCGTTTGGCTGGTATCGGGAAATTGGGCAACGTAATTTTGAAAGCCGGCAAGGGCAAGCGTAAAATTGCCCTTGTCATAATCGCTTTTTGCCTGCCGATAAGCATCGGTGGGTTCGATGGTCTTCTGGGAAACCTGCTTGTTGCCGGCCG
Organism: Nitrospirota bacterium; assembly: GCA_035516155.1. Lineage (GTDB taxonomy): Bacteria > Nitrospirota > UBA9217 > UBA9217 > UBA9217 > JAJYKN01. Next base: position 20,355 of record DATJAP010000038.1, read on the forward strand.
AGGCGGTCGCGGTCTGTGAGGTAGCGACAGACCCTGTACCGCCGCCTAGAAGTTTTACTTTTGCCTCAAGCTCCTCGACCCGCGCATTGAGTTCCGCGATCTTGACGCCGCGGTCATCGAGTTTTTGCCCGAGCTCGTCAATTCGGAAATTATTTTCCTCGAGCTTGCCCTGCACCAGTTGGATATCCGTGGTGAGCTGGTCCGTTTTGACGCCATAGTCCGCCATGGCCTTCTCGACATCGCTACCCCCCCTGCTGCTCGTATCCAATGCATCGATGCGCTTCTGGTCCTGTTCCAGCGTCCGCTGCAATTCCTGGACGCGCGCCCTCGTCGTTTTCACGTTCTCGCGCAGGTCGTTCATATCGGAACTCATCTGGACAACTGCCGACTGCGGGGCGCAGGCTGCCAGGGGAAAAAGGAACAATGCGATGATAACGAGGGACTTGATTGACATATGCTCGGGTACTCCGCCGTTCCTGAGCCGTGGAGAACCATCAGCGCTCAGGAAAAAGAGAAAGGAACCGGGCAGCCTAAACAATGCTCACCGGCCGACCGGCTCCCTCGTGATCCGATTCATAACCTTGCAGCCGGCTCTTACTTGATGACCACGAAGTCATCGCGCCGGTTCTTCTGCCAGCATTCTTCCGTGTGCTCGCCGCAGACCGGCTTTTCCTTGCCGTAGCTGATGAGCGAGATGCGTTTTGCGGATATGCCCATATCGGTCAGGTATTTTTTAGCGCTGGCTGCGCGCCGCTGTCCGAGGGCCTGGTTGTACTCCTTCGTCCCGCGCTCGTCGCAGTTCCCCTCAATTTTGATCTTTGCTGTGGGGTTGGCCTTTAACCAGTCGGCATTGGCCTTCATGACCGGTTCAGCATCGCTCCGGATAAAGGATTTGTCAAAATCGAAATAAATCGCCTGGGGGCCTGCCGGCGCCATGGGTGCGGCCTCTTTCACTTCCTCTTTTGCCGGCGCTTCGGCTGCTGGCGCAGGCTGTTCGGCTTTCATCTCTTCCTTTGCCGGCGGGGCTGGCGCTGCTTCTTTCTGGCTCTCCGGCGTACTGGTCACTTCAGCTTTCTTGGGGCAGCCCCAGAGGGTAAAAGCGCTTAGAATTAATACCATCATGACATACACGAGACTTCTGCTCTTCATGGAATCCTCCTCTATTGTATATGAAATATAGTTCCGGACAAATCAATGTATGAAAGGCCTGAAATGCTGTTAGTGAAGATAACATACCTCCTACTCCTTGTCAACGGGAAAGGGCCAGCCTGATGAGCAAGGGAGCGCAGACGATCCGTTTTCCTCATAGCTCACAGGGCGACGACGGACCTCTGATGGATTTCCCTATGTTACTGCCCGTCCCCTCTTCGTCCGGTATTCGCTCACCATTTCTTCGACACCCTGCGCGAGAAGGTATTCCGGTTTCCAATGGAGAAGCTGCTGCGCCCTGTCATTCATGAACAGCAGGTCCGTCGTGACATAGCTCACAAAGGCGTCCAGGCTCATGGTCGCGCCGAGGAGGCCGGCGAAGAGGTCAAAAAAACGCGCCGGCACACTGAACAAAAGGGGCGGAAGCGGCAGGATCCTGATCTCTTTCCCGAGAGCGTTCCCGATCGCATGCAGGAAATCCGACCAGGTGTTCTGCATTCCGTCGGTGATATTAAAAATCCGGCCGGCAGCCGCATCTTCTATGCCTGCCCGGTATACGGCGCGTGCAAGGTCCTTTACGTGGACAAGCGGGGCAATGCTTCTGCCCTGCCCGACAAAGGGAATGCCGAGTGTTCCCAGCCGGTCGACCGCCGCAATCAGGCCACCGAGATACCGGGAGCCGGAACCGTAGACCACACCGGGGCGGATCACGGCATACTCTGTCCCGGCGGCCTTTTCCGAGAGAAATTTCTCGCATTGCTCCTTATACCGCGTGTAGGGGTCCCTGAGCGGGAGCCGGGACGGCGTCTCCTCCGTGGCGGGTTTTACCTCGGGGATCCCCGCAACGGAAATGGAGCTGATAAAAACAATGCGCTTTATGCCTGAGGCATCCAGATGACCGACCACCTTCTCCATCAGTTTTACATTGTTTTTTACGGCGCGGGGAGAGGTGTTTTTGATTTCGCCGATGTGATAGAAAACATCCATTCCCTCCATGGCGCGGAGGACCGATTCGGCATCCTCAAGATCGCCGCCAAAGGCCGACACGTCTTTTCCCGAAAATCGCGCAGGAAGTCCGGCTTTCCGGCTGAAAAGACGGACGCTGTGGCCGTCTGCGACAAGTAGATCGACCACGTTGCTTCCGATGAATCCCGTCCCGCCAGTTACGAGTGCTTTCATGAAAAAACCTCAATGCACGGTGCACAGCGTACGCGGCACTTGAATCAGCCTCTCTCCGCTCTATCCAGACGCTGCTTTGTTTCCCGCTGAAAGAAAACATTGTGGATCATCAGAAAGGAAATCATCACTGCCCTGGGAGCGTGAGTAGGCATAGGCGATAGCCCTGCATCCGCGGCAATGCGCCCAGCGGTGACAGGTTCCGCATTTGCCCTTGTATTTGCTCCGGTCCCTGAGCGCCTCCAGGATGGGCGACGTGGCCCAGATCTCACGAAGCGAATCTCTTCGAACATTTCCAAGGGACAACGGCAGCCTTCTGCAGGGCGTTACATTGCCGTTGGGAAGAATGGTCAGGCCTGCTACGCCCGCGGAGCAGCCGCTCATCGCCGTGTTTCCGGCATCGCCGTTCGACGGCTTCTTCATCTGCGCGGCGATGGGGTCGCCGGTCACGATCTCCAGCGCTCTGATTTCAAGCGGCAACACCGACTCGTATAACTCCTTTACCTCGTCCGACCGCAGCATGCGGGAGAGAAGGGCCCGTCCCTTGCCAGCAGGAACAAGGCGCGAAAAACCGATCCGTCGCGCGCCAACATGGGAAGCGAAGGCGATGACCTGTTTCAGGGAAGATGCGTTCAGACTGGACAGCGTAGCGTTTATCGTGACCGGAAGCCCGGCATCGACAAGATACTCGATCCCCGATGCAGATGCGGCGAAGCTCCCCTTGCCTCGGATGGAATCGTGGATTTCTTCGGGTCCTTCCATGCTGACCTGGACGCCACTGATCTTCAGCTCGACAAGCGTTTTCGCGATGTCATTGGTGACAAGCGTCCCATTTGTGAGCAGGGAGCAGTCGAAGCTCTGTCTCCTGGCCTCATCGAGTATGGTGAAGAGGTCCCTCCTCAAAAGAGGCTCTCCGCCGGTGATGTTGATGCTCCGGGAAAAGGCGATGCCGTAGTCTTCTGACCACGCAGTGATCATGTCGGCTGCTTCAGTTATGGTCCTTCTAATATCGGCCAGCGGCATTTCATCGCTCCCCCGTTCACCCTGATAGCAATGGCGGCAGGAGAGGTTGCAGTTCTCGGTCACATGCCACTGGATAAAAAAGTCCAAGGGTTTGATTGTTGACATGGCGGCCCGCTATGTTTGAGAAGACGATGTCAAGAGAGATGTTCAATCTATCGAATCGGAGAAACGGAAACGGGCGGACAGGGCCGGGCAGGAACGCCCTGCAGCAACGTACTGAACCCGCCTGATCCGCCGGTTTCCCTGTTGTTGCTGACCAGCAACGTTAGCTCTTTCAGCCCTTTCACTTGCGGCATACCGTACCGGGGTTCTGTTTTGCCAGCTGTTTCATGAGGTTCCAGTAGGCAGCCTCTTTTGCCAATGATGCTTGGCTCATGATCTTTTTCACCCTCTCTTCACCTCCTTTCCGACCCATATCGTTATGACAAAGCATAGCACAAAAAAGACGGCATGTGCGGTAATTCAAATCACATTCGGTGAATACCCATGCAGAAATTGGCGCATGAGCGTCACCGGGGAAAAGTCCGTTCCGCCAGAAGGCTTGCTGCTCCGCGATCAATCATCCATGTTAACCAACCATGAACAGGGCGCACTAAACCGGCGGGAAAATGCTTCGGGTTCCCGTCTTCAAGGATCTCGTGGAGAACCGCTCCCTTTTCACGCCCCGACGCCAGAAAAAGAACCTGCGAGGCATTATTCAGCACGGGCAGCGTCAACGTCACCCGGTCCGGCTTCGGGACCTCGGCATATACCGGCAGTGCAATTCTCGTCCGTTCATGCACGGCCGTAGTCCCCGGAAAAAGCGATGCCGTGTGCCCGTCAACTCCTACCCCCAGGATAATGAGATCGAAGACCGGGAAGGACTGCGTTTCGAAAAACTGTCGAAGAGAATCTTCGTACTCCCGCGCAGCCTGCTCCGGTTTTTTTTCTCCGTTGATCCAGTGGATGTTTTCCTCCGGGATGGGGACTTTGGACAGCAATGCCTCATGTACGAGTTTATAGTTGCTGTCGGGGTGTCCCCGGGGAACGCAGCGCTCATCAGCCCAGAAAATATACATTGAGGCCCAGGTGATTCGTTCCTGATAGGGGCTTGTTGCGAGAAGGGAGAGGAAGCGCCGCGGTGTGGTACCTCCTGAGAATGCAACGGCAAATCTGCCTTTCGACGCCAATGCATCCCTGGACAGCGATACGAATAAATCCGCCGCGGCTTGGCTCATCGCCTCGAGGTCCGCAAAGACGCGAAGCCGCGCAGCTGCGCCGGCTTTCATAGTGGTCTCCAGAACCGGCCGTCTTGTTCGATCAACCGATGGGCACCGGCTGGCCCATCCGATCCGGCAACGTAGAAAGGAATATTCGCTCCCGTCAGCGAAGTGGCCAGTCTGTCGAGTAGTGGCGTGAGCAACGCCCATGTCTGCTCCACGCCGTCCTCCCTTGTAAAGAGCATATGATCGCCCTGCATGCAGTCGAGCAGCACCCACTCGTATGCGTCGAGGAGCACATCGCGCGGGTAGGAGTAGTTCATAAGCACGGGGCTTAAGCAGACCTTAGAACCAGGCTTCTTGGCCTGAATAAAAAGACTCATGCCTTCATCGGGCTGCACACGGAGAACGAGGACGTTCGGATCTATGGGGCCGCCGATCGTATCGGGAAACATGGAATGAGGAACACGTTTGAAGTGAATGGCAATTTCGGTCAGACGCCGCCCCAGCCGCTTCCCCGACCGCAGATAGAATGGGACGTCGTGCCACCGCCAGTTGTCAATAAACACTTTCATGGCAGCAAACGTCGGGGTCGACGACTGCTCCGCCACGCCCGGTTCCTCTCGATAACCCGGCACACGGCTTTCCCCGATGATCCCCCCGGTGTATTGTCCCACACTTACATATTGGTCCAGCGTGTCAAGCGGTATCGGCCTGATTGCCCGGAAAGCCTTGACTTTTTCGTCCTGCACCAGGTTGGCTTCAAATCCCGCCGGAGGCTCCATGGCAGTGAGCGCCAGGAGCTCGGACATGTGGTTCTGGAACATATCGCGAATCACCCCTGCTTCCTCGTAATACCCGGCCCTGTGTTCAATGCCAAGCGTTTCACTTGCCGTGATCTGGACGTGATCGATGTACCTCCTGTTCCACAGCGGCTCGAAAATGGAATTCGCAAAGCGAAACATCAGGATATTCTGCACCGTCTCCTTGGCAAGATAATGGTCGATCCGGAAAATCTGGCTTTCCCTGTAGTGTGCGTGAACCAGCTCATTCAATTTCCGGGCGGAAACCAGGTCCCGGCCGAAGGGCTTTTCGATGACGATATGACTGCGCCCCTTGTCCTCGCGCGACAATCCCGCTGCCCCGAGATTGTTGATCACGTCGGCAAAAATCGTGGGCGGAATGGCAAGGTAGAAAATGCGGTTTCCGCCGGTTTGATGCCTCTGCTCCAGTTCCGGAAGCCTGTCCCGCAGGGACACGGTGTAGGATTTCAAATCGCTGTAATCGAAGGTCGAATAATAGAGACGCGAAGCAAACGAGTCCCACACCTGCTTGTCGATCCCCGCAGGAAATGCCGCTTTCACGGCATCAAGCAGGTTGGCGCGGAACTGGTCCGTCGTCATCTCGACACGGCTTGTGCCGAGGATGAAAAAACGGTCGGACAGCATTTTGCTTTTATACAGACGGTAAAGAGAAGGGAGAAGCTTGCGACGGGTGAGGTCCCCCGAGGCGCCAAATATGATGATGGCCGCGGGAGGCGGCACTTCCGTTACGCAAGTTTCTTCCGGCTTCGAGGCCTGCACCGTGACGGCCTTTTCGTCGGCTGTCTGCGCCAGGGGATCATCATCGAGCGGATCCATAGGCCCTCGCTTTTGGTTCCTCAATCAGGACGTTCCAGTCCGAGGAAAATTTTTCCATGCCCTTGTCTGTCAGATCATGGCGAATATCGTAGTCCCTCCAGGGCTTGTCGAGATCGATCTCCCGATAGAAAATAGGTTTCAGCCCTTTCACGGGATAGACATATTCCGGCCCCGGAAGTGGCATGCCTTGTTCTCCCCAATTTTTCAGGATCTCGTAGGGCGCGGTGACGATGTCGGAGCCGAGCTGGAGCGCCCTGAGCAGGTGATCAAGGCTCCGGACACTCGCGGTCAGGACTTCGACGTGGCCGTCACCCATTCTGAACATCCTGAGGATATTGGCGATCAGGTCCATACCGTTCTCGCCGCGGTCATCAAGCCTGCCGACAAAAGGAGAAACAAAGATCTGGCCTTTGCGCGCTCCCCCCGTCGCGGCGTATACGGCTGCGGCCTGTTCCTGCGAGAAGTTGAGCGTCATATTCACGCGCATTCCGGCCCGCACCGCTCTTTCCGCCGCCTTGAGGCCTTCCCTCGATGTCGGGAATTTCACATGTGCATTCCCGATCCATGAAAACATCTCCTTCCCCTGCTCCAGCATCGCCTCGGCCCGCGTCCCTGCATCGGCATATACCTCCACGGACACCGAGCCTTCCGGTATCAGTCCGCAGATGGCCCTGACAACACCGTGATAGAAATCAAGGAGCTCCTTGGCATTAAACTTTTCCCCCCGTTCAAGACGCTTGCGCGATTCCGGGTTCTTTGAAATCAGCGTCGGATTCGTGGTTTGCCCGTCAAGAAAGCCGAGGAGATGAATGATCTCCTTCGTTTCCTCGGGATCACCGCCATCGAGAAATATTCTCGTTTTCAGATCGTTGGGTCTCATGATAACTGCCTCCCTTTCCTAAACCGTTCCCGCACAGAAGGCTGGCGGAAACGCGATCGCCGAGGCGGGGCGGATAAATGCCGGGGAAACCTGATTCCCTTCTCTCGCAAAGGTTCATACTCCGCCTCCGGGGAATTCAGCATTTTATTTTTTCCTCACCTCGTGGCCACCGAACTGGTTCCGCAGCGCCGAGACAATCCTGCCTGTGTAGCTCGGGTTCTTCTGAGATTGGAGCCGGAACTCCAGCGCCCCGTGAATGACCGGCACGGCAACACCGAGTTCCCTTGCGGCATCGACGGTCCACATTCCCTCTCCGCTCTGCGCCGCAGAGCCGGACACAGAGCTCAAATCACTGCCGTATTGGTCATAGGCTTTCTTGAGCCAGTCCACGAGCCTCGACTCAACGACGCTCCTATGGTTGTAAAGGTCGGCGATCTTGGCGAGGTCAAGCTCGAAATCCGAAGCGTTCATGACCGAGAACCCCTCGGCCAGGGCTTGCATCATTCCGTACTCGATGCCGTTGTGGACCATTTTCACGAAATGACCTGCCCCCGCCCTCCCCATATAGGCATAGCCGCCTGCCACTGATATATCGCGAAAGATGATTTCGAAACGTTGAAAAATATCTTTTCTCCCTCCGACCATGACGCATGCGCCGCTTCGCGCTCCAGACGGTCCGCCGCTAACGCCTGCATCAAGAAAATCGATGCCCTTTCTTTCGAGCTCCGTCGCCCGCCGCATAGATTCCTTGTAAGGAGAGTTGCCGCCGTCGATGACTGCATCACCTTTTCCGAGAAGCGGCGTCAGCTCCCGAAGGACCGCGTCGACAGCCTGGTACGGAACCATCAGCCAGACCAGACGGGGAGCGGGCAACGACCCGACCAACGCGGCAAGAGAGACGGAAGACTGCGCACCTTTTCCGACAATGGCATCGGCAGCAGCCCTGTCACGGTCATAAGCGACAACCTGATGTCCTTTTTCCAGGAGCCGCTCGACCATGTTGAACCCCATTTTCCCCAAACCGACATACCCTATTTGCATAGTGATCCTTCCTTCTTGGCGCCGATTGCTCTCAAATATTATTCGAAAATTCCTTCTCAATTGCCCTGACTTTTTCCAAACGGCGAACATGACGTTCGGCGCCTGAGAATGCTGCGGCAAGGAAGGTCCTCACGACATCCTTGGCCAACTCCGGCCCTATAACCCGTGCCCCGAGGCACAGCACGTTCATGTCGTCATCTTCCACACCCTGGTGGGCGGAAAACGTGTCGTGGCAGACTGCGGCGCGTATGCCGGGAAACTTGTTCGCCGCTACGCAGGCGCCGACCCCGCTTCCACAAATAATGATCCCCCTCTCGCCCCTTCCATCGATTATTGCATTTGCCACAGCCCGCGCATAATCGGGATAATCAACCGGCTTGATGCTGAAGGTTCCGACATCCTGTGTCGTATGGCCGAGCTGTACAACATACTCGACAATAACCCCTTTCAGCGGGAATCCTCCGTGATCAGCCCCTACAATGATATTCATGATTGCTCGACCTGCCGCCTTTCATCGTATCTATCAATATCCATCCGGTTCCGGCCCCCCAATTCGATGACGGCGCAAAAAACCACTTACTCCACCTTGCACCTGGCAAACACCGCATGCCTCACGTTCGTGTCTCGCTGCTCTTATTGTTCGCGGGGGAAGAACAGTCGCATGTTCCGGTACCCCATGCTGATGAGACACCCCCCCTCAGCAGTACAACGGGTCGGCGCAGGTGAGCACCTGATCGCTTTTACTGCCGCTCCGGAATACCGTAATCCCCTTGACACCTTCCCGGTAGGCCAGGAGGAAGGCTTTGCGCACGTCGTCTTTCGTTGCCTGCTCCGGGAAATTGATGGTTTTAGACACGGCGTTGTCCGTATGACGCTGGAATGCTGCCTGCATGCGAACGTGCCATTCCGGCGCGATGTCGAAGGCCGTTACGAACAGGAGCTTCACGTCGTCTGGCACTTCCTGCATTTGCTGGATGGATTCGCCGGCCATAATTCGCATGAGGAGCGCATCAGTCATGAACCCGCGCGCCCTTGCTGTTTCCAGAAAGTATTCGTACACCTCGGGGAGCTCCACATCTCCGAGCACGTGGCGGGTAAAGAACAGGGCATACAGCGGTTCGATTCCGCTCGAACAGCCGGCAATAATGGAGAGGGTCCCGGTCGGTGCAATCGTCGTAACCGTGGCGTTCCTGAGTCTGGGCCCTCCCCCGCGGTCATACGTGCTTCCCTGATAGTTTGGAAAGACCCCGCGCGCCTGTGCAAGCCCCGCGGACATGGCCCATCCCTTATCCCGAACGAATTTCATGATCCTTTCACCGATTATAACCGCCTCCTCGGAGTTGTAAGGAATGCCGAGCCGGATCAGCGCATCAGCGAAGCCCATGACCCCCAGCCCTATTTTCCGGTTGCTTTTCGCCATTCTGTCTATCTCGTCGAGCGGATAGCGGCTCACATCGATGACATTATCCAGGAAATGCACAGCTGTCTGCACCGTTCTCTCTAGCTTCGTCCAGTCGATTTCAGCGGTGCCGCGATTTTCCTTGAGCATGAGCCTGAGATTGATTGAGCCCAGATTGCAGGGTTCATACGCAAGCAGCGGCTGTTCTCCGCAGGGATTGGTGCTCTCCATGTCACCGAGCAGAGGCGTGGGATTCTCCCGGTTGATGCGGTCGAGAAACACGACACCGGGGTCGCCGGTTTTCCACGCCATTTCGACGATGCGGTCGAAAACGTCGCGGGCCTTGAGCGTCCTCACCACCTGATGGCTGTGGGGGTTCACCAGCGGTAGCACACCGTCCGATTCCACCGCAGCCATGAACTGCTCGGTCACGGCCACCGAGATATTGAAATTCGCCAATTCCCTGTTGTTTTCCTTGGCGGCGATGAACTCCAGGATATCGGGATGATCTACGCGCAGGATTCCCATGTTCGCCCCCCGCCGGGTGCCGCCCTGCTTAATAACCTCGGTGGCCATATTGAAAACCCGCATAAACGAAACAGGACCGCTGGCAGACCCGCCCGTGGTGCGGACGGCATCATCCTTTGGCCGCAGCCTGCTGAAGGAAAAGCCGGTGCCGCCTCCGCTCTGATGGATAAGAGCAGTATTCTTGACAGCGCTGAATATCGATTCAATTGAATCTTCCACCGGCAGAACAAAACAGGCAGCAAGCTGCTGCAGCGGACGGCCTGCGTTCATAAGGGTCGGGGAATTGGGCAGAAATTCGAGACTTGACAGGATGCGATAAAATTCGTCTTCCGTTGCACGGATCTTTGCATTGCCGTCGTACTGCACATCGGCCTGTGCAACATTCGCAGCGACTCTCCGGAACATGTCCTCGGGAGACTCCACCACACGCCCCTCTTCGTCTTTCATGAGATATCTTCTCGAGAGGACGGTCAGGGCGTTTGGCGTTAAATACGCTTCTGGATACTTTACACTCATCTTTTTCCTCTTTTCCTATTTTACCACGACAAGGCCGGAGAGGCGCTGATTGCATCTTCATGAGCAACTGCAAAGGGAGCGTCTTTAGTAGTAAAAGAGGAAAAGCACCAGGAAAGCCAGACTTTTACCCACCTCAATCCAACCAGTGGTTTTGAGCTTGACTTTGTACAGCGTCGCTGCGGCAATAAGGTTGTCCAGGAGGGGCAAAAGAATAACCACCGGGATATACATGCGGTGGTAGACGTAGAGGCTGATCAGAACAAATAGCACGGTCATAACTCTGTAGGCGGTTTTTTTCAGCAGCAAGGCTTTTACCTTGAAAACACCGGCAGAAAAGTAGAATACAACACCCAGGAACATCCTTACATCGAGGCCTCCCGTCAGGAGATATTTCATGAGTACCGATGCCAGGCTGAGAAGGGCAAATCCAAGCACCTCGGTCAGGACAGCGTGCTCGCCGGCGAACCGGTTGGACAGCAGGTACGCTGCAGGAAATACGAGAAGGGGCAGAAGCATCATCACCCCGCTGCCGAAAAGGGAAATCAGGATGACCGCAGCAAGGGCAATTTGGATGAGGAAGACCGTTAATGCCGTTACCCCTTCGGTACGCCTGCTCCATTTTGTAAAAGCCTGCTTTGAATTAATCAGGAAGCCGAGGGAGATAAAAAGAGGAATGACCGACCAGGAAAAAGCCCGGCTGGCACCCACGCCGATTACAGAGGCAATGATCAGAACGCTCCACGAGCCGTACTCCTTCAGAACGTACCCTTTGACTTCGGTCTTCATGAGAAAAGTATATCACGGCGCCGCATCCAGGGCTTTGAGCGATCTCATGGCCGATGCTTGCTCATACCGAACGAGACGAAAGGTGAGATAAAATCTCGGCTCCATCAAGTCGGCAATGAGGGGCCTGAAAAGATCACCCGGAGGGAGAAAGACTGTTTTCTCTGGCTGAGCCACTCAACGCTGCAGCCTGTTGGAAGATTTTGTGTTACGCCAAAAGAGATTCCAGCGCAGACAAGTCTCTGCAAGCTGAGGAACGAGGGAAGACGGCGGTGAAAGAGGGGAAGCAAACCGCCGAGACGATGACGGTCTGGACAGTCCATCTTTTTGCACTCGATGAAAACAAGCAGCCAGAGGGGATTGCTCGTTAGGCCTACAATATCCCGGAAACCGACGCACGCGCATAGTTCAGGAGGTCGGCGGGATAGATTCCGATGACAATGACGGCTGTAACCGATATCGCCAGCGCCAGCGCCAGGGACGGCGAAATGGAGAGTTCAATGCTCTCTTTCGGTTCATTCATATACATGATCATGATGATGCGGAGATAGAAGAAGGCGCTGATGGCCGAAAAGAGTACACCCGCGACTGCAAGCCACAGGAGCCCGGCCTGGACCGCGGATTTAAAGATGTAGAACTTACCCACAAATCCCGCGGTGGGCGGAATCCCGGTGAGTGAAAACATGAATATGAGCATGAGCAGGGCCGCAGTCTTATTGGTTTTGCCAAGACCGGCGAAGTCGGTGATCTCCTCGCCCCGCTCTCCGGCCTTTCTGAGCATGATCACCACGCCGAATGCCCCCATGTTCATGAGCGCATAGATGCAAACATACAGCATTACGCTGGCCACTCCCTCAGGACCTCCGGCAGCCAGTCCAACCAACGCATAGCCCGCATGGGCGATGGACGAGTAAGCAAGCATCCGCTTGATGTTGGTCTGGGACAATGCCATGATGTTGCCCACTGCCATGGTGAGGACAGCCAGGCCCGAAAGAATGGCCGTTGAATGAACATGGAGTGGTTCGAAAGCATACAAAAAAACCCGCAGCAGAACGGCAAAACCCGCGACTTTGGGGCCCGCGGACATGAAAGCTGTAACGGAGGTCGGCGCTCCCTCATAAACATCGGGCACCCACATATGAAACGGCACGGCCGCGACCTTGAAGCCGAAACTCACAACCAGCATGATCATGGCCAGGTAGACGACGGAATTGTTCAGGTCAGCGGTGCGCAGAAACGCGAGTATTTCCGCAAGATTCGTTGTTCCGGTAAGGCCATAGACGAGCGACATGCCATAGAGCATGATTCCCGACGAGAACGCGCCGAGGACCAGATACTTGATTGCGGCTTCATTCGATCTGTTGCTCCGGCGCATGAAGCCCGCGAGGATATAGATGGAGAGCGCCATAAGCTCGAGGCCGAGATACAGGGTGATGAGGTCACCTGCTGATGCCATAAGCATCATACCACTTGTCGCGAAAAGCATGAGGGCGTAATACTCGCCGCGATGAATGTTTTCGACCTTCAGATAATTGATGGACACGAGGATCCCGAGCCCGCAGGCGATGTAAAAAACGAATTTAAAGAACGTTGAGAAGGGGTCGACGAGGAAGGTACCGCTGAATACATCCTCATGCAATCCCATCGATTGGTAGGTGACAACGGCGGCGATGGCGATTCCCGCCACGCTCAACCAGCCGAGGAGCGCTTTGCCCTCCTTCTCGATGAAAAGATCGAAGAGAAGAACGAGGAGCGCCGTAATAAGAACGACGGCCTCGGGCAGCACCGGAGCGAGAGATTGCATGAATTCCTGTGACAAGCTGAACATCGGTTTCTCCTTATTTTCCCAATATCGTGCCGAGCGCCTGCGCCACAGCCGGTGCGGACTCCACCTTGGCATGCATATGCTCGATCAGGTTTGATACGGACACATGCATTATGCCGAAGGCCGAGTTCGGATAAAGGCCGATCACGAACACCAGCAGTACAAGCGGCAGCGCCGCGGCCACCTCACGAAGGTTCATATCAGCAAGGTGTTCATTGTGCGGGTTGGTTATTTTGCCGAAGGCAACGCGCTGGTACAGCCAGAGCATGTACCCCGCGCCGAGGATGATGCCGAGGCACGAGATCACGGCGTAAGGCTTGTAGTGCAGGAACGCGCCAAGCAGGATCGTGAACTCGCCGATAAAACCGTTTGTTCCCGGAAGGCCGATCGACGAGAAGATGATGATCAGCAGAAACGCGGCATATACCGGAACTCGGGCCGCGATGCCACCGTAGTCCGCTATAAGCCTGGTATGCGTGCGTTCGTAGATTACGCCCACGGCAAGGAACAGCGCGCCCGTTGAAATACCGTGGTTCAGCATCTGGAGGATGCCACCTTCAAGCCCCTGACTGTTCAACGCGAAAATGCCGAGGGTGACGAATCCCATGTGGCTGACGCTTGAATAGGCTATGAGTTTTTTAAAGTCTGTCTGCGCAAAGGCCATATACGCCCCGTAGATGATGGCAATAACGGACAAGGTCATGATGGCAGGCGTCCAGGCAATTGCCGCATCGGGGAAAAAGGGCAGCGAGAAACGGAGGAACCCGTAGGCCCCCATCTTGATAAGGATGCCGGCCAGAATGATGCTCCCGGCTGTCGGCGCCTCCACGTGGGCATCCGGCAGCCACGTGTGGAACGGGAACATGGGCACTTTGACCGCAAATGCCGCGAAGAAAGCGGCGAACGCTACCATCTGGAACGTGCGGCCGAATTTGTAATTCATGAGTGCCAGCACATCAAAGGTATGTCCCGCCGCGAAATACACGGCAATGATCGCAACCAGCATCAGCACGCTTCCCACGAGGGTGTACAGGAAGAACTTAATTGCCGCATAGAGCCGCTTCGGGCCGCCCCAGATGCCGATAAGGAGGTACATGGGAATGAGCATGGCTTCCCAGAAGATATAGAAAAGGAAGAGGTCCAACGATACAAACACGCCGATAATCGCGGCTTCCAGAAACAGCAGCGAGAGCATGAACTCTCTGACCCGGTCCTGAATGGCGGACCAAGACACCATAATAGATATTGTGGTAAGCAGCGCGGTCAGAACCACGAACAGGACGCTGATCCCGTCGACGCCGAGGCGGTAGTTGATGTTCCAAGCCGCAATCCAGGGCATACTCTCACCGAACTGCATGTGAGGAATCGTTGCGTCGAAATTCAGGAGCAGCGGTATGCACAGGACAAGCTCGGCGACCGAAAAACCAAGCGCGATCCAGCGCGCCATGGATGCGTTCTTGATAAACAGAAGCAGGAACGCTCCGAGCACGGGGAGGAAGATCATAAAGCTCAGCAATGGATACCCAAGCTGATCAGGTTTTAATTCGAGCATTGAGAAGCTCCTTTGTTTGCTGTGAACTATGAACCGTTAACGCTGAGCTGCTAATTTATCAACAGATAATACAAGCCCGCCAGCACCACGAGGCCAAGCCCCATGGTGAAGGCATACTCCTGGATATAGCCAGTCTGCATCTTCCTGCCGCGCTCACTCGCCCGGCCGATGAGCTTCGCGATACCGTTCACCGCGCCGTCGACTATTTTGACATCGCCGATTGTATACAGGAATTTGGCCGTCTTATGAACAAAGCCGTTGACAAAAATGGCGTTGTAGATTTCGTCAACGTTGTATTTGTTCAGGAGGAGATTATAGATTCCTTTATACTTGTCCGCTATACGATCGGGCACCGACGTATTTTTTACATACAAAGAGTAAGCCAGACGGATACCCGCGATTGCAACGGCGACAGAGAATATCATTAGACTGAGTTCAAACCAGTGACTTTCCGTGGCAGCCGCATGCTCTGTATGGGGGAAAAGCGGGGCCAGAAAATCGCCGAACAGGTTCGCATGAGGTATGATGGCGCCAGGCATCCCGATCCAGCCTATGACAATCGAGAAGAATGCGAGGATCATGAGCGGCACCGTCATCACCTTCGGGGACTCGTGCACATGATGTTCGACATCATGAGCCATCCGTGACTTCCCATAAAAAGTAAGATAGATGAGCCGGAAGGAATAAAATGCCGTCATGAATGCTCCCGCGACGCCCAGCACCCAGAGCATCCGGCCAAGCGAGGAAGCGTTATAAGCGCTCCAGAGAATTTCGTCCTTGCTGAAGAAACCCGCAAAGGGGAAAATGCCGGCCAGCGCCAGCGAGCCGATGATGAACACCCAATGGGTAATTTTGATCCTGGGTTTGAGCGCGCCCATCTTGCGCATGTCCTGCTCACCCGACAGCGCATGGATCACGCTGCCCGAAGCAAGGAAGAGGAGGCCCTTGAAGAAGGCATGCGTCGTGAGGTGGAAGATTCCTGCGGAGAAGGCGCCAACGCCCAGCCCCAGGAACATATAGCCCAGCTGGCTGATGGTGGAATAGGCGATGACGCGTTTGATGTCGTTCTGCACCAAGCCGATCGTTGCGGCGAAAACCGCGGTCAGTCCTCCGACGATCGCCACGGTGTTCATCGCGGTCTCGGACAGCGAGAAGATCGGCGCACAGCGCGCAACCATGAACACGCCTGCCGTGACCATGGTCGCGGCGTGGATCAGGGCACTGACCGGCGTCGGGCCTTCCATGGCATCGGGCAGCCAGACATACAGAGGAAGCTGGGCCGATTTACCGGTGGCGCCCAGGAATAGGAGAAGCGCGATCAGCGTAATAACGGAGATATCGCCGCCGAAGAGGTGATAGCTTTGGTTCGTTACCGACGTCCCGACTGAAGCAAAGACCTCGGAAAAATCGAGCGTCCCGAAGGTCACGAATATGAGCAGGACGGCGAGCATGAACCCGAAGTCGCCTACGCGGTTCACCACGAAAGCCTTGACCCCGGCGTCGGCCGCCGATTTTTTCTCATACCAGAATCCAATCAGGAGGTACGAGCAGAGGCCCACGCCTTCCCACCCCACAAACATAACCAGGAAATTATTGGCCATTACCAGGACGAGCATGAAGAACGTGAAGAGCGCCAGGTAGGAGAAAAACCGGGGATAGCCCTTGTCGCCGTGCATGTAGCCCACGGAATAAATGTGGATCAGCGAACTGAGCGTAGTCACCACGAGAAGCATGACCGCGGTAAGCTGATCAATCTGAAAACCCATGTTTACCGAAAAGGTGCCGATAGAAATCCAGGAGTACAGGTTCTCGTTGATTTTCGCGCCGCCGAGCACATCGAAGAAGGCGGTGACCGCGAGCATGAAGGCGCCGATGACGCCCGCGATGGCGAAATAGGCGGCCTTTTCCTTCAGGTACTTCCCAAACAATCCTGCGATCAGAAATCCGGCGAACGGCAGCAGCGGTATGAAAGCGTATTTGATCATAAACTCTCCCGGTATTCGAGCCTATTGAATCAGTAGAGTGGTAGAGTTCGCTGAGTAAGGGGCATCGAGCCGTTGGGTCTAACTCTGTGAACTCTATCGAATCCTTTAGCCCTTCATGATATTGAACTCATCCACATAAACGCTCCCGCGGTTGCGCGAGAGAAGGATGATGACTGCCAGCGCCACAGCGGCCTCGGCCGCGGCAACGGTGACGACGAATATAACGAAAATCTGGCCCGTAAGCGACTGCAGGTAATGTGAGAACGCCACGAAGTTGATGTTCGCCGCATTCAGCATTAGTTCAATGGACATCAGGATGATGAAAATATTGCGGCGGCTCAGAACGCCGACGACGCCGATGGTGAACAGTGCCGCGCTCAGCATGATATACCAGGACAAGGGAATCATAAAACCTCCAGGATGAGTCGAGAGAATCTAAAGAGTTCATGAAGTCTGAAGAGTTATAGCCACATCCCCAGACAGGATCGACTCGATAAACTCTACAAACGCAACAAACTTCATCAGACTCTTGGGTTTCTAATCATTCGCCTTTTTCTTCGCCAGCGTCACTGCCCCCACGAGTCCGACGAGCAGAATGATGGACGCGGCTTCGAAAGGCACCAGGTAATTCTGATAAAGCAATATGCCGAGCTCTCGGATGCCGCTGCTGGCAAGCCGCATGGTCTTTCCCTCCTCTGCCGGGAACGTACCCCGTGCAACCAAGAGCATCACCTCACCGGCGACCAACAGGCCGAAACAGATCATCCAGGGCCAGAAACGGTTCGCCCGGGCGGCGGCGCTTTCCCGGTCAACGTTCAGGAGCATCACGACAAAGAGATACAGGATCAGGATTGCTCCGGCGTATACGATCAACTGTACTGCCGCAAGAAATTCCGCATTCAGAAGCACGAAGACGCCGGCGATGTGGAAGAACAGGAGCAGCATGAACATCACGCTGTGCACAGGATTCCTGCGTGTGACCATGAGTACGGCAGACACCAGGATGACCGCGGCAAAATAGAGGAATATAAGCTTGTTTATCATATTACTTTTTTACCGCCTTCCCGCCCAGGTAGTGGTCGCCCACTGCGACAAGCCGATCCTTGGTATAGAACGCGTCTTTTCTTGAATAGCAGGCCAGTTCGAACTCGGGCGTCATAATGATTGCCGATACGGGGCATGCATCGATGCAGAAACCGCAGAACACGCAGCGGAGCAGGTCAAGCTCGTAGGAATTTACGACTTTATCGTGCTCCACCCCCTCGGAGGTCACCACCGTGATGGCTTTCGACGGGCAGACCGCTTCGCACAAGCCGCACCCGATGCAGCGCTCTTTCTGGCCTGAATCGTCGCGCCGCATGGCGTGCAGCCCGCGCGACCCGGGGATCGGTTTGCGCTTGAACGTCGGATACTGCCGTGTAATTGCCGGTTTCAGCATGGTCTTGAGTGTCAATGCCATGCCCTGGGCAATTTCGACCAGAAAGATCGTTTTGAGCAGCTTGTTCATTTTACTCATCGTTTTATACTCCTGACCCCGAACGCTGATTTCCGAACTTGTTTTACAACCATCCAATCTGTTTCATGCCCGCTGCAACCAGCAACGTGACCAGCGAAAGGGGCAGCATGATCTTCCACGATATCCCCATGAGCTGGTCGTACCGGTACCGCGGAAGTGTGGCGCGCAGCCACATGTAGAAGAAGATAAAGAAATACAGCTTTCCCAGCAGCCAGATCGTCGGCGGGATGGCCGCGAGTATCTTATTGATAAATGCGATCAGGGCGACATGCCCAAGGGTATGCGGTAGAATCTGGACCGGAAGCCAGCCGCCCAGGAACAGGATTGAAACGAGAAGGGAAACCACGATCATGTTCATGTATTCGGCCATGTAGAAGATACCGAAGCGAATGCCGCTGTACTCGGTGAAGTACCCCGCCACCAGTTCGCTCTCCGCTTCCGGCAGGTCAAAGGGCACGCGGTTCGTCTCGGCGATACCCGACATGAGGTAGAGGTAGAAGGCCACCGGCCCGACAGGCAGTGCAACAATGAACCACCGGTGAGTTTGGGCGTTCACGATGTCGGACAAATTGAGTGACCCCGCCATGAGCACCACGGTGAGAACCGCAAATGCCATCGGAATCTCGTAGCTGATCATCTGGGCGGCTGAACGAAATCCGCCCATGAGCGAGTATTTATTGTTCGAAGCCCAGCCTGCCATGATCACGCCGTAGGTTCCCACGCTCGAGAAGGCAAGGATGAAGAGCACGCCGACGTTCAGGTTGGACACCCAGAGCGGAACCTTGTTCGACAGAAGTCCGAAGAAGTTGGTGGGCGGACCAAACGGAATCACCACCATGGCGCCGAAGGCCATCACGAGCAGGATCAAGGGAGCTATTCTGAACACCCACTTGTCGGCTTTCGCGGGAATGATATCCTCTTTCATCAGGAATTTGACCGCGTCGGCGATCGGCTGAAGAACCCCATGCCAGCCGGTGCGCATCGGCCCCAGACGCCCCTGCATGTGCGCGAGCACCTTGCGCTCCATGAGCTGCAAGTACATGGCGTTGGCCAGGATAAATGCCAGCAGTATGACAGCGGGGATGCCTATCGCAAGGAGAATGTGAAGTACTTGGTTCGTTCCGGGCATTTTCTGCTCCTACACTTCGATCTTGTAATGTCTAATCGTTCCGATTTCGTGAGAACGTGTGATGCTGACCCCCGAGGAAAAGAGCAGCCGCTCCGCCGTGATTACTTCCTGCTTCATGATGGTATCCGATGCAAGCGAGAGGTCCTCTGACGAACCGGCAAGCGGCGACTTTTCGCGCGCCCAGCAAGCACCAACGGCGAGATCGGCGTAAGACGGGACGACGGACCGGATCTCCTTCAGGATGTCCCGGTCGGAGCCGTAGTTCAGGGAGCCGCCCATCCTGTTCGCGACTTCCTGGATGATCTCCCAGTCCAGGCGCGATTCCCCGACGGGTTCTTCCGCCTTGTTCAACTGCTGGAGCCTGCGCTCAACGTTGGTGAAGGTCCCGGACTTCTCCGCCGAACTGGCGGCCGGCAGCACGACATGGGCGAGCTTCGCGGTCTCGGTCATAAAGATGTCCTGGACCACGAGGAACTCGAGCTTCTCGAGGGTTTGCTTTAGGCCCTGATCACTTCCCACGGGATCATCTCCCATGATATAGAGAGAGGCAAGCGTGCCGGTCTTGATCGCGTTGAGCATTTCGACGGCGTTCATACCCGGTTTCTCCGTTTTCCGGTAACCGGGAAGATAACCGGAAATGATACCCATATCAAGCGATCCCTGATAATTGCTCCTTCGCACCAGGGGATAGAAAGTAACATTTTGGAGCTTTCCGGCCAGATCCCTGATCCTCTGGAGATCCTTGTCCGAAAGCTGCGCAGGCACAATGATCGCCACGTTCTTTGCTCCCTTGAGAAGCTCCGCTGCCTTTCCTGCTTCATTTCCGGCCGGTGCTAAGAGTGCCGAAAGCAGCTCATCGAGTGCCTTATCCATGCTCATGGGAAGTACGACTGTCGCGATCTTATTGAACTTGTTGTACTCATCGTTCACGAGAATCAGTTTCCGATCTTTCTTGTTGACGGCACGGACAATCTCGATGCCCGTAAGCGGGTTGATCTCGCCCACGTTCCGGTCGAGCACGAGCACAACTTCATGTTCAATAATCCTGTTCAGCTCCCCGGAAAAGAAGGCCGTATTAAGACCTTTCGGCGTTTTGAGCCTGGCCAGCATGTCCACGTTGCCGGTCCCCACGACGTCGCGCAGGAATTTTTGGAACACATAGCTGTCCTCGTTCGTGGTCCTGACCGATCCCAAACCTCCTATACTGTCAGCGCCGCTCTTGCCCTTGATCACGTTGAGATTGGTCGCAATGACCGACAGCGCCTCTTCCCAGGTGCAGTCCACGAGGTCCCCTCCCACGCGCATCTTCGGCGTGGTGAGACGATCGGCATGATGTATGGCGTCCCAGCCAAACCTGCCCTTGGTGCAGAGATAATTGTTTTTTGCGGGGCCGACCCGCATGATTTTGCCGTCACGGGTCTCATAGGACACATTGCAGCCACAACCGCAGTAATTGCAGACCGACGAGGCCGCTTCGAGATTCCATGACCGGGCCTTGTACTTGAACTGGCGCGTGGTGAGCGCGCCCACCGGGCAGATTTCCACGCATTCGCCGCAGAACTCGCAGTCCAGGGGCCGGTCGAAATCAGTACTGATCCGTGCCCGCGTTCCACGCCGCGTGAAGGCCCATTCGCCCACGGCATTCTGTTCGTCGCAGATTCGGACGCATTTTCCGCAGAGAATGCACCGGCTGATGTTGCGCTCGATGATCGCGCTTTCATAATCCGGCGGGAGGTAGCCCTTCTCTGCATCGAACCTGCTCGGACCCAGCCCGTACTCGTGCACGAGGTCCTGGAGGGAACACTCGCCCGCCTTGTCGCAGACCGGGCAGTCGAGGGGATGCTTGATCAGCAGCAGTTCGAGCACCATCCTCCGCGCCTCGATGAGCGAGGGCGTCGAGGTCTTTACGACCATGTTGTCCGTTGCCGGCGTCGTGCAGGAAGGCGTGAACTTGCGGGGTGTGCCCTCCACTTCGACGAGGCAAATCCTGCACGCGCCGAAGGGATGAAGCTTATTGTCGTGACACAGCGTCGGGACCCGCGATCCCGCGGCATTCGCCGCCTCGAGAATCGTCGCTCCAAGAGGCACCTCGACTTTTTTTCCGTCAACTGTAACCGTTATCTTCTGCATAGATTTCTACCTTTTTTGATATATATGAAACCACGGTTCTTGACTTCGCCAGGACTTACCGTGAAACGCGGTTTCGAATCTTAGACCTGACATTAGTTTCACTGTGCGTCCCCCCGTCTGTGCGGGGCCTGCTGTTCCCAATCGTTCAAAAATCAGTCAATCGACCAGAACCGGCACGCCTTGATACAGGACTTGCATTTCGTGCACTTCTCCGGATCGATGTAGGCAACCTGGCCTTTTTCCCATTTCAGCGCGCCGGCCGGGCATGCCTTGAAGCACTGGCCGCACTTTTTGCACTTGTTCGGGTCCACCACGAACTTGACCAGCGGCGTACAGACCCGTGCAGGGCACTTGTGCTCCTTGATGTGAGCTTCGTACTCCTCGCGGAAGTATTTGATCGTCGTGAGAACCGGGTTCGGCGAGGTCTGGCCCAGGCCGCAGAGCGACGTGTCCTTGATCTGTTGCGAGAGATTGAGCAGCAGTTCAAGGTCGCCCTCGCGTCCCTCGCCGTTTGTGATGCGGGTAAGGATCGTAAGAAGCGTCTTGTTTCCGATGCGGCAGGGCACACACTTGCCGCAGGACTCGTCCTCGGTGAACTCGAGAAAGAATTTGGCCATGGCCGGCATGCAGGTAGTCTCGTCCATGACGACCATGCCGCCGGAACCCATGATCGCGCCGGTTTTGTTGATGTTCTCGAAATCCACAGGTGTATCAATGAGCGAATTGGGAATGCAGCCGCCGGACGGGCCTCCCATCTGCACGGCCTTGAACTTCCGGTTGTTCTTGATACCGCCGCCGATGTCGAAGATGATGGTCTTGAGCGGAGTGCCCATGGGCACCTCGACGAGACCGATATTATTGAGAGCGCCGGAGAGCGCAAAGACCTTTGTCCCCTTGCTCTTCTCGGTCCCGAGGCTCGCAAACCAATCAGCCCCGTTCAGGATGATCGGCGGCACGTTGGCAAACGTCTCGACGTTGTTCAGCACCGAGGGCCTCATCCACAGACCTTTGACCGCCGGGAACGGCGGCTTGGGCCTCGGCATGCCGCGCTTGCCCTCGATGGACGCCATGAGGGCAGTTTCCTCGCCGCAAACAAATGCGCCGGCGCCCTGGTAGATTTCAATATCGAGATCGTAGCCGGTTCCGAGGATATCCTTGCCCAGCAGGCCATTCTCCTTGGCCTGATCGATCGCAAGCTGGAGGCGGTGCACTGCCAGCGGATACTCGGCGCGGACGTAGATATACCCGTAGTGTGCGTTGATCGCCTTTGCCGCAATGATCATTCCCTCGAGTACGGAATGCGGATCGGCCTCCATGACACTGCGATCCATGAACGCTCCCGGGTCGCCCTCGTCGCCATTGCACAGGATGTACTTGACGTCCCCCTGCACACGCGCGCAGAGCTCCCACTTAAGGCCGGTGAGAAATCCGGCACCGCCGCGTCCGCGGAGGCCCGACTTCTTCACCTCGTTCACGATTTGTTCAGGAGTCATCTCGGTGAGTGCCTTGGCCGCGGCCAAATAGCCGTCCCGGGCGATGTATTCCTCCATCTTTTCGGCGTCGATGAGGCTCCGGTTACGCAGTGCACGGAGCACCTGGTGTTTGAAGAAGGGGATCTCGTTCATCACCGGGATCGTCTTTTTTTCCGTCGGTGGCGTATAAAGGAATTTTTCGACCGGTCTGCCTTTGATGAAATGCTCCTCGACAAGGTGCGGGACGTCCTCGGGTTTCACGAGCTGGTAGAAAATGTCTTCGGGATAGACCACTATCACTGGTCCCTTGGCGCAGAACCCGTTGCAGCCGGTCAGGACGATCTTGACCTCGTTATGGAGGTTTCGCTTGATGAGCTCGGTCTCAAGCGCATCCTTGACCTTGAGTGATCCGTTTGCCACGCAGCCTGTTCCTGCGCAGATCATTATGTTTGAGCGGTAGGTTGTCTCCACGATATCTAACTCCATTCAGCAGTTTAAGCTGTTTGTCCAGTCCGAACGGTTTAAACCGATGTCTTAATACGTCGTCTCATGCCCCACGACCAGGGCGAAGTCTGCCACCGGTTTGCCGCCGATGACATGTTCGGCAAAAATTTTACGCATCTTGTCTTCCGTCAGCGAGATGTACTTCACTGGCGGTTCGCCTGATAGCTCAATGGTGGTCATGGGTTCCTGGCTGCAGAGTCCGGCGCAGCCCGATGTGGTGACCGCAACATCCTTCAGGTTGGACTTCGCCATTTCCTCCATCACCACGTTCATGATGCCCCGGGCGCCGGCGGCGATCCCGCAGGTCCCCATGTGAACGGTGATCTTTACGCGGAAACCGCCCTCGCGCAGCGCCTGGTTCGCGTGATAATTTTCTTTGATTTTTTTCAAGTCTGCGATCGTCAGTTTAGCCATGGCTCACCTGTCTTTTCCGTGTTTTTATTCGTACTTCTTGATAATGTCCATCACTTTGGTGGCGACCACGTCGCCGTAGGTGTCCTGGCCCACAACCACAACGGGGGCAAGACCGCAGGCGCCGAGGCATCGCACCGCTTCCAGGGAATATTTCTTGTCCCTGGTGATTTCCCCGACCTCGAGATCCAGTTCGTCCTTGATTTTTTCGAGAATTTCCTCGCTCCGTTTCACATAGCACGCCGTTCCCAGACAGACGCGAATCACGTGCTTGCCGCGAGGGACCAGTGTGAAGAAGGAATAGAAGGTTGCCACGCCGAAGACCACGCTCGGCGACATCTTGAGCCCCTTGGCGATATAGCGCTGGACGATATGGGGCAGGTAGCCGCAAACATCCTGTGCCTGCTGGAGTACCGGGATGAGCGAACCGGGTTTGTCCTTGTACTTTTCGATGATCGCGTCGATTTTCCGGTACATATCCGACGTTATAATATCCGCGCCTTCGCTGATAGGCGGCTGTGCAACCGCATCGTTACTCATGATCTACCTCTTTTGTTCCCGTTGAAATATTACTGTTTGAGCCGTATCTCTTCCCGCAGCATGTCTCGCACCGCGCTGAGGGCCTCCGGTGCGCTGATGGGGACATCTTCGAGTTCGCTTTTGATCTCCCGTGTGTCGAAACGGAAGACCCGTTCGCCCTCGTGTTCGGTATAAACGATATCAAGATCAGGATGGCCCGCTATGAGGGTCATCAGCGTATCGGCTAAGTTTCCGATCGCCGGCCGGTCAACATGGCTCCATCCGAAGACGGCCCTTACTTTCGTACCCTTGCCTGGCACGGACTCTACCGTGACCTTCCCGCCCGTCTGCTCCGCTGTCTGGGACAGGAACGGAATTCCCAGACCGGTTTTCTTGTGTTTCGTGGTAAAGAACGGGTCCCGGACCTTCGCGAGCGTCGCCGGATCCATTCCCCTGCCGTCGTCGCTTACTTCGACCAGAAGCAGGTCCCGCTGAATATCCCTCGTTACCGTGATCTCGATTGTTCTTGCGTCGGCGCGGACCGAGTTCTCGGCGATATCGAGAATATGGAGCGAGATATCTTCCACCGCCTCAGCATTCCGCCTTCCTGCCATCCCTGCCCGCAAGCGCCTTTTTGATTTCAGCCGCCGTACCGTCGGCAATGGTGAAGCAGGTGAATCGTTTGCCGATGTCCTCGGGCCCGTGCGCATCGGAACCGGTTATCACCGGGAATTTTTTGCAGTCAGGAAACCGCTCCCGCACCTCGTTCGCACTCATGCGTGCTGAGACTTCAACGGCATCCAATGCCAATGACGGGGGAATGAATCCAAGCTGGCCGATGATGCTGAACGATTCGCGGTCCACATGTGCGGCGATCACCAGACTTTCGCCTCTTGCCGCGCGCACCCTCGAGACGATTGCTTCCGCGGGAAGCGTCGTCGCCGCAATCAGGAGGCGGTCGCAAAAACCGGTCACGCCGTCTTCATCATCCGCGATAACCTGCAGGCCGAAGGCATGCTCATCATTTCTGCCCACGAGGTGTTCATAAACATACTCCTGGAACGCCAGCAGATCATCATCATCGTCAAAGAACGCCAGGATGTGCGCTTCTTCGGAGGAAGCAATCTCCATCCCGCCAAGCACCATCAGTCCGTTCCGCTCACCCGCTTTTTTCACGGCCAGAACGTTTTCCGCGGAATTATGATCGCACACACCGATCAGGTCCATTCCCTTGCGCATCGCCGCGCTTACCACTTCACGAGGCGACATAGCAAGACCGGAGCAAGGGGACAGACAGGTATGTACGTGTAGATCGGCCTTTACGCGCCTAAGCGCCACGGATCCCCGCCTTATAGAGCCTGCCGACGAATTCGAAGGCCGAAAGGTCGGTGACCATGATCGGAATCCCCTCTTCTTCGGCCTTTGCCACCGTATCTTTCTCGGGAACTCTTCCTTGGACCAGCACGATGCCCGCCAACCCTTTGTGTGAAGCCACACCGACGATGTTCTGATGAATATGGAGCGTGACCCACAGAACCCCGTCCTCGGCGTGCGCCAGCACATCTGAAAGAAGATCGCTTACATATCCACCGGCAACTTCCCGGTCGAGAAGGCCGGCGCCAGCTTTCACTTCAAGACCGAATTCTTTTACTAAATCATTCAGGGTCATGGCTGGTTCGGTAGAACCCCTCCGGCGAAAACCGGAGGTTCCTTTCGCCGCACCCCGCTGCGCTCGAACTGCACAACCGTGGAGTCAGCTTGTATAATAAAACTGCATGGTCAAGTGCGTTCCATCGGGCACGGTGGATTTCAGAATCATCTCGTCGGCACACTTCTTTATGTTGACCAGACCCATTCCCGCGCCGAAACCCAACTCCCGCACCCAGTCAGGCGCCGTGGAATATCCCGGCTGCATGGCCAGTTCGATATCGGGGATCCCGGGTCCGCTGTCAATGACTTCAACGGTGATCCCCCATTTCTCCACTTGGGCGCGAATCTCTCCGCCCTTCGTATACGATGCGAGATTAATCTCCGCTTCATAGGTTGCCACTCCGATTCTTCGGAGAAGCGGAGGACAGACACCCAGTTTTTTCAGCGCGTTTTTCAGCTCGCTGGCCGCTTTACCCGCCACCTTCAGGGATTGACCTATTACATTGTATTTGAACATGAAGCTAATCTCGTCGGCCGTCACATCTTCAAAGAACTTTTTCACCGTGGGTCGCTGGCGCACTACAGCACTCTTTGACTCGTGCTGCTCATATTCGATCTCGAGCATCTTGAGCAATCCTTCGACGATGCTCCCCTTGGTGATGATGCCGACGAGTTCTTCCTTCCGGTTCAATACAGGATAGCGCCGGAACCCCAGTTTGGAAAATTTTGCAATGCAGTGAACGAGCAGCTCGTCGTCATAGAGACAGTGAACTTGCGTTTTCATCCTCTCCCGGATGGGAGCGTTGATCGCGTTGTCAGCAAGGGCATTGATCAGGTCTTCAATGCTGACCATGCCCACGAGCTTGTTGTTCTCGACCACCGGTGTTCCGGAGATGCGGTTGTCTCGCAGAATAAACCTGAACTCCGCCATGGTCTGATCCGGGCTCACGCTCACCATTTTGGGGGCCATGACCTCGCCGACGGTGACTTCGTAAGCCATTTCCTGTGTCTTGGTCACCCGGTCCAGCGTGTCCGGCTCTTTACCCTGCAGTGCCATTAACCTATTGCCGTTCGGCAACCCCCCTCAGGCCGCTTTGATAGAGAATACCGCAGGCCTCGAACATCGTCAGTTTGGTGATGAAAAGGGGTATCTCCTTCTGCTTTGCCAGTGCCACGGTATCCGGTTCCGGCTGTTTCCCGCGCACAACGCAGACCGCCTTGATGTCAGCTATGTCAGCCGTCCGCACCGCTTGGGGGTTCGTGAGCCCCGTGATCAGGATGCCGTTCGCATACGTGCGGCCAAGCACATCGCTCATCAGGTCCGCGCTGAAGCACTGATCCACCTCGATCTCATCGAGGAGACCGTTTCCGACGAGCACCTGCGCTTGGAGAAGACTGGCGATCTCTCTCAGTTTCATGCGGGTTCCCTCTGACCTACCGGTCGCACTCGCCGAGAACAATGTCGATCGTGCCGATGCATGCAATGACGTCGGCCAGCATATGGCCGGTCACCATCTTCGGCAGGGCGCTCACATGCACATACGAGGGGGCCCGGATCTTGACGCGGTAGGGCCTGCCGCTCCCGTCGCTCACAATATAAAAACCGAGCTCGCCCTTCGGCGCTTCGGTGGCAACATATACTTCTCCCTTGGGCATGGGAACCCACTTGCTCATGAGCACGAACTGATGCGCAAGCGACTGCATGCTCTGCATCACGTTCACTTTCTCCGGTATGGCATAACGCGGGTCATCGGTTGTTATGGGACCGGGCTGCATCATGTCGAGGCACTGCTTGATGATTCGGTTGCTCTGGCGCATCTCTTCTATGCGCACGACATATCGGTCGTAAACGTCGCCGTTCTTGCCCAGGGGGACATCGAATTCGACCTTATCATAGGCAGCGTAAGGCTCAACTTTCCGCAGATCGTAGTTCACTCCCGAACCGCGAAGCGTGCCGCCGGTGAGGCCGTAATTAACCGCTTCCTCCGCCGAGAACACACCGATGCCCACGGTGCGCTTGAGCCAGATGCGGTTCTGGCGGATGAGCGTGTCGTAGTCCTCAAGGCGTTTGGGAAAGATCTCGGTAAACTCCCGGGTTTTATCGATAAAATCGCGGGAAACATCGTTCCGGATACCACCGATGCGAGCGTAGCTCACGGTCTGGCGCGCTCCCGACGCCATTTCCAGAAGATCGAGAACCAGTTCCCGTTCGCGCAGGGTATACATGCAAACCGTCATGGCGCCGATATCGAGTGCATGAGTGCCGAGCCAAACGAGATGGCCCGAGAGCCGGGACAGCTCGGCGGTCAGCGTCCTGATAAACTGCGCCCGGTCGGGAACTGTGATGCCGGCAAGCTTTTCCACGGCAACGACCCAGCCGAGGTTATTGTTCATTCCGGTGATGTACTCCAATCGATCCGTCATGGGAATGATCTGGTGGTAGGTTCTGTTTTCCATCCACTTTTCTATCCCGCGGTGAAGATAACCAGGACGGGGATCGCAACCGACCACCGTTTCACCCTGAAGGTCGACAACCAGCCGGAGAACACCGTGCGTCGCCGGATGCTGCGGGCCCATGTTGAGCGTTATTTCCTTCTGGACTATTTCTTTTTTCTCTGTGTCAGTAGGAGACATATTCTCACCATAAATGACTCATATCAAAATCCAAAGTTCAAATCAAAATTCGAGCGCTCAATCCCCGCATCATTCAAAGGTCTTGCGCATTGAATGTTGGACTCTGAACTTTCTCTCTAGAAGCCTTTTAAGGGGTATTCCTTCCGGAGCGGATGCCCCTCCCAATCCTCGGTCAGCAGGATTCTGCGGAGGTCGGGGTGGCCGTCGAATTTGATCCCCATGAGGTCATACGTTTCGCGTTCGTGCCAGTCAGCCGTGTGCCAAACGGAAGATACTGTGTCTACCCGCGGGTCTTCTTCCGGCACTCTAATTTTCAGGCGAATCCGATGGCGATACACCGTTGATATCAGGTTATATACGACCTCGAATCGCGGGCCCTTATCGCCGGGATATCGGGAATAATCAACTGCAGTGAGATCGGCAAGGTGATCCATCTTCAGGGAGGGTTCATCACGGAGGAAAAGGCAGACGTCTTTGATCAGGTCTTTCTTGAGCGATACGGCGACCTGGCCGGCGTACGCCATCGTTTCAAGGACCTGACCTGCGAATTTTTCTTCTATCATTTTTGCGATCTGTAAAGGGTCCATACAACCTCGTTCCCGGCCGCACCCGCTGAACGCTCGTGGTGCGTGGTTCCCGGTTCGATAAATGAGTGGCTAAGGTGTTCGGTGTCTTATTACTTCCGGACGTAGTGCTCTTTCCTGATCTTTTCCTGAAGCTTCATAATGCCATTCATCAGGGCTTCGGGGCGAGGAGGACAGCCCGGGATATAGACGTCCACGGGGACAATGTTATCAACGCCCTGCACCACAGCATAGGTATTGAAGATACCGCCCGATCCCGCGCAGCTGCCCATGGCGATAACGTATCGCGGTTCGGGCATCTGATCGTAAACGCGCCGCACGATCGGGGCCATTTTTTTTGACAGTGTGCCGGCGACAAGCAGAAGGTCCGATTGCCTCGGCGAGGGACGCGGCACGGTGCCGAAACGGTCAAAATCGTGTTGGGGGGCGGAATAATACTGGATCATCTCGATGGCGCAGCATGCTAGTCCGAACGTCATAGGCCAGATCGAGCAGGACCGGCAGTAGTTCAGGAACCCGTCGATCGTTGTCGAGACATAGCCTTCTTCTAAAATATTCTGAATCACTCCCATTCAAGGGCCCCTTTCTTCCATGCGTACACATACCCCACGACGAGGATGGCGACGAAGATGACCATTTCCACGAAGCCATAAAGGCCGATGTGGTTGTACGCGACAGCCCAGGGGTAGAGGAACACGGCTTCGATATCGAAGATGAGGAACAGCATTGCGACGATGTAATACCGGATGGAGAACTTCTGGTGGGCGTCCATGAAGGGGGTGATGCCGGACTCATAGGTGATCAGCTTCTCGGGATAGGGGTTCCGCGGCCGGAGAATCCAGCTCACGAACAGCATCCCGAGGCCTACCACGGTGCCAAGCAGCAGAAAAACCACCACTGGCAGAAAGTGTTCCGGAAGATAGGTACCTGGTGTCATACACTACTCCCTGCAGTATTAAATTTTAAATTACTACAACTTCTAAAACGGATGCATGATAATTCAACGGGCAAAATTTGTCAAGCAAAACATTTAAAGTAAGATGAATTTAGTGCTGTATTACTAAAGGGTTAAAGAGGCTGGGATCACACCGCGCTTCTTTGTTGTCTTGGATTTCCCGATACAGTATAATAAAGAATTCTCGCGGAGAAAATTCATGGATCCTCTTTCGAAAGAGCAGCTTTTATCGTTTTACAACCTGCACTACAAAAAATTCGGCGACCGTCCGGAGGCGCTTCGCTGGACGCCGCAGGGCCAGCTCAGGCGGTATCACACGTTCCTCGATATCGCTCCGGACCTGAACAGCCAAAAGGTCCTTGATTACGGCTGCGGCATGGCAGATTTTTATAAATTTCTGAAGCGGCGGGGCATCAATGTCCACTACACCGGAGTCGACATCAACGAAAATTTCATCAATGTAGCAAAAAAGAAATATCCCGAGTGCACGTTCAGGGTGATGAACATCGACGATGACAATCTGGAGGGGTATTACGATTACATTTTCATCTGCGGGGTCTTCAACCTGCGGGTGCCCGGCGTCCAGGACGACCTTCGGAACGCGCTGGTCACGCTCTTTAAACATTGCAACAAGGCAATGGCGCTGAGCGCACTGTCGTCACACACGCCGGTCAAGGATGTGGAGCTCAATTTTACGTCGCCCGAGGATATGGTCAAATTCGCCCTCGAAAACTTGTCACCGTCCGTCGTTCTTAGGCATGACCGCATCCCAAACGACTTCACCCTTTTCGTATATACGTCATACAATGAAATAGAATTGTAGCGGCCCCTTGCGCGGCAGTCGTGAGATAAACGCCTCATCATCCTTCAGCGGATGCCCTTCGAAAGATACGGCCTGTAGAGCAGGGAACCCGGGCGATGAGCGCCACAGAGGATGCGGCCTTCCTTGGACAAAATCATTCTTTCTTCTGATCAGAAAAGATATTAAAAAAGTCGCTCCGTGAAAGTCAGCACGCCTATCACCATCCTGGAATCTTCTGCCCTCACCTCCTCCGACCGGCATGAGGCTGAGCCGTTTTTATTTTTTGCTACTTTATTCTTAATTTTCGGCCATGTAAAAAGCAGCTGCCTTTCTGTGATATGCTTTTAATTATATAAAGAATAATGCGAGATCCCCCCTTCCTTTAGGATCACCGCACAACAGAAATGTCGGAGCGTAATAATATGAGAGGCACTTTTCTGGCAAAAACCTCAATTGCTGCCGTCGCGGGAATGGTAATGACCGCCTGTGCCGTTGGACCGAATTTCCACGCGCCGGCAGCCCCTGACACGACCGTCTACACAGCAACTGCTCTGCCGTCTGAAACTGTATCTACGTCGGGTACGGGCGGAGTCTCGCAGCGCTTTGCTCTCGGGCAGGACATCCCCGCCCAGTGGTGGACACTGCTGCATTCAGCGCAGCTAGATGAGCTGATCCGCCGGGCACTGGCTGACAACCCAACACTGGCTGCGGCGCAAGCCACGCTCCGCCAGGCGCAGGAAAATCTTCGCGCGGTGGTCGGTTCGGCTCTTTTCCCGCGTGTGGATGCCGGCGTTTCGGCTTCCCGGCAGAAAATCTCAGGCGCCGAGTTCGGCGAGCCGTCCACCTCGTTCCCCGCCTTTACCCTTTATAATGCTTCGGTGAATGTACAGTACGCGCTCGACCTGTTCGGAGGCGCGCGGCGCGAGCTTGAAGCGCTCCGTTCCCAGGTCGACTACGAGCGTTTTCAACTGGAAGGCGCCTACCTCACGATCACCTCGAATATCGTAACCGCCGCGATCGAGGAAGCGCTGCAGCGCGCGCAGATCCGCGCAACCCGGGAGATCATCGCGGACCAGGAAAAACAGCTCGAGGTGGTCGAGCGCCAGTTCCAGCTCGGGGCGGTGACGCGCGCCGACGTCCTTGCCCAGCGTGCGCAGCTGGCGCAGACCCAGGCCACGCTGCCGGCTCTGGAAAAAGCGCTGGCGCAGACCCGCCACCAGCTCGCCGTACTGGCCGGCAAACTGCCGAGCGATGCCGCATCGCTGCCTGAGTTCAACCTCGAAGGGCTGCAGCTGCCGCAGGAGCTGCCGGTCAGCCTGCCGTCGTCCCTTGTCCGGCAGCGCCCTGACATCCAGGCTTCGGAGGCCCTGCTGCACGCGGCAAGCGCCCAGATCGGCGTGGCCACAGCGGCGATGTATCCGCAGATCACACTCAGCGGCAGCGTCGGGTGGGAATCGAGCAGTACGGGCAATCTCTTCAGCAGCAACGCAGCAATATGGAGCCTGACCGGAGGGCTGCTGCAGCCCTTGTTTCACGGCGGAGAGCTGAGTGCCAAACGTCGCGCAGCGGTGGCCGCTTACGACCAGGCCGATGCCCAGTACCGCGCCACGGTGCTTCTCGCCTTCCAGAACGTGGCTGACGTACTGCGCGCGCTCGATGCCGATGCGCAGACGCTCAAGGCGCAAACGAACGCCGAAGCGGCGGCGGCCGAGACATTCGATCTTACGCAAAAGCAGTTCCAGCTCGGAGCGGTGAATTACCTGTCGCTGCTCAACGCAGAGCGCCAGCACCAGGAGGCTCGTATAAACCTGGTTGCCGCACAGGCTGCGCGGTTTGCCGATACTGCCGCGCTGTTTCAGGCTTTGGGGGGCGGATGGTGGAACAGGACGCCGCAGGCGGAAGCGGCAACGGGTACGAAGCAAGAATGAGGCGCTCCGGTTCGCCCGGAATGAAGGCGCCTGATAAAGCGATCTGGAAAAAACGCGTCCGGACAATCCGGAATGACAGCAAACAAGTTTTTGACACTCGGCAGTCACCGTGGAGATATCTCTTATGGCCAAGCGAATGATCATCATGCTCATAGTCGTCGGCGTTCTGTTCGGCGGCATTTTCGGTTACAAAATATTTCAGAGCCGGATGATGAAGAAATACGCGTCCCTCCAGCTTCCGCCCGCGACCGTCACCGCGATGAAGGCCGAATATCAGCCCTGGCAGCCGCAGCTCAGGGCAGTGGGAAGCCTGCGCGCTGTACGCGGCGTAGACGTCACCTGCGAGATTTCCGGGCTGGTACGTTCTCTCCATTTCAAGTCCGGCGACGAGGTCAAGGAGGGGCAGCTCCTGGTCGAGCTCAATGCTGATGCCGATAGGGCGCAGTTGGAATCGTTCAAGGCAGCGGCGGACCTGGCCCAGACGACCTACGAGCGGGACAAGAAACAGTTTGAAGTGCAGGCCGTGAGCCAGGCGACACTCGACGCTGAAGCCGACGACCTTAAGAGCAAGAGGGCGCAGGTCGATCAGCAGCAGGCACTCGTGGACAAAAAAACCATACGCGCTCCCTTCGCGGGCAAACTCGGAATCAGCACGGTGAACCCCGGTCAGTACCTGAATCCGGGCGACAAGATTGTCACGCTTCAGTCGCTCGATTCACTCTATGTCGACTTTTATCTGCCGCAGCAGGAACTATCCCATGTGGCAATCGGCCAGGCAGTCATCGTCAAGACCGACACTTATCCGGGCCGAACCTTCAGCGGCAGGATAACGACGGTCGATCCGAAGGTGGATCCTGATACGCGGAATTTCCAGGCTGAGGCGCTGATCAGCAATTCCCGCCATGCGCTCCTGCCAGGCATGTTCGCGTCAATCGAGGTCCAGTCCGGCGCAGTACAGCGCTACCTGACGCTGCCGCAGACAGCGGTGACCTATAACCCCTACGGCGATACCATCTTCATCGTCGAGGAAGGCGCCAAAGGGTCCGGCAACAAGGCGCTCCTGACCGTGAAACAATCATTCATTTCCGTGGGAGAGACGCGCGGAGATCAAGTGGCGATCCTGACAGGTCTCAAGGAAGGCGAGATGGTGGTGACCAGCGGCCAATTAAAACTCAGAAACGGCAGCCCTGTAGTCATTGACAATAAGGTCCAGCCGTCCAATGAAGTGGCGCCGAAGCCGGTGGACCAGTAAGACAGTTTTTTGAGATGGGGGTTTTGCAAAAAAGAGGGATGAAGCGGCATTAAGGGTTTTCTCATGAAATTTACCGATCTCTTCATAAAGCGTCCGGTGCTCGCGACCGTAGTCAGCCTGCTGATTTTGGTACTGGGTCTGCGTTCGGCCGGGGTCCTTCCGATTCGCCAGTATCCGTTGACCCAAAACGCGGTCGTGACGGTTACAACGACCTTTTACGGCGCCGATCCGGCGCTGGTGGCCGGATTCATCACAACACCGCTCGAAAATTCAATCGCCCAGGCCAACGGTATCGACTACCTCACCTCGTCGAGCATGCTGAGCGTAAGCTCGATCCAGGCCAGCCTGCGCTTGAACTACGACCCGAACAAGGCCTTGACTGAGATCAACACGAGGGTCAACGCGGTTCTGAATCAGCTGCCGCAGGGTGCGCAGCAACCGGTAATCACCATCGCCGTGGGCGAGACTATCGATTCCATGTATATCGGGTTCTACAGTAAAGTGCTGCCCACGAATCAGATTACCGACTATCTCATCCGGGTGGTCCAGCCCAAGCTGCAGGCCGTTGACGGCGTGCAGACTGCCGAGATTCTCGGCCAGCGCCGCTTTGCGCTGCGGGCCTGGCTCAACCCGGACAAGATGGCCGCCTACGGTGTAAGCGGCACGGATGTAAGCAATGCCCTGGCGGCGAACGACTTCATCTCTGCTGTCGGCCGCACCAAAGGTCAGATGGTGACCGTCGATCTCACGGCAGACACAGGCCTGCATTCGGCCGAGGAATTCAGAAACTTGGCCATCAAGTCGAAAAACGGCGCTATCGTCCGTCTCGGTGATGTCGCCACTGTATCGCTCGGCTCGGAAGATTACGATACCGCTGTTTCTTTTGACGGCCAGAGCGCCGTCTATGTCGGTATCCAAGTGGCGCCCACTGCCAACCTGCTCACGGTGATCGACGGTGTTCGCAAGGCGTTCCCCGCAATCGCCCAGCAGCTGCCCGAGGGCCTCGCAGGGCGCATCGTGTACGACGCCACCAAGTACGTGAACAGCTCGATTCACGAAGTGATCGTCACGCTGGTGGAAGCGCTTCTGATTGTGACGGTCGTGATATTCCTGTTCCTCGGCTCCATCAGGTCCGTCATCATTCCGACGATCGCCATGCCTCTGTCCCTGATTGGTGCCTTCTTCATCATGCTGATTCTCGGTTATACGATCAACCTGCTCACGCTTCTTGCGCTTGTGCTCGCCATCGGGCTCGTGGTGGACGACGCCATCATCGTGGTGGAAAACGTGCACCGCCATATGGAAGCCGGCATGAAGCCACTACCCGCGGCAATCCTGGGCGCGCGCGAGCTGGCTGGTCCGATTGTTGCGATCTCGGTAGTGCTCATCGCCGTGTATGTGCCCATTGGCTTCATGGGGGGGCTCACCGGAGCGCTGTTCACCGAATTCGCCTATACCCTGGCCGGCGCCGTCGCGGTGTCAGCAATCATCGCCCTGACGTTGTCTCCGATGATGAGTTCGCGGTTCCTGAAGCCCTCTGATCACGGCGGGCAGAGCAGGTTCGCGTCTTTCATCGACAGCCAGTTCAGCACTCTGCGGCGCGCCTATGAACGGGTGCTGCACGGAGCGCTTAATTCCCTGCCGGTCATTGGCGTCTTCGGCGCCATCATTCTGATCAGCATCTATTTCCTCTATGCCTCTTCGAAGAGTGAACTCGCGCCGCTGGAGGACCAAGGCATCATTATCAGCCTGGGTACAGGGGCTCCCGATGCAAGTCTTGACCAGACGCAGCTTTTCTCCAGGCAAGTGTATCAGGCCTTTGTTTCGTACCCGGAAACAGACCATGTGTTCCAGTTCGACGGCATCAGTGGGCTCAACTCGACCATTGCAGGTATGGTCCTGAAACCCTGGGAGGAACGTAAACGCACGGCGGACCAAATCCAGCCGCTGGTGCAGGCGGATCTCGGCCGAATCGCGGGCTTGCGCAGTGTCGCCTTCCAGCGCTCGCCCTTGCCTGGTTCGGGACGTGGCCTGCCTGTTCAGTTCGTGATCGGCACCACGGAGCCGTTCGAGCGGCTGAACAACGTGTCCCTGGCGCTCATGGGCAAGGCATATGCCAGTGGCATGTTCGCGTTCCTCGACAGCGACCTGAAGATCGACAAGCCACAAACAACGGTGGAGTTCGACCGCGATAAGGCGGCTCAGCTTGGTTTGACCATGAGCGACGTGGGTGGTGCACTGGGTTCCATGCTCGGGGGCGGGTATGTCAATTACTTCAGCCTTGCCGGGCGCTCCTACAAGGTGATACCCCAGGTGATGCAGCGCGACCGCTTGAACGCCGCGCAGCTGCAGAACTACTACATCACGAAACCGGGAGGGGAAGCGATCCCCCTATCGACGGTCACCAGCCTCAAAACAGCCGTGGTTCCTGAATCGCTCAACCATTTTCAGCAGCTCAATGCCGCCACGCTCTCCGGCGTAACAGCTCCCGGTGTCACGCAGGGGGAGGCGCTCGAGACGCTAAAAAAAATCGCGGCGCAAGTGCTGCCCCAGGGCTACAGCATCGATTATGCCGGCCAGTCGCGGCAATATGTACAGGAATCGAGCGCGTTGCTCGTCACGTTCGTGTTTTCGCTGATCATCATATTCCTCTCCCTTGCGGCGCTGTTCGAGAGTTTCCGTGATCCCTTCACCGTGCTCGTCAGCGTGCCCATGTCGATTTGCGGAGCCATGATTTTTATCAGCATCGGCGTCGGCGGCGCAAGCTTGAATATCTATTCCGAGGTGGGCCTGGTAACGCTCATTGGTCTCATCAGCAAGCATGGCATTCTGATTGTGCAATTCGCCAACGATATGCAGCGGGAGGGCAAAAGCAAACGTGAAGCCATTGAGATGGCCGCCGCCATACGGCTCCGGCCGATTCTGATGACCACGGCCGCGATGGTCTTGGGCGTGCTGCCGCTGGTGACGGCATCTGGTGCGGGCGCGGCGGGCCGTTTCAATATGGGGTTGGTGATCATGACCGGGATCTCGATCGGCACACTGTTCACGCTGTTCGTGGTGCCGGCGATGTACCTGTTCCTCGCCGCCGAGCATGCGAAAAATGCGGCTGTTGAAGAACCTTCCATGGGAGAGCAGACGCCATGAAAAAACGCAAGCTGGGAAATTCAGGTATTGAAATCTATCCTCTTGCCCTCGGAGGAAACGTCTTCGGCTGGACCGTCGATGAATCAACGGCATTCGGCATCCTCGATGCCTTCGTAGGTGCGGGAGGCAATCTGATCGATACTGCCGACACCTACTCAACGTGGGTCGCCGGACACAAGGGTGGAGAATCGGAAACCATAATCGGGAAATGGTTGAAGAGAAGCGGAAACCGGGGCAGGGTCATCATCGCAACAAAGGTCGGAAGCGAAATGGGCCCGGGCAGGAAAGGACTGTCCAAAGTTTATATCCTGCGCGCCGTGGAGGAATCGCTGCGCCGGCTCCAAACAAACGTTATTGATCTCTATCAGTCCCATAAGGACGATCCCGGCACGCCTGTGGAAGAGACGCTGGAAGCATATGCCCGTCTGTTCAAAGAGGGCAAGGTACGGGCCATCGGTGCCTCCAATTTCAGCGCTGAACGGCTTTCGCAGTCTTTGCAGGCCAGCAAGGAACGGGGATATCCAGCCTATCAAAGCTTGCAGCCAAGATACAATCTCTATGACCGCGCCGAATATGAGCAAACGCTCGAACCGTTCTGCCGTGAAAACGGGCTGGGCGTGATAGCCTATTATTCGCTGGCCAGCGGCTTTCTTACAGGCAAGTACCGTTCGGAAAATGACCTGACCAAGAGC
Organism: Nitrospirota bacterium; assembly: GCA_035516155.1. Classification (GTDB taxonomy): domain Bacteria; phylum Nitrospirota; class UBA9217; order UBA9217; family UBA9217; genus JAJYKN01. The sequence goes on from DATJAP010000038.1 coordinate 58,376, forward strand.
ATCCGCGGCCAGGGAGTCAGATTGTACATGAACGAGCGGGGTTTCCGCATTCTCGAGGCCCTGGACCAGGTTGCCAAAAAATATGACACAAAACCTGCGACCATCTCGCTTGCCTGGCTGATATCCCGGCCGGGGATCACCGCCCCTATCGCCAGCGCTACGAGCATAGAGCAATTGAGCGATCTCACAGCCGCCACACGGCTTGATATAGATGATTCTTCCCTTGCGCTGCTGAACAAGGCGAGCGCTTAAAAAATCACCGTAAAATAATACGGTCAATGCGTGATCTCATGAGCGGGGAGAAATGCCCTGATGGGAAAAATACCATGATCTGTCTCCTAACAGTCCTGAGAAGACAGCAGAGCTCAGCTGCGGTAACTCCTGGCATAAGCAAAAAGCCCCCGACCATAACGAAGCGTGGAGATCCGCAATCATAAAAAGATCTGATGAGCTCGAACAGATCCCCCGACATATCTGACCCGCGCTGGCCCTCGCACTGATCAATCTCTGGATGTTTCTCGCTGGCGGACAACCGGCAGGTGAAGCGCACAACCAATCTTCCTTTTATTGTATTAATCTGAATTCTTCACGATTCCCGTGGTCCCTTCCATTTGACAGTTTCGCTATTTGGTGTTAAGTTTTATTTAAGAGGACATGAAAATATTTCTTTCCGGCAAAGGGGGGTAAGTATGAGAATTCCTTTACAAATTACGTTTCGGAATATCCCCAAGTCTGAAGCAATTGAAGCGAGTATCAACGAAAAAGCGGCCAAGCTGGACCGATTCTACGACAGAATTATGAGTTGCAGAGTCGTGGTGGAAGAATCGCAACGCAGGCACCATCAGGGTAAACTGTACAGTGTTCGTATCGACATAACCGTTCCCAGCAAGGAACTAGCCGTCAGCCGCCAGGAAAATGAGGACGTCTATGTGGCCGTCCGCGACGCTTTTGACGTGGCGGCAAGGCTTCTCGAAGAGCATGCGTGCCGGATCCAAGGCGAAGTTAAGTCTCATGAAACAATGCCAACGGGCCGTATTGTGAGGATATTCCCGGGCGAGGCTTACGGCTTTATTAAAACAGCGGATAACCGTGAGATTTATTTTCACCGCAACAGTGTCCTCAATGAGGAGTTCAGCAAGCTGAAATTCGGTGCCGAAGTTACGTTCATCGAGGAACAGGGAAAGGAGGGGCCTCAAGCCGCGCGGGTTGCAATCGCGAAGTGAGGTGGCCACGATGAGGGAAATTTCACTCAGCTGAAAGTCCGGGAGGGCGAATCCTTGAGAGGATGAGGGATGAGCTTATTACGTTGAAGACTGACCATAGTGAAAGAGAAGGAAGGAAACAGCAGAAGCGGCAAAGATCATTCTTGCCGCTTTTCGTTTTTACCGTGCATCCAAAATTGCATGAGAGAGAGGCAAATGTTTGTCTACCTCGAACCAAAGCAATATTTATCCGGTTGCCTTGAAACCAGCGGCTTTTATCACCACATGAAAAGACGGAGTTTTACGGCGCCGGCAATAAAACGGTCAGGTAGGTTAGGCAAAAAAAGGCTCCTCTTGCCCACCAGAGTATCGATCAGATCGATGAGCGAGGAAGAACGTTCAGCCTAATCTACGGAATTCAGTTCCCTGGAAAGCCGATATATGATAGGGTCCACAATGATCTTTACCCGCCTCGCTTCAATCAAAAACATCCAGGAAGGGGCCGGTTTGACTTCTGAAGCCTCTTCTAACGCGGCCCCGTTTCCCTATTAAAGCTCTTGACAATGAACAGGTTCTCCCGGTATAAGTATTTCCGTCTCATTTAGGGACGGTTACCGCTCCGCCATAGGCAGCGGGTATCTCTCCCCCCCTGAGAACAATAACTACCGAGGTGACGCCATGACCGTGGAAAAGATGGAATTCAAGACTGAAGTAAAAGAACTTCTGAATCTGATGATTCACTCCCTTTACTCCCACAAGGAGATCTTTTTGCGGGAGCTCATTTCCAATGCCTCCGATGCCATAGACAAGGCGAGGTTCGAATCGCTTACGAACAAGGACATCCTCGCCAACACCGGTGAATGGAAGATCAAGATCATTGTCGACAAGACAGCGGGAACGCTGACAGTGAGCGACAACGGGATCGGAATGACCCATGATGAAGTCGTAGCCGAACTCGGGACGATTGCCCATTCAGGCACCAGAGATTTTCTTCACGCGCTGCAGAGCAGGGAACTGAAGGACAAACCGGAACTTATCGGCCAGTTCGGCGTCGGGTTCTACTCATCCTTCATGGTGTCCGACAAGGTCACCGTCATAACCAGGAAAGCGACAGAGGCGACAAGGAAAGCCGTTAAGTGGGAATCGAGCGCCGACGGCTCCTTTACGATCGACGAAGCCGAAAAAGAGATTGCGGGAACCGATGTCATCCTTCATCTCAAGGCAGACGACAAAAATTATCTGAACGAATGGGAAATAAAATCGATCATCAGGAAATACTCTGATTACATCGAACATCCGGTTGTGATGGACGTCGAGCGAGAAAAAGAAAACCCGCTCGAAAAAGACAAAACCATAAAGGTTACCGAAGAAGAAAAGATGAACTCCGGGAAGGCCATCTGGCTCAGGGACCCGTCGGAGATCAAGGCCGATGAGTACACCGAGTTTTACCGGCATATAGCCCACGATTTCGGCGATCCCGCGAAGATCATCCATTATCGCGCAGAAGGAACCTCGGAGTTCACAGCGCTGCTCTACATCCCGGCAAAAGCGCCCTACGGAATTCTCTACCGTGACTACCAGATCGGGCCGACGCTGTACGTGAAGCGAGTCCAGATCATGGATCACTGCGAACAGCTCATTCCGGAGTACCTTCGCTTCATCAGAGGTGTGGTTGACTCGTCGGACCTTCCGTTGAACGTATCCCGAGAGATTCTGCAGTCCAACAGGCACGTAGAAGTTATCAAGAAGAACATCACCAAAAAAGTTCTCGACACTCTGGCAGACATGAAGAAAAACACCTATGACTCTTATGTTTCGTTCTACAAGGAATTCGGCAGAGTGCTCAAGGAGGGCATCCACTTCGATTTTTCACGAAAGGAGCAAATCGCTGATCTCATGCTGTTCCCTTCGACCAAAACGGATGCAGGCACGTTTACGACGTTTGAGGATTACGCGAAGAACATGCCCATCGCGCAGGGCGAGATATATTATATCACGGGCAGGCCTGATGAGAACATCCTGCAATCGCCCTACCTGGAAGCGTTCCGCGAAAAGGGCTATGAAGTCATTGTCATGACCGATGACATCGACGACATTATCCTGTCATCCCTGAAGGAGTACAAGGGCAAGAAGATTAAATCGGTCATCAAAGGCGACATCAACCTCGAAACGTCCGGCGGCGCGGAAAAAGAAAAATCGAAGGAAAAATTCGGGAAGCTGCTCAACATGATAAAAGAGCAGTTGAAGAACGAGGTCAAGGATGTACGCCTCTCCGGTAGGCTCACGGACTCGGCATGCTGTCTCGTTGCGGACGAAGGCGGGCTCGATCCGCAGATGGAGAAGTTGCTCAAGTCCATGGGACAGGAAGTGCCGGCCGATAAAAGAATCTTGGAGATCAACGCGGCACATCAGGTTTTCATGGCCATGAACGACCTTCTCAATAAGGGAGGACAGGACGATCTGCTGAAGGAATACATCGACCTCCTGTACAACCAGGCGCTGCTCCTGGAAGGATCCAAGATCAAGGAACCCGCAACTTTTGCAAAGACGATGGCGAAGCTCATGTTCGAGAATGCGAAGACCCATTCGTAATAACCATCATCTTGCATCGGGAGTGTAGATGCGTCCCTAATGGCGTGCGAACCGCTGAAATTTTTATCGACGACGTCAATTACCGTTCCATCCCTTGCTTTTTCTTCGCATCTATCAGTGCTTCGACGGGCTCAAGGCCGTAGGGACTTCCACGTTCGATCGCGGTGATCACTGTTCCGCCACCAGTGAAGAAATAGTAGCTCGCGTCGTCCATGACGGAAAGATAAAGACCCGGCAAAAGGTTTTTGAATTCCTGAAGAGTATCTCCGCCCCCGTACATTTTCATGGCATCGCGGTTCCGGTCGATAGTATTGTCGAGCGCCTGGGACCCGGCGGAAAAGTGCGGTGTGTATCCCATGACGGCATTCACAAAGATCGTTTTTGCCGAGTTGATGGCCTCTGCGACGCTCCTTTCCTCAAAAGACCGAGGGTCGATGTCGAGGACGTATCCGTAGGCGGCGCCAGGCTTGAAGTCCCTGGTGGAGATTGTCCGGTATTTCCCTTCCGCCCTCTCGTCGGCGATGTCCGACTCCACGACCAGCGGAAGCTCGACGATCTTCTTCGCGAGACGATCTTTTTCAACAAGCTCTTGCGCGAGCACGCGGTCCTCGTCGCTTACGCCTTTTATCCGTATCTGATATTTGGCACAGAGGTACGTGTTGTAAATGACACCACCGAGCATCAGGCGGTCCACCTTGTCATAGAGAGCATTGAGAGGTTTGATTTTGGTATCGTACTTCGATCCCGCAACGACCGCAAGGAAGGGCCGCTCGGGCTTCATCACTCCGTCCAGGTGCACGATCTCCTGCTGGAGCAGGTATCCTGCGAAGGAGGGAAGGTGCCTCGTTATGTTGTACGTCGAAGCGTGCGGCTGCCAGGAGCCAAATGCGTCATTCACGTAGATATCAGCCAACCCGGCGAGCTGGAGAGCGAAGCGCTCCCGAAGCCCGGCATCATCAGCCTCCTCACCCTGGAACCAGCGCGTATTTGGAAGGTAGATGCCTCCGATCTTCCGCTCTCTTAAGTCCCTGATGGCAAGGTTGATGGATGTGTCGATCCCGGCAATCCCGCGGCCAGGCTCCTGCGGAAAATCCGGGATGTACAGTTTCGTATGGAGTTTCTGCTCGATGTAGCGCACCACCGGCTCAACGGATTCCTCGGTCCTGCAGGTTATGGCTCCGCTTTTTTTATCTTTCGGCCTACCTATGTGGGTCATCATCACGGGCCTTCCACCCCGCTCGACAATATGAAAAAGCGTTCCGACCGTCCGGTCGATGCGAAAGGGGTCGCGAATAATCCCGTTCTTCACGACGTTATGATCGAACCGGACAAGCACAACCTTTCCCTCCAGGTCCGCTTCCTGGATCAGCGGGAGATCGCGGTGCAGTGATTTATTCAGCATGGAGAAGAGCCCCCTCGTGGTGTGTGCGCTTTTTAATTCCTCATTTCATTCTTAATTATAGCAGGAATGCCCGACCCGCTTGGCGGGAACTCTAAATGGCGGGAAAAGAAAAAACGAAAAGAAGTCCGGTATCCAGCATCCTTGAAAAGGTGCTGCCGCTTACTGTCCCCTTACCATAAAAAACATTCTCGTGGCCGTATAGGGATAGATTGCAGGCACCGTCTGGTGACTGACTGATTCCTCCTCTTGTGTTAATCATGGAGAAATCAAATATTATCACAAGAGTAAAAACAACCAACCTTAACATGAATGACTCGTAATGAGGAAGACATGAATTGAAACAGAGGCAGTGATCTTTCTTCGCGGCCCTTGTCTCATCCTTGCGCCTCGCATTCAGACATTTTCTTCCGGTTTGGCGGATTCTTCTTGCCCCTTTTTCCCCGTTCCACCTTTCCATGGCCCCTCGACATGCTTGACTTCGCTTATGCCCTTTGGTATGTTCTCGCAAACAGCATTGATGCGACAGCGCATAACGAGGGAGGACAATCATGGAGCCTGATGAATCCGGTGTTTTTCACAATGAAACCCTGAAGACCATCAACGAACGCCACAGTGTAAGGGTGTTTCTCAGGGATGACGTAACCGACAAAGAGGTCAGAATACTGGTCCACGCTGCTAATGCTGCGCCTTCGGCTCACAACCAGCAGGCATGGCGCTTCATCATCCTTCGTGGAGAAAAAAAGCAGGGGCTGGCGCAGCTCGTAACGGAGAAGTCAGCGTCATTTCCCAGGCCCGCCGCGACCCTTCTTAGAATGGGAGCGAAAAGCATCATCTCCGCGCCGGTCGTCATCGCTGTTGCGAACACGGGAGATCTTATCAAACACGGAACAGACCTTTTCAAGGTCGAAAAAGAGAAAGCCCATGACTTCTTCCGGACCATGGAAATCCAGAGCTCAGCTGCGGCTGTCGAGAACATGCTGCTGGCCGCAACTTCATTGGGACTCGGCACAGTCTGGCTCGGCGTTCTTTACCTGATTAAGGACGAAGTGCTCCGATTTCTCGGGGAACCGGGAGGAGAGTTCATGGCTGTGGTGCCCGTGGGACGTCCTGCTAAAATCGGCAGTGGACCGAAAAAGCAGCCGGTGGAGATGAAGGTCAAGTTGCTGGCGTGACGGGTTGGAAAGAGGGAGATGTCATCAGTTCGATGGTTCGCAGCCTTTTTTTCACCAATCATGCGCTCCCGGTTCAGCGCTAGTACTTTCAGAGCATTTGAATTGCGGCAGTGATTGAGACGCCCCCCTCAAGAAGCCTTCCCCAGCGGTCAAACTAATCATTATTTATTTTCAATGAAATCCCAACAAACATCGAATATTGATACCTTAGCCGGTGAAATCCTGAACTTAGCGAGAGCATGCACATACCTTCAGTCCTCATAAAAGCGGGAAAGGTTTCATGCATCGGCCTGCAAGAGTCAATGTATTTTCCCGCATCAAACCGAATGACAGTTTTTTGCGTCTATCGCATCAGTTCAACCCAGGCCGGATTTCTTGACATCCCTTCGCGGGGTGATAGGCTTAAGAGAGAGATTGAAATAAAAGTTTACCGTAAAGCGAGGGAGTACTTCGTCATGAAAGAAAATAAACATGCTTTTCCAAAAAAAGTCCTCATATTGTTGCTTGCACTTGCGGGACTCAGTGGCTGTTTAAACCGGATGGATGAGGGGCCGAAAATCGCAAATCTGATCTATGCTACGTTGCGGGCGCCTCTGGAAGAGAAAGGGGTTTTCACGGTCACGGGCGCATTCAACATAATCCACGCACAGGGGGAAACAGCATCGGTGAACACAATAGTGTATGATGCTCAGGGCAAACAGGTGGCTCAAGAATCAATCCCCCTGACCGATACTGCCCTGCGGACATCGAACACTGTGGCCTTCGGCATTGATTGCAGCACGGCAAAAAAAGGAGTTTACACATTTCTGACTTCAGTTAAGGACGACAAAGGCAGGCAGTCCAACGGGTTGATGGGGGCATTCGCAATAACAGATGTCTTTTAAGGTAGCCGTTCGAAAGCATGCGCGTTTTTGGTGCAAGGCTATTTAAAAAAAGACTCCGGCGTGCATTTTCCCGGACCGCGGGTGGAGTATTTCACTGCGTGTCTCCGAGGGGTGGTAAATGTGTGAAAGAAGGCAGGTACGGTGAAGGAGGCGGGCACTACTCTTCCTCTTCCGACTCCTCTTCCTCTTCGTTGAAGGGTCCCTTAATACCCAGTTCCTTGATCTTTTTCCTGAGTGTGTTTCGGTTGATGCCGAGGAGATGAGCTGCGCGCACCTGGTTCCCGTCCGTCTTTTTGAGAACCAGCGTGATGAGCGGTTTCTCCACACGCCGGAGCACCATGGTGTAAATATCCCCCTGTTCGAGCCCGCCCATGCGCTCCACAAGGTCCGCAAGCTTTTCTTCGAGGAAGTTTTCGAAGGAAAGATGGGCCCCCTGTCCCGGTTTGAAGATCTGCGGCGGCAGGGCATCGGGAAATATCTTGTCGCCCTGCGACAGCGTAATAGCGCGCTGTACTGCATTTTCCAGCTCCCGCACGTTGCCTGGCCAGTCGTATGCGCGGAGGACTTTAAGCGTCTCCGGTGTCAAGATCTTTTTCTTCGCATCTGCGGCCTGATATTTCTGCATGAAGAACTCGGCAAGGGGGATAATGTCGTCTTTGCGCTTCCGGAGTGGAGGGATGTTGATCTGAATAACATTCAGGCGGTAAAACAGATCCTCGCGGAACCGCTTCTCGCGCACCATTTTCTCGAGGTTATGGTGCGTGGCGGCAAGGACCCGCACGTCGGTCTTGATTGCCTCGGTGCCGCCCACCCGCTCGAATTCCCGTTCCTGCAGCACGCGCAGAAGTTTGCCTTGGAGCGGCAGATCCATATCCCCAATCTCGTCCAGGAAGAGGGTCCCGCCGGCAGCGGCCTCGAATTTGCCGATCTTCCGTCCGATCGCCCCGGTAAAGGCGCCTTTCTCATGGCCGAACAGCTCGCTTTCCAGCAGCTCCGACGGTATGGCCGCAGAATTGACCGCGACAAAAGGCCGACCGGCCCGTTTGCTGTGAAAATGGATAGCGCGGGCCACCAACTCCTTTCCGGTGCCGCTTTCTCCATGGACCAGGACCGTGGCGTCGCTCTCGGCGACGCGACCGATAGTCTTGTAGATTTCCTGCATGGCGACCGTGTTACCCACAAGCCCGCCTTCGTATTTTTCCCGCACCTCGGCTCGGAGCGCCGTGACTTCCTGGGAAAGCCGTCTGACATCAATCGCCTTTCTAACGAGAATGTTCACCTCGTCGAGGTCGAACGGCTTGGTGATATAATCGAAGGCGCCGCGCCGCATGGCCTCGATGGCGTTCTGCATCGTGGCCTGGGCGGTCATGATGATGACCGAACTGTCACGGTTTTCGGATTGGATTTTGGCAAGCGCATCGAATCCGCTCATACCGGGCATGCGGATGTCCATCAGGACGACCGCAATATCGCCCACTTTGAGCCGGTCGAGCGCTTCGGAGCCGTCTTTTGCGAGCACCGCCTCGATTCCCTCTTTTTCGAGGGACTTCTTCAGCACCCAGCGTACGCTTTCGTCATCATCGACGATGAGTATTTTCTCATTGGTCATCATAATCCATTTAGCAGAGTGCTCAGGACAATGCTCTTTGCTGCTCTCCGCTCCATGCCCTGCACAGCTTCATCCCGCCAGTGGCAGATAGACGCTGAACGTCGTTCCCTCATTCTCCTGGCTCTCCACCCGAATCGTTCCCTGGTGCTCTTGCACGATCTGGTACGAAAGCGCGAGCCCTAGTCCCACGCCACGGTCCTTGGTCGTAAAGAAAGGCGTGAAGATGTCCTGCAAGTGCTCCTGCTTTATTCCCGGACCGGTATCACTGACTTTCACGACCATGAGCTGGTATTTTCTGCCGTCCGCCTGCACGGTCGTGAACAGGTCGGACATCCGCGTCATGATGGTGAGCTTTCCGCCCCGGGGCATTGCCTCGATGGCGTTCTTGATGACGTTCAGGAAAACCTGGACAAGCTGGTCCTCGCAGCCGTAAACGTCGGGCAGGCTCGGATCATAGAGCCTCGTAAGAATGACACCTCGCTGCCGAGCGCTCTCTTCATTCAAAAGCAGCACCCGGTCCAGGATACTGTGAATATTCGATGCCTTCATCTCGCGAGGTTTGATACGCGTGAAGTCGAGGATACCTTCCAGAACGTTGTTCAGGCGGTCAGCTTCCTTCAGGATCACATCAAGATATTCCGTCAAACTATTGCCCGTGCCCGACTCCAGCGCGGCCCGGAGTTCGGACTTCATGAGCTGCGCTGCACCACGTATCCCCACGAGGGGGTTTTTCACTTCATGGGCGATCCCAGCGGCAATCATCCCGAGCGTAGCCAGCCGATCGGACCTGCGCATGCGTTCCTTCAGGTCTCGGACGCCTGTCTGATCACGGATCGTAAGAATCAGTCCTGTGGGCCGGCCTTCATCGTCGGTAAGCATGCTCGTTACCAGTCCCACCGGACGCTGCGTTCCGTGCTTTACGGAAATCTCCGCTTCATAATCCGAATAAGACCTGCCCGAGGCCATTGTTTTTTCGAGCTGGCTGATTACGGCCGGGTTTTCGGCAAAGACAGAATAGATCCTTCTGCCCACGGCATCAGGTCCCGCTATCCCGGTCATTTCCTCTGCTGCTCGGTTCCAGATGAGCACACGGCCATCCGCATCGGCCACGACAAAACCGTCGATAATCGCGGTAAGTATGTCGGCGGTAGTTTCCTTTATGCGACTGCTCGATTCTTCCATTCCTCATTGATAGCACAATACATTTGAGTATTCAAGCTGTTTCCTGTATAGTGCGTTAGCAAAACGTCGCAGAGGGCATAGCGCAGCGGGCATGGTGGAACCCATCTCTTTTTGCCTTTTGCTCTTCCCCATACACTGATAACTGCTATGTTCAGTCTTCGTCTCTTATTCGTTGCCGCTGCCTGGGGCATTAATTTTTCCTGCGTCAAATTCGCGCTCGCGGACTTCCATCCCCTCGGCTTTACCGTGATCCGGTTTACGCTGGCGTCGCTTTTCCTCATCGTCGTCATGGGCGTAAACCATGAATCATATTGGATTGATCGCCGCGACGGCTTTGCCTTCGTCAAACTCGGCCTGCTGGGTATCACGTTGTACAACATCTTTTTTATGTACGGCCTCCGTTACACGACAGCGGCGAATTCGGCCCTGCTCATTTCATTGTCGCCGATGTTCGCTGCGCTAATCCAGGCCTTTTCGGGCAATGAGCGCTTTTCCCTTCGAATAAGCACAGGGCTCGTGCTCTCCTCCTTCGGCGTTTTCCTCATCGTCAGGAGCCACCACGGCGAGCTGAGTTTTTCCTCGTCCCAAATGACAGGCGATTTCCTGACCCTCTGCGCAACGATCACCTGGGCGTTCTACTCGATAACGGCAAAGCCTCTTCTCGAAAAATACTCCGCTACGAAAGTTACTGCCTACAGTATGTTAGCAGGAAGCATCCTACTCCTTCCCGGCAGCGTCACAGGCCTCTACAACCAGTCATGGTCCGAGGTGTCCCTGCTTTCCTGGTCAGCCCTGGCTTTTGCATCATTCATCGCCGCCGGTATTGCTTATGTGTTCTGGTACCAGGGGGTGAAGGAGCTAGGTGTCACCCGCACCATGGCATACCATTATCTCATGCCCTTTGCCGCAGTACTGTTCGCCGCTGTTTTCGGCGAAAAAATCACCTTGTTTCAGATTGCCGGCGGAACCGCCATCCTCCTGGGCGTGTATCTCGTCCAAATGAAAAAAATTTCCGACCGGCCTTGAGGCACTCATATAACGCCCCGCAGCCTGAAAGCTTCGGGGAATTGCAAATAAATCTTGCATGATGCCTCACCACGCCCTCTGCGGCGACAGGCCCTGTTACGCGTATCCTGCTTCGCCATGCTGACTGATGTCGAGACCTTCCGTCTCCTGTTCCGCATCGACGCGCAGGCCCATGGTGGCATTAAGCACCTTCAGCAGAACGTAACTTGCGACGAAAGAATAAAACGCGACAAGCGCGACAGCTCCCGCCTGGATGAAGAACTGCTTCATGTTGCCGTACAACGCGCCGTTGGCTCCGGCCGCATTAATTGCCACGGATGCGAACAGACCCGTCATGAGCGTACCGAGTGTGCCGCCAACGCCATGGACGCCGAAGGCGTCGAGCGAGTCGTCATAGCCGAACTTCGTCTTTGCATTTAACGCGATGTAGCATAAAACCCCGGCGGCAATGCCGATGAAAAGTGCCGGCAAGGGGGCTATAAAACCGGCGGCCGGAGTGATTGTTGCGAGTCCCGCGATTGAGCCTGTTGCCGCTCCGAACATGGTCGGCTTGCCACGATGGAGCCATTCGATTATGACCCAGGTCACTGTTGCTGATGACGCGGCGATATGGGTCGTCAGAAAGGCCATGGTGGCAAGGGTCCCTGAAGCCAGCGCGCTCCCGGCATTGAAGCCGAACCACCCGAACCACAAAAGACCCGCTCCGAGCACCGTCATTGGCAGATTATGCGGCGGCATTGATTCATGCAAAAAGCCCTTTCGTTTTCCGATGAACAGTGCAGCCGCAAGGGCCGAGAAGCCCGACGTGGCATGGACCACAATGCCGCCAGCAAAATCGAGCACTCCGAGGTTCTTCAGCCACCCGCCTGCGCCCCATACCCAGTGGGCAATGGGGTCATACACGATCGTCGTCCAGAGGAGGGTAAAAATCAGAAACGTGGAAAACTTCATCCGCTCGGCAACGGCGCCGCTGATAAGCGCCGGCGTGATCACCGCAAACATCATCTGGAATGCCATGAACAGGAGATGGGGTATCGTCGGTGCATAATCTGCATTCGGCGTCAACCCTACACCTGATAGCCCGGCCCAGCTGAGGTTGCCGATCAGCCCCTTTACGTCAGGGCCGAACGACAGCGAATAGCCAAACAAAATCCATTGAAGGCTGACCAGGCCTATTGCGATGAAACTGTGCATGATCGTCCCAAGCACGTTTTTTCTCCGCACCATGCCGCCATAGAACATGGCGAGCCCCGGCGTCATGAGCATAACGAGCGCCGTTGATACGAGGATCCAAGCTGTGTCCCCGGAGTCGATCTTTGCCGCCGGTGCGGCGGCTGCAGCAGGTACAGCTTCCTGGGCCATTGCTGCAAGCGGTACGGATACCGCCAGTGAGAGCAGCAGGGCAGCAACTATTCTGTATAAACGTCTGTCCTCCATTGAGTACTATCCTCCCTGTAGTTTTTTCAAAATCTATTCAATTTTCAAAGAACATTATTCTTGTTGCAATGTGCAAAACGTTGACAATTATCCGCCGACTGTTTGAAACTTCTTCGGGAACAGGCTATTTATAGCGCACCATCGTCGGATTCACCTGTTCTTATGCGAACGGCCTGATCGACATTCATAATAAATATCTTGCCGTCTCCAACGTTTCCTGACCTCGCAGTTTTCATCAGGACATCCAATACCAGCCTTGCCATATTGTCGCTCACCACAACTTCGACTTCTACCTTGGGCAGGAAATCCACGGCATATTCCACCCCCTTATCAAGCTCCGCGTGTCCTTTTTGTCTTCCAAATCCACGGACTTCGGAAACCGTCATGCCTGAAACATGTACGGCAGCAAGGGCGTCCTTCACTGCATCCAGCCTATGCGGTTGGATAATGCACTTCAGTAATTTCAAGCGAACCCGGCCTCCTTTTCTTAGATTTCCTCGTGAAATGTGTTTATCCTTTGTTCATTGGCTGCATTATTGATTAGCAAGGCCTATGCCATCAATTCCGCCCGACCATACCAAAAAAGTAACTGATTTCATTAAGTTATTATCAGTATATTATTAGATAATCTCATTGTATTAGTTTCTTTAAGCTGATATTTTAGGCATCTGTTTATTTTATAGGCACATTTTAATACATAAACAAAAAGAGGATACTTATGATATTCCTCATAAGTTTTTTTCCTTCATTCGTATTTTAGTTGAAAAGGGCATGTTGATCCGCTGCTTTTAGGCATTCTTCACATTTAACTGCTTGTTTTTGTTGAGTTCTTATACGATAAAAAATCCTGTACGCCTGACCTCGAACAGCGTTTTCAACTTTTTTACGAAAGATCCGTTTTTTTTATTATCAAGAGTAAAATTATTGAAAGCAAAAACGGAGATCATATGAAAGGATTCCACTTACATTTGTCAAAATCCCCTGTAGCTGTGTCACCTTATCGAGGGAAGAGCATGAGAAGCGCAGATTTCTCATCAGGTCCATTTTCACTAGATATACAGCAATCTGCTTTGTGCTTTAGATTTTTATAGTTTTTTTGTCGAACGCATGGAGAAAAAAATAAAACAGAGTAATATTAGATACTTATTAAGAAATAGATTTGGTAAAATGAATAATAATAATTATTGACAAATAACAATAACTAAATTATAATTGTTTTCGATTGATCGACAAACACATCATATGGAAAAATATCGTGACATTGGTTTAAAACTGACACCGCAGCGATTGGCAATTCTTCATTATCTGGAGGGAAACAAGGATCATCCCTCGGCGGAAAGCATCTATCGTGCAGTTCATAAAAAATTTCCGACCATGTCTCTTGCCACAGTGTACAGCACACTTTCAGTCCTCAAGGAAAAAGGGAACATCCTTGAATTGACCCTTGATCCAGGCAAGAAGCGATATGATCCGGAGACAAGCCTTCATAACCACCTGATCTGTGTTTCCTGCAAGAGGATCGTCGATATCCATGGCGAGTATAAACTGGACCTCCCGGAAAACGCAAAGCAGGAATATTCGATCATCAGCAGCCATGTGGAATTTTACGGGCTTTGCCCGGAATGCAACAAAATAAAAATATCACCAGCCAAGGAGGCTTCACCATGTGCGTAGATCACAGCATCAACTGTTCGTGCAGCAAGAGTCATGCAAGCTTTAATTTCAAAGATGAGGTCCTGCCGTTCGAGGTAATCACCAAGCTATATTGTCCCGCGTGCTCTTCGGGTGTTGTTCAGGATTCGGCGACCATGGTCGTTGATAATGGCTGGATCATCCAGTACGATATGGACGTGGCGCGTTTCATGCTCCAGAAAAAAGCCAATGCGACCGACGTGACCCCTGATTTCATTTTCGACAAGGGCTATTGCACCTGGCGGGGTCTGACGCCTTCGGACCATATCGACTCTGTCCGCGAACGGCAACAGTTGACCCAGCTGGCAAAGACGGACAGGAAGCGCTATTTCGAGGAAATCAAGTCATGGGGAAACAACCGCATGGAGCGCCTGGCACGTGAAGGATGGAGAAAAGCCAATGAGAGTGAGCCCGCTAAAGCATAAGGGGAAAATAGCAAGCAACGGCAAACCGCACAGGACCGTGATTGAGTTCATCACCACCTGCCCCAAATGCGGTGGTGAGATCGAACTGTGGTCAAAGGATCCCGAGACGGTCTGTTTATTCTGCGACTACCGAGTCTTCGATAAAGAAAGCACCATTCACTAAGCCCTGTCGATCGCACCACACCGAGTTCGGCACGTATCGTCGCTTCTCGTCTGGTCAGGGGACAAAACGAAACGGCATCGCTTCTTCATGGCCTCATCTGCCTGGAGGAAAGCGCACGGAACTCATCCAGGAGGATCAATGATCATTCCGGTTGAAAAAATACCCGGCGGTATCAGCGTCGACGGCCTGTCCTTGAAAAACGGAAAATGCGGGTGCACGACGGTGCTCCCCTGCTGTTATAGCTGGTCAAAGGTCAGACAGAAGGGCAACTCCTTTGTCTTTACGGCGAAGCTTTCCGGTCCTGACTCTCAGGACATTTTCAGCTGGAGCTATACGGTCAAAAAAGAAGATTTCACCGTGGAGGTCAGCGTCGAAGATGCCAGGGACAAGAAAATCTTTTCCGGGTATTATCCGCCTGGCATTGAGGAATGGATCGAAAAGGGATGGGCAGTCATCCAGCAGGAGGGTCGGCGCGAGGATTTCGATCTCTGGCGGTGCTCGGCCTGCAGATGGCTCTATAAACAACATGAACAGGACGCGGTTTTCGAAGACCTCGCCGATGACTGGAACTGCCCGGTCTGCAAGGCCGGGAAAAATGTCTTTGAACAGGTTGGATAGCGGTCCGCAGCATGAATACAGGGGAAGGGCGGCTGATTTTCTGCACCAACGAAACCTCCTTGCAGTTCTGGTATACTAGAAAGTATTGGTTTTAAATTTCCTATCATCTCGGGAGGATACACCATGGCATACGCGGCAAAGGATTATTCCAAGCTAGTGGGGATGCAGGGCTTCAGCGAGACTCTTTTGAAGAACCATTTTACGCTTTATCAGGGTTATGTGACCAATACGAACAAAGTGCTCGATACGCTCGACCAAATGGCTAAGGACGGGAAGACCGCGGCCTATGAATTCGCAGAACTGAAACGAAGGCTCGGCTGGGAATTCAATGGGATGCGGCTGCACGAATATTATTTTGAAAACCTCGGTGGCAAGGGCGGCATCGATAAAAACGGCAAGCTCGCCAAAAAAATGGCTGAGAGCTTCGGCAGCGTCGAGACCTGGGAAAGGGACTTCAGAGCAACCGGCGCAATGCGCGGCATCGGCTGGGCTGTCCTGTACCAGGACACGGCATCAGGAAGGCTCATGAATTTCTGGATCAACGAGCATGACGTCGCCCATCCAGCGGGCGGCACTCCCCTCCTCATCATGGATGTTTTCGAGCACGCCTTCATGCTCGACTACGGCTTGAAACGCGCCGACTATATCGATGCATTTTTCAAGAACATTAACTGGCCTGCGCTTGAAGGAAGGGTAAAGTAACCGAATAACGAAAAAAGGAGGATTGAACCATGTCCAAGACAGAGCAGAACCTGAAAGACGCTTTCGCCGGAGAATCACAGGCAAATAGAAAGTACCTCGCCTTTGCAAAAAAGGCGGAGGAAGAAGGGTACTTGCAGGCAGCCAAGTTGTTCCGCGCTGCAGCCGCAGCGGAGACGATCCACGCGCACAACCATCTGCGAGGGTTGAACGGCGTAAAGTCTACGCCAGAGAACCTCATGACAGCCATCAGCGGAGAGTCCTACGAATTCCAGACGATGTATCCCCAGATGATCGCCGATGCGAAGGCAGAGGGACAGGACTACGCGCTGCGGAGCTTCAATATGGCGAATGAAGTGGAGAAGATCCATGCTGCGCTGTACAAGAAGGCCCTCGACAACCTCAGCAAGAGCGTAGTCGCCGATTATTATGTCTGTTCCGTCTGCGGCTATACCGCCGAGGGCGAAGCGCCTGATGAATGCCCGGTTTGCAAGGCGAAAAAGAAGGCATTCTATAAAGCTGAATAAAATACCACGGTCCTACGCCCGTGTCACTTTGAAAGAACAAAAGCACCCCCTCCCAACTCCCCCTGCAAGGGGAGTGAAAGAAGGGAGAACACTCGTGGTCTCCTGCTTCGTTTTTTTGATAAATGAAAATCATCGCATTCAACGGCAGCCCGCGTCCAGGCGGGAATACTGAACTTCTCCTGGAGGGAGCGCTCCAGCCCCTGCGGGAGGGGGGAAATAACGTAATCGTATTCAAACTCAACAGCATGAACGTTAAACCCTGCCAGGATTGCGGCGGCTGCGTGAAATCAGGTCTCTGTATCCATTCCGACGACATGAGCAATATCTATGATGCTATCCGGGAGGCGGAGAGAATCATTCTCGCCTCCCCAATTTTTTTCTACAGTCTGAGCGCCCAGGCCAAGGCGATGATCGACCGCTGCCAGTCTTTCTGGTGCGAAAAATATCGTCTTAAAAAGAGCATACCCGCGGGTCTCCGGGGGAGAAAAGGACTTTTGCTCCTCGTCGGAGGCATGAAAAAGGAAGACGGCAGACATACAGCCGAAGTCGTAGCCAAGGGTTTTTTCAGGACCATAAGCGTACCTGAGCATGAGACGCTGTTCTTCGGCGGCATTGACGCGATCGGCGACATCCTGACCCATCCAACGGCGCTCCACGAAGCCCACGAGGCGGGGCTGAGACTGGGTCGTTGAGTCATCGCCCTCCCGTTCCTTTTGCCAGAACAAACCGCCTCTGACGCCCCCCTCCCGCTAATTGGCACGAGGGAATCATCAGAAAACAAAAAAGCCGGCATGCAATGGAACATGCCGGCTTAAGGAAGGATAGACAGCGACCTCTCAAATCGCTGTTTCGCCGCGTTCTCCCGTTCTGATCCTGACAATTTCCTCAAGTCTTGCGATGAAGATCTTGCCGTCACCGATCTTGCCGGTCCTGGCTTTTTCCTCAATCGTGGACACAACCTTATCCACCATTGCTTCTGCAACAACGACTTCGAGCTTCACCTTCGGAATAAAGGATATATCGTATTCGGCGCCGCGGTAAAGCTCTACATGTCCCTTTTGCCTGCCGAAACCCTTCACCTCGGTTACGGTCATCCCCTGCACGCCAATGGCATTCAGGGCGTCCTTTACCTCATCCAGTTTAAATGGTTTGATGATTGCCTCGATCTTTCTCATAATACCTCCTTGTGGCAATTCAAAGTTAAACGTTCGCGGTTCAGCACGGTTAACTGTCTTAGGAATTATACGCCCGTTCACCGTGCTGGCTCTCGTCGAGGCCCACGGTTTCATCTTCAGGTTCGACACGTATGCCGATAACTGCTTTGAGAATCATGAAGATCACGAAGGTCATGACGCCGCTATACACAAGAGTCGTTACCACAGCGATGAGCTGGATCCAGAGCTGTTGAGGGTTGCCGTATAGAAGACCTTTGCCTGCTTCATTGATCGCAGGGTCTGCAAATACGCCGGTGAGGAGCGCACCCACAGTTCCGCCGATGCCGTGAATGCCGAATGCATCAAGCGTGTCGTCATAGCCAAACATCGGCTTGAGCTTTGCAACTGCGTAGAACGGAATTATACCTGCCGCCAGTCCGATTACGATCGCACCGCCGATGTTCACAAAGCCAGCCGCCGGTGTGATGGCAACCAGACCACCGACCGCGCCAGACGCAAGGCCGAGGACCGTGGGCTTTCCGGAATGCTTCCATTCAACAAACATCCAGGCCAGCGCAGCCACGGCCGTCGCCGTATTGGTATTCAGGAAGGCCGCTCCAGCGAGTCCGCTCGCCGCGAGGGCCGAACCCGCGTTGAACCCAAACCAGCCGAACCATAGAAGGCCCGCACCAATAACCACCAGGGGCAGGTTGCCAGGGATAATTGCCTTGACACGCCTCTTGCCCAGGACCAGGGCGCCCACCAGCGCCGCGATACCCGCATTGATATGAACAACAGTGCCACCCGCAAAATCAAGAGCCCCGAGTTTTGCGAGGAATCCGCCGCCCCATACCCAGTGCGCCACGGGAAGATACACTACCGTCATCCAAAGCACGGAGAAGATGATCCATGCGGAAAACTTCATGCGCTCGATATAAGCACCGCTCGCAAGGGCCACGGTTATGGCCGCAAAAGTGAGCTGATAGGCAATGAATATGTACTCGGGAATCGTTTTGGCCAGATCGGAGATGCTGTTTGGACCAATGCCTTTCAGAAACAATTTCGATGTGCCGCCGATGATGCCCCCGATGTCGGTATTAAAAGAGAAGGTATATCCGTAAATGACCCAAAGCAGGCTAACAATACAGAAGGTCACGAAGGTCATGGCCATGGTGTTCAGTGTGTCTTTTGTCTTTGACAAGCCTCCGTAGAACAGCGCGAGCCCCGGAATGGACATGAGCATGACCAGTGCTGTCGCAACGGTCATCCATGCAGTGTCGCCGGTGTCAATCTTCGGAGCCGATGCCGGTGTCACTGGAGCCGGCGCTGCCACGGCCGGTGCGGGTGAGACTGCCTCTTCTGCCACGACCAGTCCCGGTGAGAGTATCGCTGCCAGCACGAGACACATCATGACTGCTACCATTGATTTCATCAGTACTACTTTCATCGTTCTATCCTCCCTTTTTGCAGCATGTAGATTTATTCTACAACTGATTATTTGCAAGGCATATGCCAACAACTTGATATTATTTATAAAAGAATGATCATATTGATTTAATTACATGATTTTGTTTTTGCTTGCAAAATAAGCGGCTGTATAAAGCTCACTCATCAACATGAAACAGATACTATTTTAGGCATATGGTTAAATGTTATGCAGTGTTTCTGCTCCTTCTGGTCTACCTTGACGTGAGCGATTCCGGGCGGGTTTCGATATTTTGCTTAATTAAAAAGTGAAGGCATGCCGCTTTGTTTTTTTTTAATGTCATTACGAGTGAAACGCCAATCGAAGAGTTATAACAAGAGGGAGTTACGGGAGAGAGAGGATACCGAAATAGAGCACCAGCACGACCAATCCGAAAGGAATGCCGATCGCTGCCCAGGCTCTGCTTGATATGTTCAACTTGTTTGCAACTATAATGTTGGGGATATTGCCCGGGATCAGCATCCCTCCGGAGATGATTGTCGCCATGATGATGCCTTTTACCTGTGCAAGGGACATGAGCGGCCCCAGCTCCGCTGCGGCGAGCGTGGCGTTATCGAGGATTGCCGAGGAAATATTGCCCCAGTAAAGGAGCGGGGCCGGCATTTTCGATATGTACAGGTCGATCAACGGCTTGAAGCCCGTGCCGAGCAGCACCAGCGCCATCACGAAAATGTAAACCTTGAACGCGCGAAGCGCGATGTGGCTGAAAGGCTCTGTAAAGTCTTCCACCAGGCTCTCGGAGCGGGCAACAGGGGTTCCCCGCAGGAATGCTCCAATGATAGAGACCAGGACCAGCCCCGGCAAAATATAAACCCCGAAGGTCCGTAGCAGCATCAGGAAATCGCCTTGCATCGGCCCACCGCGCAGTTTGGCTACGACAATCGTGGACAATGGCTCTCCAATGGGCGTGAGGGCCGCGCCCATGCCGATGGAAAAACAAGCGAAGACAACCAGACGGGTTTCGTATTTCTTGTCAAGATTGATGGCGCTCACGATTTCGCAGAGAATCAGCGCCGCAATAATTGCGGTGATCACGCTCGAAATCAAGCCAAGGATAAGGATGAGCAAAAAGGCGAAGGCCTGCGGCCCGAGCCGAATCTCGAATGCAACGATTTTCTTTTTGAGCGGTTCGCGTATCGCACGGAAAACCAATCCGAATACCAGTGTGGCTGCGGTGAGCTTTACAGGTTCCATGAACGCAGACTCCGCAAGACGCAGGGACAGAAGCGGCTCGGGACCCAGCAGATGGGAAATGAGCAGCGTGACCATACCGACGATGAGCAGAAACAATTCAAGATTATGCTCGACTTTTTTCACGAGCAAAGGCAGGAGCAGGATCACGAATAATATCAGGACTAGAATTATGGTAATCATGCGATAGAAAACCCTAACCCCGACGAGCTGGAACAAAAACAGAGAATCGCCACATCGCGAAGAAATGCTAAAATTTCTTCATAAATACGAGGATTTTTACATATTTCGCGCATTCATCACGATTTCATGGTATTTCCCATTCATTTGAGATTGGATTCGTAACTGTCCAAGAACTTCGTGTTGGTCCCGTCACGTCATGGTAACTAGAGTATCATATCTGGGAGATAAGGCTATAAAAAAATGGGGCCGGCATGCAATGGAACACACCGGCCCCAGGGAGGATAGACGGCGACCTCTCAAATCGCCGATTATCCGCGTTCGTTGAGTTTTTCCTCCTGCCATCATTGACCGCCACCCCTTAATAACCCTTCAGGGTGAAGTCGATCATAATGATGAGTAAAACCAGACCTGCAGATGTTCAGCGTCAAGTCTTACTGTTCTTATTCTGTTATTATATTTTGCAAGACATGTGCCATGTTAGCCCAGAATGATGAATAAGCAAACCGCCTAATTTCACTGCTCAATATGATGAAATCAGCATGCCGCCAAGAACTCTCTTATTGCTCTAGAGATGAAATTATAGGCGTATGATGAATAACTAGGCATGACGAAACGATGTCGGTCGCAGTCTTATTTTCTAATAATGGCATCGCGAGCACAGATATGGCGCTAGATCATGCGCTCTCGGAAATTCGAAGGATCAATAAGGTATCTCGGCGAGTGTCTAGGTTGGGTTAGGCACTCAACAGCCCAATGGATTGTTGGTTTTCATTTCATTCAATCCAACCTTACCTTCATTTTGAACTACCATCGAAAAAGAGGGCCGGCAAGTACGATCCTGCCGGCCCGTGTTGTCTCTCAACGACCTTCGGGAGGATAATGAAGTGGACAAAACCTAAATCGCCACCTCGCCTTTTTCACCCGTTCTGATCCTGATGACGTCCTCAAGCTTCGAAATGAGGATCTTCCCGTCGCCGATTTTGCCGGTTCTTGCTTTTTCCTGGATAAGAGTTATCGCCTTCCCCGCAACCGCATCGCAGACGGCCATTTCGATCTTCACCTTTGGCATGAAAGTAATTTCGTATTCCGCCCTCTGACGGACTTCCACCCGGCCTTTCTGCCTTCCGCATCCATGGACATCGGTCACCGTCATCCCCGCTATGCCGAGGGCGGCCAAGGCCTCTTTAACCACATCAAGCTTTAACGGCTGTATGATCGCTTCGATCTTAATCATGATCCACCAGTCAGGACCGTTCCTATCTTCGCGTCTTCGTAATGCTGAAATCGGGATAGGCGTTTACAGCCACTTCGCTCTGGTCGAGACCTTCAAACTCCACTTCTTCCGATACGCGCAGAGGAATGATTCTGTCAAGCACCTTGAAGAAAGCGTACATGACAACGAAAACAAGCCCGATATTGACGACGACGCCGATCAATTGGGCAGCGATTTGTGATGCATTGCCGTAGAACAGCCCCTTGACCGTGCCGGGGACATTGTTCAGCGCGTCCCCGTAGGCGCCGTCTGCAAAAAGTCCGAGAGCGATCATGCCCCACGCACCGCACGTGCCATGGACGGACACCGCACCCACGGGATCGTCCACCTTCAGCTTTCGCTCGACAAAGAAGACGCTCGCGCAGCACAGAACGCCGGCAACAAGCCCTATTACCACTGCTCCAGCAGGACTAACGAATGCGCAGGATGCCGAGATAGCAACGAGACCGCCGAGAAGTCCGTTGGCGATCATAGAAAGATCGGGTTTGCCGTACAGGAACCACATGTAGCACATGGCCGCGACAGCCGCTGCGACGCCTGCAAGCATGGTGTTTACCACGATGACGACGACCCGGCCCCCCCCATCGGCCAAGGCCGGGCCCGCATTGTACCCGAACCACCCGAAGAAAAGGATCAGGCATCCTACGATTGCCATTGGGATATGATGCCCGGGAATAGCTGTAGGAGTCCCATTGGCCCGGTATTTCCCCAAGCGAGGACCGAGTACGATCGCACCTGCAAGCCCGGCAACGCCGCCAATCATGTGTACAACCGATGAACCAGCATAATCGAGGACCCCATGGCCCAAACCAAAATTTCTGCCGAGCTGCGACAGCCATCCTCCGCCCCAAACCCAGCTTGCGTATAGAGGGTATACGAACATGGCTATGAAAAAACCATAAACGACGAAGGACTTGAACGTCCAGCGCTCGGCCATTGCGCCGGTCGGGATGGTGGCCGCGATGTTCATATAAACCACCTGGGACAGGAAGAGCAGGACCATCGATGCATCAGAAGCCGCCCCAGAAAAAAATAATCCTTTTGTGCCCGTCTGAAGCGCATAACCACAAATCCAGTATCCGGTTACACCAATGACGAATACCATCATGTTCATTGCCATGGTATGGCCGGCATTCTTCGCTCTCGTAAAACCGGTCTCCGTCATGGCAAAGCCTGTTTGCATGAAAATAACGAGAAAAGCGCAGATCATCGTCCAAATGACAGTAATTATAGAACCGTTCATAATTTATCCTTCACTTTATACCATATCCCCGAACTGAATGATCATTCCGCCGCCGATAATAACCAACAACCCTATCCACGTGGCTGCCGGGATGTCTTCCTTGAACACGAAGCGCCCGAACAATACGCTGATAAGCGCAAAGATCGCGACGTACACTCCGAGCAATTTCGAAAAATCCCATTTCACCATATTGACTACCACACCATAACAGCCCAACATGACGAAACCGATCATAATGATGATAAGGCCGCTCCCACGAAGCCCTTTGCGGACCACCGCGTCACCGCTGACTTCAAGAACTGCAGCGGCGATGAATATGAGCCACGCTACAGACGTCATTTTCATCCCTCCCTGATCTTTACGATTTAATGCAAGGCAAGTGCCACGCTCGACGGAAATTATGATTCTATAAAATATCTAATTTCATTGCTCAAACTTGAATGCCTGAGATGCTGCAGAACATCTGCTTATTTTATGTAGATGAATTTATAGGCGTATGATTAATAAATGTGCATGGTGAAAAGGATGCTTTCTCAGGACTTTTCTGATGACATTATCGCAGTCCCAGCACTCGGGGGACAGCCTCGCGCTTGCAATCGTGTTCTGCGGTAATCTGTGGATTTGCATCATATCTTTGCAGGGAGAATCCTTAGTGCGCGGGACCGCGGTGCATGATAAGCAGGATTAACAGGATGAGAATGGCGAGTGGAACCAATATCGCCAGTGCAATCCAGATTGTTTTTTTCCAGCCGCGCTTCCAAGGCGTCGGTTCCCGGAGCCGGTCGCATCTGCCCGTTAGTTGCACAGAAGCCGGATCATCCAGCTCCGCTTTCATTGCCGCAGCTGATTGATAACGTTTTTTGGGGTCACGCTCCATGGCATGGAGAATGATTTCCTCGACCTGCGGTGAGACCTTTGGATTGCGTTTCCGTGGCGCCTCAGGGTCGCCGTCTACGCGGGCGTTCATGATCACGAGTGGGTTCTCATTCTCGCACTGAAACGGAGTCACACCCACAACCATTTCATAGAGCATGGCACCGAGGCTGTAGATGTCTGTCCGTTCGTCACCGCGCTTGCCCTTGACCTGTTCGGGGGCCATATAATCCGGCGTGCCCACCGCCGGCGTAAAACCAGCAAAGGTCATCCGCCTGCCTTCTGCCTTGGCAATACCGAAGTCCATGATCCGGATCGTGCCGTCGTTGCAAAGCATGACGTTCTGGGGCTTTAAGTCCCGATGGACCACGCCCTGTTCGTGCATGTACGCGAGAGCTTCGCATATGTGGCTGGCCAGCTTGATCGCGTCTTTTTCCGGCATTGGCCGGACGCTGGTCAAGAGGTGCGAGAGCGTATATCCTCGGAGATACTCGGTGACGATGTACGGCCGAGTACGAAGCTCCTCGGGCACGGGGTAAAATTTCAGAATATAGGGATGGTCCAGGCGGCTACCGATCTCCTCTTCACGCTGGAACCGGGAGTAAAATCCGGGATCGCTCTCATACTGTATGAGTGGGACCTTGATCGCCACGGTCATCTTGGTATTCAGATCCGTTGCCTTGAAAATGGTGGCCATGCCGCTCCGGGAGATGGTTTCGAGGATCTGGAAACGATTGTCGAGGATTTGTCCAGGACGGAGCGCATATTTGGTCGTGGGGTCTGCCGTTTCCTGGTACATGGCTACGCCGCGATATAATGCGACTTTTTCGACCTCGTTGATCTGAAGGACCTGCACTGAGAGATTGTCTTCCGTGCCGCGCTGTTCTGCCAAAGCCACGAGCTGGCGGCAGGCCTGTGCCGGGGAAAGACGGGATACGATATCGGCGATCTCGCTGTCCGCGACGTACGCATAGAGCCCGTCAGAGCACAGCACGACCTTGTCTCCTTTGAACACCAGGGTGTTCTCCACATCAACGCGGATCACAGGCTCATTCCCTACGCTTCGTGTCAGGATCGAGCGGTTCTCGCTGGTTTTGGCTTCGTGCTCGGAGATCAGTCCGAACTTTTGCTGCATGCCGATATACGTATGGTCCGTGGACAGTTGCTTGATCGTGGCCTTTCGCACGAGATAGACACGCGAGTCCCCCACGTTACCCACCGTGATCTCGTTATTGCGCAGCACGACAACAGCCAGGGTCGTGGCCATGCGTGCCTTGCCCTGATTCTCCAGGCCCTTGTCGTAGACCGCGACATTGGCCGCGTTAAACATCTGCGTGATGAGATGCTGCGCGGCCTGCTCTCCCGGGGCCTCCTGGAAGGTCTTCAGGGCCGTCTCCACGGCAAGGCGGCTTGCCACTTCACCGCGCTGCATTCCACCCACACCGTCAGCCAGGACCGCGACTGCTCCGCGTCCGCGCTTCTCCTCAAGGGTCTCCGGCTGCCAGAAGCCGACGTAATCCTCGTTGTTCTCGCGGGCCGGACCGGGTGATGAAAGTTCAGCATAGGTCAATTCCATAAATTCACTTTAACATTTTCATTGAGAAATTGAAAGTCTTCGGTTGGAAAAGAGGACGGTCATCCGCGCGGATGACCGTCCTGGCTCGCTTTAGTTGAGATATTGCGGTTCGGAGTGCGATGGCTCCGGTTTGCTCGTGAGCAAGATTTCCCTGCCTTTGGCCTTGCTGGATCTGACGAAGTAGACCGCCCCGTAGATGCCCCATACTGCGCAGATGCCAAGAGCGATGTATGGCTCCTTCCAGCTCATGCCCGTTATCGTAAACGGCCCAACCAGGTAGAAAAGCATGATCACCAGGTTCGCCAACAACCCGAGGACGGGAATCACCAGGTGCTTCAGCCCGTTAAAGCTGTGGTGCTCCTTGAAGGCCACCATCGCAATCCAGCAGGTGATCATGTACAAAAGGAATGTGCCGAAGTTGCTGACCAGCGTCACGATGAGCAGCGTGTTGGGCAGCGTCGCATAGGTAGCCGGCTCAAAGATGCCGAAACTGTACCAGACATTGTGCTTGTCGAGCGCTGCCGGCGTGGTGCCGCCAAGATACACGGTCACCGTGAAGATCCCGATGATCACCGAAAGTGCGGCCAGGATCCAGATCGCGCGATGGGGCGACGCGTGCTTGCCGTGCAGCATGCCGAAGTGTGTAGGCACTTCCTCGTCCCGGCCCATGGCGTAGGTGACACGGGCGCCGGTTGAAAGGCACGAGAGCGTGGTGCCGATCAGTGCCAGGAACACCGTGAAGGCTTGTATTAGCATGAACGTTTTGCCTGCAGCGTAGCTTCCAAAGAGCCAGGTTCCAGCAAGGACCATCATATCGCCGAGCGGCGCGCCGGAAGCGCCTGCCATCGACATCGTGTAGCCGTTATGCAGCATATAGTTCGCAGCAAAATACTCGATCAGGTAGCAAACCGCGCCCTGGATCGCAAGCGACAGAAGCACAGCCCGAGGAACATCCTTTTTCGGGTTCTTCGCCTCATGCGCCATCGAGGTGATGGATTCGAAGCCGACCAGGATCAGGATTGCAATCGCCGCCTGAATAAAGATGAAGTTGAACCCGTGCAGACCGATGACGGATTTTGCGTTCTTGTGATAGTTGAATACCGGGTTCCCCTTGTCGTCCTTGGTGATCGCTCCTTCGGTGTAGTCCACGGTGAACGGTGCGGCGAGCTTCAAGTCGGTCACTGCCCTGCCGTCCTTGTCAGCCGGCACGGGATTGCCGTCTTTGTCCTGCGCATCAACCATCTGGTAGACCGGTTTATTGTCTTTGTCCATGGTCGGCTTACCGTTTGCGTCCATCACCGGCACAGGATTGCCCTTGTCGTCCTTCTGGACCACCTGTGCGACCTGATAGTTCACCGCCACGCCGTTGGATAAATGGAGCCCGGTCGAGCCCTGCGGATGCTGGATCCGATAGCCGATCGCGATCACGGCAAAAATGAGGAGCGCCGAGATCTGGACAATATTGATCACGATGTTGACAGCCGTGGTTCCGGTCACACCCCGATAGGCGATGTAAGCCACGCCGAGAGCAAACACGGCGCAGAAGAGGAACATGAACAGCGGGCTGTTATAGGTGCCGCTGAAGGTGTCCGGGAAAAAAATGCTCACCAGATAGCCGCCCAGGATTGCCGTCACGCCGACCATCACACCGGGATACACCCAATAGTAAAGGTGGCTCGCCCAGCCGGTGATAAACTTGGCGATCCGGGCGAACTTGTATGCGTGCGTCTTTGAAAGGTACGCCTGCTCAGCATACAGATATGACGAACCGGGACCCGGATAGAGCTTTGCCAGTTCCGCGTAGCTGATGGCCGTGGCGAAGCACAGGAGCAGGGCGAAGAAAATACCTGCCCACATGGATATCCCGGCCATCGGTGCGCCGTAAAGCGATTGCATTTGAAAAGTCAGCCACAGGAACGCCCCGGGAGCGATCAGCGCCATTGCGTTCATCGTAAGGCCTGTCAATCCGAGTGTTCCTCTCGTTATGGGTTGTTGTTCGTTAGCCATAGTCTTCTCCTTAGCTCATGGTACCGGATGCATCAAGCACCATGTATTAAGCATTTATAATGTCGAATGTGAGAAAATCCCTACCACCGGTACATCGCGGCGAGCGCGAACGTATTCTGTGATGTCTTTGTGTTGTTGTCAAACGACATAACGTTCGACGTATCATGACGATACTCAGCCCGCAGAATGAGACCCCCGGTCAGACGCATCTCCGGAGTCAGCGTGAATTCGGCCAGCTCCCGCGGCGTGCCGGTACCATAACCGTCACTGTCATTCAAGGACTCGCCACGGGCCGAGATGCTGTAGGTATCGTTGATATCATACTTTACGATGCCCGAGATGCCGGACAACTTCTGCGTTCCGAGGCCGGCAGATTGATCCTGCTGGCCGTTGTCGTAGTTCAGGATAATGGACAAAGGCTTTATCGGCTTGATCGTGGCTACCAGGTCCAGCAGGATACGCTTGTCGTGATTGTCGTTCGTCTGCTCCGGGCCCTGCAGATAATTGACATACGCCGAGAGGAGATCGCCGCTCACGAGATTGACGCTCACGCCGCCCGTCTTGCCGCTATTGTTGTCCGTCGCACTGTCCCAGCCGTTCAGCAGGAACAGCGCCGCGTTGACGTTGTCGGTGAACACATAGCTCGCTTTCACGCCGGTATGGGTAAGGGGTTCCGCCCAGGTAAACAGCAATGACCGGGAATAGTTGGGATTGTCGATCGCTTCTATCACTTCGGCGCCGACGAAGGTGGCCATCTTCCCGATATCGAACCGCAGCCCCTTGCCGACCGGCGCAACGTAGCTCAGGTATGCTTCGGTTAAGTCAAAAGAATTCGTTGAAGGCGTTCCTGAAAATCCCACTCCCGCCGTATTCATCAGCTTCGCTGTTTCTCCGGCCATCATCTTCACATGGTACCCGACGAGGCCAGCCGCAGGATCCCTGGAAAACACGATTTCCGCCATATCAAGTTCGAAGCTGTTCGCTGGCTGATCAAATCCCCGCAGGTCATTCGTTCCCGCGCTTCCTCCCGGGCCGCTTGCATTCGCGTTGTACGTATAGCCGCCCTGCAGATAGATGCTCATGCCCAG
>DATJAP010000039.1:0-115151 GCA_035516155.1 Nitrospirota bacterium
AGGAAAAGCAAGGACGGTATCAATCTCCGAACCATCCTTGGAAGAGACTCAGAAGAGCATCGGAACAACTTCCCGTTGCTTCCTAAAAAGCGGACATTTTCACTTTGCTAACAATAGGACATTTTCACTTTGCCTTGACAATGTAATGGCAAGTTGTTTTTTCCAGGGTGCTATGGTATGGTGCAGGATGTAAGACGAAGGCCATCAAATATGTTAGGAAGGTTTTCAGGTGAAAAAAGCCGAGGTAAAAAAATCCGGTTGTCTCTCGAGGCGCTTGCATTTTCCGGAAGATGAAAAAAAACTTGTCTGGCTGCCCATGCTTCTCGACGCTTATGCCATAGCGGACACGGGAATAGCAGTCGCTATCCGGGACGAGGAAAAAAAATATAAGAAAAGACTGGCGTGCGGAAAAGGATGCGGCACTTGCTGTGAGCATCAGAAGGATCTTCCGCTCTATCCTCACGAACTGGTGGGCATTTACTGGTATGTATCTGAAAAGATGACACCGCCGGAAAGGGACATCCTGCGGGACCGGCTGGAAAAGCATAAAGCCGGGTCGGGTTGCCCCTTTCTGGTGGACGGAACCTGCTCAATTCATCCCGTCAGGCCTGTCGGCTGCAGGCAGTTCAATGTTTTCACCGCTCCCTGCGCCCCTGGCGAAGACCCTTATTATACGCGGCGGAACGATGTGCTTGAGCCAATCATCGATTATAAAGAACGTGCTTTTGCTGCGGTGATACCCTTTTATAATTTTAAGAAGGAAAGGGACATCTCGGCAGCCATCAGGATTATCCGTTCCCAGATCATGAATATCCAAACATTTGATTGGAAAAAACTCGTAGGGATCATGGAAAATTATGACGCTCGGAAGTCGAAATAAAACAGGATCATCATGGTATTATACGCTGTGTCCAGCGGGATCTTCGCTTCCTTCGCGAGGGCACACTGCAGCGAAGGTGTAAACAATACACTTCTCGTGCAAAATTCTTCGCCTCATCCTTTTTTCGACTTCGCCCCCCCGATCTCCTTGATCAGGTCCTCCATCGCGCCGATAAAGTCTTCTTTCAAGAGACTTCCGCGGTACTGTTTCATGATGTCGTCTCGAAGAGACCGGAATTTTTTATAGCCTTCCTGTCGTGCCGATTCCACGACCGACCAGTTCCCCTCTCGCGAGAAAACGACGTAAGCTTCTCGGATCTCGGGATACAACACTCTCCGCAAGCCCTCACTGAGCGCAATGGATAGACCGAAAGCCCCCCGGTCCCGTGTTTCGATGATTTTCCTGTACGGGCCATAATTGGATGTGTCGGCGATAAGATCCTTCACCGCGCGCAGGTAATGTTCCAAATGCCGGTTTCCTGAGGATAGGGCGAGGATTTCCTTCCATTCCGGGATTGCTTCCACGGCTTCTCCTATCTCGTGAGCAAGTAGAATTTCGGAGTATCTATCCGCCATCTGTTCCAGCCGCTGTTCAAATGTGATGTCAATAATTTGCCGCTTCGGAAAACCGTACTCGGCAAAAGCGTCCTCCAGAAGGGTTGCCTGCCGAACGTTCAATTCCGAATGCTTGTAAAGAAGGAGGATTGTCAGCGGTTCGAGGCGCAAAAACACGGTGTTCTCCCGGAGCATGCCTGGTGCGGTGAAGAGGTCGCGGACCAGTTCCCGCCCCGAGGTATATACGGTAAGGCCAGAGACTTCCCGCAGACTACGCAGTTCTGCCAGGAAAAAGGTGGGTTTAAGATACATGCCGTAGCCCGCTCCATAGACGAGCCCTTCTCGGCTGAGTTTCGCATTGATTGCCGCGACATCAAAAGGATCGTGGCTTGTTCCATCAACAGTCAAGTTTCTAAACCCTTTCTTTTCAAGTTCAGGCCACTTCGATTCTTTTGCCTCAATCCACGCTCCTATTTTTTCACGGGGAATGTCCGCCCAGGGTTTCATTCCTATCTCGGAGCGATACAGGTCGCGGTACCGCATGAGCAGGCCGCAGACCGAATAATAGCCCCAAAACTGAGCATCGGATACGTCGCAGTTGAATTTTATATCAGCAAGGAAACCAGAGTCCATGAAATATATTACCATCTCGGGGGTTTGAAGTCCACCGTTACGAGAGTTTAACAGTCAAGGAGCGCCTTTTGCGCATGAGATTTTTGCCATGATCGCGCTTCGCCAAATGACCAGTCTTGTGGATCCAGAAACCATGGCTGGTTAATAGCTGGATCGAAGGTGGTAGATTTAGAACTCGTATTTGATGGCCAGTCTTGACATTGGCATTGATACGTTTTTCCGAAAGGGGTCATGTTTTTTGAAAGTTCAGCCGGCAATGTTGTGTCCAATTTTTTATTATATCGACATCCTCCCTCTTGAAGTTTGTTTCCCGCATTTTCCCCTTCCCTGATCCGGGCCAAAAAGTCCTTGCAACTGCTGAAAAAATAAACTATAATTCTCAATCCCCTTCAGGCAGGTTTTTATCGAGATGCCCAACCAGAAAATTAAGGAACTCCGCAAAAAGATCGATGAGATTGATAATAAGCTGGTCGACCTGCTCAATGAACGCGCCCGCATTGTCATCGAAGTCGGTAACGTCAAGAAAACCGAGAAGCTGGACTTTCATTCTCCGTCCCGGGAACAGGAAATCCTTGAGCGCCTGACCGCCCGGAACACCGGTCCGTTCCCCCAAGATACGCTCAAGGCCGTATATCACGAGATTCTCTCCTCATCGCTTTCCCTGGAACGGCCGCTCAAAGTGGCTTATCTCGGCCCACGCGCCACCTTTACGCACCAAGCCGGCATGCAGCAGTTCGGCTATGCAGCTCGGTACGTGCCCACGGAGAGCATCAGGGACATTTTCCGAGAGGTGGAACGGGGCCGTGCCGATTTTGGTGTTGTGCCCATTGAAAACTCGACCGAAGGCGTCGTAAACTATACCCTCGACATGTTCATCGATTCGGATCTCAAGATTTACGCCGAGATCCTGCTTGAGGTATCGCAGAATCTTATGAACAAATCGGGGCGGATCGAAGACATAAAAAAAATCTACACCCATCCCCAAGTGCCGGGCCAGTGTCGACAGTGGCTTGAAAAAAACCTGTCGGGCATACCCATCATGGATGCACCGAGCACGGCGCGGGCTGCCGAGATGGCAGCCGATGATCCCACGATCGGAGCCATCGCAAGTGAGATGGCCTCCATGCTCTATGGGCTCCAGATGGTGGCCCGCCGGATTGAAGACAACCAGAATAATTTCACCCGTTTCCTGGTCATCGCTCCGAAGTCCCCTGGCAAGACAGGGCGCGACAAAACCTCGATCATGTTCTCGATCAAGGACCGCATTGGCGCGTTGTACAATATGCTTGCCCCTTTCGCGGAAAAGGAAATCAACCTGAACCGTCTTGATGCACGGCCGTCGGGCAGGAAGGTCTGGGATTACGTGTTCTTCCTCGACATGGAAGGTCATATCGAGGACGAGAAGGTTGCCGCCGCGATCGAGAAGCTCAGAATCGATTGCATGTTCCTGAAGGTCCTCGGCTCCTATCCCCGGTGTCAGTAAAGCTGTCGAAAGCACGTAAACAGGGCGTGGGGAATATTGAAGGGCGTACGGAGATTAAACTTTATACGCGTTGCTTTATTAATTTTGCTTGCGAGGTTTTATCATGATTGGCGTATCAGACAACATTAAGAATATCACCCCCTATGTTCCTGGGAAGCCGATTGAGGAACTTGAGCGCGAACTCGGCATTAGCGGGAGTATCAAGCTCGCTTCGAACGAAAACCCCCTCGGTCCGTCGCCCAAGGCGATGGTGGCGCTCAAGAAAGTCGTCGAAGGCGTGAACCGGTATCCCGACGGCAGTGGTTTCTACCTGTCGCAGGCCCTCGCGGCGAAATTCAGCGTTGATCTGTCCCAGATCATTCTTGGAAACGGCTCGAATGAGCTGATCGAGCTGGTGGTGCGCACCTTTGTCCAGCCCGGTGATGAGGTCGTCTCTGCCGACCCGTCCTTCGTGGTCTATAAAATGATCACCCAGGCCGCAGGCGGGACAAATGTAATCGTGCCGTGCAAGGATCTGCGCCACGATCTGAACGCAATGGCGGAGCGTATCACGAGCAGGACGAAAGTCATGTTCATTGCCAACCCGAACAATCCGACAGGCACCATGAACACTAAGGCCGAGATGGATCGGTTCATGGAACGCGTGCCCGAAAACGTGATCGTGGCCGTCGATGAGGCGTACTTCGAGTATGTGACCCATGCCGATTACCCTGATTCACTGGATTACCTGAAAGATGGCAGGAACATCCTGGCACTCAGGACGTTCTCCAAGATTTATGGGCTCGCGGGCCTCCGCATCGGGTATGGCATCACGACCGCGGAGATTGCGGAACTTCTGAATAAGGTGAGGCAGCCCTTTAATACCAATTCACTTGCACAGGCGGCCGCGCTTGCGGCGCTCGCGGACCGGAGACACGTCGAGAAGTCAATAGCCATCAACAACGAAGGAAAACAATATCTGTATCAATCTTTCGGGCAGCTCGGCCTATCCTTCACGCCCACGGAGACGAATTTTATTCTCTTTGAAACAGCGCTGAATGCGAAGGATGTTTATATGGCCCTGCTGAAGCAAGGCGTGATCATCCGGCCGATGGGCGAGAAAAGGCTCAGGGTCACCATAGGGCTTCCCGAAGAGAACAAGCGGTTTATGGCGGAGTTGGAAAAGGTTGTGAAGGCAGAGCGCTGAGACAAAGGTCTTGAACACGATGCACCGGGCGATTTGCACTAGCCGGTTCTGGGAAGGATTATCATGATTATCGTTGTAAAGCCGGATGCGACAGAGGAACAGGTCGACCACATCATAAAAAAAATCAAAGACCATGGTCTGCAAGCCCATGTGTCGAAAGGAACGGAGCGCACCATTATCGGCGCCATCGGTGACGAGGCGATTCTCCAGAGCGTACCGCTTGAGGCGATCCCGGGCGTGGAGAAAGTGCTCCCCATTTTGAAGCCCTTTAAGCTGGCGAGCTGGGAGTTCAGGCGGGAGAAAACGGTCATTAGGGTCAACGGCCAGGAGATCGGGGGGAAGCGGATTGCTGTCATTGCCGGTCCCTGTGCCGTGGAGAACAAGACGCTGCTGGTAGAGATAGCGAAGGAAGTTAAAAACGCCGGCGCCAATTTTCTCCGGGGTGGCGCGTTTAAACCGCGGACCTCGCCCTACGCTTTTCAGGGTCTTGAAGGGGAGGGGCTCCAATATCTTGCAGAGGCTCGCGCCCGTGTCGGGTTGCCGATCGTGACGGAAGTCATGGATCCTCGGGATATCGAGCTGATTGCCATGCATGCCGACGTGCTCCAGATAGGCGCGCGGAACATGCAGAACTTCCGGTTGCTCAAGGAGGTAGGGCTGTGCAATAAACCGGTGCTCCTGAAGCGCGGGATATCGGCGACGATCAAGGAATGGCTCATGTCCGCTGAATATATCATGTCCGGAGGCAATCACGACGTGATCCTGTGTGAGCGCGGTATCCGCACTTACGAAACAGCAACACGCAACACGCTCGACCTTTCCGCAGTGCCGGTGCTCAAACAAATGACGCACCTTCCTGTCATCGTGGACCCGAGCCATGCCGTCGGCAAGTGGGACCTTGTGGCTCCTATGGCAAAAGCTGCAGTTGCCGCAGGCGCCGATGGGCTTATTATCGAGGTTCATTCAAACCCCGAAGAGGCCCTCTGCGATGGTGAACAATCGCTGAAACCGAAAAGTTTCAAGCATCTCATGGATGAATTGAGACTGATTGCTGCTGCTTTGGGAAGGGAAATCTAAAATTCAGTAGGAGACGGCAGGCAGAAGGCCGAAGGCAGTTTGTTCGCCTGTTTGCTCGCGAGTCTGTTTTGGCCTTTATCAGTCTGAGAAAAAATTCGTTCATTATGATTTATTTTAATAGGGTCACCATCATCGGCGTCGGTCTTATCGGAGGGTCACTGGCCAGGGTCCTGAAGTCCAAGAACCTTGCCGGCCGCATCATCGGCGCGGGCAGGAGTAGGAGCACGCTCGAACAGGCACTCAAACTCGGCGTGATAGACTCCATGGGACACGGTTCGACGGACGCTGTAGCAGATGCCGATCTCGTGGTTCTCGCTTCACCGGTCGGGACGTTCGAGAAGATCGTGCGGGAGATTGGGCCCTGCCTGAAGCCGGGCGCCATACTGACTGATGTTGGCAGCGTCAAAGGCGCATTGATAAAAAGCATGGAGGCAGCTATCCCTCCCGGTTCTCATTATGTTCCGGCCCATCCCATAGCAGGCAGGGAGAGGTCCGGGGTCGCGGAATCCACGGAAATGCTTTTCCTCGGGCGCCGGTGCGTATTGACCCCCACGGCTCGGACCGACGGAAAAGCGCTCAATGCGGTGCGTGATATGTGGAAAGCCGCCGGCGCCAACATAACCATTATGGACGCGGACCTGCATGACAGGGTTTTCGCGGCCGTGAGCCATCTTCCCCATGTTGCCGCCTTTGCCATGATGTCCGCTGTTTCGGAATTGAATACGGGCACGGAAGATTACCTCCAATTCTCCGGCGCCGGCTTCAAGGATTTTACGCGTATTGCCGCCAGTTCACCGGAGATGTGGAAGGACATTTGTCTTTTGAACCGTGATAACCTTGTTCAGATGATCGATCGTTACCTGTTCTCGTTGAACCGGTTCAAGCACGCGATTATGGCCAGGGATGGGAAACGGCTGGAAATGGACCTTACCAGGTCAAGCAACGTGCGAAGAGGGATGGAGTAATGGCCGACCTGGTCGTAAAGCCCTCCCGCGGTCTCCGGGGTGAGATCGTTCCACCCGGCGATAAATCCATCTCGCATCGGTCGGTGATTTTTTCCGCCATCGCCGAAGGGGACACCGTCATTAATGGCTTTCTCGCCGGTGAAGATACAGTCAACACAGCTAGGGCCATCCAGGCCCTGGGAATCACCATTGAAGGGATAAGCTCGAGCCGCCTCGTCGTCCGGGGGAAAGGTCTCGACGGTCTTTCGGAGCCATCAGGAGTGCTCGATCTCGGCAACTCCGGGACGGGCATGCGGCTGCTGGCGGGCCTTCTGTCCGGCCAGAGTTTTTTTTCCGTTCTGACCGGCGATCAGTATCTGCGGAAGCGTCCCATGGCAAGGATCGTCGAACCGTTGCGCCGGATGGGCGCCGCTATCGACGGCCGTTCCGGAGGGCAACTAGCACCGCTTGCAATCCGCGGAGGCGGCCGGAAGACACAATCCATCGATTTTACCACTCCTGTTGCGAGCGCACAGGTAAAGTCGGCGGTGCTGCTTGCAGGCCTGTATGGCGACGGGGAGACGTCGGTGAACGAACCGTCAAAATCCCGCGACCACACCGAGCGTATGCTGCGTTTTTTTGGCGCAGGATTGAGGGAGCATGGAACGATCGTTATGCTCCGCGGGCGTCAGCCTCTTCGTCCGCAGGGTCCGATCGATATCCCGGCCGATATATCATCAGCCGCGTTTTTTCTGGTTGCGGCGTGCATCGTGCCGGGATCGGACTTGACGATTAAGAACGTGGGAGTGAATCCCACGCGCACAGGCATTATCGATATCCTGACGGCGATGGGGGCCGATATATCATTTGAAAATCCGCGCGAGCAGGCTGGCGAACCTGTGGCTGACCTCAGTGTGCGCTACCGGAAACTCAGGGCAGTTAAGATCGCGGGGAACCTTATCCCGCGAGCCATCGACGAGATTCCCGTATTATCTGTCGCTGCTTCTTACGCCGAGGGCACAAGCGTCATCAAGGACGCTTCCGAGCTTCGCGTTAAGGAATCGGACCGTATAGCAACCATGGTTGCCGAACTGAAAAAAATGGGGGCGCAGGTGAACGAGCGTTCTGACGGGATGGAAATCACCGGAAGAGAAGTCCTCAACGGTGCGGTCTGCGAAAGCCATGGAGACCATCGCATTGCTATGTCTATGGCCGTGGCTGGCCTTGCCGCGCGGGGGGAAACGGTCGTTCACGACACGGAATGGATCGAGACTTCCTTCCCCGGCTTCGAAAGGTTATTGCGGCAGATAATGTAGGGATGTAGCCGGCATCAGGAGATCTCTACGTTCCTTTGCAATGCACGGGGTATGAGGAAAAAAGGACCAGTAATAGCCATTGACGGACCATCGGGAGCTGGTAAAAGCACGACAGCGCGGCTTCTTGCCGAGCGTCTTGGATATGTATATATCGACACCGGTGCGATGTATCGTGTTATAGGCTGGAAGGCGAAGCGCGAAGGCATTGACCCGTCCGATGAAGAAAAGATGGCTGACTTGTGCCGGCGCACCGAGGTTACTATCAGGCAGATTGGCAAGCACCCAGCGTTTTTCGCGGACGGACAGGACGTAACCGCTGAAATCAGGACTCCCGAAATGGGGATGATGGCTTCGGCGGTGTCGAAATCGCCTTCGGTCCGAGCCCGTCTCCTTATGCTCCAGCGCGATCTGGGCAGATGCGGCGGGGTAGTCATGGACGGGAGGGACATAGGCACGGTCGTGTTTCCCGACGCAGATGCGAAATTTTTTCTGGATGCGAGCGCGGAGGAACGCGGGCGCCGTCGGTATCTTGAGCTCAAAGCAAAAGGCCTGGAAGTGGATCTCGCGCAAATCACCAAGGAGATCAGGGACCGCGATAGGCAGGACAGCGCACGCTCGATCGCTCCGCTGCGGCGGGCGGACGATGCTGTGCTGATAGATTCGACAGCGATGGATATCGATGCGGTTCTGGAAAAGATGCTGTCTAATATAGCGAAAGCGAAGTGAGCGAGCATGGAAGTATATTTAGCGGATAAGGCGGGATTCTGCTTCGGCGTGAAGCGGGCCATCAATACGGCATTCGAGACTGCAGGCAAGGGCCGTGTGTACTGCCTCGGGCCGCTCATCCACAATCCCCAGGAAGTGGAGCGCCTGCGGCAGGTAGGCATCGAGACGGTAGAGGACTTTTCTGATTTGCATCCAGGCGATTATCTCATCATCAGATCTCATGGCGTTCCACCCCGCCTACTCAGTCAGGCTCGTGATAAGGGCCTGACGATCATAGATCTTACGTGCCCATTTGTCAGCAACGCACAGCACCATGCTGAAGTCCTGAGTACTGAAGGATATCAGGTTGTTGTTGTCGGTGAAAAAAGGCATCCGGAAGTGCAAAGTATTCTTGGTCATGCAGGAGAAAATGCGGTCGTTGTGGAGACAGCGAAAGACGTCGATGCGTTGAAGCTTCAGCCCCGATTGGGAGTTGTAGCACAAACCACTCAAACATATAGTAATTTTTCGGAAATTGTGCTAAAATTACTGCGTCTTTCCAGAGAATTAAAGGTTTTCAACACAATTTGCAGCTCAACCAAGGAACGACAGGATGCGGCCCGGGTACTGGCTAACCGGGTGGACGTCATGCTGGTGGTCGGTGGACGCAACAGCGCCAATACAAGCCGGCTGGCATCTTTGTGTAGCCAGGAAGGAAAGCCGACCTATCACATTGAACTGGCCGAAGAAATCCGGCCCGAGTGGTTGAAAGGCGTTAAATCGGTAGGTGTTACCGCTGGAGCTTCTACCCCCGACTGGGTAGTGGAAGGGGTTCTCGAAAAGTTGAAAAAATTGGGATAGGGCGCCGTCAGTTTGTTGAGATTTTAGTTTTCGAATCTCTTCTTTGAAGCTGACTAGGGGGCGCGAAACATGCCCGGTTTGTTGTATTGAATTCGGTTTGAAGACCGGTTTCAGCGTTCGGTGTATTAGTGCTGGAGGAGAGGACTTCCAGCGGAGTTTACTTTCAGGAGGTAGGTGCGTTTCATGGGCGATAAACGAGAAAACATCGAGCACGAAGAGAGCAATGCCGCAGGAGGACAGGAAACGGAGTTTGAAAAACTCTACAGCCAGTCTTTAAAGCGGTTTAAGTCCGGCACTGTGGTGCGGGGGAGAGTATTGCAGATCCGGTCCGGCTTCGTTATGCTGGATCTCGGATATAAATCGGATGGCATCATTCCGGTTGAGCAGTTCACGGAAGAGGAGCTGAAAACGCTCAAACCCGACGATGAACTTGAAGTCCTGCTCGAACAAGCTGAAGATTCAAACGGAAATATCATGCTCTCCCGTGATAAGGCGAAAAAGCTGCAGGTTTGGGATGATCTGAACCGGGCCTATGAAACCGGCACTCCAATAAAGGGAAAAGTACTTGCTTCCATCAAGGGTGGGTTGTCGGTGGACATTGGCGGCGTGGTCGCGTTCCTGCCAGGATCGCAGGTCGATATCAAGCCCGTTCATAATCTCGGGCATCTGGTCGGTCAGTCGCTGGACATGAAAATCATCAAGATGAACTCCGGTCGCGGCAATATCGTCCTCTCCCGTAGGGCCATCCTGGAGCAGCAGCAGAACAAGAGGAAGGAAGCAACGCTTTCAACTCTTTCCGATGGGCAAATTGTAAGCGGGGTCGTTAAAAACATTACAGATTACGGAGCATTTGTGGATCTTGGCGGTATCGATGGCCTCTTGCATATTACCGACATTTCCTGGGGCAGGATCAACCACCCCTCGGAGGCGTTCAAAGTCGGCGATAAAATCGAGGTCGTGGTGCTTAAATATGACCGGGAGAAGCAGAAAGTATCTCTCGGGTTGAAACAGAAGACGCAGGATCCCTGGCGTTCTGCTGCTGAAAAATATCCTGTCGGCAGCAAAGTACGCGGCAAGGTCGTGAGCCTGACTGACTACGGTGCTTTTGTCGAACTAGAACATGGTGTTGAAGGTCTGGTTCACGTATCCGAAATGTCCTGGACCCAGAAGATTAAACATCCTTCCAAAGTTGTTGCTGTCGGCGATATGATCGATGCTCAGGTGTTGTCCGTGGATCCCTTGGGCAAGCGCATTTCCCTCGGCATGAAGCAGATATCACAGAACCCTTGGCAGACCATAGGCGAGCGCTACCCCGTTGGGTCAGAGATTGAGGGCAAGGTCAAGACCCTTACTGATTTCGGGGCCTTTATCGGCATCGAGGAAGGGATCGATGGTCTTGTCCATATCTCCGATTTGTCCTGGACGAAACACATCAAACATCCTTCCGAAGTGCTGAAAAAAGGCCAGAAGACCAAAGCCGTGGTCCTTGCGCTCGACCCTGCGAAGGAACGGGTCTCGCTGGGGATCAAGCAGTTGTCACCGGATCCTTGGGAAAAAGCGATTCCGGAAAGATATAAGGTCGGCCAGGATGAGAATGTAAAAGTCACGAAAAAGGCCGATTTCGGGATGTTCGTCGAGCTGGAGCACGGCATTGAAGGACTGATCCCGACGTCGGAAGTTCCGAAAGATTCGCCTGAAATCAAGGAAGGCGATGAAGTGACGGCCCGCGTCATAAAGGTGGATAAAGCCGATCGTAAAATAGCGCTGTCCATCAAGGCCCATGTCAAAGGCCAGGATCGGTCCACTCTCCGGGAGTACATGAACCAGCAGGAAAAACCCGACACGACTATAGGCGCCTTGCTGAAGGAACGGAGCTGATTCGTAATGAAACGGAATCCACTCCTGATCGTGCTGGTAACAGCCGCCGTGCTAGGATTATTGTTTGTCATTGCCGTCTCGCTGGCTTCGCTTCTTTCGGGAGACAGGCGGACGGCTATGTCTCTGTCCGGCGGAGGAGGCAGCATTGCGCTTGTTAAAATCGAGGGACTTCTCATTTCTTCCGAGAACATCGTGAAGGAACTGAATGATTATGCAGAGGACGGATCCATCAAAGCTATTGTTATCCGGATCGACAGTCCCGGTGGAGGGGTCGTCCCGTCCCAGGAAATTTTCAACGCCGTCAAACACGCGAGAAAAGAAGGCAAAAAAGTAGTCGTATCGATGGGCTCTGTTGCGGCATCGGGCGGCTATTATATCGCCGCTGCTGCGGACAAAATCATGGCCAATCCGGGAACGCTCACCGGCAGCATCGGCGTCAAAATGGAATTCGCCAACGTCGAGAAACTCCTAGACAAAATCGGGGTAAAAGGAATGGTTGTAAAGGCGGGTCAGTACAAAGATATCGGGTCTCCCTTCCGTGACATGACTGAACCGGAAAAGAAGCTTTTGCAGGACGTTATCGACGACGTTCACGCCCAATTCATAGAGGCCGTTTCCGAGGGCCGGGGGATTTCCAAAGCGGACGTGACCGCCATTGCGGACGGTCGCATCTTCACGGGCCGCCAGGCGCTTTCCTTGAAGCTTGTTGATCAATTGGGGGACCTTGAGGACACTATCAAACTCGCGGGCACGCTTGCCGGGATCAAAGGGAAACCGAATATCGTGGAGAAAAAGAAAAAAATTCCTTTTCTCGATTATCTGAAAGAAGAATCCTCGGCCTGGATCAGTGAAGTTCTCATCAACGGCGTCAATAGAAGCACTGTATCACTGCAGTATCGATAGCGAATTGAAGGCCGGGAAGTGATAACCGCAACATCGCGGTAAATCGTTCATTAGATAAGCGTCTGTTCAGCACATGTTGTTTTGGCCCTGAAGTGAGAACGCTGAACATTAAATTGAGCACTCTATCGTTCTTTTAGGAGGGTATTGCATGACAAAAGCGGAGTTGGTGGATAAAATAGCCGAAAAGAAGCCTGGTTTGACGAGGAAACAGGTGGAAGTTGTTGTGAACACTGTACTAGATGGAATTAAAGACGCCCTGTCCAGGGAAGACAAGGTCGAGATACGGGGGTTCGGAAGTTTCCGAATCCGTTTCCGCCGGGCCAAGGAAGGCCGGAACCCCAAGACCGGCGAGACCGTTCAGGTCCCTCCTAAAAAAGTTCCGTTTTTTAAAGCTGGCAAGGAAATGCGGGAAATGGTGGACGGAAAGGC
The DNA here is from genome assembly GCA_035516155.1 of Nitrospirota bacterium. Classification (GTDB taxonomy): domain Bacteria; phylum Nitrospirota; class UBA9217; order UBA9217; family UBA9217; genus JAJYKN01. The sequence goes on from DATJAP010000039.1 coordinate 12,850, forward strand.
ATAGCTTCCTGCATCACGCATCTATCATGATGGTTCCTTTCTGAATCGAGAACTCGACCTATCCGGGCCGTGCATGTATCCCGAGTTTTTCCCGATGGTCGCTTGATACGCGATGACCGTTTTGACGCTGATGCTCAGCATACCCCCGCTTCCTTGTGCCCATACCCCTCTGCTACGAGGTTGAACACCTGTCCTCCCCGGACGGACGCTCAGCTTATCGTAAGCGTATCCTTCTCTGCCTGTTTTCCTTTCAAGCAGATATCCCGTGACAAACTTCCGTTGCCCTGGCGAGTACAGAGAGATCTCGCCCCGCAGGATTGCCTTGAGTGACGAGATCAAGTAGCGACCCCCGTTTTTCTTGTGTCACGTCGCTCCCTGCATTGCGCGATCGCAGCGCATGGTGAAGTATCGGGAGCATTTTCTGGAACAGTAAAGTCAGCGCGCTAAGAGAACCAGCGAAAGGAGGGACATGGTAGGTCGACACCCCGGATTTCGATGGTAAACCGTCTGCTGTCGAAAAGCGCCCCGATTCGGTACAGCGCGGAGCTCCGTTCCGAGTTAATCAGCTGATAGAGCGGGAACGATATGACCGAGAAAAGAATGATGGTGAACCAGAACAACTGCCGGACAAGGGATCTGTTTATTCTCTAGGCTTGCAGGGCGCGGTCTGTGATGGGCAGTAGGCAAAAACGGAATAGAAGCAGGACTGCTCCACATCAAGACCCGCGGAAGAATTCAAGAATAATGATATGTCTCTATTCCATAAATAATCAACAGACGCGGAAGAGATAAATCATGGTGAAAAAGAGGGACGATTGCCCTATAATAGTTCAATAGCGCTCGGAGAGTGACGAAACGAGCGAGGGAGGTTGAATATTACGGAACATTTTGACGTTCTAGACTGCCGCGGAAAGAAAACCGGGGAAATCATCCCGCGCGATGAGGCACATCGAAGCGGCATATGGCATGGTGCTTTTCACTGCTTCATCTTTTCCCAGCGAGACGGCCGCGCCTACGGCCTGTTCCAGAAGCGGTCAGAGTCTAAAAAAATTGCGCCAGGAAAGTTCGATGTAAGCGTAGGCGGTCATTATTCAGCGGGTGAGGACGCAGCAGTTGCCGGACCACGGGAAATGCAAGAAGAGCTCGGCTTAGACGTTCGTTTCAGCGACCTTCTACCCGTCGGTCGGCGGATCTTTGTTTATTGTTTTACCGACGGGATAAAAGAGTATGAATTCCAGGATGTGTTTCTGCTGCACCGCGTTATTTTACCGGAGTCCCTCACGCTCCAACGTGAGGAACTCGCTGGAGCGATCGAACTGGAGGTGGAACAGGGGGTAGAACTCTTCTCAGGCAAAATACTCCGTGCCCAAGTCCCTTTTACGAAAACTGGCGGCGAGACGGTCCCCATTTCAGTTACGGTTGATGATTTCGTAACCTGCCTCGATAACTACTATTTGAAACTGCTCCTGCTTGTGCGGCGATATGTGCGCGGTGAGCGGGAACTCCTCATTATCTGAGCTTGACGATTGTTCCTGCTGGGATAAATTTATAAAGAATTACCATTCTCTGCCGGGGATCATGCAGAATCTGAAATGATCCTCGTACCTGTTGAACCCCGAAATATTCTCTTAACTGACTTGACTCTGCGTGCGATTCGAGTAAACTTAGGGTATACTGTGTCCAGCGGGAAATTCGCAACAAGGAGGGGAGAGGGTTGCATCCCGGCATCGAATGCTCGGAATGAGCATCGTTTTCTCCCTCGTAGACAGCATGAAACTAACGTGGCTTATCAGCGGGCTGCTCATCGTTCTTATCGCTGTTCTCGCCGTCCTTGCGTTCATGTACATTCTGCCTCTCGATCTTCGGGACCGATCCCCGATCCAGCCGATCTCCTTCAGCCATAAGAAACACGCTGGCGACAATGGCATTCCTTGTCTTTTCTGCCATCGCTATGCCCCAACGTCCACGGTTGCCGGCATTCCCGCGGTTTCGGACTGCCGTGCATGTCACCTGTTTATTGCTCAGAACTCTCCGGAAATCAAAAAGCTTATGACCTATTGGGAAAATAAACAGCCGATCCCCTGGGTCAGGGTCTATGGCGTGCCAGACTTCGTCTATTTCCCGCACATGATGCATATACGGGCCGGCCAAGACTGCAGCACGTGTCACGGCAACGTTGCCGCCATGGAACGGATTACCCGGAGCGTCAAAATCAAAATGGGATGGTGCCTGAACTGCCATCGCCAGCATAAGGCCAGCATCGATTGCTGGACCTGCCATAAATAAGGGAGCCCGAATGGATCGCAGAACCTTTTTACAGCTTGGCGGCGTAACAGCAGCCGGCGCTCTTTTGTCGGGGTGCAAGTCCGCGAACGAGAAACTGATCCCCTACCTTATTCCGCCAGACGAGGGGGTGACCCCGGGAAGAGCCGAGTATTATGCCAGCAGCTGCCGATTTTGTCCGGCCGGCTGTGGCATTTTGGTCCGTGTGTCCGAGGGACGGGCAAAAAAAATCGAAGGGAACCCCCTCCACCCCGTCAACAGGGGCAAATTGTGCGCCCGGGGGCAGGCCATTTTGCAGGAGTTATACCATCCTGATCGGATACCACAACCGCTTAAGCGGACAGGGGCACGGGGTTCCGGCGAATTCGAGAAGATTTCTTGGGAAGAGGGACTTGATCTCCTGACCCACAATCTCAAGATTCTGAAACAGGAAAAAGCGTCTGGCACACTGGCATTGCTGACGACGGAGCTTCGGGGCACGCTGGCGGAGCTGACAACGCGTTTCATGCGTTCCTTTGGTTCGCCTCATCATCTCTCCTACGAACTGCTTGGTCCCGATTGGCTGCGTGCGGCCAACCGTCGAAGCTTTGGGCAGGACGGACTTCCCTTTTACGATGTGTCAGAGACCCGCTACCTGCTCAGTTTCGGCGCCGATATTGTGGAAAGCCACTTGTCTCCCGTGCACTACGGCAATGCCTTCGGCAGGATGCGCCAGGCGCGGGACACGGTCCGGGGTCATTTCACCTATGTTGGCGGCCGGATGTCGCTTACTGCCGCCTCGGCCGATCGATGGATGCCGGCTCGCCCCGGCAGCGAGGGAGTGCTGGCCCTCGGCATGGCCCGGCTGATCTTGGTAGAGTCCCTTTACGACAAAACTGCTCTTGCTGCGAACGGGCTTCATGTGGAAGATCTGGTGAAGGAGCTCGCGGCTTACGATCTTCCGCGGGTGTCGGAGCAGACGGGTCTATCGCAAGCAGCCATTGCCGAGGTGGCCCGAGAGTTTGCAGGGACGCGCCCTGCGCTTGCGATGGCCGGGGAGGTTGTCGCTTTCCAGAGCAACGGTCCAGAATCAATCCGCTCTGTCCAAATGCTCAACGTGCTCGTGGGGAATCTGAACAGCCCTGGCGGGATTTATCCTGATACCGGGTCTCCTGACGGCCCGACAAACTCCTTTGATGAACTTATTTCTCTCGTGAAAAAAATTCGCGGGGACCAGATCCGGATGGCTTTGATCTACGGTGATCCGGTCCATACCATACCGCCGGCAACAGGCTTCCAGGAAGCCCTGGCCAAGGTTCCGTTTCTTGTCAGTTTCTCCTTGCTCCTCGACGACACGGCCCTGATGGCCGATCTTGTCCTGCCAGACCACGCTGCTCTGGAGAGCTGGGGGGATGTGATCCCGCTAGCCGGCACGCGGGAAGGGGTCATCGGGCTTATGCAGCCTGTGGTGACGCCTGTATTCAACACGCGTCAGTTCCCTGAGGTGCTGATGACGACGGCGAATGAACTGGGCGAGGAGATGAAGGCGGCATTTCCTTACCCGTCCTATCTGGAAATGCTGCGGGCTGATGTGAAAAAGCATGTCGCAGTTTTAGGCAGCAACGATTTCGAAGCAACATGGGTGGACCTGCTTCGCAAGGGGGGAATCTTCAAACCGAATGCTGGCCAGGTAAACGGTTATAAATGGTCGGGAGGCACGAAAATTCCTGAACCTGCAAAGCCCCTGTTTGCAGGAAGTGAAAAGGAATTTCCGTTCCATTTATCGGTATATCCCTGCACAGCCTTTTTTGACGGCCGGGGCGCTCCGCTTCCCTGGCTGCAGCAGCTTCCTGATCCCATGACCACCGCGGTTTGGGGCAGTTGGGTCGAGATTAACCCAAAGACCGCTGCCGCGCTCGGCATCAACTTCGGCGACTTAGTCGAGGTGACGTCCCCCCAGGCTTCCCTGCGTGTGCCGGCGGTGGTCTTCCCCGGTATACGCCCTGACATGGTGGCGATCCCATTAGGGCAGGGGCACCGCGAGACGGGCCGCTATGCCAAGGGGCGCGGCGCGAACCCCCTTGCACTGTTGGCACCGATTATGGAAGGATCCGTGCCTCAACCGGCATGGAATGCCACACGCGTACGCGTGACCCGGATTTCGGAGAAGGGGGAACTGGTGACCGCGGGGCATCCACAGGGGAGTTACCGGAGCGACTTGATAGAAATATGACGAGGCGTTGCCCTTGAGAGGCAAATCCAGATGAAAAAAACGCTCAAAATGGCAGGAAAAAAAATTGCCACAGAGCACACAGCGTGCATGGAGAAAAAAAGAAAAGACAGCGATACATTTTGAAAACGTTTATGAGGTTTTTGTGAACTTGGTGGCCTGTGGCGAATTCTTTTGAGGCTTGGCAGGATGAGGCCTTTATAACTTGAAGCAAGTTGAGTGGGAAAACGCAATATCAGGTTGGAAGGATTCGATAACATGGAAATAATGACGAGCCCCTATAAGTGGGGAATGGTGATTGACCTTGACCGCTGCACCGGCTGCGGTGCCTGTGTGGTCGCGTGTCAGGCGGAAAACAATGTTGCCATATGCGAAAAGAAGGAGATTGCCGAGGGCCGTAACATGCACTGGCTTCGCATCGAGCGGTTCTGGGTGGGCGAGTACCCCGACGTGCGGGTGCGCTTCCTGCCCGTGCTCTGCCAGCATTGCCATGACGCGCCATGCGAGCCGGTCTGCCCCGTTTATGCAAGCTACCACAATCCCGACGGTTTGAACGGCCAGGTCTACAACCGCTGTGTGGGCACGCGCTACTGCGGGAACAACTGCCCCTATGCAGTCCGTGTCTTTAATTTTCACGACCATGAGCATGCCTGGCCCTCCCCGCTCAAGAACCAGCTTTCGCCGGATATCACCGTTCGGCCCCGCGGGGTGATGGAAAAGTGCTCCTTCTGCATCCAGCGCATCCGCAGGGCGAAGGAAGACGCGAAGGCCCAGGGGAGGCTGATCAAGGACGGCGAGGTGCAGCCTGCCTGTGCCCAGACCTGCCCGGCTGATGCCCTCGTCTTCGGCAACATGGCTGATCCCGAAAGCTGGGTTGCCCGGCTTGCGCGCAGCCCGCGGAGCTTCCGGCTTCTTGAGCATCTGGGCACCCATCCGTCGATCAACTATTTAAAGGGAGGAGGGCGGGAGCATGTCTGAACATGAGATAGCTACAAAAAGCGCCGTGCAGCTGAACGACGAAATGCTCTCATCCAATCGTACACCCACCTGGCGCTGGTACTGGCTCGCTTTCATCCTCGGCGCGATCGTTGCCTGGGGAACAGCCGCTTTCACCTACCAGATGATGACCGACATGAGCGTAACCGGGCTCGACCGGCCGGTGATGTGGGGCCTCTACATTGCCAACTTCGTGTTCTGGGTCGGTCTTTCTCACTCAGGCACCATGGTCTCCGCGATCCTGCGCCTGTCCCAGGCCAACTGGAGAAGGCCCATTCTTCGAGCGGCCGAAGCCATGACCGTTTTCAGCATCACCGTTGCCGGTCTCTTCCCGATCATCCATCTGGGCAGGAACTGGGTCGTCTACTATTTCATGCCCTATCCCAATCAGCGGGGACTATGGCCGAATTTCCGGTCCGCGCTTTTGTGGGATGCGACGGCCATCACGACCTATATCATCGGGAGCAGCCTTTTTCTCTACCTCGGGATGCTCCCCGATCTTGCCGTGGTCCGCGACCGGTCAACGGGCTGGAAGAAAAAAGTCTACGCCGTTCTTGCCATGGGGTGGAGGGGAACGGCCCGCGAGTGGGTCATCTTTCGCCAGGCTTCGACGCTCATGGCGGCACTTATCATCCCCGTTGCGGTTTCGGTACATTCGATCGTGGCCTGGGACTTCGCCGTTACGATCATTCCCGGCTGGCACAGCACCATCTTCCCTCCCTATTTCGTGATCGGCGCGATCACCTCGGGCGTCGCTGCAGTCATCACGCTCATGGTAATCATCCGGAGGCTTTTCCACCTCGAGGATTACCTGACGCCGCTTCATTTCGACAATATGGGGAAGCTTCTCCTTGTCATCTGTCTTCTCTGGGCCTATGCCTATTTCGTCGAGGTCCAAACCACCTGGTACGGTCACCAACCGATCGAATGGGAAGTCTGGAGTTTCATGGCAAGCAAGTACACGCCGTACCTGATTCTCATGCTGATCGGAAACGCCATCCTGCCTATCACGGCTCTCTGCTTCAGGAAGATCAGACGGTCCGTCAAGGCGATGTTCGTGATCACCCTCCTGGTCAACGTAGGCATGTTCATCGAACGTTACCTTATCATCGTTCCGGCGCTCTCGCATAAGAATATGCCTTTTGTCTGGGGAACCTACTCGCCGTCGTGGGTGGAGGTTTCCGTTACCGCTGCGGCCTTTTCCGGGTTTGCGCTCCTCTATGTGCTCTTTTCGAAGTTCTTCCCGCTGGTAGCGCTGACCGATGTGCGGGAACTGGGCACCCGCCACGCCGATATTAGGATCGGCAGGGCAAAGATGCACTCGCTTTCGGAAGAGGAACAGTAAATCAGGTGCAATGTTCAACGTTCAAAGTTGAAGTCGAAGAGGAAGGCGCGAACAGGACGCGGGTGGAGTCTAAGCTATGGAAACTCTCGGGACATTCAAAGATGTTGAGACGGCTACCAGGGCGGTGGACGGCCTGATCAAGGCCGGATTTACCGAAGAGAAAATCACTTCGCTCACCTCCGCGCCCTATCCCGACGGCGTGCTGGTGAAGACCAGCCAGCGTACCTGGTTTCGCTGGGTGTCCGTGTGCGGCGGAATTTTCGGCGCCTGTGCAGGTTTTCTTTTGGCTGCCGGCACTGCCTATATGTATCCTGTGCAGACCGGCGACAAGCCGATCATTGCCTTCTATCCGACGGGAATCATTACCTACGAACTCACCATGCTCTTCGCCATTTTGGGGGCCATTGTGGGCATGTTCCTGGAAATGAAGCTCCCGCCCCGAAAAAAAGAGCGCCCCTACGATCCCGCCATCGCCGACGGATTCATCGGCATCAGCGTGTCCGTCCCCGCGGGAGACCGCAGCAGCAGGGCAGAGTCCATCATGAAAGAAGCTGGCGCCCTCCGCACCACTTCAGAGGAGACGCTATGAAGAAATTTTTCCCCCTATTTGTTGTTCTGGCGGTCGCGCCTTTGCTGATGGCTGCGATCTGGATGGACAAGCAGCAAACCTATAAACCGTACGAAGCACCGATCCTGAACCCGCCTCCTGGTTCTGTGCCCGTTTCCGGCAAGGAGCTTGTTTCGCAAGATTCAGAATTGCGGAATCCCATCGCCCCCACTGAGGCATCTGTGGCCCGGGGCAAAGCGCTCTTCGCAATCAACTGTCAAATATGTCACGGCCAGACATCGGCAGAACGGGGACCGGTCGGGAAAAAACTTGTTCCGCCGCCGCCCGGCCTTGATCATGACATGGTGAAGGGCTTGAGCGACTCAACTATTTTCAAGGCAATCACTTTCGGATTCGGCCGCATGCCCGTTTTCAAGGACAAACTCCTGCCGGAAGAGCGGTGGAGTCTGGTCAATTTTCTGCGAACCCGCAAATGAACGGTTTCTTGACTGCATTGGACTTGTTGTGAATCCTGATCTCCGAATCACGAACGGAGAACGTTCGTTCTATGCCTTCTTCCTATGATGTCATCATTATCGGCAGTGGTCCGGCGGGAATATTCGCTGCCCTGGAACTCGTCAAGAAGAGTAACCTCAATGTTCTTATGATCGAAAAGGGCAGTGACCTTGAACATCGGGTCTGCCCCATGGTCGAAATGTCCATCCCCTGTGTGCAGTGCGGGCTCTGTGGAATCCTCTGCGGATGGGGCGGCGCGGGAGCATACAGCGACGGCAAGCTCACACTCACCTCTGATTTCGGCGGCCGTCTCAAAGAATATCTCACTCCGGATGAGCTTTCCTCGTCAATTGAATATGTTGATTCCATTTATCGCTCCGTCGGCGCCGGAGGCGACGTGCACGGCGAGAACAGCGATGCACTGTCACGGCTTAAGAAAAAGGCGGCAGGATATAATCTCGACCTCATTCCGGCACGGATAAGGCATATCGGCACGGACCTTTGTCGGGAGGTATTGAGGAAGCTCAAGGACGAGTTGAACGGAAAGGTGGATTTTATTTTCGACCGCGCAGTGCAACAGATCACGATGAATGGCAGCACGGTTACAGGCGTAATCATTGATGACGGCAAGCAGTATGAAGCAAAATATGTCGTAGTGGCCGTGGGCAGGGAAGGGTCGGCATGGCTTTCCCAGGAGGCGAAACGGCTCAATCTTTCACTCCAGAAAAACCCGGTGGACATCGGCGTGCGTGTTGAGTTGAAGGCATCGATTATGAAAGAAATCACGGACATCGCGTACGAGGGGAAATTCATTTACTACTCAAGGCGTTTCCGCGACCGGGTGCGTACGTTTTGCATGAATCCCTACGGCGAGGTTGTGAAGGAGGTCAGCGAAGGCATTGGCAGCGTGAATGGTCACAGCTACAAAAATCAGAAAACGGAGAACACGAATTTCGCTCTCTTGGTGAGCACGGATTTCACGGAACCTTTTAACGATCCGATATCTTACGGCAAATACATTGCCGGTCTCGCGAATCTCCTGGGCGGCGGAGTGATTGTCCAGCGGCTAGGCGATCTTAAGATGGGACGCCGTTCCACGCCCGCACGGATTGCTGAAGGATCGGTGCGGCCGACGTTGGAGGATGCGACACCGGGGGATTTGAGCTTTGCGCTACCGTACCGGCATCTGCATAACATTACGGAAATGCTCGAAGCGCTTGATAATGTTACGCCCGGCGTAAATTCCGGGGACACACTGCTTTACGGCGTCGAGGTGAAGTTCTATTCCGTGAAGCTCAAGCTGACGGCCGGTCTTGAAACGGAAGTGAAGAACCTCTATGGAATCGGTGACGGTGCCGGGGTGACGCGGGGACTGATTCAGGCTTCCATTTCAGGGGTAGTCGCGGCGAGAGAGATTCTAAGGAGACGATAGAGAATCGTTTCACGGGAAAGCGTTGTTTCTGTTTTAACGTCATTCCAGCTTGGGTGGTTCGTTTCTTATCTGCAGACTGTTCGGCAACTTGATTCCGGACAAGGTGGAATAAGGGATTATTCGAATCAATATCGGGGTTATGCATGACAATCATCAATAATCGAACAGATCCTTTATGCCAATAAATTTCCCGGAACCCGGGACAGGTTTTGCCGATTGCAATCACATTGGTGCCCGTCTCTCATGCCGCCACATTGTCCGCCACATTGTCCGCCTCTCGTGTCCGCCTCTCGTTGCTTTTCCCCTGGATTGACTGTATAATATTCTCTGTACGGAAAACATCGCCGCAGGAAAGGAACTTATGCAGGAACGCATTCAAAAAATCATATCAGCCGCGGGCGTGACATCGCGTCGCGCCGCCGAGCAGCTCATATCCGAGGGCAGGGTCCGCGTAAACGGCCAGGTGGTAACGGAGCTCGGTACGAAGGCAGACGCCGCGAAAGATCATATCAAGGTTGACGGAAAGCTCATCAACCCCCGGCAACCTCTGACGTATATTATGCTGAACAAACCCGCGGGTTTCGTCACGACCATGGCCGACCCCGAGGGAAGACCGACGGTGCTCAGCCTGCTCAAAGGAATCAAGATCCGCGTCTATCCCGTGGGACGCCTGGATTACAACACGGAAGGTCTGTTGCTGCTCACGAACGACGGCGATTTTGCACACCTTATCACCCACCCTAGACATGAGCTTCCCAAAACCTACCGGGCAAAGGTCAAGGGCGTTCTCGAGGACCGTCAGATCAGCGACCTGGAGAACGGCATCTACCTCGATGACGGGAGGACGGCGCCAGCGATGCTGAAAAAACTGAGTAAGGAAGAAACGAACTCATGGCTGGAGATTACGATCCGTGAAGGAAGAAAGCGCCAAGTCCGCCGCATGTTCGATCGCGTCGGTCACTCGGTTATTAAGCTAAAGCGCATCAGGACCGGCAATCTGATACTCGGTGACCTGCCCGAAGGAGCGTTTCGCTATCTGACTCCCGCGGAGGTTAATGCATTAAAAGAACTTGCGGTAAAAGAGCAGATGGCGGAAGTCAGAGGCGTGAAGCCGGAGGCAAAAAAGCAGCACATAGACGATAGGTCGCGCAGGCCGAAGGAAAGATCCATCGCGCAGCCGGGTCAGAGGACCGACCTTGTTCGCCGGTCCGGGGGAAGAAAACCGCGATCTGATGAAGCGCTGTTCGTGAAGCCCGGCGGGGAGCCAAAACAGGAAAATCGACGACAAGTTCGGGGGGAGAGGATCCCGGGGCAGGGAGCAAGTGGAAGAGGTCCGAGGCGCCCCCCGCGGGGGCACGGACGTAAGCAGGCGCCGGGGTTCACCGGCAGCCGGTTTGAGGACCGGATGACCGAAAGGCCGGCGCTAAGCGGGTCGAGAATAGCCGGAGCTTCGGCCTGGAAGCAGCAACGGACATTCAAAAAGACCGGCACAGGGAAATTCCCGGACGCCGGGAAACGCAGACCTCAGTCTACCGGAAGTGGGTCCCGGCGACAGGCGGGATCGTGATCGAGAAACGGCAAACACAACCCGGGAAAATTCCGGCGTCACCGGCAAGGAAAGTGAAAATGGAATATCTTCGCGCCCAGCTGATCATCCACGGCATGGTTCAGGGAGTATTTTTTCGAGCGGCTACGAGGGATGAGGCAATCCGGATTGGGGTAGGAGGCTGGGTACGCAATCTTCCCGACGGCACTGTACAGGCGCTCTTCGAAGGGGAGAAGAAAAAAGTTGAGGAGATCATCGCCTGGTGCCATCAAGGCCCGCCAGGAGCTCGGGTAAACAAGGTGCAAATTTCCTGGGAAGCTCACCGGGGAGAGTTTAGACATTTTGAAATCCGCTATGGTTATATCGATTAGATGCTTCCTTCTCGGCGTTCCCCTCTTCTTCCTTTTGGGCGCATGCAAGGCCGAAAAACCCGTTGAGATAAAGAAACCCCGGCCAACGGTGATCGTGAAGCCAAAGCATGCCCTGCTGACCGCGGAGCAGCGCGCCGAACTCGCGTTCCCTGAAGAGCTGATCGCGAAGATAGAGCTTGGCGCGGCAGCCGAGGCCGAACCGTTCTTCGTGACTGTGCTGATGCACACGGAGAACCTGAAGGGGGAGAAAGGGTTTGAGAGCAGGAAACTGGCCGGATTAAGCGTCCATACCGGGAAAGCCGACGAACTCATCGACTCAAACCGTTCCTGGCTCCGTAAGCGGGGGTTTCTGATTTTTAAAAGTCAGAAAGGCTACGGACGTCTGCAGGATGTTGTCACAATCGTAAGAGGCAATAATTCCTACGACATTCTGAAGATCCAGGGGACTGAAGCGCCATATCGCCAACTTGATACGAAATCAATCATTTCGTGGCTCAAAGCCCGGCAGCATGAAGTATCCTTCGTGATAACGGGCGCGGGAACGGACTGGATCGAGGCCCGCTTTATCAAACCGCCGCGAAACATGCCCGCCTTTGCGGAGCATGTCGCGGCCTTTGCGTCCGATGTGTTGGGTCAGGATCCTCCGGATGTCGAAAAGCTTGCGAAACGAATGTATCGGGATAATGGATTTTATATGGGTTGGGATTGACGATATGCTCCTTCTCGAACAGCCGGTCTGAATAACCATGAACATCGCAATGGCATCCCTTCTCGGAATCATCCCTGTCGTTTATCCTCGTCTATATCAACACCCATCCAGCGAAGTATCCCCTCTATTTGCCCCCATCGATGTATAAGGCCGACTATGAGGATGTGTCTTTTCACGGCAGAGGATTTCACCGAACTTGCCGTTCACCTCTCGCGCAGGGGATATACCGTTTTGCTTTTCGATTTCCGGGCCCATGGAGAGAGCGGAGGCAGAAGAACGTCCTTCGGCTATCATGAACAGGAGGATATACTTGCTGCGCTCGATTATCTTAAAACCCGGGATGAGGTAGACCCTCGCCGGATCGGCATCTATGGTTTTTCCCTCGGGGGATCGTCAGCGATCCTTGCGGCGGCGAAATTAGATGGTTTCCGTGCCGTTGTTGCAGACAGCGCCTTCACGAGTCTGAGAGACCAGACAAAGACGGCTGTCACGGACTTCTATCATCTGCCTACTTTTCCCTTCCTTCCACTCGTTGTTTTCGCCTATGAAGTTTATTTTCAAACTCGGGTAGATGCCGTTTCCCCCGTCGAATCAATTGCGATGCTTTCTCCGACACCTGTCTTTATTATCTTGGGAGACGGAGACAGACTTATACCCCCGAAAATGGACGGCGGCTGTTTGCAGCAGCGCACGAGCCGAAGGAGATTTGGATCATCCCCGGGGCTGACCACGGCGGCACACTTGCCGCGGCCGGCGACGCCTATGAAAAGAGGGTTGGCGGTTTTTTTGACCAGTATTTAAGGAAAAATGGCCGCTGAAGAATGATGTTCCTGACAAAAAATCGGGTATTTTTTTGAACACCATCGCTTCCCGCCCTAAGTCAAGTCTTCTTTTCCCGTTATAGCAGACGTCACGGTCTTTTTCATTTTGACTCGGCGGCTCTTTTGCGGTAAGGTACGATCATGTACATTCTGGGCATCGAAACGTCGACAAAAACCGGCAGCGTTGCGGTTCTGTCGGAAAAAGGTGTAATTGCGCAGTACAGTCTGAACATCGAAGTTACCCATTCCGAACGACTGATGGCGACGGTGGACCGTGTACTTGCCGATACGGGGATGACGATATCACAACTGGATAGTTTTGCCGTGGCGATCGGGCCGGGTTCCTTTACCGGACTGCGGATCGGACTTTCGACAGTCAAAGGCCTGGCGCTCGCGGTCGACAGACCCGTGGTCGTCGTGCCGACTCTTCTTGCACTTGCCTGGAACGTTCCTTATCCGGCTTATCCTGTCTGCCCCATGCTCGATGCACGCAAAAAAGAGGTCTACATGGCGCTTTATGTGTTCGATGGCTCGGCCCTTCAACAAAAGATATCCGAAACGGTGATACCTGTTTCGCAGCTCGGCAGCCTGATTGAAGGCAAGACGATCTTCACCGGAGAGGCCGCCTACATTCACCGTGAAGAGATCGAGAGGCTGTTCGGCGATCGGGCGCTCATTGCTCCACGATCGGCTGTATTGCCCTCAGCCGCCACGATTGCGCAGATCGGCCTCGAAATGCTCAATAGCGGCTGGCATTCCGACCCTGACAGTCTCGCGCCGTTGTATATTCGCAGGCCGGAGGCAGAAGTAGCTTGGGAAAAAAGAACGCAATCGAAATAGACATCATGAAGAAGGAGGACATCGACCAGGTCCTTGCCATTGAGCAGACATCATTCACCATGCCCTGGTCGCGAAATCTCTTTCTCTCCGAGTTCAGGAGCCCGAGTGTTTCCATGCTCATGGTGGCGACGGGGGATGCTCCTGTTCGAAGTGTCGTCGGTTATATCGTATGCTGGCTCGTTGCGGACGAGGTGCATATTTTGAATCTCGCTGTGGATCGACCATACCGCCGGCTGGGCATCGCGAAAAGTCTTGTGTTGGCCGCATTAAAACGAGCGCATCAGAAAGGGGCAAAATGCGCTTTCCTGGAGGTGCGATCCTCGAATACGGCGGCGAAGAAACTCTACTCAGATCTCGGTTTCACCGGTACGTCAGTGCGACGCGATTATTATGATGAGCCGACCGAAGACGCTCTCGTCATGACACTGGGAGAAGGAGCCTTCGAAAGTCTGATAAGAGACGCGTAAATACCTGTAACATTTTGATTTTAAAAGATATAATCACTCTTGCCTTTTGGGGGGAAATGTGATATTTTTTTAACATGTTTCATAGATGTTACAATCTCTCCGTTCTTTCAAACATCTTCTCATCGACTACAACCCCATACCATAAAGGAGGGCCGCATTATGCTGAATGTGGAGGTAAGCGAAGAGGTACTTGTGGCAAGACTCAGGACAGAAGATCCGGAGTTCAAGAAGTGGGAAGAAGAACATCATAAACTGGAAAACAGTCTTGCAAGCATTGATTCCCATGTGTATCTCTCTCCTGAGGAAGAAATAGAGCGAAAGCGGATCCAGAAACTCAAACTGGCGGCAAAAGACAAAATGATGGAAATGGTCAGGCGCTACAAGGTTGGAAGGGCCTGATGGGGTTAAGGCAAGGTTAACATACCTTGCCTTTTATGTTTAAAAAGAAGGTTTGAATAAAGGTGGTAAACAGCGAATCCCTCTTTACTTCGCTTAGTAAGGAGGGATTTTTTTATTGACTAAAATCACCTATCTATGTTAAAAATAATGATATTCGGCTTTCAAAAAGTTCATTTGCTGCCTGGGCAGCATCCTTCCTTACTTAGTGTGGCGTACCATCGTGTACGCCTCGTTCGTCTGGACGGGAGTTTCATTCCTGCAACTTGTTACAGTGCCGCGGAGAGCAATATAAAGGAGTAATACAGTGCGGAGCGACAGAATCAAGAAAGGCTTGGAGCGCGCGGGCCATCGGTCTCTTTTATTCGCAACGGGAATCACGAGGAGTGAGCTCGACAAGCCCATGATCGGGATCGCCACCAGTTTCACGGACCTGATCCCCGGCCATATCGGCATGCGCGATCTGGAGCGTTTCATCGAAAAGGGCGTCCACGCCGGTGGCGGCTGGCCGCTGTTTTTCGGTCTTCCCGGCATCTGCGACGGGATCGCCATGGGACACCGGGGCATGCACTATTCGCTTCCGTCCCGAGAGCTGATTGCCGATATGGTAGAATCCATAGCCACGGCCCATGCCTTTGACGGTCTTGTCCTGCTTACGAACTGCGACAAGATCACGCCCGGCATGCTGATGGCCGCGGCGCGGCTCGATATCCCTACCATTGTCGTTACCGCGGGTCCCATGCATTCCGGCAATTTCCGGGGGCAGCGGGTGAACCTGATTACCGCGTTTGAAGCCGTGGGCAAGGTCAGGAAGGGCGAAATGTCCGAGGCCGATCTGGCCGAGCTTGAAGTATGCGCCTGTCCCGGGCCGGGTTCGTGTCAGGGAATGTACACGGCCAACACCATGGCCTGTGTCACTGAATCGCTTGGCATGAGCCTGCCGGGGTGCGCCACAGCACTCGCCGTATCCGGGGAGAAGCGGAGAATAGCATTCGAGAGCGGCAAACGCATCACGGGCATGATAAAGGAAAATCTCACCCCGCGGAAAATTTTGACAAAGAATGCCTTCGAGAACGCCATCCGCATTGATATGGCACTCGGCGGCTCGACCAACACGACGCTGCATATTCCGGCGATCGCATACGAGGCGGGAATTGAATTGTCGATGAACGTCTTCGACAAGATCAGCCGCTCGACGCCTCATATTTGTAATATGCTGCCGGGCGGTGATCATTATCTTGAAGATCTCGACGCCGCGGGCGGTATACCCGGTGTGATGTCTCGGTTTGCCGCAGTGCTGAAGAAATCGCCCACAGTGAGCGGTAAATCCATCGTCGAGCTTGCAAAGGCTGGACAGGTCCGGAACGACGACGTGATCAGGAAACTGGACAATGCCTACCACAAGGAAGGCGGCATCGCGGTACTCTCCGGCAACCTTGCTCCGAACGGTTCGGTGGTAAAACAGACCGCCGTGAGCAGCAAGATGCTGAAGTTCAAGGGGGCCGCCATTGTGTTCGATTCGGAGGAAGAGGCCATGACGGCCATCCTGAACAAAAAGATCAAGGCCGGTCATGTTATCGTGATTCGCTACGAGGGCCCCAAGGGAGGGCCGGGCATGCGAGAGATGCTCTCGCCCACCTCTGCCATATCAGGGATGGGGCTTGGCGATTCGGTTGTTCTTCTGACTGACGGCAGGTTCTCGGGAGGAACGCGTGGCCCCTGTATAGGCCATATTTCTCCCGAAGCCGCGGAGGGCGGTCCCATTGCGGCAGTCCGCGACGGGGACCGGATTGTTCTCGACATACCGAACCGCAAACTGGAGGTCAAGCTGTCCAGAGCTGAAATCAAAAAGCGCCTTGCAAAGTGGAAACCCCGGGAGCCGAAGATCAAGAGCGGCTGGCTGGCGCGGTATGCAAGGGTCGTGACATCGGCAAATACTGGCGCGGTGGTAAAATAGAAGAGCTGCGGTTCTATAAAAGTAATGGTCTCAATAAAGTTGAATTTTCACGTCAATCCGGCTTGCCCGGAATCGTACTTTTTCAGAGCGTTAGCCGGTGCCGTGATTCCGAACAAGCTGGTGTAATGTCAAAAAGCAAAGCGCTCATTTTTTTACCCGATGCCGTCAATAACAGCCAAGGACTTCTTTCATTATTTGTGATTTGAGATTTTGAATTTCGTGATAGACAGGTGCTCTTATGACTACCAAACAGATTACCGGTGCTGAGATATTCCTCGAATGCCTGAAAAAGGAGAAGGTCGACACGCTTTTCTGCTATCCCGGTGGCGTCGTTCTCAAGATCTTCGACGTGCTTTATGACCAAAAGGACGTCCGTATCATTCTTCCGCGCCATGAGCAGGGGGGGGTGCATATGGCCGACGGCTATGCCCGTTCTACAGGCAAAGTCGGCGTTGCCCTGGTGACTTCGGGACCGGGTGCCACGAATGTTGTCACCGCCCTTGCCACCGCCTATATGGACTCCATCCCAATTGTCGTTTTTACCGGTCAGGTGCCGACTGCTTTGATCGGCAACGATGCCTTTCAGGAAGCGGACATCGTCGGAATAACCCGTCCCTGCACCAAGTATAATTTTCTGGTGAAGGATGTTGCCGACCTCGCCAGGACCATCAAAGAGGCTTTCTACATTGCATCAACTGGCCGGCCGGGACCGGTGTTGATCGACCTGCCGCGCGACGTGGTGACGAGCAAGGAGGAGTTCCATTATCCTGAGAAGGTCGAGATCCGGAGCTATAATCCGACGGTCACGGGGAACAAGTGGCAGATCAAGCAGGCAGCTGAAGCAATCGCAAAAGCAAAGAAGCCGGTAGCATATATCGGCGGTGGCGTCATCCTCTCGAACGCGGCGGCGGAAATCCTCGAATTCGCCGATATCACGAAAATCCCGGTGACTCATACACTTATGGGAATCGGAGGTTTCCCGGGGACTCATCCGCTGTCACTCGGGATGCTCGGCATGCATGGCACTTATTATGCCAACATGTCGATTCACAACTCCGACCTGATCATAGCCATTGGAGCCCGTTTTGACGATCGCGTCACCGGCAAAGTGGAAGGGTTCGCGCCCGAGGCTAAGATCATTCACATCGATGTTGATCCCACATCCATCAGGAAAAATGTCCGCGTCGACATTCCAATCGTGGGCGACGTGAAACATGTGATGGTCGAGCTCAACAAGGAGCTTCGCCATATCAAGGAGCCGTGGGACGCCATTCGTAAGAGCTGGCTCAAGCAGATCGAAGTATGGCGGGAGGAACGACCGCTCACCTACGAATTTGCCGATGATGTCATCAAGCCCCAGTTCGTGGTCGAGAAGCTTTACGAGATCACCGGAGGCAACGCCATCATCGTTACCGACGTGGGTCAGCACCAGATGTGGGCCGCACAATACTATAAATTCGACAAGCCAAGGAACTGGTGCACCTCGGGAGGTCTCGGGACCATGGGTTATGGGTTTCCGGCCGCTATCGGCGCGAAGGTGGCCCACCCCGACCGGGAAGTGTTCAGTATCTCCGGAGACGGCAGTATCCAGATGAACATTCAGGAACTTGCCACGTCGGTGGAGAACAACATTCCGGTGAAAGTCGTTATTCTGAACAACCGTTATCTCGGGATGGTGCGACAGTGGCAGGAGCTGTTCTATGAGGAACGTTACTCGTCAGTCGATCTCGGTAGCACTCCCGATTTTGTGAAGCTTGCCGAAGCATATGGCGCAATAGGCCTGCGGGCAACGAAACCGGTGGAGGTGGAGCCGGTGCTCAAAGAGGCGCTCAAAATGAAAAGGACTGTGTTTATGGACTTCGTGACCGCTCGATACGAAAAGGTCTACCCCATGGTGCCGGCGGGAGCGTCCATTCATGAAATGATTTTCGGGGAAGAAAAGAAAAAAGAAGACAAAAAACTGAAAGCGGTGAGATAACTTCACGAGAATTTGTAGCCACGAATAAACATGGTAAGACTGAAAGGACGTCTTTTTTACAATTTTAAACCGCATTCCTGCGTAGTTTCGATCAAGGGTGGGCCATGAAACATATCATATCAGTTCTTGTTGAAAACAAATTCGGAGTGCTATCACGCGTTTCAGGGCTTTTCAGCGGCAGGGGATTTAACATCGAGACCATTTCCATCGGTCCGACGCTGGACCCCACGATCTCGCAAATGACAATTGTGACAACGGGCGATGAGCGTATTCTGGAGCAGATCCTCAAACAGCTCAACAAGCTTATCGACGTCATCAAAGTAACCGACCTCGCGGAGAAGGAATACGTTGAACGCGAGATGTGCCTCATAAAAATAAATGCGCCGACTGAGCATCGTGCCGAAGCGCTCAGAATAGCCGATATTTTCCGCGCGCGCGTTGTCGATTCCTCGCAGAAAAGCTACACCTTCCAGGTGACCGGCGACGAAAAGAAGATCGAAGCCTTCATCGAACTGCTTAGGCCCATCGGAATCAAGGAAGTTGTGCGGACTGGAAAAGTCGCCATACCCAGGGAATAAATTCAAAATGCGAACGCCTGAAGGACAAAGCACAATATCATTCCTAGCCAAAGGAAAGCTGGCAGCGTTCTGTCTCGTGGCTTTCTGGCTGCTGGCCGGATGTGCTGAGAAAGGTCCTGTCCTTCTTGATATTGCCTATCAGCCTCCGGTGAAAAAGACCCCGGTATCCTCTACCGTAACCATCGGGGTGAGCTTGTTGAGGGACGAACGGGGGCTTCCGCCGTCCGTTATCGGCAAGCAGACCGTAACGAGCGGCCTCAAAAACGACCTTGTGATACAGGGTACGGTGGCGGATCTGGTCACGGCGGGATTGAAGGGCGCCGTGAGGGCCCACGGAATGACCGCAAAAGAAGCAGCTTCCTGGGACATGACGTCGGAAGGGATGCCTGCGGATGGGTACGATCTTCTGATCGGTGGCGAGATCAAGTCCCTGTGGCTCGACTCAGAATCTGTTCCCTTTAAAACAAGCCTGAAAACCTCAGTCCGGCTGAAGATCGTCATTGGCGATGCTGCTGAAAAAAAAATCATACGAGTCATTGACATCAACAGCACAATTGAGCAGAGCGTCCTGTATTCACGCAAAAAGCTGGCCGCTGCCCTCTCCGAAGCTCTTTCAGCGGCGCTGGATCAGATTTTCCAGGATGATGTTTTGAAGAAAAAAATTCACTAGCGCAGGCGACCCGATGTCCGATGAGCACCGACGTTTCGCTCGAAACAGCGTTCATCCGCTACAATAAATTCCGATTGAGGATCAAATAGGAGAAAGGGGACATGATGAAAGTTTACTATGACAAAGATGCGGACATGAATTTACTGAAAGGCAAAAAAACGGCTGTGATCGGTTACGGCAGCCAGGGTTTTGCCCATTCCAATAATCTTAAGGAAAGCGGCGTTGACGTGATGGTAGGGCTTCGCAAAGGGAGCAAGTCGTGGGAAAAGGCCGCCGGCGCCGGGCTCAAGGTCGTGGAAGTGGCTGATGCCGCAAAAGCCGCCGATATCATTATGATCCTCGTCCCCGATGAACTCCAGGGTGGCATGTACAAGAAGGACATCGAGTCGAACATCAAGAAGGGCGCCTATCTCGCTTTCGCCCATGGGTTCAACATCCATTTCGGCCAGATTGTTCCGCGCGAGGATGTGAATGTTTTTATGGCGGCGCCCAAGAGCCCAGGCCATCTTGTCCGGTCCCAGTATACGAAGGGAGAGGGCGTGCCGGGTCTCATTGCTGTGCACCAGAATCCTTCAGGCAACACCAAAGACGTGGCGCTGGCTTATGCCTGCGCTGTCGGGCTCGGGCGGGCAGGTGTTATCGAGACCTCGTTTCGCGAGGAAACGGAAACAGACCTTTTCGGCGAGCAGGCGGTACTTTGCGGTGGGGTAACAGCGCTTATACAGGCCGGTTATGAAACGCTTGTCGAGGCCGGCTATGCCCCGGAAATGGCCTATTTTGAATGTCTCCATGAGCTGAAACTCATTGTCGATCTTATCTATGAGGGCGGCATCTCCAACATGCGATACTCAATAAGCAACACCGCGCAGTACGGCGACTTGACGCGAGGGCCGCGACTCATTAACGAGGAAACCAGGAAAGAAATGAAAAAGATCCTCGGCGAGATCCAGTCGGGGCAGTTCGCCAAGGAATGGATGCTAGAAAACATTGCGAACAAACCCACGTTCAATGCACTCACGAAAAAGGGCCAAGCCCATCAGATTGAGGAAGTCGGCGACCGTTTGCGGAAGATGATGCCCTGGCTCCAGAAGGGCAAACTGGTGGATAAGAGCAAAAACTGATGAAAACGGTTCGACGTTTAGAGTTCGCCGTTGCGTCAACGCCGGTGAACGGATGAGACGACCAGTGAACGTAGAGGCTTGCGTATTATGATGAAAAACTATGGAATACCGGTCGCATCGGAGGGATGGCCTTTTATTCTCCCCCTGGCAATCGTCACGATGCTTCTCTTTGCGTTCGGTTGGAAGAACACGGCGGTTATTTCGCTTGTTCTTACACTTTTTGTTCTTTTCTTTTTTCGGGACCCGGAGCGGGCAGTGGCCCGGGGCAAGGGAGTTGTTGTTGCTCCGGCTGACGGCAGGGTTATTGTGATCAAGGACATTTTCGAACCAACCTACCTGAAACAGGACGTGAAGCAGATCAGTATTTTCCTGTCCGTGTTCAACGTCCATGTGAACCGCTCCCCTCTGGGCGGGACGGTGGAAACCGTGAAATACAACCCGGGGAAATTCCATGTCGCCTCAGTGGACAAAGCATCGCTGGACAACGAGCAGACCGCCGTTGTCATTACTGACGGCGGTAACAAAATACTCGTGAAGCAGATCGCCGGTCTCATCGCGCGCCGCATCGTATGTTATGCTAAACCTGGAGATCGGATCAACACCGGTGAACGATACGGATTGATCCGCTTCGGCTCACGGGTCGACATTTTTCTCCCAAAGGACGCCGAACTGAAAGTGAAGGTCGGCGACAGTATTAAGGGCGCCAGGGACATCATTGCGGTGTTGAAATGAACCGCACTCTCTCCCCCGTTGGCATGATGCGGGTGCAGGTTTCGGTTTTTCCCCCTCAAGAGGGAGGAAGTGCGAAGAGGAGCTTTGCCAGTTGAGAAAAGGAATCTACATACTGCCGAACCTCATCACGCTGTCGAGCATGTTCTTCGGGTTCTACTCCATCGTGGCGTCGTTCAGTTCCAATTACGAGCGGGCCGCGTGGGCCATACTCATAGCATCGATATTTGACGTACTGGACGGCTGGGTTGCGCGGCTCACCCATACGGCGACACGCTTCGGCATTGAGATCGACTCCCTCGCCGACGTCATCTCGTTCGGCGTCGCACCAGGTATCCTTGCTTATACCTGGACATTGTCTTCCTTTGGACGTATTGGATGGATCGGGTCATTTTTTCTCGTCGCCTGCGCCGCACTCAGGCTTGCACGGTTCAATGTACAGATGGGCAGCGCCGAGAAAAAGCACTTCACGGGCCTCCCTACTCCGGCTTCGGCTCTCGTGATTGCAACGACGGTGCTGGCATACGCCGATATTATCGAAATACTTGACAGTCTGAAGCTTGTATGGCTAGCCGATGCGGTCGGCAAGGACTACTGGGTTCTGGCTCTGACCTTCATCCTTGCCGGACTCATGGTGAGCAATATCACTTACCACAGCTTGAAGGAAGCGAACTTGAAGGAGCGTCGTCCCTTTGGAATCCTTGTCGTCATTGCGGCCTTTCTGGCAGTGGTTGCCTATCATCCTGCGCTCGTCCTGTTCTTGGTTTCCATCTCCTATGTGCTTGTCGGCATGGCAGAGGCGCTGTACAAGTTGCTGAGGAGGAGGAAAACAGTCACTGCATAGTCCGGCCTGATCGGAATCGTACTGTAATATCGACAGCAGGGACGAGGAGATAAAAGACACGTATCTCCGACTTCAGTATCATTGTTTGAAGGGGCCGTAAGAGAAACAGCTTGCGCAGCGGCCGCATGAACCGAATATAGCCTTTCCCGCAACAATACCGAACGGGAATGCCGTTTCGATTCAGTGGGGAGAGCGCATTCTCGATGGCATCATCTGGCGATTCAGGTAAAGACAGGTTGCCGCTAGGCCAGTTCTCTTTTGAAGGAGAATTCTACTTCTGCATCATGCACGCGGCACTCGCCGCATGACATGGAGGAGCATATGAACAGACTCATCAGGATATTCGACACGACACTTCGCGATGGCGAACAGTCACCGGGAGCAAGCATGAATGTCGAAGAAAAAATAACCATGGCAAAACAGCTCGCACGGCTCGGCGTCGATATTATCGAGGCCGGCTTCGCCATCAGTTCGCCCGGAGATTTCGAGGCCATTAAACGCATCGGGGCCGAGGTGGAGGGTCCGGTTGTTTGCAGTCTTGCCCGCGCCCGGAAGGAAGACATCGACCGGGCCTGGGAGGCGCTTAAGGATGCCCCGAAGCGGCGTATTCATACCTTCCATTCCACATCGGATATCCATCTGAAACACCAGTACCGCATCTCACGCGACGAAGCGCTCAAGCGCTCCGTGGAGATGGTCGGGCATGCCCGGTCCCTTGTGGAGGACGTTGAGTTCTCCCCCATGGACGCCACGCGGACCGATGTTTCCTACCTCCTGGAAGTGGTCGAGGCCGTCATCGATGCAGGCGCCGGAACCGTCAATATCCCGGACACCGTGGGATATGCCATGCCCGATGAGTTCGGCGCGCTCATCCGGGAAATCAGGACGAGGGTTAAAAACATCGGCAAGGCCTCCATCTCAGTTCATTGCCATAACGACTTGGGGCTGGCCGTCGCGAATGCGCTCGCAGCAATCGGGAACGGAGCGACACAGGTGGAATGCACGGTGAATGGCATCGGCGAGCGGGCGGGAAACTGCTCCATGGAGGAGGTCGTCATGGCGCTCCGCACAAGGAGGGATTTTTTCGGCGCCGACACAATGATTCGCACCGAAGAGATTACGCGCACGAGCAGGCTTGTGACAAAGATCACGGGCATCCCGGTTCAGCCGAACAAGGCTATCGTGGGGGCCAATGCTTTTGCCCACGAGTCGGGCATCCATCAGGACGGATTGCTCAAGGAACGAACCACATACGAGATCATGAAGCCGGAATCGGTCGGTCTCTTGAAAACCAATTTAGTGCTGGGGAAACATTCCGGCAGACACGCGTTCCGCGACCGGCTCAAGGAAATGGGCTATGAACTTTCCGCTGAAGACCTGAATAAGGCATTTGAACGGTTCAAACGGCTGGCGGATCAGAAAAAAGAAGTGTTCGACGAGGATCTCGAAGCGATCGTATCCGATGAGATGCAGCAGATTCAGGAGATTTATATCCTGAAGCATCTCAGCGCGGAAAGTGGCACGGGGCTAACGCCGAAGGCCACGGTTGAGCTGGTGGTGAACGGAAACTCCGTAAAGCAGACAGGTACCGGAGACGGTCCGGTCGACGCAGTCTACCGCACGATCGCCGCAATTACGGGCACGAAAAGCAAACTCGATGCCTATCTGGTCAAGGGAATCACCGGCGGCACTGACGCTCTGGGAGAGGTGACCGTGAAGGTCGAGGAAGAGGGTAAAAAGGTCGCGGGCCACGGCGCCGATACGGATATTATTGTCGCAAGCGCCAAAGCATACGTTAATGCCTTAAACAAGCTTGAGTATTGGAAAAAGGGACGGCCAAAAAACAGTTGAAACTGGGCAAGGGATATTGTATATTTTTCAGACCATGATGACGATAACGGAAAAGATACTGGCCGCGCACTGCGGCAAAAAAGAAGTAAAATCTGGAGAATTGATCAACGCCAGGCTCGATCTGGTGCTCGCCAATGATATCACCGCGCCTATCTCGATCAAGGAATTTCGAGCCGGAGGTGCTAAGAAAGTATTCGACGCCGAGCGGATCGCGCTAATTCCCGACCACTTTGCTCCGAACAAGGACATCCCTTCAGCCGAGCAGTGTAACATGCTCCGGCAGTTTTCGCGGGAGCACCGCCTTTCGCTCTACTTCGAGGTCGGCAGGATGGGCGTGGAACATGCGCTCCTGCCCGAGCAGGGAATCGTGGTGCCCGGCGATGTGGTGATCGGCGCCGACAGCCACACCTGCACCTATGGCGGCCTGGGCGCATTTTCGACTGGTGTGGGCAGCACCGACGTTGCCGCGGCCATGATCACCGGCGAGGCCTGGTTCAAGGTACCTGAGAGCATGAAGTTCATCTATAAGGGCAAAGTCAGTAAATGGGTCGGCGGAAAGGACATCATCCTTCACACGATAGGCGATATCGGCGTCGACGGTGCACTGTACCGCGCCATGGAGTTCACCGGCGAAGTGATCCGCAAACTCCCCATGTCCGGCCGGCTGACCATCTGCAATATGGCCATTGAAGCGGGCGGCAAGAACGGCATCATCGAGCCCGACGAGATTACGGAAAAATACGTGGCGAAGCGCGCGCGACGAAAGTATAAATTCTTCAAAAGCGACAGAAAAGCGGACTACGTGGACGTTCGCGAGTACGATTTGACCGGCATGGAACCCCAGATTGCATGCCCCCATCTTCCGGAAAATGTTAAACCCGTGAGCGAACTCGCTGCCATAAACATCGATCAGTCCGTCGTCGGCTCCTGCACGAACGGCAGAATCGAGGACCTCAGGGAGGCTGCCAAAGTTATCAAAGGTCACAAGGTTCATCCCTATGTCCGCATGATCGTCATACCAGCCACGCAGGCCGTATATAAGCAGTCCATTAAGGAAGGCCTTGTGGACACATTCATCGATGCGGGCGCCGCCTTCAGCACCCCCACCTGCGGCCCCTGTCTCGGCGGTCATATGGGCATTCTCGCCGCCGGGGAACGCGCAATAGCCACGACCAACCGGAACTTCGTCGGCAGGATGGGCTCTCCCAAGAGCGAAGTATATCTGTCCAATCCTGCGATTGCGGCGGCATCTGCGGTACTCGGGAGAATCGGCCGTCCGGAAGAACTGAAATAACTTTCGGTGCAGATGGGTTGAGTGGTTTAGGTTTAACCGGTTTGCTCGCTTCAAACAAAGAGGTTCTTATGAAATTCAAAGGCAATGCATGGAAATTCGGGGCCGATGTTGATACGGACGCTATCATTCCGGCCCGTTATCTGAATACCTCAGATCCAAAAGAGCTTGCAAAACACTGCATGGAGGATTCCACCACGCCCGACTTCATGAAGAGGATGAAACCCGGAGACATTATCGTAGCCGAGAAGAACTTCGGATGCGGGTCATCGAGAGAACATGCGCCAATTGCGATCAAGGCTGCCGAGGTGTCCTGCGTAGTGGCAAAAAACTTCGCGCGGATATTTTACCGGAACTGCTTTAACATGGGGCTTCCGATCTTTGAAAGCGCCGAGGCGGTTGACGGTATCAAAGAAGGCGACCAGATCGAAGTCGATGCTGATGCAGGAGTGATCCGGAATCTTACCTCGAACAAAACGTTCAAGGTTGCTCCCGTCCCGCCCTTCATGCAGGAACTCATTGCCGCCGGCGGGCTTATGGCATACACGAAGAAAAAGGCAGGTTTGTAATTGACCGCGTGCTTCAAGCTGATGAAAGCGCTCCAGCCTAACAGCCAAACGCATGACTCCGGGTCACGCTGTGAACTATGCGTGTATTACAGCCGGAACCTCGATTCATCCTATTCCTCATCCATCAGGCCTTCGCAGCCTTCTTGCGGGTTGGATTTTATCCCTGGCGACGACAACTGCATCGAGATGCGGACAAGTAACTGCAGCGCGAGAAAAAGATAGCAGCCTTTTCCCGGGGAAAGGGAGCGCAATAATTCATTCTTTTTCGATTTTACATTTTCGTTGTTTCATTCTTCATTTCTGCAGCCACTATGTATGTTGATTTATCTTGAGAGGAATTTATTCTTATGGCAAAGACTTACAAGATCGGAACGATATCCGGTGACGGCACGGGACCAGAAGTCGTTTGCGAAGCCAAAAAAGTTTTGAACGCCGTTGCATCGCGAGGTGCGTTTAAACTTGAGTTCACCGACTTCGATTTTGGCGCCGCACGATATCTCAGGACCGGAGAGACGCTCCCGGACAGCGCAATCGATGAGTTTAAGAAATTCGATTCCCTGTTTCTTGGAGCTATCGGCCATCCTGACGTAAAACCGGGCATTCTCGAAACTGGTATCCTGCTTAAAATACGTTTTGCCCTTGACCAGTACATCAATCTCCGGCCAGTGAAGCTCTATCCCAATGTGGAGACCCCGCTCAGAGATAAGGGGCCCGAGCAGATCGACTTCGTGGTCATCCGCGAGAATACGGGGGGCATCTATACGGGGCACGGCGGAGCGACGCGCGTGGGCACGACCGAGGAGATCGCGACGCAGTTGATGGTGTATGACCGTCGGACCGTAGATCGGTGCTTGAAATACGCGTTCGAACTCAAGAAGAAGCGTAATGCGAAAGACCCGAAATATGCCGCGAAGCCGATCACGCTTATTCACAAGCGGAACGTGCTGACTCATTGCGGCGACCTTTGGTATCGCGCATTTGAAGAGATGGGCTTAAAACAGTATCGGGAGATAAAGCGCGACTACAACCATGTTGATGCAGCGAACATGTGGTTCGTGAAAAATCCGGAATGGTTTGATGTCGCGGTAACGGAAAACCTCTTCGGCGACATCATAACCGACCTCGGTGCAATGATTCAGGGCGGGCTCGGCGTTGCATCGGGCGGTAATATCAACCCGGAAGGCGTTTCCATGTTCGAACCCATGGGTGGCAGCGCTCCGAAGTATGCAGGGCAGAACGTGATCAATCCCATGGCTGCAATCGGCGCTGCAATGATGATGCTTGATTCCCTAGGCGAGGCAAAGGCCGCGCAGCTGATCGAAACAGCAATGATCTCCGCCATGAAGAAGATGAAAAGCCAGGCTGCAGGGAAGATGGGATATTCGACCACGGAAGTGGGGGATTTGGTGGCGGGGATGGTTTAGTACAGTTCAGATTTCAAAGTTTACGAATAGATAGTAAGGCGGGAGAATGACATGATGCGAGTGGGTTTTATAGGTTGGCGCGGCATGGTGGGCTCCGTGCTCATGGGCCGGATGAACGAGGAAAAGGATTTCGACCGTATCGACCCGGTATTTTTCACCACGTCGAATGTCGGCGGCAAGGGGCCGAGCATCGGCAAGGACGTTCCGCCACTCAAGGACGCGAAGAATATCAGCGCACTCATGTCAATGGATGGTATCATCTCCTGTCAGGGCGGAGATTATACGAACGAAGTCTATCCCAAGCTGCGCGCTACGGGCTGGAAAGGCTACTGGATCGACGCGGCATCAACGCTGCGCATGGAGAAGGACGCCATCATTATTCTCGATCCGGTCAATTTGAACGTTATCAAGAGCGGCATGGCAAAAGGGATCAAAAACTATATAGGCGGCAATTGCACGGTGTCTTTGATGCTCATGGCCCTGGGGGGGCTTTACGAACAGGGTCTGGTTGAATGGATGAGCGCCATGACTTACCAAGCGGCCTCGGGAGCAGGCGCCAACCATATGCGCGAGTTGCTGAAACAGATGGGCTCGATTCATGGCACGGTGAAATCCCTGCTCGACGATCCCTCAGGCGCGATCCTTGAAATCGACCGTAAGGTTGCCGAACATATTCGTTCCGATTCCTATCCCCGGGAATTCTTCGGCGTGCCACTTGCAGGTTCCGTTATTCCCTGGATCGACAAGCAGCTTGAGAACGGCCAGAGCAAGGAAGAATGGAAGGGACAGGCCGAGACGAACAAGATCCTCGGTCGTGAAGGGAATCCGATCCCGATCGACGGGACCTGCGTGCGCGTCGGGGCCATGCGCTGCCACAGCCAGGCTCTCACAATCAAATTGACGAAAGACGTGCCGCTCGACGAGATAGCGGACATAATCTCCAAGCATAATACATGGGTAACAGTTATTCCGAACGTTCGTGAACTTACGATCAAGGAATTGACCCCCGCTAAAATCACCGGGACACTTACCGTTCCGGTTGGCCGGCTGCGCAAGATGAACATGGGGCCGACGTTCCTGAACGCCTTTACCTGCGGCGACCAGCTTCTCTGGGGTGCGGCGGAGCCGCTGCGCAGAATGCTGAGAATCGTTGTGGAAAAATAACCGAATAACAGACAGTAAAATTGAACCAGGCGTGCAGAGTGCAAGGTTTTTTGGTAACAAGCTTTGTATCCCTTCGCGACCTTAGCACCCGATCGGTAATTTATCCCATCATAACCACATGCTTAAAAAAAAGACTAAATATGTCGTTGCCGTAGCCGGCGCAACCGGCCTCGTGGGCAGGGAAATGGTTGAAATCATCGAGGAGCGTAAACTCCCGGTGGGCGAACTCGTGTTGCTCGCATCCGAGCAATCAGAGGGCGAGCGAATCGCCTTTCAGGGCAGGAACGTCGCCGTTCGCAAACTAAACAGGGATTCATTCAAGGATGTAGACATCGCCCTGTTCTCGGCAGGCGCGGAACGCAGTCTCGAGTTCGCTTCGTCCGCAGTTGCGTCTGGCGCCGTCGTGATCGACAATTCGAGCGCGTTTTGTTTGGATCCGAAGGTACCCCTCGTAGTGCCCGAGGTGAATGCCCCTGCCCTCGAAAAGCATGTCGGTATTATAGCCAATCCTAACTGCGCCACGATAAGCTTGGTAATGGCATTAAAACCTATTCATGACAAGGTTAAGATAAAACGTGTTGTCGTCACGACCCTGCAGTCTGTTTCGGGCACCGGGAAAAAGGGCATGGACGAACTGGCGCAGCAAACCATCGCGCTGCTGAACTTTAGAGAAGTAAAGACAAAAGTATATCCCCACCAGATCGCATTCAACTGTATTCCTCACATCGATTCGTTTCTCAATAACGGCTATACACGCGAGGAAATGAAATTTGTTGACGAGACGAGGAAGATCATGGAGGACGACTCAATTCGGATAACGGCAACGGCTGTGCGGGTGCCGGTATTTCGCGGCCATGCCGAGTCGGTTAATATTGAAACGGAAACCAAGGTGTCAGCCGATGAGTTGCGGGCAATTCTCGCTGCGGCCCCGGGTGTTATAGTATACGACGACCCCAAGAAAAACCTTTACCCCCTTGCAGCCGACGTTACAGGCAAGGATGAGATCTTCGTGGGCAGGATCCGGGAAGATGAGTCTGTCACGAGCGGTATCAATCTCTGGATCGTATCCGATAATGTTCGCAAGGGTGCAGCTCTGAATGCGGTGCAGATTGCTGAATATCTGATAAAATAAATACTCAGGATGCGGAAACCAGCGGCGAACGGCGTGGATTCCGGCTGACTTCTGCCGACTTCCGATCATAGTATGTATAGATTGATTTCAAAAATATTCGAAAGGCTAGAGCGGGGACTTTCCCCGAGGGAGAAGGTTATTGTTGTTTCCCTCATGCTCGTGATCTCGGTGCTTGGGATTGTCCTTGCGGTAAGATACTATAACTATATTCAGAAAAACCCGGAGTTCTGCAACAGCTGCCATTTGATGGAGGAAGCATACAAGGCGTGGAAACTCTCCGGTCACCGGAATATGGCATGCCAGGAGTGCCATCAGCTCGGCATGATTGAACAGAACCGCTTGCTCGTAAAATTTATATTCACGACAGACCGCAAAACCCCCGAACCGCATGGAAACGAGACCCCGTGGAAGACCTGCACAAAGTGCCATTGGGACGAGGCTCGGCAGGGTTCGCTCACGGTGAACAAATCAACGGGGCATGCACGCCACGTAATCATGGAAAAGCTGTCTTGCAAAGATTGCCATAGCCGAACCGTACACTCGTTCAGGCCGGAAAAGGACGCCTGTCTACGCTGTCATAAAGACTGGAAAGTTCATGGGGTCGGCATGGAGAACATATCCTGTCTTCGGTGCCACGCATTCTCATCGAAAAAGTCGGAGGCATTGATACCGGACAGGGAGCATTGTCTCTCCTGCCACCGGAAGTTATCCCGGGCATCCTTTCCGGACAAAGTGCCCATGGCGCGTCTGAATTGCTACGAATGCCATAAGCCTCACGCGCGCATCAAACCGACAGACGATGACTGTCTCCGCTGCCACACCCGTGAAGTGCTGGCAGCCAAGGCAGTGCATGCCTCCTCCAAACACTGCAAGGCTTGCCATATCCCTCATCGTTGGAGCGCACCGCGCTGATTCATGCGTGCGACGATAATATCACTTTTTTTTCTGTTTTTTTAAGCCGTTTTTCGAGAAAAGAATGTTGGGCTGGACTTTGTAAATACTGCACAATGTGATGAGTTTCATCAGGCTCGGATTTGTTTCCTTGCCTGATTCAAGGCGGGATATGTACCCCTGCGTAATTCTTCCGCGGGCGTCCGGAGCCACCTCGGAAATGCGCGCAACCTGGCTCATAGAGAGTTTGTTCTTTATTCGTAATTTTTTAAGTATTTCTGCGAGCTTCATAATGTGGTCTTTATACACTATTTTTATTAGCATGTCAACAGGTAGTTGCAATATTGCACACCGTGTGAACGTTTCAATTTGCAAATATTTGTGTTATAGTATAATTTAATTTGCAAACAATTAATTAAGGCGTTTTCTTTCATTAAGGTTCTTCAGGAAACAGTTATGTTAAATCTTATGAGTGGAGGCTTTGCCATGTATAAGATTGAAATTCTTGAGAAGAAACGGTTGGAAAAAGGACTCAGTTATACTGAAATCGCGGACAGCCTGGGAATGCACAAAGTGACTGTCTCTCGCACGCTCAAAGGCGTGACGATGAAGCCGCGTACCGTGAAACTCTTAGCGGATTATCTAGGCGTGGAGATGGAGAGAATCGTTCAGTAATAAAAGCTCATTCAAGCTTTTATTATTGTTCTTAAATCGCTCAAGGCATGGCGGTCACCAGGTAGGGAATAAAGGGTAGGGCAGGACAGCCTTACCCTTTTTTGTTCTCGATATTTGCATACTGGTTTCTATGATACTATCGATTATTTTGGAGGAAAGGTGAAGAGTGTTATTGCTGTTGCCCGTGAAGCGGCACTGAAGGCGGGTAAAATCCTGCGCGAGAACCTTGGCGGAACGCGCCAAATTACCTATAAAGGAGACATCAATCTGGTTACCGAAATGGATATGCGGTCTGAACGCGTAGTGGTCGGAACCCTCCGTGCTGCCTTTCCCCAACATGGTATCGTTGCCGAAGAAGAGACCGATATCCGAAATGACTCGGGGTTTACCTGGATTATCGATCCCTTGGATGGCACCACGAATTACGCTCACGGCTACCCCTGCTTTTCCATATCCATCGCCCTCGAACAGGAAGGAACCATCTTGGCAGGCGTCGTGTACGACCCCATGCGAGAAGAGCTTTTCTCAGCGCAGAAAGGACAGGGGGCCTTTTTGAATGAAAAAAAGATAGGTGTTTCGATCACCGATACGCTTATGAAAAGCCTGCTTGCTACGGGATTCCCCTATGACCGCAAAGTGAGTGAAAAGAACAATATGAATTATTTCCATGATCTTCTCATGGCATCACAGGAAGTCCGGCGCGACGGTTCGGCAGCGCTCGATCTCTGTTCCGTGGCATCGGGTCGTTTCGATGGATTCTGGGAGCTGAAGTTGAAGCCCTGGGACGTTGCAGCCGGGAGCCTAATTGTTACTGAAGCGGGAGGAGTGGTCACCAATTTGTCCGGGGAAAGCTTCGACCTGCATGCCGAGGAGATCCTTGCGAGCAACGGCAGAATTCACCGGCAGATGGTGAAAATACTCCAGGAGGCCGCGAAGCGCAAAGGGTGAATAGGGTTTTTGCTGAAAGCTATGAACAGAGAAACCATATCTGATGTTTCCCTGGTGCGCTGCGCGGATTATGAGCGAGAAGCGACCATGACCGCCATCCGCCGGGCCTTGGATGCTTTGGGGGGGATGAGCTCGTTCGTGAAGAGCGGCGACCGGGTTTTAATAAAACCGAATATGCTCAAGGCAAAGTCGCCGGAAAGTGCAGTGACGACTCATCCCGAAGTTGTTCGCGCGGTTATCAGGCTGGTGCGTGAATGCGGCGGCAGGCCTATGGTGGGTGACAGCCCGGGTATGGGGGATCTAAAAAAAGTCGCTGAAAAATCCGGAATTCTCAAAGTCCTCGTTGAGGAAGGAGCAGAACTGACCGAACTCGTTGATGTGGTGCAGGTCAAAAATACCGGCAGGTTTAAGCGCTTCGAAATCGCCCGAGCAGCATACGAAGCCGATGTAATCATAAATCTGCCGAAGCTGAAAACCCATGGGATGACGACGCTCACCGGAGCGGTTAAGAATCTTTTCGGATGCATTCCCGGAAAACGCAAGGTCCAGTGGCATTTTAATACCGGAATAAATCATGGACTCTTCATGAGGATGCTCGTGGAACTCTACGCTCTTCTGGATCCGCAGCTCACCATTATGGACGCTGTAATCGGTATGGAAGGCAATGGCCCCGGTAGCGGCGATCCCCGCTGGATCGGCGCGATACTCGCCAGTGGGGACGGCGTAGCGCTTGACATCGTGGCAGGGAAAATGGTCGGCGTGCCCCCGGAAAAGCTCCCTATTATAAAAGCTGCGGCGGCAGCTGGTATCGGAGCAACAAAGCTTGACCGCATCCGAATACTCGGCGAGGCGCTGGAGCATGTAGCAGTAAGTCGGTATCGCCTGCCGCCACAGACCCATCTTGAATGGCAGATTCCGGAATGGGCCCGCGGATCTCTGAAAAACGCCTTCACCTCCAAACCGTTGATCAACCATGAACGATGCATCCAATGCGGTATTTGCCAGGGACATTGCCCGCAAAAAGCCATACAAAGTGCGGGAAGGCATCTTCAGATCCGCTACCGCGACTGCATCCGTTGTTTTTGCTGCCAGGAATTTTGTCCCCAGGGTGCAATAACGGTCGGCAGGGGATGGATGCTCGCATTGCTGCCAAAACAGGGGGAGAAGAGGGAACGACGGGAGAAAACCGCTAAATGAAACTGACAAGTCAAACCTGCAATACCTCAAGAGCCGTTAATCCTGTTCAATTGCCGGTTTCGTCGATGATTCCCAAATAATCATTACTTGAATGTGGACCGATACCTGAGTACGATTTCATGCACCGTCGCCAAAGGAAGAGGGGGATTGTTCATAAAAACATAACAAAATCTGATATGCTTGGAAGTGTCCTCTAAGTGATTATTATGATTCCTGATTTCAACTGTGCCCCTGTTCGGTTAAACGTCTATATCTGAATAAAAAAGAGGACACCTAACTATCCTCAGCCGAACCCTCTTCATTCCCCGCATCATGGAAATCCTCCAGCTCCAGATCGTCGTCTTCATCAATTTCATAGATCGATTCCTTCCCGACTTTTCCCGGTTCTTCTCCCCGCGCCAGTAACTCCCGATACACTATGGGTTTGATAGTTATTGGTAGAGACGGATCGATATACAGATCCCGAAGGTCCGATAGCTTTATTGACTGCAGAAAACGTTCGGACAGCGAGAGAGGCATGTGCTCGTTTCTGATCAGTGCGAACCGCACTGCCGAGCGAAGCGACCAGTTCGGATGTTCGGCAATCATGACCACCGTGTTTGCTATCGTGTCCCTACGGCTGATGATCTTGTAGAGGTGGCTTTCGACGAGGCGGGGATTGTTGAGGCACAGCGCTATGATCTCGGGGTCGTGGTCCTGAAGCAGTTTGAGCAGAACGCTTCCCGCTGCCATCTTTGCGAGTGATTTTTTTAGTCCCAGTGCCATTGTCGGAATCCGTTCCACGATGATAGACTCGACCTTATGCCGAAACGCGATCGGGATGAGAGGGCTGCGCGCCATCTCTGCAAGATCGAAGATGCGGAGATGCCTCACGAGCGAGAGCGAGACCAACAGAGGCGTTTTCGGATTAGCGGCTAGAGCCTTGCGGATGGGGTAACTTTCTGACCAGCGGTTGTCTCTGGCGATAGAAGTGAACACCTCGGGCGGCAGATTTTTCCTGCCCACGATAACCAGAATGTCTTCCTCAGTGAGATTGTGATTACTAAGCAGGGCTTTAATGACGTGCAGCGATGGGTCATGGAGCAGCGTCACGATCTGCTCAACGCTGGCAGAGGCTGCTTGTTCAATTCTTGTTTGTTCCGCCCCGTTCATTACTCCATTATACGGGTTTTCAAACCTATTGACAAACACCAAGATTTTCTGTATTTTACTTCTTCAAAACAACAAGAATTGGCAATGGTTTTCGGTTCTTCCGAATCGCGGTAATTCGAGGGTTGCAATGGAACGGACGCTCCTCCTCAACGCTACATTTGAACCGCTAAAGATCATCTCATGGCAGAGGGCGATTACCTTGCTCACGCAGGGGAAAGTGGAGGTAATCGACTTCTACGATCGGGACGTGCGAGGCGTGTCCATCTCCTTCAAACTCCCCTCCATCCTCAGACTGCTCAAACTCGTCAAGGTCAGGCGCACCAGCAAGGAAGTGCGTTTTTCACGGGCCAACATTTACCAGCGCGATAAATACACCTGCCAGTATTGCGGAACTAAATATCCGGCTGAAGACCTCACCTTCGATCATGTCATCCCCCAAGTGCAGGGTGGACGGGCTACCTGGGAAAACATCGTGACCGCCTGTCTTGCGTGCAATAACAGGAAAGGCGGCAGGACCCCGCACGAGGCGCGGATGAGGCTGATACGTCCCCCCATAAAGCCACGCTGGATGCCGGTCGTAACAATGACCTTTGGCCTCAAGAACGCCCCCCTCAGCTGGCGCGATTATCTCTACTGGAACATTGAATTGAGCAAGGAAAGTTGAGAACAGATATCCGTACCTCGCTTATTTACACACCATCTTGTTAACTTATTCTTTGCCGACGTCATTGCCGGTCACGGTCCGGTGCTGTTACGGCTCTCTCTGTCCACCTAATTTATTTTGCTTGTCAACCTGGCAGTTTGATGCTATATTCCGAATCGCATTCGTATATGATCCATGGAATATGGAGGCGAAATATAATGAAAAGACTCTTCACCTTTATTGGGATCATCGGGGCCGTGCTGTTGATGATGGCCGGTCATTCGGAGGCGGACACTCGTTATTCTCAGAATGAATTTCGGACTGCCGAGAGTCTTGATCCCGGCATGACCCAGACCGGAATCAATTTCACACTTGGCGATCAATACAAGACGTACTACCCTGACGTCCGTTACGGCTTGGGGGCGATGTTTGAAGTCGGCGCCAGGTTTGGAGTCACATCGACATCAATAAACAATGAAGACAAGTTGGGCGCTTTCATTGGCGCTGATCTTAAGTATCAGCTCGTGAAGGAGACCGAGGGGGTTCCCCTCGATCTTTCAGTCGATCTGGGATTCGACAATACGATCATCAACAGCAGGAATGCCAGCGAGCTGACTTTCGCCACGATTGTGAGTAAGGGTTTCCCTCTGACCGATCGGGGGTATAAGATTACCCCTTATGGCGGTCTGGCGATGTCCGCGCTCTATGGTTCTCTTCCTGAGAGCCATGACACCTACGTGAACGCTTTTGCGGGTCTTGAATGGAAGATCACGCAGAAGTTTATGGTACTCCTGGAAATCAAGGCTGGAGAAGGTCTGATAGGCGGAGCGGGGATCAGGTTCGAATATTAGGACGGAATATCGACAAGCCCTCACGGCCGATGAGCCTCGGACGAGACTCGCCTCCCGAACGCGCAATCACTGACAAGCAGCTTGGATTGCCGATACAACAACTATGTCCATTCCACTTTCAGGGCAAATTCAGAGAATTCCTCTCTCAGACATCCTCGAAGATCTGCGGAGCAGAAAGGCTACCGGAACATTGATGATGCGTAGGGACGATATAACAAAAAGCATCCATATCAGGGACGGCCAGATAATCTTTGCCACGTCCACAGACACCAGCGATCGACTGGGGGAATGTCTAGTCAAGGCAGGTAAAATCACCCAAACTAATCTGGAGCATGCCCTCCAGCTTTACCGGAAACATGCAGGTCTAAAAAAAATGGGCCAGATTTTCGTTGAAAGCGGCCTGCTACCGCCGAAGGAGCTTTTCAGCGGACTCAAGATACAGGTGAAGGACATTATATTCAGTCTCTTTCTCTGGCGCGAGGGAGAATACCGGTTCGAGGAACGTTTGCCGTCCGATGTCATCCAGCTTCAAATTAATATCCAGGAGTTGATCACCGAAATCATCAAACGTATGAGACAGTCAATCTGATCTTCCCCGTCTCCTTATGGCCTTCCATATTGCCAGTCACCTGACTTTTTTTATTGTCCTTTCCCGCGGTTACAGGTATAATTTTCACAATCCCTCTGCACCAGCCGGAGTACCATTGTGAAAACCCTCGAGCATATCTCTTTCCCCGAAGTGGCGGAACGCGCCTGCGCGTTGTATAGCGAAGAAGAGGATGCGTTGCTTCTCGGGGTGCTCGGGCAAGAATATCTCATCACACGCGAAGGGGTTTTTCTGCGCGGACAGAGAGCCCCCGAGTCGCATACGGCGGTGGTGGTGAATTATTTATTCGCTCCTGTCAAAAAGCCGGTCATGACACCGTGGCGCGCCATTGGCACTTTCCCCGGAGCGGCACCGTCGGATTTCAGAAAGAAAATCGAACTTCCGATTACTCACTATGCCGTGGAGATCATCTCCCGGGCCAATGTCTTTTTACCGATGATTGATGCTAAAATAACGCAAAGCCTCATCGGAAGTGATATGGCGATTACGGTTCATGCTTTGCCGAAGGTTTATCTGCATGTTGAACTATCCCAGGAGTCCCAGGATTTTCCGGCCGAGACATGGATCCTCTATTCGAACAATGCCGACACTTTTCTTAATCCACCGGGCCTTCTGACTCTTGCTGAAATGTTCAAGGACCGTCTCTTGAGCCTGATCAGAATCTACTGAAGGGATGTCGACCATCAAGGATCACTATTCACCTGAAGGAACACAGAAAGCAGCCGCGCGGGACCGCCTGGTTCTTGCGCTTGACGTCGACAGCGAACGGGAAGCGCTCGGCCTTGTTGCGGAGCTTAAAGACGTCGTGGGAATTTTCAAAGTTGGCCACCAACTCTTCACGGCTTACGGTCCGGACATCGTGCGCCGCATTATCGGTTTGGGCGGTCACGTATTCCTCGATCTCAAATATCATGACATTCCGAACACCGTGGCGAAGGCGTCGGCGGAAGCTGTGAAGCTGGGTGTCAGTATCTTCAACGTTCACGCCCTCGGCGGATTTGACATGATGAAGGCAGCGTCGGAGGCGGCGAAGGTGACGGCAATCCAGCGCAATGCGTCCGTGCCGACCATCCTGGCAGTGACCGTACTCACGAGCATGGATGGAATGAGTCTGCGCAGGGAATTGAAAATAACACGGTCGCTGCCACGACAAGTCGTTCATTTGGCGCGGCTTGCACAGCGCGCAGGTATGCACGGCGTTGTCGCCTCGCCGCAGGAGATCAAAATGCTTCGCAGAGAGATTCGGGGGGATTTCGTTATCCTGACTCCTGGGGTGCGGCCTGACTGGTCTGACCGGGATGATCAGAAGAGGATTATGACGCCTGGAGAAGCCATCCGCGCAGGCGCCGACTATATTGTCGTGGGCAGGCCGGTTTTGAAAGCCCGGGATCGGAAAGAGGCTGTATTGAAAATAATCGAGGAAATAACCTTGTGCCAAAAAGGCCGGCGAGAGGTGGAGCGGAAATAAAGAGAATGAGATGAGGGTATGGATCCCGCAATTCATTACCGCACGCCAAAATCTAAAAAATGAAGGTAGAATAAAAAACGATGACATCGGAAGAGGTACTCGATATTTATAGAAAGACCGGGGCATTGCTTACCGGCCACTTTTTGCTTTCCTCCGGTCTTCACAGCGAGCAGTATTTGCAGTCCGCACTGGTACTGCAGCAGCCCGACATCGCGACAAAGCTCTGTGCTGCGCTTGCTGAGAATTTTAAAAACTCCGGGATTGAAGTCGTGATTGCTCCAGCGCTGGGCGGCGTGTTCGTATCACACGAGACCGCTCGGGCACTCGGCGTTCGTGCACTTTTTGCAGAGCGGGTGAACGGAGAACTCACTCTTCGACGCGGGTTCGTGATCAAACCGGCTGAGCGTGTTCTCGTAGTCGAAGATGTGATCACGACGGGAAAATCCACAAAAGAAACTATTGAGGTCGTCATAAAGGCTGGAGGAGTGGTCGTTGCCGCTGGGGCTCTGGTCGACCGTTCAGGTGGCAAGGCGGATATTGGGGTTCCCTACAGGTCCCTTGTTACGTTGACCGTTCCTGCGTATGCGTCGGAAGTATGTCCGATGTGCAAGGCCGGAGGTACACCGATTAAACCGGGGAGCAGAGGATTGAAGTAGCGACTCCAGGGTGGTGAGACTCTCTCCGGACTTCCTGATGTTGGGGCGTCAATCGTCGAGCTGATCTTTCCGGCAACAAGGTTTACATCCCGATAAAAAAAGAGTTACGGTGAAATTGTTTACCAGAAAGACTGTACAATATAAACGAAGGCAAGGGACACGATCATACTGCCAAGCATGAGCTTGATGATCTTTTGAGGGAGAATTTCGGGAGTCTTGCTCTAATCTCTTGAATATACCCACATATACCCAAGAACCCACCGGCGCCAAAGAGAAATCCAACAGCACGTCCTGGTAAGCGGAGACCCCACCTGCTGCAGGCAGAGCACTGTAGAAAAAGACCTCCTGTACCGATGTCGGGAATGTACCAAGGAGCACCACGTCGGCGATGGTGTGACACGCAGCTGGAGAACAGCCACGACGAAGGGCTCATTGATGGCTCCGCCGATCCCATAGGTCCCGCTGCTGATAACGAAATGAGCATGAGCAGGAACACGGATGGTACGCTGAAACGGAACCATTCTCCCCGCAATTCGTACTCAAATTCCTTTAAACAAATAGCGGTAAACGAAGCTTGGAACGGCAATGATTATAGATAGATTGCTGGCACCCAGCGCTGGCGTGGCAAAACAGAGAAAGCTTGTTTGAAACAGCAGGAGCAGGAATGCTCCGGATACGCCGGCCATCGAGGTGAGCGATGATATCACGAGCTCTACGAGCGGGGAAGCAATATATCAATATATCCATGTTTTAACTCCCGCTTGTGGAGCCGGCTGGTGCAAGCTCACCATGGAAGGCGAGTACAGGCTAAATGTGAGTATCGGGACATAGCCGCATTAGCGTATGGGCATTAATAAAGAAGGTTGCAGGATGGGGCTTGGAATGATTACCACATTTCAGAAGATGTCAAGTCAAAATTAATGTTTGACCTCCAAATTGTTTTTGATATAATTGAAATTAGGAACAAGTGAAAGGCGGAGTATGAACAAAGTGGCAATATCGGAAGAAAAAAACGAATACCCCGATGGCGTGCCTGAAGACGTAATGGAAGAACTCGCGGAAGAACTCGCCGAAGAGGAAGAGGAAGAAGAGCCTACGCCCATTGAGATTGCTGAAGTCGCAGCCGAGGAGATTGCCGGAGGCGCCGATCTGGTGGACACCTATCTCAAATCCGTGGGAAGGTTCCCTATGCTCAAAATCGAGGAAGAGCAGGAGTATGTCCGGATGCTTGAAGAAGGGAAAACCCTGCTCAAGAAGATTGCGCTGAGCTCTCCTCTCGCAATCCCGCGAGTGCTTGCCTTGGGAGCAAACATCAAGCAGGGGCTCGTGAAAGCACAGGATGTACTCAGGTTTCCCGGCGAATGGACCGACTCATACGAAACAGAGTTCTTGCGCCTCTATAATCGGCTTAAACGCCAAGTCGCACGTCGAGACATGGAACGGGCGACCATAACGCTCAATGAAATGAGCCTTTCGTTCCGCGAAATCGAGAAGATGCTTAAGAAACTTGTGACTCTTGGCAAACAGGCAGAGCGCGGTCACAGTGCAGAACTCGAGAAGCTCGGCCTTGATGAACAGGCGCTGCTTGATATGATGAACCATATCGAGCAGGAGGAAATCAGGGTAAAACTGGCGAAAGACGAACTGATCAAGGCCAATCTTAGACTGGTCGTGTCGATAGCCAAGAAATACGTGAACCGTGGACTCACACTTCTCGACCTGATTCAGGAGGGCAATATCGGCCTCATGAAGGCCGCGGACCGGTACGAATCGGGAAAGGGTACCAAGTTCAGCACTTATTCCACCTGGTGGATCAGACAGCGTATTACCCGCGCCATCCTCGATCAGGCACGCACGATTCGCCTGCCCGTTCATCTGATCGAAGAGAGCACCCGCATCAGCCGTATTTATACGAAGTTCATGCGGGAGAAAGGGCGGGAACCCTCACCCGAAGAGGTGGCCAGAATTATGGGGCTTTCGGTGGTGCGGGTGAATGAGATCCTG
The DNA here is from genome assembly GCA_035516155.1 of Nitrospirota bacterium. GTDB lineage: Bacteria > Nitrospirota > UBA9217 > UBA9217 > UBA9217 > JAJYKN01. The sequence goes on from DATJAP010000039.1 coordinate 53,728, forward strand.
CGGGCTATTCAAGAGCCTGTGTCCCTGGAGACGCCGATTCTCTCGGAAGAGAAGGAACTGAAAGACGTTATCATCGACGAAAAATCGGTTTCTCCTTTCAAGACCTTGGAAAACAGCGAGGCTGCCAACCGCATAGAGCAGGTCCTTTCCTCCTTGACCGAACGGGAGGAGAAAATTATCCGAATGCGGTTCGGCATCGGTGTAGGCAGCGAACACACGCTTGAAGAGGTTGGCAAGTACTTTAATCTTACCCGTGAGCGCATTCGTCAGATCGAAATCAAAGCGCTCAAGAAGCTGCGCCATCCTGCCCGCAGCAAATTGCTGCGTGAATACGTATAAATCGACATCACTTACTTCTCGTCAATCATCGGATGCAAATAGAAATATCTCAGGAATGGGGGTGGGGGAAAAATATTCACCTTCAGGTAAGAGCGGTATGCTTTTATTGATGGTATGGACATTTGCGAGGGATTCTTAAAACATGACTCGGGGCGGTTTTAAAAGATCTTCGAGTCGCCTTTCGGCGGACTTCAGACGAACAGAAACGAGGTTGCAGGAAGAGTGCATTTTGTCGTGGGATTGACAAAACATTCGACTGATTTATTTCTGCGGATGATTAATCGTTCTTAGACGGGATGAACTCGATATCAGCAACGATACGCGAGACCTCGTCGAGCGAAGGTATATCGTACTCGGGGCTGCAGATATAGGCCGCCATGAGAGCACGGGTCTTGTCGACGAGAAACCAGATACGCCAATGGGTGGGTTCCTGCTCAGACTTGAATGTATAATCAAGGCTGGCTATGCTCAACTCTCCTCGGTCCTCAACCTTTACGGCTTCACGGGGAAAGGGAACGTCCCGTTCCTCCAAAGTATCCTCGAGGAAAACTTTTGCCGCTTCTGCGGACGGAAGTTTTGTTTCATTGCGCTCGATGAAAGAAAGCTGCACCATACCGGGCCAGCCATCCTTCTCAAGCATGATACATCCCATCTCTTCCCGTTCATTCCAGTTGTCCGGCAAGAACAGGTTTATCCATCGTTCATAAGTTATTTTTTTTCCCATGGCACTATTCTATAGGAGCTGCCATGGTCAGTCAAATGAGTTTCGCAAATAGGGAGTAAAAAACTGTTTATATGTAGTTCAATTTTTTTAGTGCTGCAAGAATCGTGTTGGCACTTCTAATCGGGGTGTCCTGTCCGTCCAGGGTGATTTCCGCATACAGAGGCGGTTCATAGGGGGATTGTAGGCCGGGGACGGTCTGCGTTTCGCCTGCCGCGGCCCGGTGATATATCCCCTTGGGATCACGCCTTACGCAGACTTCGAGAGAACAGCGTACGTATGCTTCTGCAAATTTACTAATGCGTGACCGGGCATGGTCTCGGTAATGTCGCTTGTTTGCCGTGGCATCGAAAACCACGGATATCCCGTTACGTGTTATCATCTCCCCGATCGACACAAGCGTACGGTAGAATCGGTCGCGTTCCTCGGGGCCATAAGTCGCCTCGGGGGTCAGGATGGCGCGCATTTCATCGGATTCGAGCACGACCACGGCGATGCCAAGCTCCCTCAGCTTTTTTACGAGCTCTTTTGTTATGGAACTCTTGCCTGAGGCCGGGATCCCGGTTAACCAGACCGCGAAACCCTGCTGAATATTCATGTAAGGTACCTGTTCACGTCCGCTGGATCGAACTTCTCCGCTGCCAAAATATTTTGTATGAAATTAAAAACAGATTTCCTAACACTTGGAGGCAGGTGAGGATACCAGACCGGGCTGCCGATGACCAGTCCGCGCCAGGCAAAAAACGGAGCGGCTACGTCAAGCATTTCCCGGTCGTTCGTCTTTCCGAGATAGTTGTCCCAGAACAGGAAAAACATTTTTTCAAACGCGCCTTCGAGCTTTCCAGACTCCAGGAGCGATGAGAAGAGGTAATTGATGCTGAGGCAGGTTGTATCGTCAGCCGGCTCTCCCCATTCGCCCCGCGATCGATCTAACAACGTAAAGTCGGTCCCCTCCCGGAAAAGGATGTTCCATGGGTGAAAGTCGCCGTGTACTTGGCAAAGTCGGTGGACGCAGCTTTTAACGCGCCAGCGCCACTCGCCACACTGCTGCTCGATTTTCCGGAGGAGCGTTGTGTCAATGAATTCGAACGATTCGGGATAGTTGTCGATGATCCCCATGATGCACTCGCCGTGGCCGAGCAAATCGCGAAGCCTCCGTTTGTAGAGTCCAGGGGCGTCTAATTTCCGCGCGTGGATTCCAACGAGAAAATCGGAAAGCGTCTGGACACGGTTCAAATCATCGTCCGTTGCCACGCCTGTTTTCCTGATGCGGTCAAGGTCCTTAAAATATCCCTTCCCGGAAACGAATTCGCTAAGCAGGAAGAACTCCTCCGCCTTTCCCGTCGAAACGATGGCGCCCGATTCGAGAAATGCCCCGCTGTCAAGAGAACGAACATGACGGGGAAGGTTGTTGAAAGCGGAATGTTCCCACAAGATTACCTGGGCACGGTCCGAAAAATGATCGTGCCCGTAAGTTGAAGGCTCCATGGTTTCGAGCACGACTTTTTTTCGCTGATTGTTGACTTCAAACTCGATGAACAGCGGCGCGCCGTAGCCGAATGCCTTGAGATCCTCGCTGGATTCTTGCTTCCCTTCCGTTGTCATGGAGAGAATGCGAACCGGACCGGCATAGAATGCCTTGAGATAGCTCGCTACCGCCTGGGTGGTTATGATTGGCATGCAAACCTCTTTGCTGGAGCAGGGCAGCTCCGCGATTTTCTGTTCAGATGCGGGCCGGCCTTCGGGCCGGGGAGCATGTCAATAGTGTATCATGCTTTAAGAAACAACGGGACTTTTTTTCGGCTTCGGGAGTCAGGGGAGGGAGGCAGTCTGGGAAAAGGAGATTTGTGAAAGGAGTGATTAGTTTTCCGCCCCGACCCTTTTTAAGGGGTAACCGTTTATGGGGAGCGGTTCTCCGGGGTTGAAGATATCATTGCCGTAACGGATGAGGAACGTGCGGCCGGGGACCTGTTTACTGTAGGTAATAATAAGGCGTCCGATGGTATGTTTAATGTCCTGGGTAGGGGTGCCGCTCAACAGGGCGACGGGGCCTGGAAATCCCTGGGGGATGAACAGATGGTACCCGCGAGGCGCCAGATCGATGAGCATACTGTTCTCCTTGTTGTCGCGGCCGAGGACGATTTTGTTACCTCCATCAAATCGGAAGTGACGTCCGATGGTGAGCAGCCTTACATCATCGGGAGCAACATCCTTTTTTTCGGAAAAAAGGTCACGCAACTTTTCAGAGAAGTTTTTGTCCGTCAGCAGGCAGCCGCCCGCGGGCGTGGAATATCCGCGGATGCCGTACCGTTCAGCGAGGTGCATTTGCACAGTACGCGATCGGCCGCTGATGCCCAGCAGCGTTTCACGCCGAATGAGACCGTCTTGTTCGGCTTTGGTCGGCGTCAGAAGGGTTGCCGACAGCGGACGAACGATCATGCCGCGCATATCCGCGTCCCGCTCGATGACATGGAACGTGTCGCGTCGCTGCGACATGGGCCGTTGCCCCAGGACCTCGCCAGTGACCACGAAGGGAGAATACACCTCCTCCATTACTGCCTTGGCTCGCCTGAGCATGAAAATTTTGCAGTCAATGCAGGGGTTTATGTTCTTTCCGTAGCCGTGAACAGGTTTCCGGACCACGTCGATATAGTCCTGCCCCATATCGATGACGCGGAGGTCGATGCCGATGGCTTTTGATACGCGGGCGGCGTGGGTTTCCTTCTCATTTCCATAACTCTTGGAAAAAGCTGACGTGAAGTAGAGCCCGATCACGTCGAAACCCTGCTCCATGATGATCTTCGCCGCCAGAACGCTGTCAAGGCCGCCCGATATCAGAGCGACTGCTTTTCTGCTCACCACAGGTTCCCCCCTTGCCGAAATTGTCGCAATATTATAAATCTCCGACCATCGGTTTGGCAATAGAGAAGAGCATATTCGGAAATTTTTTAACCGTGTGGTAAAAAAACAGGGATCCTCAGCAACGTGTATAATTGTTACAAAGAGACAAGAAGAGGAGGAGCAATTATGGCTAAATGGACGATTGATCAGGACCATTCTTGTGCGGCCTTTGCAATCAGACACATGGCTCTCGCTTATGTACGTGGCCAGTTCTCGAATATCAAGGGGACCATCAATTTTGATCCTGTCGACAAGTCGCGAGCAACGGTTGATGTTGAGATAGATGTTGCCGGCGTAAATACAGGAATCAAGAAACGCGATGAACACCTTCTGACGGCCGATTTTTTCGACCAGAAGAAGTACCCGATCATTGAATTTAAGAGCTCGTCAATAGATTTTCTCCCGGACAATCACTGCCGCATAAGCGGCAACCTGACGATCCACGGCACAACGCTGCCTGTTACGTTTGAGGGTGAATATGCGGGGCCACGAAGGAATCCCTATGGAGATGAAATTACCGTCGGATTTTCCGGCACGACCACGGTCAATCGTGAGGATTTTGGAATTCTGTGGGGGAGCGAGCCCATGGAGGGAGGAGGACTGGTTGCGGGAAAAGAAGTCCGGATTTTTCTCGACGTAGAGGCTGACTTATCCGAGTAGTGATGTTTCTTGACTGCCGCCTTTGGCTTCGTTATATAGCCAGAGAGTCGCCATGAACTCCTTCCCGGCGATTCATTGGCAGTTTTCTGGCGGAAGCAGATCACGTGTCGATTAAAAAAGAGATTGGGAATTACAATGTCCTGGTCGAGCTGCAAAAGCTGCATGTGGGGTGCTATACTTTGAATAAAAGAAATCAATATCGCAATCTCAGGAGGATCCCATGAGGTATGCAAAGAACATCTTTGTTGTATTTACTATCGCATTAATCCTGCCGTTCGTATTGAAAGCGTACAGTCAGGAGGCAAAGCAGGAAAGCAAGATGGATGACACGGGTGCGGTGGTCCAGGAAACAAAACCGGCGCCGGCTGCTGAAGGGAAAACCGAGGCAAAGGAAGCAGGGCACGATCAATCAATGGGGTCGGAAAAACGTTTTGTCGCAGCCATTGGAGCCGATGGTGTCCAGCATGTTGAAGTCATTGGTGGTGATTACTATTTTGATCCCAATTACATTGTCATAAAAGTGAGTGTACCGGTGGAGCTCAAAGTCAAAAAAGCGCCGGGGTACATCCCCCATGATATCCTCGTGAAAGCCCCGGAGGCAGGGATTGATTTTAAAACAGACATGGGGAAGGACTGGAAGACGATCACGTTCACCCCTACGAAGGTAGGGAAATATGAGATGATGTGCGACAAAAAGCTGTTATGGTTCAAGAGCCATAAGGACCGGGGTATGGATGGTTTTATCGAGGTGGTACCGTAGTTTCGCGGCCCAAATGGGAGCGGACAGAAAGATCAGAAGCCTTTTCCGGTTCCTGCTTATCCGGGTTTTTTTACCTGCACCGGATAAATGATTAGTTTTTCGATAATGGTGATCCGATGGTTGCTCATTGCATTTTCCTAAGGCACAGACATAATAATTGACTTCCCCAGTGCACCTTGATATTATTATGCGATGTTTCGATTTGTCGCTAGAAAACCGGCCTTGGGCATAGAAATAAGTGATTCCGCAGTACGTTTGGCAGCCCTTTCTAGACGGGGAGCAGACCTCTCCCTAGAGTATATGAAGACGGCTGACCTGCCCTCCGGGATGGTATCTGCGGGCTATGCGACGCTGAACATTCTCGATGCCAGTGGCCTGGTCCGGTCGCTGCGCTCATGTTTGCCCGTTTCCTCGCGGCCTTTTCGACGATCCGCGCTCAGCCTTCCAGACAGCGTATTCCGCGTGCAGGTGCTCGATTTCGATGAGCTTCCGTCAAAACATGAGGAACGTGATCGGCTTATCCGCTGGCGCATCGAAAAAACCGCTGCATTTGATCTGGCGGAAACAGTTCTCCGCTACCAGGAGTTGCCGAGAAAAGGAAGGGGATTTACTGTGTTGGTCTGTGTGGCGAAGCAGGCCGTCATTGCTCAATATGAAACTGTGCTTCAGGAGGCTGGGCTCGAACCCTGGAGCATTGGCATATCCTCTTTTCACATCCTGAACTTCTATTCTCCCCTGATGACGAAAAAATCAACTGTTTTCGCTCTTACTCATCTTACGGAAGAGTCCTTCACGACCATCATAGCGGATGGAGGGGGAACCCGGTATTACCGGTATAAAGAACTGAAGCGGGGAAGTCCGGCGGAAATCAGGACTCGCCTCATGCGCGAGATCGATGATTCGCTCCACTTCTATACCCACTACACCCACCAGGACCGCACGCAGACCTGTGAAGTGCAGCAACTCTATCTGGCCGGCGAATCAAGGCTGCCTTTTGAGCTCGCCGAGGGACTAAGTGCGGCATCATCGTTGACCGTTGAAGTACTGTCCCCCGACGACATCATCCACCCGAGTGGCCGCGATGGGGCTGCATGTTGCCCAGCGGTCATTGCGGCGGCGCTAGGCGCCGTGAGCGCATTATGATAACCATCAATTTCGCAAGCAGAAATTATCGCGCTGTTATGACCATTGTGCGGGTGCTGTTCGGAGCGGCCGTAATCCTTGCTCTCGTAGCGGTGGCAATGGTCTGGGAATCGGCATCGCTGCGCAGGGACTTGTCCGAGATGAAACAGAAACTTGCGGCTGCAGAGGCACAGGATAAACAGGTAAAATTCACGCTGCTCGAACGGGAACAGCTCATGAAGGACCTCAATGCGATGTCTGGCCTAGTCGAAGCGCGAAAGTTTTCATGGACGCTTTTTTTCACGAGTCTTGAGGCAGCCGTACCTACTGGCGTGGCGCTTAAGAATGTAACGCTTAGTCCGAAGGATCGAACGCTCAGCATCGAGGGGATGGCGCAGTCGCCGGAGGCGCTTCGCGATCTGATGGTCGGACTGGAGAAATCGACTTCCTTCACCAAACCGTTATTGAAACATCAGTCATTAGAAAAGGGGACCCTCTCATTCAATGTGGTCGCGGTCTATCACGAATATAAGAATGCCGGTATGGCTCAAGTGGGAAGATAGAAGACTGAGAGCGGTTCTACTGTCTTTTGTGGTGCTCCTGGTCCTGGATCTTATCCTGTACAACACGCTTATTGCTCCCTTCGCAACACAGTTTTCTGCCGGGGAAGCTCGGTACCGCATGCTGAGGAAAAGACATGCCGAAGCGGTCCTGTTCAACACACAAAAAAATGCCTTCAGCGGGTTCATCGCCGGCATGCCTGCTCAGAAGGATATGCCACTTCTCGTGAAGAGTCTCATGCAGACGGCGCGCCAGCTGAACCTGTCTGTGTCGTCGGTAAAATATGACATCCCGCAGACGAGCGGCGAATTTACGATGCTATCCTTCTCTTTCCCGGCTGAAGGACAGTACAACAATATCAAGCGATTCATCTACGATGTGGAAACTTCGGATCGGCTTGTTGGCATCCAGGAATTGAAAATGGACTCGGATAAAGGCCCGGTGAAGATGGAAATGAAACTCCTCACCTATATCAAGGGACAGTGAGCGCGATGCCAAAACTTTCTCAGGAACAAGAAAAAAAGATGCTCGCCGCTGTGCTCGCGGTCCTGGTGCTTCTGATAATCTACCGCGTGGTGGCGGCGGACAAACCCAGAACCGCTCCACTTGTCTATGCGCCTGGCGCAGTCGCCCGTTCCATTATACGACAGGCGGATACCGCATCCAACGCCGATCCCCTGAATGTGTTTCTCTCGAGCCGGGAGGGGAAATACCCCGGAGTTACACGGGACATTTTCAGGATGGAAAATCCCATGCCCAAGCCGAAACCGAAACCAGTAATTGCGGCGCCTCCGCCTCCACCGCCCGTACCACAGCGGACTCCCCAGGAAATTGCTGCAGATGTGGCTAGGGCCGACCTCATCAAGTTCCGGTTTCTCGGCTATCTGACCGATAAGGACAAAACGCTCTTCTTGTCCAAGGATGGGGAATTGTTTATCGTGAAAAGCGGCGGCAGACTGCTTAAAAGCTACCAAGTGAAAGAAGCAACCAAGGACTACATTGTTCTTGTCGACACGACCACGCAAGTCTCGGTGCGCATTGATCTCTCAGGAGCCGAACCGTAGCCCAGTCAGGCGGCCCCGCGGTCCGTTCAGCCGGATCAGGATGCAACGCGGCATTCTCCTTCGGTCCCGGAAATGCAGCGACGGCTACGGGACTTCAGGAGACAAAGGGAACAGTACGCCGGCCGTCCCGAGACGGGCCGACCAATCATGATTGTTGGACAAGATAAAATTTGATTGTCCCGTATGGGAGGCCTGTTCATTCCCCGGGTTCGGACGGTTTGAAAGGTTCAAGCAAGGAGGCGGATGATGATGAGGAGGATGATGCTGCGGCTGATGGCTGTGGCGCTCTCGGCAATGCTGCTGAGTTGTGCCGGTTCCCAGGCGTTCCAGCGGGGAGAGCGGTATGCAGACCGGGGCGAATGGGACCTTGCAGTGAAGGAATACCGGGAAGCAAACAAGCGCGATCCCCATGATATCGAGTACCGCTCGGCCTTGATCCGCGCCGAGGAAACGGCGGCGAACCAGCACTATAAAAGGGCGCGGGATTTCCTGAAGGAGCGCAAACTCGACCAGGCTATCACGGAGCTCCAACAGGCTCTATACCTGAACCCCTCGAACGCGGCGATACAAAGCGCGCTCAAATCCGTCCTAAATATAAAGCAGGCCGAGGACCACTATCGCGTTTCCCTCACGTTCGTGGAGCTTAACAGGCTTGGCGAGGCCATCAACGAGATGAATCAGGCCGTCGAACTGGACCCAGAAAACACCAAATATCGCGATGTCCTGGACAAGCTCCAGAAAAAGAGGGCCGAGACCGAACCCGAGGATGCGCTTTCCCTCGCTTCGGATAAGCCCATCACGCTGAATTTTAAAAACACCAACATCAAGGATGTCTTCGAATTTCTCTCCAAACTATCGGGCATCAACATTCTTTTCGACGAGGAGGTAAAGGCACAACCCGTTACAATTTTCGTGAAGGATGTCTCATTCCAGTACGCACTCAACCTGCTTCTTTCAACGAACAAGCTTTTCATGAAAAAGATCAGCGCTGATACCATCATCATCATTCCCAAGAGCAAGACCAAAACCGATCAGTACCAGGATCTGGAGGTCAAGACTTTCTATATTAACAATGCGAAAGCAAAAGACATTATCAACCTGATCCGTTCCATGCTCGATGTTAAAAAAGTGTATGTGAACGACATACAGAATTCAATAACCGTCAGGGAAACGCCGGAGAAAATAAAGCTGGTGGGGAAGATTATTGCCGCGAATGACCTCAAGGAGGCTGAAGTCATCCTTGATGTAGAAATTCTTGAGATTTCACGCGACAATTCTCTGAACTACGGGTGGAACTTCTCGCCGGGCCTGTCCGCCAGTGCCTCTGTTTTACCATTTACTAACACCGAGATAACTAGTAGCACGGGGGCGGTGTCCCTGAACCAGCTCATGCACCTGAATGGCAACAGCGTGTTCGTCACGCTGCCAAGTCTGGTCGTAAACATGATAAAGCAAGATTCGGACGCACAGACGCTGGCGAATCCGCGGGTTCGCGTGTTGAATCACCAAGTTGCGAAGTTCCATATTGGAAACAAAGTACCGATCCAAACCTCGACCATTCAGTCCACTGCCACGGTGGCGGTCACCTCAACCTTCGAGTATAAGGATATCGGCATCAAGCTCAATATTGAGCCGACAGTCCATCTCAATAGTACGGTTACCCTAAAGCTCGGCATGGAGGTCAGCACCTTAGGCAACGCGCTGGATTTCGGAAACGGCCAGAAACAATACGAATTTGGCACGCGGAACGTCGATACGGTCATTAATCTTCGCGATGGAGAGACCGTGATCATAGGTGGGCTTATTGGTGACAACGAGAATAAGACAATAACTAAGATCCCCATTTTGGGCGATATTCCGATCTTGGGCAAGCTTTTCTCGTCGACGGACAACGAGACGGTTAAAACGGACATTCTTATGTCCATCAAACCGAATATCGTGCGCAATATGGAGCTTCCTGATAAGGAGACGCAGGCTTTCTGGTCGGGAACGGAAGAACAATACGACACCAAACCACTTTTCGTCTCGGAGTCCGGCAAAAGCTCAAAAGCGGTTGCAAAAACCTATGAAAAGTCCGCAGTACTGGACGTCTTAAGTCATCGGGAACCGGCCAGCATCTCCGAAACGAAGCCGGCGCCGGTTTCCGCGCCGGTAGTGACCGCGGTAGGACAACCGTCATCGGGCGTGGCGGTGGCGCTCACGGAAGTGAAACCAGCAGAAGTTGTTTCGTCGGTGGGCCAGGATGCGCGGTTTGATGTCTCCGCGGGAACCGTCAAGGGCCTATACGGCGCGATCATAACCCTGAGCTATGATCCCAGCAAGTTGGAATTCAACTCTGCGAATGAAGGCATGCTCTTGAGGAAGGACGGCCAACAGACGTCATTTCTGTTTTCGAACAATGCAAAAGCAGGTACCGTGGATATATACATGACCCGAATCGGTAATGTGGGCGGCATAGACGGCTCCGGAACGCTTTGTGCACTCATATTCCAGGGGAAATCCGGAGGAACGAGCGAAATTCTTGTGAAAAACGTGAAGCTTACGAATTCCAATCGTGAACCGATCAAGACCGACACAAGAGGTGCCCGGGTGATTGTGAAATAAGTCAGAGAATGCGGAAAACGGAAGAACAGACAGAGCACCCTTTTGTAATTTTGCCCTTCAGCGGAGAGCTCGAAGAAGCAAAAGACTGCGGAAGAGGGAATTTCCCTTGCTGCGGCTTCACCCTCGTCGAGATGCTCGTCGTGATCGCAATCATGGGGATTCTGGCAAGCGCGGTATTGCCCCTGTCGCGCATGACCGTAAAGCGTGCGAAAGAAATAGAGTTCAGGAGCGCACTGAGAACGCTGCGCTCGGCGATCGACGAGTTCCAGAAAGACTGTCTCGAAAAAAAGTTGGCGAGCGACTATTGCAAGTCCGACCAGGACAATTATCCCGAATCGCTTGAGCAGCTGACGCAACCCCTGAATCTAGCCGGCTCGGCGCCAGGCAAAACCAAAAAGTATTTGCGGAGAATTCCACGCGATCCCATGACTCCCCTTGACTCACCCGAGAACACGAACAACTGGGGACTTCGTTCCTACGGCGATGATCCGGATTCAACTTCATGGGGAGGCGGCAATGTATACGACGTCTATTCGAAGAGCTCCGAAAACGCGCTCGACGGGTCGAAGTATAGTTCATGGTAACGCATTATTGGGTTGAGAAAATGACGGAGAAAGATACCTCCCAATGCGGATTCTCGCTGATCGAGCTTATGATTGTTCTGGCGATCATGGGCATTCTCATTACGATTGCCCAGCCGGAGCTCAAACGATCCATCATCAAAGCGCGAGAGGCGGTCCTCAAGGAAGATTTATTCCAGATGCGTGAAGCCATTGATCAATACTACAGTGATAACGGGAACTATCCAGCCACCCTGGCTGATCTGATCAATACCCAGGAATATGTCAAGAGCTACCTGCGGGATGTACCGAAAGATCCTTTTACCGGTGCTTCCGACTGGATAACCGTGGCCCCCGAAGGGAGCGACGAGGGGGGCGTTTTCGACGTGCACAGCGCAAGCCCCCTTCTTGCCCTGGATGGCACAGCGTACAACACGTGGTAATTCTTACGTTACTTCTCCAGATCTGTCTCATTTGCGAGCGTCTTCCAACCCCGCAATCCTCACGTTATTAATAACCTACGATGCAAATATTCATGGTCGCAATTACTTTCCGCCGGGAGAATGCGTGGTTGTGAAGCATTTTCAGCGCATGCCGCTCAGAGTGAACAACAAAATGGATAAGGACGTGCTCTTTGCCGTCGACGGCGGTGTAATCGTCAAGGCAATTAACATCCAGAAGGCGCCGGAAAGATCCCGATCATCAAAAAAAGCGGCTTGAGCAAATCAGGGCGTGGGCTCCTGACGTTCACAGGCGGCCGCACTGTTCGGTTACCGTCATAGCTGGTGGAAATAACCGGTTATGGTTTTAGGAACAATACCGATGCTTATGATAAATCTGCCTGGAGGATCGGCGGCGACACCGACATCCAACGCATTCTACCGGATCGAGGCTCTCGGATGATGCTCAATTCCCATGGCGATCTCCACTCTTCCCCCTCGATCATCGTCAATACCACTAATTGTGGATCTCCGGACAGGAAATGATGTGGCGGAGATGCCGATGGTGCAGCGTTGGAGGGCATTTCCACGTTCTTCGGGGTCTTTCACGTTCTTTTGGAAGGCCTTTCCGATTGAAACAATCCCAATTGCATGAGCTTCTCCGAAAAAAAGCTTGCAACATCAAAGTAAAATCAGTAGAATTATAAACGTGAAAAAAATCAAGGTTTTTTTTAAAAAATACTTCATTACCGGCCTTCTCGTCATCCTGCCGGTGTGGGCGACTTATTACGTACTGACTGCACTTCTCGGAGTGATCGATGGCATTCTGGGCGACCTGCCAGCTCGTATTGTGGGGCGGAGGGTCCCCGGCCTGGGGATCGTTACGCTGATTCTCTTCGTCCTGTTCACGGGCGTTCTTTTCGCCAACTATGTGGGAAGTCGGATTGTCAGTATAAGCGATGAATTACTGCATAGAGTCCCCCTCGTCCGCGGCGTTTACTTCACTGTAAAGCAGGTCATGGAAACGTTTTCCATGAAGCACCAATTCCACGGTGTTGCCCTCGTTGAATATCCCCGTAAAGGTTGCTGGAGCGTGGGTTTCATGACCGGTGAAACGCAGGGCGTCTCTCTTGGTATGACCGGAAGGTTCGTGACGGTCTTTGTTCCCACTACGCCGAACCCGACAGCGGGGTTTCTCCTCATCTTGCCAGAGGCCGAGGTCAAACGGCTCGATATGACCGTCGAACAGGGAATGAAGTTTATCATTTCCCTGGGCCTCGTGCCCATGGATGAGATCAAGGCGAACAAACTGAGAAATCCGCCCCAGGAGGTGTAGCACGTGCAGCCGACAGTCATCATTCTTGCCGCTGGACTTGGTACGCGCATGAAGTCCGGCCTTGCCAAGGCACTCCACCCGGTTGCGGAGCTGCCGCTGATCCGGCACGTTCTGAATGCCGCAACAGGTTTGGTTCCCGAGAAGATTATCGTCGTACTGGGACACCAGGCGGATAAGGTAAGGAATGCTATCGGCGATGACAGCATCGAAATCGTGCTTCAAACAAAACAGCTTGGCACAGGCCACGCCGTTCAGCAGGCAAGCGGTGCCATCTCCGGACAATCAGGGCCGATCGTGATCCTCTGCGCTGATACCCCGCTACTGACGAGCGCAACGCTGAAGGCAATGGTTGACCTTCATCAGAGGATCCGTGCAGCGGTGACGCTCGTCACCGCTCAAGTTGAAGACCCTTTCGGATATGGCAGGGTAGTTCGTGGCAAATCAGGTGTCATGCGCGTTGTAGAAGAAAAGGACGCAACCGCTATGCAGAGGAAAATTCGTGAAGTTAACGCGGGAATCTACTGCTTCGAGCGGGAGTTCCTGCTTTCATCTCTGTCGCTTCTGGGAAAGAACAACGCGCAGCAAGAGTACTACCTTCCCGATGCAATAGCGCTGGCCAGGAAGAAGAAGCGTGTCGTTGCTGCGTTGTTATGCAAGGACTCCGACGAAATAATGGGGGTAAATTCCCGTTGCGATTTGAGCCGCGCCGAGGCTATTATGCAACAGCGCATTAACAGGCGCTGGATGACCGAAGGCGTGACCATGCTCGATCCGGATACGACCTTCATCGGAACCCGGTCCCACTTGGGGCAAGATGTCATGCTCTATCCGAACGTCAGGATCGAAGGGACAACAAAAATAGGGGATGGATGCATAATCTATCCGGGTGCGCGAATCCGTAACAGTGTTATCGCGGAGAGCGTGACGGTTAAAGACAATTCAGTCATTGAGGAAAGTGACATTTCCTCAGGCGCATCGATTGGCCCCTTTGCACACCTTCGGCCAGGATCGGTCATCGGTGAGGGAGCGCGAATCGGGAATTTTGTCGAGCTGAAGAAATCGACCATCGGCGCAGGGAGCAAGGCGAACCATCTTTCGTACATCGGAGATTCAATCATAGGGAAGCAGGTAAACATCGGCGCAGGCGTCATCACCTGCAACTACGACGGTTATGAAAAACATCGCACAGTGATCGAAGATGGCGTTTTCGTAGGCAGTGACGCTCAACTCGTCGCGCCGGTAACGATCGGCCGCGGCTCTCTTATTGCTGCAGGCGCCACGATTACTCGTGATGTTCCCGCGGATGCCTTGGCCATCAGCCGCGTACCCCAGGAAATCCGCGAAGGCTTCGCCAAACGCAGACGAAAATTAAAGCAGAAGAAGCATTGAACATTTCCAGTTGAAGATACAACCGCCAGAAAGACGCGGGTATGATTCGGTTCAATAATGCGGTATCACAGGAAATTCCGAAAGGCTGTTTTTAACCTCATTCGACGTGACCCAGCGTATTGGCGAAAACTGGGGTGTCTGGAATAGTTCTTTATAGCATGGTATCCGACGAAAGAATCCTTCCCAATTTAGCCTTGGCAGGACAGACTTGGTAGCAAACAAGATGATCTTTCTTGCGAAATCGTTGAGTGTATTTCCCCGATTTCCAGTCTTGCATCCAGTTCGAAGGGAGAAATAATGTGCGGTATTATTGGTTATATCGGCAAGGAGCCGGCGGTCCCGATCCTGATTGAGGGTCTTAAAAAGCTTGAGTACCGCGGCTATGATTCGGCAGGTGTGGCCGTACTCCAAAACGGAAAGATCGCAGTCCGGAGGGCTGTGGGTAAACTCCACAATCTCGAGGCTGTCTTGCGCAATGAGACGCTGACCGGGAAGATTGGTGTAGGGCATGTGCGGTGGGCGACGCACGGCAGACCATCGGAGGAAAATGCCCATCCACACCGCGCCGGCAGTATCGTGGTCGTGCATAACGGCATCATCGAAAATTATACAACACTCAAGAAGCAGCTCGAGACACAGGGACGAATCTTCAAGTCAGAAACGGACACGGAAGTCATCGCGCAGCTGGTCGACAGTATCGCGCACAAGGGACTGGCACTGGAAGAAGCGGTGCGCGAAGCGGCTCGCTTTTTGGAAGGCGCCTATGCTATCGCCGTCATCGATGAACGGGACCCTGATGTCGTGGTGGGTGCACGCAAGGGAAGTCCCCTCGTGGTCGGCCTCGGTGATGGAGAGTTTTTTCTCGCTTCAGACATTCCCGCGATTCTCCACCGAACAAGGGATGTACTGTTCCTGAACGATGATGAAATGGCGATCCTCACCAATGAGGGAGTGCGCATTACCGATCTTGAAGGGGCGGCGATTACCCGGGAAGTCACACGGGTCATGTGGAACCCCGTTATGGCTGAGAAGGGCGGATATCGTCATTTCATGCTCAAGGAAATCTACGAGCAGCCGCGCGCCATCATGGATACGATCAGGGGCAGAATCTCGCAGGAGGCCGGCATTATCCATCTTGAGGAGATCGGCCTCTCGCTCGACCAGGTTAAAAAACTCAATAAAATATTCATCGTTGCCTGCGGAACTTCGTGGCACGCCGGGCTGGTGGGTAAGTACATATTCGAGGAGCTTGCCCGGATCACGACCGAAGTGGATATCGCGTCGGAGTTCCGCTACCGCAACCCACTCGTCGGTAAGGAAGACCTGTTTATCGCCATTACGCAGTCGGGAGAAACCGCGGATACGCTCGCGGCCATGCGTGAAGCGAAGAAACGCGGAGCGACCGTTGTCGCTATCTGTAATGTGGTGGGTTCAACGGCGAGCCGGGAGGCCACAGGGGTGATCTACACTCACGCCGGTCCGGAGATTGGCGTCGCATCCACCAAGGCCTTTACCGCCCAGTTGACGGCGCTCTATCTTTTTGGACTTTACCTCGGAGGTCTGCGCGGCAGTCTTTCTTCCGAAGAAATGAAAAAATATCTGACCGATCTTGTACACGTGCCTTCCCTGGTGGAGCGTTGCCTTGAGACAGACGAAACCGTCGCCGTGATCGCCAAGCACTATTTTAAGGCATCTGATTTTCTTTATCTTGGCCGGGGACCCAACTTCCCGGTGGCGCTCGAGGGCGCGCTCAAGCTGAAGGAAATTTCCTACATCCATGCTGAAGGCTATCCAGCGGGAGAGATGAAACATGGACCAATTGCGCTAATCGACGAAAACCTCCCCGTCGTAGTGCTCGCCGGGAAGAACAGCGTCTACGAAAAAATCCTGGGGAACATCGAGGAAGTGAAAGCGCGGGACGGCATCGTCATCGCGCTCGTGACCGAAGGTGACAAGGAAATAACGAAAAAGGTGCATCATTATATTTCCATTCCGGATACCAACCAGCTGCTTATGCCGATTCTGATGGCTGTTCCGCTTCAGCTCCTCGCGTATCACATGGCAGTGCTGCTCGGCGCGGACGTAGACCAGCCGAGGAACCTGGCGAAGAGCGTTACGGTGGAATAATCATAGTCATCAAAAGAAAAAACAGAAGAATGGACGTTATATGCTCTTTCGTCAGATTTTTGCTTTCAGATTCTGAAAGACAGGGGTCTTGATGAAAGTTTGAACACATTATGATTCTATTTCCTCTGTGTCTCTGGGCCTCAGTGTCACAAGGATTTTTAAAAGGGGTATTGAACGGTGAATGTACACAAAAAAACGCATACCTGCGGGGAGCTCACAAAAAAGGATGTGGGCGCTGTTGTGACACTCATGGGATGGGTGCAGACGAGACGGGACCACGGCGGCCTCGTGTTCGTGGACCTCAGGGATCGTGGAGGAATTACGCAGATTGTCTTGAATCCGGAAACATCATCTGAATCTCACGAATTGGCGCACGATATCCGGAGCGAATACGTGCTTGCCATTACCGGAACGGTATCGCTTCGTCCCGGCAACACGATAAACGAAAAACTTCCGACCGGCGAGATCGAGGTTGTGGTGAACGATCTCCGGATATTGAACACAGCCAAAACCCCTCCGTTCATGATCGAGGACGATACCGACGTGGCCGAGATGCTGAGGCTTAAATACCGCTACCTCGATCTCAGGCGGCCAAGCCTTCAGAAAACGCTCATGACACGCCACGTGATTACGCAGACCGTCCGGCGCATTCTTGACGGCAACGGATTTATCGACATTGAAACGCCATTCCTCACGAAGAGCACTCCCGAGGGGGCACGCGACTATCTCGTCCCGAGCAGGGTAAATCCCGGCATGTTCTTCGCGCTTCCGCAGTCTCCCCAGCTTTTTAAGCAGATTCTCATGGTGGCAGGTTTTGAGCGCTATTACCAGATTGTAAAATGCTTCCGTGACGAGGACCTGCGTGCCGATCGTCAGCCCGAGTTCACCCAGATCGATCTTGAAATGTCTTTTGTTGACGAAGACGACATCATTGCCCTTATGGAGCAGCTGCTGTCGGAGGTCGTGAAGGAAGTAAAAGGCTACGATATACCGACGCCTTTTCCAAGGCTTCCGTACCATGAGGCCATGGAACGTTACGGATCGGACAAGCCGGACACGCGCTTCGGGCTTGAACTCAAGGATGTGTCCGATATTGCAAGAGCATCGGACTTCAAGGTATTTCTTCAGGCTGTGGAACTCGGCGGCAAGGTCAGGGGTTTTACTGCTCCCGGAATGGCAGGCCTCTCGCGCAAGGAAATGGATGATTTGACGAACGAAGCGAAGGTTTTCGGAGCAAAGGGCTTGGCCTGGATCAAGGTGACTGCATCGGGCTTTGAATCTCCAATCACGAAGTTTTTCAAGGACGGGCAGGTCAGGTCCGTTGCCGAGCGGCTCGACGCAAAACCGGGCGACCTCATGATGTTCATTGCCGACAGCCCCAGGATTGTGGCGGACACGCTCGGTTATCTGCGCCTGCTTATGGGCAGACGTCTGAAGCTCATCGATGAAAGCAAGTTGAACTTCCTCTGGGTCACCGATTTCCCGCTCGTGGAATGGAACGCAGATGAGAAGCGCTACGATGCCATGCACCATCCTTTTACGGCGCCGAAGGATGAGGACCTTGAATTCTTGACGACTGATCCGCTCAAGATCAAGGCCAAGGCCTATGATATCGTCCTAAATGGGTCGGAGATCGGCGGAGGCAGCATCCGCATCCACCGTTCCGAAGTGCAGTCGCGGATGTTCAATTTACTGAATATCGCGGAGGCCGAAGCACGAAAAAAATTCGGCTTCCTGCTCGACGCACTCGAGTACGGCGCCCCGCCACATGGCGGCTTGGCCTTAGGCCTGGACCGGATCACGGCGATATTGACGGGCGCCCCGTCCATCCGCGACGTTATTGCATTTCCGAAAACGCAGAAGGCCGTCTGCGTCATGACCGACGCGCCTTCGCGCGTGTCTCCGGCTCAGCTCCGGGAACTGTCGATCAAGCTGGATATTGTGGAATAAGCAATGCACGGAGTTTATAAGACGGAGCGCAACTGGTTAACCGGAGAGGGCGCCGCCTTGTTTTCTTTTGCTCTTCGCCCTATGCTCTATGCCAAAAATGAAGTGCAAAATATGTGGCAAGAAAGTTGATCTTCGGATCGGCTGACGAGCCGTAACATTTCGCTGCACGGCGTGCGGCAAGGAATTCTCGATCAGAGAGTATATCGATGAAATCGATGAAGAGATGTGGGAGAAAATTTCCCGCAGACCCTGCAATAGAGCATAGGTTCCCTTGTTACGGAAATCGGATTGTCTTGAAAATAGAAAGAAGGTAGTTTGGGAGAAGTGGTTGAACTTTTTAGCAAAAGATTCCCTCTATAAAATGTGAATGACGGGTCTTTTTCGTCGCGAGATATGGTTCGGGCCAAAGGGGGTTATAAAATAGCCACGCAAAACCCGAAGATCCATAAAATGTAGCATGGTACCAGCAATTAGTTGTACGGAGAAGGTCTGCTTTATCTCAGTTTCTCGATCAGCGCCTTTACCGTAATGAAAAGATCTCCAACGATCGGATGAACCCGCGGAGCTGGCCGATTCAGCTTCATCAACGGCGCATCGGGATCCTTGTTGAAGCAAAGGATCTCGGCCCGCGTCCCTACATAATCTATGTGCTGTGGCGCTCCCGAGATGCCCAGGGCGATGATGAGCTTCGGGTTCACCCGGATGCCAGTCTGGCCGATCTGCGCATCAAGCGGCAGAAGCTTTAAGTCCTGCGTGACTTTTCGTGTTGCGCCGAACAACGGTATGAGGCCCCGTGCTTCCAGCATTTTCTTGAGTTCCTGTGCCAGCTCATATCCTGCGCGATCCCTGATGCCGTACCCAAGGTCAATGATTATATCGGCTAGCGCCAGCGAGGGCAGTGCCGCAGGCGGGAGAGGCATAAGCCACTCCCTTTCCAGAGGATAATCGAGTACAACAGCAGCGAAACCTCTCCGCATCTCCGGAACGCCAAATTCGGCGTCCCGGGGAATTGTCATGAATGTCGATTCTTCTCCCAGACGCTCTTTTCTGATGAGCCTGTTGTTGTATGCGGCCATTAAAAGTGTTAGGGATCGGTCCCTCTCTTGTACAATCGACCCGACGTTCCCATAGATGTGAACATGCCTTCCTGCGGAAGACAATTGACCGGCAACAACGCCAAAAGCATCGAGCCAATAGGCACCTCCCAAAACAAGCGGATTATCCGACGCATTGGTGATGATGCGAAGCAGTTCTTCCTTTCCCTCGATAGACAGCATGCTATCTGCAGTGTCGAGGCAGAATGCACGGTCAGCCCCATTCGCGTGTGCCAGGCCAATCAGGGTGGCCCAGGCCCCCCTTGGGGCGGCGATGATGGCATTCATCGATCTGCCAAAACCATTGGCAATTTCCCTGCTTGCCCGAAGAATTGCAGTATTGGCGTTCTGCTCCAGCGGATCTAGAATTGCCCAAATCGCCCGGTCGTCAGATAACCTGCCCCGGACTATTTCTCCGAGATATTCCTCCGCCTGTTGCGAACGCGCCCGGGTAGCATAGTTAATGAGATATTCCGCAGCAGCCTGCACCGTGGTAATTGTTATTGTCGTAGCAGTAACTTCCGCCGGCAGCTCGAATCGCGGTGCCCTTGCCGCGGCGATTCGAACAGAGGGATTAATCACCACGATGTGCGTGAATGTCGCTGCCACGGTTGTCTTGAGATCCTGTTCATGCGGAGCCGTTACCTCGGTGATGCTGAGTACGGCTGGTGGAGCAATGCGTTCTAGACCCATACCATCAGGACGGGCCAAGAGCCGTGCCATCCTGTAATGTGTTTTCGAGAGAGTGCCTGCGAGGTAGGCGCCAGTTCCCATCTCGCCATTTAAGCAGGCGGAGCCAATGGTAATAATGTCATATCGGTCCACGAGTTCGAGAGTACGCACCGCGCTTGCGATTTCTTCAAAAGTTGCATATTCGCAGTTTAACCGGATGAGGTGTTCTCCAGACCCAACTGTTGAGCGAAGGAGGTGTTCCTGTCCGGTGTTGCCCACAAGAAGCGCATCAATGATGACCCTTGTATTGCTTTCCGCTTTGAGTAAAAGAGCTTGAGTGAAACCGGCGAGATCGAAAGGATCAATGATCTCGAGGATTTCCTGGATTGACCCCTGCTCCAGTCTCGGCTTCGGCGACAGATCGGCAACGGTCCGAAGTATGCAGAGTATCCTGAGTTTGGCCTTGAGAGTAGCTCTCGCACTGAGAACCGTTTCCACCGGTAATGATGCCCGGTCAAGCGCTGCATCCGCTGCGCGCACTTCGGGGAGATCAATGTTCTCCCTTACCTGCTCCCGTGTTAGTTTAATGCGGTCCTTGATTGCCGCAAGGCGTGCGATCGTGCGTTCAGCAGCGCGTTCTCCTGCGATAAGCAGCGAGGGTACATATCGAGGATCGGACTGCGCCAGAAGTGTTCTTCGCCGACTGAGCCATTCCATCCTGTAATAAATGCACTCGAGACGCAGAACTTCTCCCGCCATCTCCGCGAGGGGAAACAGGGCCGGCTGGAGCATGGCATCGGACCATGACGCATCGCCCAGCAGGTCGCCCGTTTCTTTCACAAATATGCGGAGATCGTTTTTCCATTCAGCAAGCAACAGAGCGTATCTGTCTCCCAATTGGGCGGTCAGTTCTGGCCATGTCTGCGCCTGGGCAATCAGGTCACGGAGGATCAGGAAGCGCTGAACCTCGTTCGTGCCTTCGTAGATGGTAAGGATGCGTGCGTCACGCCGCGCTTTTTCGAGCAGGAAATGTTCGGTCTGTCCTTGAGGGCCGAAAGCATATTCAACAAGGGAGATGAATTCGTGGATATCCTCGGAACAGGCGTATTTGGCAATGGCCGACTCCATACGAACCGATTCGTGGGGGCGGTCGAAGAGGCCAATGAGATAGAAGGCAAGAGACTCGCTCCCGAAAAGGATTGCGGCGGCTTCGCCGAGCAGCTTATCCCGATCGGGCGAGGAAGGGAGCTGTGTGCGCGCTTCATCGAGCAGCTTATGCATGAGCGCTCCGGAGACAACTGCGAGGCCGCATCGCCCCACGTTCAGCGTTTCGAGGGCGTTGACCTGTCCGTGGCCCTCGTACCCAATCACTGCCTCGTGCGGGACGCGAACATTGTCAATAGAGATTTCGTTTGTAGGTGAACCGCGCTGGCCCATCTTCTTTTCATCGGCACCGACCTTAAGCCCTTCGCTGTGGCGGTCCACGAGGAAACCGGTTACGCCCTCTTCCGTCAGCGCAAAGAGGCAGAACTGGGTGGCAATGCTGCCGTTGGTGATCCACATTTTGGCGCCAGTGAGGCGGTAATATTCATACACCGATCCGGTCCCCGTCAACCGCGGTTGGCCGATGTCGTGAAACTCGCATATGCTTCCCTTATACAGGAAATACCGGACGCCCTTGTCCATGGTGTAGTCATAGCGGTCGTATTGAATTAGCGAAGGTTGTTCATCGGGTGTACGGTATGCGATGCCCTGGCCCGTGAACATGATTCTGTCAGCATCGATCAGGTATCGGACGCTCTTCTCATCTGCTTCGTCGACAAGGAAAGCATATCTTCCATCGTCAAGCGGGGTGAGCATCGCGGCTGAGAGTCTTGCCGTAGTCTTGATGCCGCCTGAATCGGATCCCGCCGTGGGTTCGGTCAAAGCGAATGCGCTTACGCCTCCGTGGCCGAGATAATGCAGGAAGAGTTTATGGCATCGCTCTCGGCGGGGGAGTTCATCATACGCGGCGCGTACGTCGGGCATGACATGTTCGAACAATTCGACTGCATGCTTCAGGCCGGTCATGAATCCATTGAAATCCCCGCGTTGTCCGGCAACACCGGCACTGTAAAAGGCTCGCAGGAAATTGGCGCTCAGATACTTTACCACACGTGTATGGCGGATGCGGTCATCAACGAGTTTCATGATTGTTTCAAACTCTTTCCTGATCCAGGCAGGATCTGGGGAGGAGAATGACTTGATGACTCCCGCGAGCCGCGTGCCGATCTCGCCCAATTGCTGGGAGTCATGCGCCAGTGGCGCGAGTTCTTCGCTCACGCGAGGCAGCTCGTCTTCCAGCCCGAGAAGGATCGGAGTGGTGCCGATGCTTGTGCTAGCCATGATGAGCAGGTTGATTGCCGCGTCTCCGAAAGTGCCTGCTATTGAGTTCAGGATATAATATTCAGCCTTGTGCCAGCCGAGACCGCTTTCGGCTTGCGGAATATAGGTCGCAAGCCATTTGTGCTCTTTTATTGCCGCAATGACGTCATTGGGCACGCGGTGGTCCCGCTCAATAGCCCGTTCTATAGAAAGGCCGCCGAATTTTTTGTCACGGCAGTTTTTCTTGAACCAGTCGGTAATCTCAAGCCACAGCGCTCGCAAACGGGGATCGTGCAGCTGAATTTCAGGCACGAAACGGGGGGAGCGGTCAAAGACGTTCTTCAGAAAGTTGCCTGAGGCATGAGGAACTCCTGGAGATGTGCAGAAGGTTTCGTAGTCACTGTCCAGCGCGACTTGGGGACAGGTAGGTTCGGCAGGGAACAGGGCTGACGGCGATACGCGACCGCGTCCAACTGACAATTGAGCATGTCGGAGGGCGGATTCTGCCTGCCCCAGCAGCACTTCTGCCGCGGCTGCTTCGGCTTCACTGCTTGCGCCGCTCTCAAGTTCACGCTCAACTCTATCAAGCACGATTCGAACCCCGATCGCGAGCGCCTTGGCTTGCCCCGATAGCAGGGGATCGGCATCTTCGCGCAGATCAATGCAGCGGGATTCGAGTTCTTCAAGCTGCTTTGCAAGTTTTCCAAGCGGCTCTTCCTGAACAGTCATCGATTCGTGGCGTTGGAAACTGGATTTATCTCTGCCGCGTAAACGGTACAGGGCATCCAAAGATGCAGCTGCTTTGTAGCCGGGAGAGAGAAACCGGAACAGCGCGCTGTCGCGGTAGAATCTCGAGAGCAGATCATCCTCGGAATAGGCAAAACCACCGAAGACCTGGCCGGCATCGTAGCCCAGGCTACCGGGCTCAGGGCTAAAAGCAGCGGCGGCGATGGTTGAAGATAGAAGATCGACATTGGGGTCAGGAGTCTCGAGTTCATTGTAAGAATCAAACAGCGTTTTTAGCAGCAAACGCCAACCTTCGATCCTGCTGATCATGGTTTTTACCGCACCGAGTTTGGCGATGCCGTCACGACCTTCCGTATCGAGCATCTGGCCCGGGAACTGAATGCGGCCTGTCGCATGTTCCATGGCTCTTCGCGAAAGATAATCAGCGGCTCCAAGCGCAACGGCTAGATAGAAAAAAGCGCTGGGAACCCCGTTATTGTCATGAACGAGGACGTCATGTTTTTTTACGCTGCAGTCCAGCATAACATCGGAAAGCGCCGCTGCTCTGAAGCCGATTGCCGGCGTGCTGGTGATCGTAACGCCGGCTGTGGATAATGGTATGATGTTGCCCCTCCCCCCCGCGATGAGAAGGAGTGTATGGCATGCAGCAATTGGAACGAGATGCAGTGTGCCCCGGATACGGACACTGTCACTGCTCTCAGTCATCACGAGATGATCCGCTGCCATGGCGCAGATACCGGAATTCAGCAAGATACCTGACGTCTTCAGCGTTGCGATTGCCGCAAACTGGTGTGCAGCAATCAACCCGAGTGCCGGGCTGATTGCTGAAAGTGCCCTGACCGCTTCGTGCGGAGAGTCGATGTGCTCCGCAATGAACGTGTGCAGCGTTGCGGCCCCTGCTGCTGTCAGCGGTTCTTCCTCCCATCGCTTGACCACGCGGTCCGGAAAGAGGAATGACATCTCTTCATAAGAGGTGCTTTCGGCGCTTCGTTGCGCCTTTCCGGTCGTGCGGAGAAGTTCTATGCCGCCCCGCCCCGTCCACGTCACGAGGCGTTGCTCCAACGTTCGGCAGCTGTAGAGCGCGTGGAACAGCCTTCCCTCCCCCAGTCTCAATTCGATGGCAGTTTTGTCCGATCGGATGAGCTGGGATAAATCCTTCCTTCCGTCATTCGAGAGCGATTCCTCCAGTTTGCTGAGCTTTTCGGTCAGTCGTTTTCCAAGCGCGAGAGGCCAGGCTTTTCTGCCTTTATCTGCGGAGGAAGGGAGTCGCTTCACGGCATCCCTGAACGCCGATGCTGCATTCAAAGAAGACCTGAATGCGATCCTGATTTCGGCACTTAGATACCAGACTTTTTCATCGAGTTCCCGTATATTTGCATGATCGTTCAAGGCAGCGCGGGGCGCCGGAGAAAAATCCCTCAACGACTCCAGCAGCAGCGAAATGGCTCCGCTTTCTGGACGGAAAATTAGTTTGTGGTCAGTGTGTCGACCCCAGAGCGTGCGGCCCGGTTCGCTGCGCCAGCATGTTTCACATTTGATGCAGTTTTCGTAGTTCACCGTGACCTTCCCGCGGCCTGTGAGCGGAGCATCATAGACATAAACGCGTGCGGGACAAACCCACCAGAGCGCTGCCTTGGACATCTCCTGCTGCTCAACAAGGGAGTTTGGCCACAGCGTTTTTATGTGGGACATGGAGCCCACTCGGTAGGTGTTGACGGCGAGTTTTGCCTCGAGATTTTCACGCGGTTTTACCGCATCGAGGTCCCGCGCCTTTTTCCGAGATTCATTGTAGGACATAACCGGCTCGGCCAAAAATCTATCCACCGGCGTTTTAAGCACGTAAAAACGAAAGGCGTCCCATACGGCCGTCCCAAGGGCAATAAGAAAGAGCGAAGCGCCGAAGAGGGGGAGGACGATGAAGTCGCTCAAGTTCATGCCGCGCATGATGATTAGAAGGGCCCTCGAAAATTTATTATCCATCGTCTGACCGTCATTGGCATAGACCAATTCGAGTCCCCGCAGAAGCGCGGGCGAGAGACGCCTGATAAATGCGTTTACGGGCCAAAGCAACGCCGAAGGATCGATTAACCTGTTGTTGATGCGAAGCATGATGCCGAGCTTGGGGTCGGGGGCGGGTGTTTTCCTGAAGATGTTGGCGATCCAATGCCCAGCTGTTGTCGGGTTGAATACAGATTTCATGATCGGCTTCCAGAGCCTGAGCGTGCTGATTATCCTGAGGTTGTCCGAGAGCGATTCTGTGAGCCCCCGCCAGGAAACAATGTGGTTTCTGAGAAACCGACCCGTTTGAATATAACTTCCGCTTGATAGGAAATGCGCTGATCCGCAGACTATGTCGACGGTCCTTCCGAAGAGAGCGGAGGAACTGCCGAAATACTTTGGCCAGTTTGATAGGTACCGGGCATTTTCCCCGTACACACTGGCTTGGAGCGGCGCAAGATATTCCTCTCCGAGATTCTTCGCATCTGGCGTACGGCCGCGTTCCAGTATGGCTTTCACGGCTCGGGCAAAGTAAAGACCGGTTGCCGATGCGGGGCCGGTGAAATTCGGGAACGGGAGGTCAATGCCTATTCCGGCTGAGGCTCCACCCACGGCAAGGCCGTCTTCAACCAGGACAGGCCGTTCGGTCCATCCGCCGCTCCTGATGAGTTTTGCGCCGTAAGCGGATAGTCTGGCGTCCCCAGCAAGCTCCTTTATATAAGGAAGTTCCCGCATCCACTCGAAAAGCCTGTCGTGATCTCCGTAGTAATGCTTTTTCAAATTGTCCAGCGCAATAACATATCCAAGAGAAAGGCTGTCCCGGTTTGTGTACAGGAAACCACCAATATTCAGCCTTGCCGTCCTTCCGGCGATTGAAGCATTCCGAATGAGCAGCTCATAGGCACAGCCTTCGCCGGGTTTCAGGTTGAAACGGCTTTCGATGTCCGAAGGCTTAAGCGAGAGCACGGCTTTCACACCCTGAAGATAGTGGGGTTCTGGAGCGCGTTCGAGCTGTTCCGACCGGACCACGTGGGACGCGTCGCCCTCGGCGATGAAGACGATGTCCGCATAAAGAGGTCCGCGGTTTGTCTGGACCCCGACGACTCTCCGACCCTTTCGAAGTAGCGAGAAAACCGTTGTTTCGGTGATATGAACGGCACCTTTCCTGCGGGCAAGATGTGCAAAGTAGGGGTCATAGACAGGTCTGAGTACAGTGTAGCAGTTCTTAAACACATCGGGGTTCGTGAGCTCCATACCAACGACATCAACGCCATTGTGCAAGAGGGTCCCGCGTCGGGTTACCCGACGTTCAAAAGGGGCGGATTCAACGGCTTCCTGACCGAAACAGTCTTGTTCTGCCAGGTTCTCGGTAAAGTAAACACATCCCGACCAGTTCTCGGCGCCTGCGTATACGCCCGCCTCGAGCAGTGCAACGGATATGCCCGCATTGGCGAGGACGCCGGCGGCGGTTGTACCCGCGGGCCCGGCACCGACGATAATGACATCGAATTTATACTGATTCATCAGTTCTCCTGTAAAAGAGAGAAGGATTTATGGAATATGAGGTTATGATGAGGAAGGTTTGCTCAGTGATCTTGGTAAATTATAGCAAATATTCGTACAGTAAGGGAGCAGCAGTCACAGCAAGAAATGCAAGGTTCGTAATTTTTACGGCAAGGTAGTCTCTAAAGATGGAAATTGTTAATATCACCTAAGCCCGTCTCTTGAGGCAGGGATACAAGGCGCTCGGTGCGAAGCAACCAGATAAATAGGTGGCCGGTGCAACGAAGAACTGACGCCTGACCGAGTGAAACTCCGGCATTGGTGAAGATGAAGGTAATGATACGCTCGGCGAGAAACATCTCTTTTCTCGCCACAAGATAGTTTTTGCCCTAGACAGCTACCTGGGTGACCCTGCCTGAAAGCAAGACCGATTCAGGGCCTTTCCCGTATGGAATTTGACTCGAAAATGTGATAATATGTGGTACTTTGACTCAACAGTCGAAGAACCTGCCGGAGGGAAGGAAAACAAACACGGATGAGACGGGACGTCTGGTTTTTCCTGTTTTTTATCGGGGTGCTGCTGTTTGGATGGCCGCTGATGAGTATATTCCTGTCCGGTCTGGCAATGTATCTTTTCGTCAGCTGGCTAATCTTCATCGTGCTTATATACCTTGCCACGAAAGTTACTGAGAGAGAGGACGGCGGCGGATAATTGTTTTCTCCCTGGACGCTACTGACCATCATTCTTATCTACCTGCTGCTGCTTTTTTCCGTCGCCTATTTCGCTGAACGGAAAGAGCTCCAAGGCCGTAGTCTGGTTTCGAATCCCTACATCTATTCGCTTTCCCTGGCCGTTTACTGCACCTCCTGGACCTTCTACGGGAGCGTCGGAAGAGCGGCGAATTCCGGCCTAAGTTTTCTAACGACCTACATCGGCCCGACGCTTATGGCCGCTCTCTGGTGGGTCATCCTTAGGAAAATTGTTTATCTTTCGAAGGAAAACAGGATCACTACGATTGCGGACTTCATCTCGTCGCGGTATGGCAAGTCACTCGGTCTTTCGGTCCTCGTAACGTTCGTGGCCATTATCGGCATCACGCCCTACCTCGGCCTGCAGCTCAAAGCCATCATGACTTCGTTTTCCCTGCTCTCGGGTAGGCCGGAGGGCAGCCACTTCGCTGGCTGGTTCATTTCCCTCCTCCTGGGCGTCTTCGCCGTAATCTTCGGTGCCAGGAGGCTGGACGCCTCGGAACGCCATGGAGGTCTTGTTTTTGCCGTCGCCTTCGAGTCCGCCTTCAAGCTCATTGCCTTCCTCCTTGTAGGGATATTCGTGACATACGGACTGTTCAACGGTTTCGGCGAGATATTCAGCAGAATCAAGGCAGGCCCCTTTGCGTCCCTGATGACTGTTGGCAGCGGATCGCCGGTGAGCTTTCTTGAGTGGACCTCGCTGACTTTTCTATCCATGATGGCTATCATGTTCCTGCCCCGTCAGTTTCACGTTGCCGTAGTGGAAAATTATTCGGTGGACCATATCAAGAAAGCCATGTGGCTCTTCCCCCTCTACTTGTTCCTTATCAACATCTTCGTCCTGCCCATCGCCTACGGCGGATTGCTTCTCGGAGAGGTGCCGTCCGGTGCTGATTATTTTGTACTCAGCATCCCGATGCATTTCGGTCAGTCGCTTATTGCCCTCATGGTTTTCATCGGCGGATTCTCGGCCGCCACGGCCATGATTATCGTCGAGTCTGTGGCGCTGTCCACCATGGTCATGAACAGTTTCGTCATGCCCACGCTCTGGGACCTGAGCGCCATCAGAAACTTCCACGCCGTGGTGCTGAACATCAAGAGGCTGGTCATTCTGGGATGTGTGTTTCTGGGATATATTTTTGCGGTCTATATCGGCGAATTCTACAGCCTGGTTGATATCGGCCTCAAGTCCTTCGAGGCTGTCACAATATTCGCACCCTCTATTTTGCTGGGTCTTTACTGGAAAGGAGGGAACAAGAAGGGCGCCATTGCCGGCATCATCGCCGGGTTCGGTGTCTGGATATACACCCTGCTCATTCCCTCGCTGATGCGTGCCGGGCTCATCGAGACAGGCGGCCTCATGGCGACGATTTTCAATTCAACACTCCTTAACCCCACTGCGCTCTTCGGCCTCAAAGGTCTGGACCGCTGGAGCCATTCACTGTTCTGGGAGTTGTTCCTTAACCTCTGTTTCTACGTCGGGGTATCGATCTTCACTCGCCAGTCCGATGCGGAAACGCAGCAAGCCATCGTATTTGTTGATTCTTTTTCCCCCTTCACGCTCGCTCCCGCGCAGCGTCCCGCTACGATTGCGGAAATAGAGGATATTCTCGGCCAGTATATCGGCCCCATCGAGGCGCGTGATTCAATCGACGGCTTTCTGAAAAAGAACGGCCTCGACCGCAGATCGATATCACGGGAATGGCTTTTAAAGCTCCGGCAGGAGGCCGAGCGGACCCTTTCGGGCGCGCTCGGCACATCCATCAGCACGCTGGTATTCGAGGACCGGATGGTGCTGACCCATGACGAAGCAATGCGCGTGTCCGACTCGATTCAACGGATCTCGCGGAGTCTGCGGTTGTCGCGGCAGGAGCTTGCAGAGGCGAACCGCCAATTGGCGATGCTCAAGGAATTCAGCGAAAACATTATAGAAAGTCTACCCCTCGGTGTGGCCACTCTGGATGAATCGTTGAATGTAAAGTACTGGAACAGCGGCATGGAAATGATAACCGGCGTTGAAAAGTCGGACGCTCTTGACAAATCAGCTTCGGGGCTGCTCACGTGCCTCGAACCGAGACTTTTCACACCCGAGGTGCGTGAGGGAGAAATAACCTGCAGGAGAAACTTTGAGCCCCAGATCATCCTGAAGGGTAATGTGAGCCGTCTTACCGGCGCCCAGAAAGGGTATGTGTTGGTTCTCGAGGATATTACGGAAAAAAAGAAAATCGAGGAGGAGCTTTTTCGCGCGACCAAACATGCAAGCGTAGGGAAGCTTGCTGCAGGAGTCGCCCATGAGATCGGCAACCCGCTGGCGTCCATCTCATCGCTTGTCCAGGAGCTGCAAACGGAGGACCAGACATCGTTCGCCACGGCTTCTCTCACCACTATCAACCAGCAGGTCCATCGCATCGCGAGGATCGTCCGTAACCTCGGTGATTTCGCGCGGCTCTATCCCCGTCAGAAAGTGCCGACCAACCTCCGGGACATCTTGGAGAACACACTCAATCTTGTTCGGTACGACAGAAATTTCAGAAAGATCGAAATTCAAACCGATGTCCATGACACGCCGCCGCTCAAAATAGACCCGGATCAGATCCAGCAGGTGTTTTTGAACCTGATTCTGAATGCCCGGGACGCAATGCCAGAAGGGGGCAGTCTCTCCATTTCGGTGAAACAGTCTGACGCGCATGTGGAAATGTGTTTCGCAGATTCGGGCCGGGGGATCGATCCCGAGGTCAGAGACAAGGTGTTCGATCCGTTCTTCAGTACCAAGGGGCCGACAAAAGGCACTGGCCTCGGCCTGTCCATCTGCTACAGCATCATAAAGGACCATGGCGGCACTATTGAGATCGACTCGGAGAAGGACCGGGGAACGCGGTTTATCATAAAAATGCCCGTTGAAGCGTAGGACATACATATCGATTAAGCGCTTTAGGCTGTCCAAGCGGTAGAAGCGGTAAGAACTCATAAAAAAGCATCCATGGGGTTGTAATGTCGAAGAGTATATTGATTGTAGAAGATGAAGAAACGCTCCGTGAGTCCATTAAGCGGATTTTCACGAAGGAGGGATATGCTGTTGAAGCCGCGGAATCGGCCGAAAAGGGGATGGACTTACTTGAAGCGAAGGTCTACGACGTGATCATATCGGACATTATCCTGCCCGGGATGGACGGCATTGAGATGCTGACGAAGGTTCGCGAGCAGATACCGGACCAGATCTTTATCGTCGTCACTGCGTATGCCTCCCTCGATACGTCAGTGAAAGCGCTCCGTGCAGGTGCCTACGATTACATCATGAAACCGATTATCCATGAAGAGATCAAGCAGATTGTCCGAAACGCGCTTCGGCAGAAAAGTCTCCTCGCGGAGAATGCACTCTTGAAGCGTGAGGTCGGTAGGAACTACGATTTCACCAGTATCATCGGGGAAAGTCAGGCGCTCAAGGCCATTATAGACGAGGTGAAGAAGGTCGCGGACACCAAGAGCAGCATTCTCCTCCTTGGTGAAACTGGCACTGGCAAGGAGCTGTTCGCCCGCGTTCTCCATCACAACAGCTCGCGCCGCGATATGCCTTTTGTGCCGATTAACTGCTCGGCCATTCCCGAGAACCTGCTTGAGACGGAACTCTTCGGCCATGTGCGCGGCGCCTTTACCGGAGCAGTCGCGACAAAGAAGGGCATTCTCGAGGAGGCGGAAGGTGGCACCGTGTTCCTGGACGAGATCGGCGACATGAGCCTTGCTTTGCAAGCGAAGCTGCTACGCGTCATCGAAGATCAGGTGATCCGTCCCGTGGGCAGCACAAAAGGGATGAAAGTGGATATTCGGTTCGTCACAGCCACCAATAAAGATTTGAAAACAGCAGTGCGGGGAGGGGGATTTCGTGAAGATCTATATTACCGCATCAATGTCATCTCGCTGCAGATTCCGCCCCTCAGGGAGAGGAGGGAGGACATCGGCTCGCTCGTTCATTACTATCTCAGCCGGTATTCCCAGGAGATGGGAAAACAAATCAAGGAGGTATCCTCCGAGGCCATGGAAGTGATGATGCAATACGAATGGGCCGGTAATGTGCGGGAACTCCAGAACGTGATCGAACGGGCCATCCTTGTCTCCGACAACAATCTGATCAAACCGGAACACCTGCCGATCGGCATCAAACCTCAACCGTCGTTCGAGCAGCATACTCTTGAGCAGAAACTGTCTATTGAAGACTATACTAAAGCATTTATCGTCCGGTACCAGAAGGAGTTCAATGAGCAGCAGCTTGCGGAGATGCTCGGGATCACGCGCAAGTCGCTCTGGGAGAAGCGAAAGAAGTGGGGGATACAGAAGGAGCGGTGAGCGGAGGAAACAAAACAGGTGCGGTAGGCGGAAAGAGGCCTTCCCTAACTCTGTGGATTTTTTCAATTATCATCTTGACATGGTGAAGCGACTAAGGTATGCTTTAAGCATCCGTGGACAGGTTCCCGGATAATTTCAAAAACGAAACAGAGGAGAAACAGAATGGCAAATGGTGTAGTGAAGTGGTTCAACAACAGCAAGGGGTTTGGGTTCATCACACAGGAAAACGGTGAGGACGTGTTCGTGCATTTTTCAGCTATCCAGGGTGATGGTTTCAAGTCCCTGAATGAGGGCGACAAAGTGACCTTCGAAGTGGTGAAGGGACCCAAGGGCCTTCAGGCAGCCAACGTGAACAAGGCTTCATAATCTTAGGAGAAAAAATACTTAAACACTCCAAAAGCCCCTGAGCGATCAGGGGCTTTTTTTATGGTATGCCAGGCGCTGTCTTTTAGTACGGGCCGTTCAGACATGGTGTCTGATCGGTGGCTCGGAGGTGCAAGTCCTACGGGCCTTGATGGAGGGAACCGTCAGCCGAACAGCAAGGGTGTCCGGGGCGACCCGGACGTGCAAGTCCTTTCAGGCTACGTATAGAGGAGTTTATTAACACAAAAAATAAAAAAAGCACCCCTGAGATGAGGTGTGGTTTACCCTCGCGGGGTGCATCCAAACGACTCAACCTTTTACAACAATACTTATGTCCAACGGTTCTGACGGGCCGGCTTGGTTGATCTGAAATCGGAGAATTTGCCACCATCCGTCTTGACGTTTCTCCCCGCGTCTCTCATGAATCGCGAATCCCTGTTTGATTTCCCGGCAGGTCGAGCGCCGAAGGTGCTTTTCGGGGAAGTGCCCTGATTGTACCGTCTTCGCTCGGTTGTGCCCTGCCAGCGTTTGCCCGATGACGGGCGCGGCCTGCTCGCGGTGAAGCCTTGGCGCAGAGGACGAACAGGTTCCAGCCCTGGGATCACCTGCTGGGGGATGGTCTGGCCAATGTATCGTTCGATTTGGCGAAGGGAATCAAATTCTTTTGAGGAAGCAAAGGAGATTGCAATACCCGACGCTCCGGCCCTGCCGGTGCGGCCGATGCGGTGAACGTAATCCTCGGCGTTTTTCGGCAAATCGTAGTTAATCACATGGGTGATCCCGTTGACATCGAGTCCTCGCGCCGCCACGTCCGTTGCCACGAGCAGGCGGACTTTGCCGCGCCGCATGTTCATGATCGTCCGGTTCCGGGCATTCTGGTTCATATCGCCGTGCAGGGCCGCTGCTGAATGTCCCTGTGCGGAAAGTTCACGGGCAAGCTGATCGGCATTGCGCTTGGTCCCGGAAAAGATGATCGCCTTGGTCATACCGCTATCAGCGATCAGGTGGTTCAGTATCCTGTTCTTGTGCTGCATGTCGTCCGCGGCGTGCAGACGCTGTTCGATCGATTCAAGAGTGGTCTTTTCCCCGGCGATTTCGACGCGCACCGGGTCCTTCAGCAGGCGCCGGGCAAGTTTCGCCATGGCATTGTCCATAGTTGCTGTGAACATCAGGGTTTGGCGTGAAGCCGGGGTGGCCGCGGCGATCGTGTCCACTGCATCGCTGAAACCCATATCAAGCATGCGGTCGGCTTCATCGAGGATGAGAAGTTCAAGTCGGGAAAAATCGATTCGGCCTCGTTCCATATGGTCCATGAGACGTCCCGGTGTGGCCACAACGAGGTCCACGGGCTGAGACAAGAGGCGATGCTGCTCGAAGTAGGGCATGCCGCCGAGGATAACGCCGCTCCGGATGTGCATGAACTTCCCATAGATATTTACCGCTGCCGTAACCTGATTGGCCAGTTCGCGCGTGGGTGTGAGCACGAGCACGCGGGGGCCTTTAGATTTTTTTGTTGACGCTGACGGCACGTTGAGACGCATGAGCGCCGGCAGCACGAAGGCTGCGGTCTTACCGGTGCCGGTCTGGGCCGTGGCGATCAGATCTTGACCAGCCAAGGCCTTGGGAATGGCTTGCTCCTGGATCGGTGTGGGAGCGGCATAACCACAGAGTTTTACCGCCTTGAGAATTGCTTCATTGAGCTGCAAGTTCGAAAAAGACATACTACTCCTTTGATCTCGTGCGCCGGAATATCATACGTGAATCCGGATGCAGAAATCCCGTTAAGGGTTTGCGTGCGGGCCGCAGGAACACAGGGTATCCCTGAGAGCGAAGACAACGCCAGCACAAATATGACCGGCATAACTCCATCGTTCGCCAACCATACGTGCTGATGCATTTTCAGAGTGGGAGCTGAAAGCAGGGGGGGTTGATGATCGATGATATGAAGGGCAGGGAAGATGATGACGTGTGAGTGTACTTCAGTCATCTTCCTGCCGCATTGTTAAACAGTCAGTGTCATAATACAGGATTTTATTGAAATAGCAAGGACTATTTTCAACTGTGCGGGCTCACCAAGGATTTTGAGCCTGGTGTTATGAGAAGGGCAGGCCGGCGAGGAGGCATCTTCTCCCGATCCCACGTTGCGTCCTCTGCGTCATCAAAAAATCAGAGCTGCATGCTGGGACGGGGGTTCAGATCGAGTTTCGATGCCTCACCGCGCTTGTAATGAAGATATCCTGCGAGTGCGATCATGGCGGCATTGTCTATACAGAGGCCCATGCCCGGGAGGTAGAGCGCGATGCCCCGTTTCTCCGCTTCTTCGTTCATTTTTTCCCTGAGCAAGCTGTTCGCCGCAACGCCGCCTGCGACTACGATCTTGTCCACGCCTGTTTCAACTGCCGCTTTCACAGTTTTCTCGACGAGAGTATCCACAACCGCCGCTTGAAACCCTGCAGCGACATCCCTGACGTTGAGATCCGGATCGATACCCCTGTCCTTGCTCATGAAGAGCGCGATGTGGTTTCTCACCGCGGTTTTGAGGCCGCTGAAGCTGAAGTCGTAACCCTCAAGGTGACCGCGCGGAAATTTTATGGCTGTGGGATCGCCTTCCTGCGCGAGGCGGTCAACTACCGGCCCGCCGGGATAGTCAAGACCCATGAGTTTGGCGACTTTGTCATAAGCTTCGCCCGCGGCATCATCCCTGGTCTGCCCGAGTAGGACATAGTTGCCGAGTTCCCTGGCTTGGTAGAGCGCGGTGTGCCCGCCCGAAACGAGTAGGGCGATGTAAGGGTACCCGATGGTGGGATATTCGATATGCGCCGCGAGGATATGCCCTTCTCCGTGATGTACGCCGATGAAAGGGATGTTCAGCGCATAAGCAATGGCTTTGGCAGCCGATACCCCAACGAGCAATGCCCCGATCAGGCCGGGCGTATAAGTGACGGCCACGAGGTTAATATCGTTTAGTGAGACCGAAGCCGAGTCGAGCGCTTCACGGATGATGGGTATTAGGTTTTTCAAGTGCTCGCGGGACGCGAGCTCGGGAACTACGCCACCATATTTTTTATGTATGTCAATCTGCGAGGACACGATGCTTGACAGGATTTTTTCGTCCCGGAGCACAGCAGCAGCGGTTTCATCGCATGAAGTCTCTATTCCGAGGGTAAGCATGGTTCGGTGATTGTAATATTGTCAGGATTACAGAGGGTCAAAGAACGGATGTCACGGGTCAGGGAATCCAGGAAGTCCTCTTAACCGATGACGCTCGACTCATGCCCCTGTGCTTACTGCATCAGCCTTGACACCGGCACGATTTCGAAGCCCTGGTTTCCTGCGTCTGCGAGCCACTTGCGGAGTTCAATGATCGTTACGGGATGGGGATGGCCGATGCCGATGGCCTTTCCATTTTTTCGGGCGACCTCTACAAGCTCATCGAGCTGCTTCCGGATGGATACGGGGTTGTCGATTTCATTGTCTAGGAACACATCGCGCTTGCCGGATCTGAGGCCGAACTCTTTTGCCGTGGCGTAGGCCACGCTCTTTGGGCTGGTGAGACTGTCGAGAAACATCAGGTTCCGTGCCTTGAGTTCCGCCATCAGGAATTTCATGGCTTCCTTGTTCTCCGTGAGCGCAGATCCTTCATGATTATTGATGCCGACGGCGCCAGGAACCGACTCGAGATCGCTGCTCACGGTGGTTAAAAATTCCATGGGAGTCATGTCCGACCGAAGAATTCCGGGTGCCGGTTTTCCGTTCTTGCCCCGGTATTCCATGGGCACATGGATCAGGACTTCATGACTGTTTTGTTCTGCCAGCTCGGCGACGTTCCTCGATTGGGCCAAGCCGGGCATGACGGCAAATGTGATTTTGGCGGGCAATGAAATAACATCCCGGGCCTGTTTCATATCCATGCCGAGATCGTCGATCACGATGGCGATCTGGACTGTCTTTGAGGGTGCGGCATTGCCTAAAAGCGCGGGGACCGGATTGTGTTTCGGGGGTTCTTTTCTGGAATGAGCCGTAACCGGTTTTTTGGCAGACGGTTTGGTAATGGCAGCCGGCTCCTGCTGCCCGGCCTGCGGGGCCTGCTTCTTTTCCACCAGGGGACGGAACTTGCGAAAGGGGCCCCACAACACAACCGCTATCAGTACGAGGGAAATCAATATCCCCGTGATTATGAAGCGGTCGAAATGGCTGCCGCTCCCTTTTTTCATGGGGTGTTTCTTTGCTTTCTTTGCCATGACAAGCATTTTATACATTATTGAGGCAAAAAAAACCAGTTTTTTTTATGACTAGCACAGCAGAAGAGTCTGCGGTTTGTCGCTTGAACCTTTTTTGGCTTGACTTAGTCGAGGACGGATTTTATACTGCAACGAAGTAAAACAAGTGTATCATGAAGGAAAAGATCGGAGAACCTATGAGTTTTGAGTATGTTCGTGAAATACCGCGGCCCGAAGAAATTATTGCCGCAATTCAGCTGTCCCCAGAACTGAATGCCGTCAAGAAGAAGAAAGATCAAGATATCCGGGCCATATTTACCAATGAGACGAGCAAGTTCGTACTTATCATCGGGCCATGCTCGGCCCATGACGAAGATGCCGTGTGCGATTATATCTCACGGCTTGCCCGGATACAGGCCGAAGTCAGTGACAAGATCGTCATCATTCCCCGGATATATACCAACAAACCGAGGACGACCGGCATTGGATACAAGGGCATGGCTCATCAGCCGAACCCGCAGGAAGAGCCGAATATCGTCGAAGGCATCAAGGCCATCAGGAAAATGCACGTACGGGCGCTCAAGGAATCCCATCTTCCAGCGGCCGACGAAATGCTCTATCCCGGAAACTATCCTTATCTCGAGGACGTGCTGAGCTACGTTGCCGTCGGCGCCCGGTCCGTAGAAAACCAGGCTCATCGGCTGACCTGCAGCGGTCTCGACATCCCTGTAGGCATGAAAAACCCGACCTCAGGCGATATGGAGGTGACGCTTAATTCCATTCAGGCCGCACAGGCTCCCCATATTTTTAGCTACAACCGGTGGGAAGTGAAGACGCAGGGAAATCCTCTGACCCATGCCGTGCTTCGGGGGGCTGTCGACCATCATGGGCTCGCGGTGCCCAACTATCATTACGAGGATCTCGTCATCTTCGCCGAGTCCTACAAAAAGCGCGGTCTAACCAATCCCTCGATCATCGTAGACACAAACCATGCCAATTCGAACAAAAAATTCGCGGAACAGCCCCGAATTGCAAAGGAAGTGATGCGCAGCCGCCAGCACTCACCGTTGCTGAAAAGCATGATTAAAGGCTTCATGATCGAGAGCTTCATCGAAGAAGGGGCGCAGAAGGTGACGGAAAATGTCTATGGAAAATCAATCACCGATCCCTGTCTGGGCTGGAAGGATTCAGAGAAGCTGATTCGTGATCTAGCCGAGATGGTATAGGATAGAGGAACACAACATCATGCGCCGTGCTTTTTGCGCCATCTAGGAATTATCCAGCGGAAGACGTCAAGAGGCTGAGACCGTTGCCAGGACTCCAGAGCGTTTCCGCCGCGATCCTGAATATGCTGTTCACGGTCCATGCGCTGGGTTATGGCTCCTGTTGGATGAAAGGACCGATTGTTGCACAGGAGGCATTTAAAAACCTTGCTTGGGTGCGGGAGGGCCGTTTTATCGCCGCTCTTCTGTCTGTAGGCGAGCCAGATGAGAGCCCTCCGGCGAGGGGCAGAACGCCGCTGGATGAGCTGATGAGGACAGTCGGGTAATATTCCTGTTGCGTTGACCAGCCGGGTTCCGTACAGAGACGTCCGCAATTCAGTAAAATCTAACCGGCTGCCTTCTATTTTTTATCACTCAGAAAATTCAATTGCATACCCGTTTTTTATGAACCGCCGCGATGTATTCCTTTTTTATGATAATATTGTAGTCGTGTTGGCAGGGTAAATTTTTCAGCAACATTGCTATTGATAATAGTAAAGGAGACTTGACCATGAAACGGATTATGTATTTTCTGGCAGCATTGCTGCTTAATACGGCCGTCATGCATTCGTTGTCCGCAGCTCAAGAGGGGCAGCAAGCAACATCACCGGATACGCCACAGCAGAAGGAACAGTTTGAGAAGAGCATCGAAGAACGGCTTAGAACGCTTGGGAAACAGCTCGATGAGCTGAAAGCCAAAGCTGCCACCATGACCGACCAGGTGAAAAAGGATATGAAGGAGGATCTGAACGCTGCTGAAAAAAAGCGGAAGATTGCTTCGCAGAAAATGGCGCAAATGAGAAAAGAAACTGAAAGAAAGTGGAATAAATTCTCGAAGGAAATGAACGAAGCGACGAATGACTTTGAAAGAGCATACGAAAAGGCGAAGTCCCACTTTAAAGAGTGAACATCCATGATGTCTTCTTGAACTCCTGTCCGCGCATTTCCTCCTACCGGCTATTGTGAGGACTGCCTCCTGAAACTTCGGGAAAGAGAGTGCTTTCCCTCTCCGCGGAGTGAGGATAAATACTCTATTTTTTCTCTGCAGCCATGCGCGCAGCTAGCGCATTTTCCGGAAATTCCATTCCCTTGGCTATCACAACAATGCCCGATGGCGTCACATGATAGCGCTTCCTGTCTGCCTCGAGATGGTAGCCGATTTCGGTTTCCGGGGGGATGGTTACATCCTTGTCGATGATCGCCTTTCGAATGCGGCTGTGCCTGCCGATATCAACATTCTCCATAAGAATTGAATCGTAGACCTCGCTATAGCTGTTGATGCGGACTTTAGGCGAGAGCACCGAATTCTGAACCCGGCCACCGCTGATGATGCAACCGTGGGACACAATCGAATCCAGGGCGATGCCAAGCCTTCCACCCTTCTTCTCCTGGGCAAACACGAACTTGGCTGGAGGATTCTGCGCCTGATAGGTGCGGATGGGCCAAACACTGTCATACAGGTTCAGTTGCGGATCCACGCTCACCAAGTCTCTGTTCGCTTCCCAGTAAGCGTCGATGGTCCCTACGTCCCGCCAATACTTGGCTTCTTTCTTGTTCTCGTCTTTGAAATTGTATGCGCAGACCCGGGAAGTTTTCATCATCTGCGGGATGATGTTTTTGCCGAAGTCATGGGCCGTGTCCTGAAGGGCGTCCGATTTCAGATGTTCGATAACGGTCCTGGTATTAAAAAGATAAATGCCCATGGATGCAAAAACGAGGTCGGGCTGGCCGGGAATATGCTTGGGATTTCTCGGTTTTTCCTCGAACCCCACGATCCGACAGCCATCCTTTTGGTCAACCTCGATAATGCCGAAGGCAGCTGCGCTTCTTTTCGGGATCTCGATGGCGGCTACCGTGGCATCCGCCTGCTGCTCTTGATGGAATCGGAACATTTCAGAATAGTCCATCTTGTAGATGTGGTCGCCAGCGAGCACGAGTAAATGGTCGGGAGCGTCCTTCTCGATCATATAAATATTCTGGTAGATAGCATCGGCCGTTCCTTGGTACCACTTATCGCCGACACGCTGCTGGGGTGGAACGGAAATGATGTACTCATCCAATTCCCCGGAAAAAAGGTTCCAGGCCAGCCGCAGATGCTTGTCTAGAGATAGCGACTTGTACTGAGGTAGAACGGCGATCTTGCGGATTCGGGAATTGATGCAGTTCGACAGCGCAAAATCGATAATCCGGTAGATCCCGCCAAACGGGACTGCGGGCTTTGCCCGATGGATGGTGAGGGGATGCAGCCGTTCTCCCTTGCCTCCGGCAAGGATCATTGCAAGAATGCTCATGATTGATCGTCCTCCAGCGAACAGTGATTGCCGATGAAATAATAGCAGGAGGCCGCGCCTGTGTCAATCAAAGGGTCAGGTTATCGTGACTCTCTTTTTCCGGTCCTGTCTCTGGCGGGCGAATGATCAGTGATGATAGAGATTAATAATTTCCGCATGAAATTTATTTATAGTATTTTCCCTTGATTTTTTTTTTGGCGGTTGCTATTATGCATTTCCTTTTTATTTTCTATATTTTATTATCTTTTTGTTGGTTACAAAAAGTTACCATCTACTATTTATTCGTAATGCAAAAGTTCCATGCCTTATATAACCCATTTATAACCCATTGAGTTTCTTGTTCCTTTCGCAATTTAAGAGGGAGGTCACTACCGTGCTCCAACAGGAAGATCTAGAAAAAGTTGATGCAGTTCTCGATGATGCTTCTGGTCAGCGTGGCATTCTCATAGCTGTGCTCCAGAGGGTTCAGGGGAAAATTGGTTATCTGCCAGAAGAGGCCATGAAAATGATTGCTGAAAGGCTGAACCTGTCCCTGAACAACGTGTATGGTGTCGCATCGTTTTATAAACATTTCCATTTTAAACCGCGGGGCAAGAATGTGGTGAAGGTCTGCATGGGCACGGCATGCCACGTGAGAGGAGCCAAGGCAGTGCTTACCGAGATGGAGAGCAAACTCGGCATCAAGGAAGGCGAGACCACGAAAGACCTCTCGGTCACGCTCGAGACCGTGGGATGCGTGGGGTGCTGCGCCCTGGCGCCAGTGGCCACGGTAAATGATCAGGACTTATACGGTGAACTCACCCCGAAGATGGTGGAAGATATCGTAGCGATGGCGAGGAGTGAACATGGAACTCACGTTTAAGAGATTAGAAAATGCAAGCGAGTTGGCCGCCCTTCGCGAGAGGCTTCAACAGGAACGCAAAGACGCCGATGTCCACCGCGTGCGTGTCTGCTGTGGGACGGCATGCCAGGCTTCGGGATCGAATAAACTGATCAAAAAGTTCGAAGAGGAGGCAGCCCAGAAGCAGGTAAAGATGGAGATTGTCAAGACCGGCTGTCAGGGGTTCTGCCAGCGCGGACCGGTCATGATTCAGGAACCGCAGGAAACCTTCTATCAGAAGGTCAAGGTCGGCGACATTCCTGGCCTGTTCTCTGATTCAGTGCTCCACAACGTTCCCTATCGGAAGCAGCTGTACCGGGAGTTCCCGCTTGCCGAACCGAATGTTGCA
Organism: Nitrospirota bacterium; assembly: GCA_035516155.1. Classification (GTDB taxonomy): domain Bacteria; phylum Nitrospirota; class UBA9217; order UBA9217; family UBA9217; genus JAJYKN01. Next base: position 95,096 of record DATJAP010000039.1, read on the forward strand.
ATGCAGGACATCCCGTTCTATAAAAAACAGAAGCGATTAGCGCTTCACCGGAACGGCATCGTTGATCCCTGCAATATCTATGATGCCATCCGTGAGGACGCCTATATGGGTTTGGCTAAGGTCATCACCGAGATGAAACCCGACGAAGTCATCGACATCGTCAAGAAATCCGGTCTTCGCGGCCGTGGCGGCGCGGGTTTCCCCGCCGGGCTCAAATGGGAGCATACAAAAAAATCGGGCGCAAAAGTCAAAGCGGTCGTGTGCAACGGCGACGAGGGCGACCCGGGAGCATTCATGGACCGTTCGCTCATGGAAGGCGACCCTCATTCTGTTATCGAAGGCATGATCATCAACGCCTATGCCATTGGCGCACAGCATGGATACATTTATGTGCGACATGAGTATCCCCTTGCCGTGAAGAACCTTGGCGTTGCCATTAAGCAGGCCGAGGCGCTCGGATTGCTCGGCAAGAACATCCTCGGGTGCGGTCTCGACTTCACCATGGAAATCAAAGAAGGCGCCGGTGCTTTTGTGTGCGGCGAGTCGACGGCGCTGGTTGCTTCGATCGAAGGGGAACGCGGCATGCCGCGTCCGCGTCCGCCGCGGCTTTCAGAAGCGGCGGGCGGCCTCTGGGGCATGCCCACAAACCTGAACAACGTCGAGACCTTTGCCAATGTACCGACCATCATCACCAAGGGGCTGGCTTACTACACGTCGATCGGAACCGAGAAATCCAAGGGCACGAAAGTATTCGCCCTGACGGGCAAGATCAAGAACACCGGCCTCATCGAAGTACCGATGGGGATCACCCTCCGTGAGATTATCTTCGACATCGGGGGCGGCATGCTGAACCCCGACAGGCAGTTCAAGGCCGTCCAAACCGGAGGCCCCTCGGGCGGCTGCATTCCCGCTCAGTTTCTCGATATGCCGGCCGATTTCGACACCCTTGCCAGCGTGGGCTCGATCATGGGCTCGGGTGGCATGGTGGTCCTTGATGAAGACGACTGTATGGTCGATGTGGCAAAATACTTCCTGTCCTTTACCAAGAGCGAGTCCTGCGGCAAGTGCCCGCCCTGCCGCGTCGGCACCTGGCAGATGTACGAGCTCTTGGACAAAATCACCAAGGGGCAGGGGGAGCGCGGTGACATCGAGCGGCTTGAGAAGATGGGCAAAATGGTGGTCGCCGGTTCGCTTTGCGGTCTCGGGAACAGCGCGCCGAACCCCGTTCTCTCGACGATCAAGTACTTCCGTGAAGAATACGAAGAGCACGTGAACGACAAGTACTGCCGTGCAAAGCGCTGTCAGGGTCTTGGGACGTTCCGCATCCGGCCTGAACACTGCATTCTCTGCGGTTTGTGCAAACAGGCATGCGCCTTCGATTCCGTGGTCGAGCTCAAGGACAAATTCTATATTGACCAGGATTACTGCACCAAGTGCAAGGCCTGCTATAGTGTATGCCCCACGCAGGCAATCGTGATCGAAAAAGGAGGGGCCTATGTCTCAACAGGAAAATAAATGCTCGGTGGCGGCCACGAAGAATAACCTCGAAAAATTCTACTATGACGATTCGAAGGACGGCATGTGTTCCAAGTGCCATCCCTGCAAACTCGGGATTTATGACGCCATCAAGATATTTGAATTGATTCAGGCGGGCAAAGGTGCCGCAAAACATGTTGCCCAGCTTCAGCGTATCGCCGCGGATGTTAAGGACGGCGGCATGTGCAAGAAAGGCAAGGACCACGCCGATATTCTCGGCGCATTTCTGAAGGAACATTCCGAAGACCTTAATCGCCACATCAAGGGCGTGTGCACAAGCCTGGAGTGCAAATATCTCATCCGCTACGAGATCAATCCTGACAAGTGCACGATGTGTGACAAGTGCCGTGAGGCCTGCAAAGATTTCGCCATCGAAGGCATGAAGGCAGTGCAGTATAAGGGCGGGTTTACACCCTATCGCATCCGGCAGAAGCGCTGCACCCATTGCGGGGAATGCATTAAGGTCTGCCCTGAAGGGGCTATTTTCGTATCCGAGGCCGCTCTCGCGGTCGAGGAGGAAGGACACGTGAGCCCCGAACGCCATGCGGTCGGGACATGCCCGATTTAATCTGTAAATCGTAAACCCACATACGGACGCAGAGGCGGGTTCCAGCAGCCTTTGTATCTTTACTTTATCGATATTAAAAGTTACGGATAACCTGGAGGATACTATGAGTAAGATGGTGAACATGGAGTTTGACGGCAAGGCGGTAATGGTCCCCGAAGGGATGACCCTCGTTGATGCCGCAGCGACCGTAGGGATACACATCCCGAACCTCTGCCACATCAAGGAATTGCGCGGCGTAGGTGCCTGCCGCATGTGCATGGTCGAAATCGAGGGCATGAAAACGCCGGTCACCGGATGCACCACTCGCGCGAAGGAGGGCATGAAGGTCCAGACCAAGACCGCCAAAGTCGAGGAAATCAGGAAATTCGTGACCGACTTGGTTCTGTCCTTCCATCCACTCGATTGCATGACCTGCCCCAAGGCGGGAAGCTGCGACCTCCAGCGGTATGCAGCGGATCTCGGTATCCGCGAATCATCTTTCGGGAGAAAGAGCTTCAATTACGAACTGAATGATCGCAGCCCCTTCATCACCATCGACAATAACTACTGTATTCTTTGCGGCCGTTGTGTGAGGGTCTGCAAGGAGCAGGGGACGAATGTGCTCGATTTTATGGGCCGCGGCATCATGACCAAGGTCTCCACGGCAATGGACAAGCCACTTCATGAGTCAGGATGCACGTTCTGCGGGTCCTGCGTGGATGCCTGCCCAGTGAACACTATCATGGAACGCGACCGCTGGCAGCACGGCAGGGAATGGGATCTCGAAAAGCACGACACGGTCTGCACGGCCTGTGCTTCCGGCTGCAGTGTTATTACGAGCAGTAAGAACGGCAAAATCGTAAAAGTAAATGCCAAGGAAGACAACGGATACATTTGCGCCATAGGCCGGTTCGGCTTCGACTCCCTCCACTCCTCAAACCGCATCACAGCACCAATGAAAAGGCAGGGGAATAAACTTGTACCCGCCACGTGGGAAGATGCTCTGGAAATCGTGGCCACGGCGCTCAAGAAAGCAGGGGCCAACGCTGGGTTCATTGCCTCCGGCTCGATTACCACTGAAGAGGCCTATGCCGTCCAGTCGCTCGCACGCGACGTGGTGGGCAGCGGAAACATCGATACCCCCGCATCTGTTTATGCATCGGGCCTCATTTCCGCGCTCCTTAAGATGCATGGCGATGGCGGGGTGAGCATTGCCTCTCGGGCCGACCTTCATGGCGCCGATTGTGTGGTTGTGATTGGCGCTGATCCTTCACAGAAAAAACAGTCACTCCAGGAAGTGGACGTTATGATCCGGAGACGGGCCCAGGCCGGTGCAAAAATAGTTGTCGTTAGCACGATCAAGACAGACCTGGCCGGCCACCAGAACGCCATTCATCTTCAACTTAAAGCGGGGACGGACCCGATCCTGCTTGCGGGGCTGATGTCGTCGACCCTTGCCGAAGGCGTGGTACCATCGGCAAAAGGGCTTGATGCACTCAAGAAGTCCCTGGTGAGCATCGACGATGCGGTAGCGGGATCAGGTGTATCATCAGACCAGATTGTTGCCGCCGCGAAGGCTTTTGCTGCGGCGAAACAGCCCGTTGTTGTGATTGGGACCGGGATCTCCTCCAGTGAAGAGGCTTCTCTGCAGGCCCTCAATTTCGCATTGATCAAGAACGCCGGTGTGCTGCCGTTGTTGCCCGAAGCGAATGCTCTAGGCGCACTCCAGGCGGGATGCCGGTCCGATATGGAACCGGGCTTTACCAATGTCAAGAAACGCGGTATCGGATATCAGGATATGAAGTCAGGCATGAAGGCGTTGATGGTCGCCGGCGCGCTTCCTGACGCTGATTTCAAATCGGATTTCCTCGTCGTTATGGCGAGTCACCAGTCCGCCCTCGCGGAAAAAGCCGATGTCGTCCTTCCGATTGCTGCTCTGTATGAACAACGGGGAAGCATTGTCAATACCTACGGCAAAGTAAAAACACTTACTCCGTCTCAGCTAGCCGTCGACGGAGCAAAAGACGGGGCGGAAATAGCTGCCGAGCTTTCTCAGGTTATCAGTAAGGCCAAGGGTTTCAAGCTCAAGGACGTCGCTGCAGCCGTGAAAAAATTGAAATCCGGGAAAATGAGCGTCCCTTCCTTCAAGCCCATCGAAGCAAAAGCAGTGAAGTCCGCTGCAGCTTCCAGCTCGGCAATTCTGGCGTCAATTCGCGAGGGGATGCTTTCAGGCTCGGCTGTTTCTGCGGTTGTTGCGCTAAAACAGCCGATGTTTCAAAAATAGAGTACAGGGGAAAAAACAGAAAAAGCGAGTTTCCGACGGCGTGAATGCTTGATTAACTTCTTGTGGTTTTTTTCTCCGTCATTTTGTATAATGCACTCGTTTTGTCAAACAGGGGATAGATTATCTCCTTCGGGAAAGGAGTTTTGAAAAATTATGAGAGAAGATTTGAAATCCGTTGATCCGGCCGCGCAGGCGATGTTGAGGGTATCAGCCCAAAAAAAAATAGAGACGTCGTTCGACCGCGCCGACAAGCTCAAGCCCTGTCCTATCGGGCATCAGGGTGCCTGCTGCAAAATGTGTCACATGGGTCCCTGCCGGCTTGTGGGCAAGGAAGAAGAGGCAGTGGGTGTGTGCGGTGCCACACTTCCGGTTGTGACGGCGCGTAACTTTGCCCGCATGGTTGCTGCGGGCACGGCTGCCCATTCAGATCATGCGCGTGATCTTGCGAACACGCTTCTGGCGGTGGCCCAAGGAGAGGCCAAGGATTTCCAGATCAAAGACGTGCGCAAGCTCAACCGTGTGGCCGGATATCTTGGCATTAATGTCGAGGGAAAGGCCGTGAACGAGGTGGCGGAGAAAGTCGCCCTCAAGTTTCTCGAACAATTCGGCCAGCAGCGTGGAACGCTAGCGTACTTGGGACGGGCTCCCAAAAAACGCCAGGAAATATGGAATAAGCTGGGTATAGCGCCGCGTGCTATTGACCGTGAAGTGGTCGAAATGATGCACCGGACGACCATGGGTGTGGACCAGGAAATGAACAACATTATGCTGGGGGCCCTGCGCGCAGCGCTTGCCGACGGATGGGGCGGCTCGATGATGGGTACCGACATTTCCGATATTCTGTTCGGCACCCCCAAACCAGTGAGGTCAAACGCCAGCCTCAATGTGTTCTTGGAAGATCATGTGAACCTTGTCGTCCACGGACATGAACCGTCCTTTGCCGAGATGCTCGTGATTGCTTCCGAGGACCCCGAACTCGTTGCTTATGCAAAATCCAAGGGGGCCAAAGGCGTGAAACTCGTCGGCATGTGCTGCACGGCCAATGAAGTCCTCATTCGGCACGGCATCGCCACCGCCGGCGGATTCCTGCAGCAGGAACTCGGACTCCTCACGGGTTTGGTCGAGGCCATGGTCGTCGATGTGCAGTGCATCATGCCCGCCATCGGAGAGTTGTCGAAGAAATTCCATACGAAGATCATCACCACGACGTCCAAGGGGAAGATGAAGGATGCCATCCATATTGAATATGATGAGCATCATGCGCTCGACCTCGCAAAGAAGGTTGTTCGTCTTGCGATCGATAATTTCCCGAACCGAAAAAAGGAGCTGGTTTCTCCGGCAAATGTAAAACCTGCCGACCTGATTGCCGGCTTCTCTCATGAGTATATTGAATACATGCAGGGAGGCAGGTACCGCGGGTCCTTCCGGCCGCTGAATGATGCCATTATCGCGGGACGCATCCGCGGCGTCGTCGGTCTTGCCGGCTGCAACAACCCTAGGATCAGTCAGGACAGCATGCATAACTTCCTGTCCCGCGAGCTGATTAAAAATGATGTTTTGGTTGTCCAGACCGGTTGCTCAGCCATGGCGTCGGCCAAGGCGGGATATATGACGCCTGAAATGGCGCTCGAAAACGCCGGCAAGGGACTTCGCGAAGTGTGCGAGGCAATCGGCATCCCGCCGATTCTTCATATGGGATCCTGCGTGGACAATTCACGCATTCTGACCGTGGCATCCGCCATTGCGGAAGAAGGTGGTCTTGGCGACGACATCGGCGGTCTCCCTGCAGTTGGTATCGCTCCGGAATGGATGAGCGAAAAGGCCATTGCAATCGGCACCTATTTGGTGGCCTCCGGTGTGCCGATCATCTTCGGAGCGGGATCTCCCGTCAGCGCAAGCAAGTCGCTTAAGGATCTTATGGAGAACAAGTGGTGGGATATCTTGAACGCCGGGTTCTATTTTGAGGAAGACCCGGGAAAAATCCTCGATCTCACGCTGAACCTCCTCGATACGGCGCGGGAAAAGCTCAAGATCCGCAAGTACGAGCCGGGCAGATTCGGAACCGAACGCGTACTGATGGATATGGCCGCACGGCGGTCAAGCACTTTTGCAACGCCCCACGGAACCGATGTGTAGAGGACAATCCCCAGCTTTGCAGAGGGAGAGGCTAAGTGGCCTCTCCCTTTTTCATTTGGGCCCGCAGCGTTCCTCGTGTAACATGCCAGTCAATGAACGGGGGGGGCTCGCCGGCCGTGCATGAGGCAGAACGGGTAAACAGCATATCGCATTTAATCGGATCGGGTCTTGCCGTTGCTGGTCTTATTGTGCTGATTGTGAATGCCCTGCCTCAGCATGACATATCGAAAACACTCAGCTCACTCATATACGGCGTCACACTGGTGACGCTCTATTTATCTTCTGCGCTTTACCACGGTACTCGTGGAAAAGCCAAAGCTCTTTTCCAGGCATTTGATCATGCCTCGATATATCTTCTCATAGCAGGAACTTATACACCCTTTACCGTCGTAACTCTACGCGGTCTCCGGGGATGGTGGCTTTTCGGCATCGTCTGGTGCCTCGCCTGTATCGGAATCCTTCAGGATTTCCTGTTCAAGAAACGCCGCCATGTTCTTTCCGTTTCGATTTATTTGATCATGGGCTGGCTTGCGGTTACCGCTCTTCGCCCGCTTGCGCGAATCGTCCCGTCTGCCGGAATGCTCTTACTGGTTTCTGGCGGGTTCTTCTATACTGTCGGTGTCGTGTTCTATGCCCTGAACAAAAAGTTGTCCTGGGGCCATGAAATATTTCATTTCCTTGTTCTGGCCGGCAGCGTTTGCCATTACTTCACCATTCTTCTCTTTGTCATATAAGCCTGCATTTTAGAGCGGACTTTCTCCTTTCAAGTTTGCAACAACGGTACGTAGGTAACCACTTGAGCCTTCTTCACATCCCTTCTAGCGGTTTTCGCAGTTTTCGTTTAGAGGGTGTCATTTTACCGTGATCCGGCGTCTGATTTTTTTAAGACTTCGCGTTTCCCCAGTGCAGCCAGCGATGAAAAGCCTGACAGGACCGCTGCCACGTCTCCTTCCAGCCCTCGATTATTCATGACCTGGATTAATATGGTTTGAATGGCCCAGCGCTTAGCATAGACTTCAGTGACTTCAGCAGGAGAGAGCGGGACACCGGTCTCAAGAATCAGCCGTTCCTGTCTCACGTTGTCTTCGTCATTTTCAATCGATATCCAAACTGAACGAAGCGGCCATCCCTGAACCGCGCCTTGGCAAGAGCGCCCGGCATCGAAGCCCCTGCAGCTCGCCGTCTATGACCAAACGTATACACGTCAGGGGGAGGGTTGAGATCAGAGACGAAGTGTATTGCTCCGTGTAGATTCGAGGCCTGCCGCGCTTTGACCAGGTCCGGTCACAATGTCAACTGCTTTTTACATGTTTATCAATTTTTTTTAGTAAGTTTCCTCCGTGTGAGGATCATGAAACTCTAACCTCAAGTTAAAATTACTTTAATTTTATTTATAGAGTTTGGAGTTTATTCCAATCTCAGCACAGTCCGTGCTGATAAAAATTCATTCTGAATTCGTTGACTACCCCAGAAGTAAACATTAAAGGAATTGATAAAAGTGCCGATAAGATGCGTAGCGGACTGTTGTTAAAGCTTGGGAACCCGGGTCTGGTCGCTATGCCAAGTGGTGTTCGCATTTTTTCTCAACTTTTTTTGAATAGATGTTCTCCTTAGGAGGGTTATGAGAATCTGAACTCAAGGTCATATGAGCGAGACCCCCATATTTAGTATGTTTTCTCATTTACAAATACTATATATCGAGCCGCTCTCATAATTATTAAAAAAAAATAAAAAGACCTTGACAATAGTGGTTTTTTCAGTATCATCATAACTATACTTATTATATATAATATGAGTAAACTATCCGGCGGGGGCGTCATGGTTACACGCAAAGGCTCGAAGAAATACAAAACAAATGAAATCTGTTCTCGTTTCGATATCTCACGGGCAACACTTTTTCGCTGGGAGAGCGAAGGGTTGCTGAGTGGCGTTGAGCGTGACTGGAGGGGTTGGAGAGTCTACAGCCAGGGGAATCTGCGGGAAATTGAGAAAATCATGAAAAGCAAGAGCACCAATTGACGCATCGTCTCCGCTGCTTATGCTTGGGGAGCAATAATGCTTTTTTCAAAAAAAATTGAACCAATTGCGCTGGACATAGGATCTACTTATATAAAACTCGTCCAGTTGAAAGGGACAAACAAGAACTATCAGCTGGCCAAGTTTGGCATGATTCCACTGCCACCTGAAGTGATTGTTGAAGGCGCTGTCATGGACGCCGGAAGGGTCGTGGAGTCCATCAAGGAACTTTTGACAGCGCAGAAGGTATCGACGAAGGATGTCGTTATCTCAGTCTCCGGCAGCTCGGTCATCATCAAACGCGTTTCCGTCGCGGACATGACTGATGAGGAGCTTTCTGAATCCATTAAGTGGGAAGCGGAGCAATATATTCCCTTTTCCATTGATGATGTGAACGTGGATTTCCAGAAACTCGGTCCCGGGGCCACTGAAGGGCAGGCCGATGTTCTCCTCGTGGCGGTAAAAAAGGATAAGATTAACGATTACCTGAACCTGGTAAAAGAGGCTGGCTTGGAGCCGGTCGTGATGGACGTAGACGCCTTTGCTCTTGCGAACATGTATGAACTCAACTATGATGTCGAGGCTGGGACGACTGCTCTGCTGAATATCGGCGCATCGGTGATGAATATAAATATTCTGAAAGACGGCATGTCCATTTTTACCCGCGATATTACGGTCGGCGGTAATCGATACACCGAAGCTCTTCAGAGGGATTTTGGTTTAACCTATGAAGATGCGGAAAAAGTGAAGCGTGGCGAGGAGGTAGAGGGTGCAGACAAGGAGCAGATTGCAGGCGTCATGCTGACGGTCACGGACGACATCGTGTCCGAAACGCAGAGGTCATTCGAATTTTTCAAGTCCACAACAGGGAGCGAAAAGGTTTCCCGTGTTCTTGTCTCCGGAGGCTGCGCAAGGATCGGAAATTTTATAACGACTCTCTCCGAACGACTTGAAATTCCCGTTGAGGTGAGCAACCCGTTCAAAAATATTAAAATTGACTCCAAACGCTTTGATGCCGCTTTTATTGAGGAATCTGCCCCTCTCTGTGCAGTTGCCGTGGGGCTTGCGATCAGGAGGCCAGGGGATCGATGATCAAGATAAATCTTCTGCCTACCAAGAAAAAGCCCCCGAAGAAAGTCATTGATCTTCAGCAGCAGTTGCTCCTCGGGTTCCTGATCCTTGTGCTCGTGCTGATGGCCATGGCATTTTTCTGGAAGCGTCAAAAAGACCAGATAGCTGCCCTCCAGAAGGAAAAAGTTTCCACTGAAGCGCGTATTCGATCCCAGGATAATATCCTTAAAGAAGTAAAGGATGTTGAGGAGGAACGAAGAAAAGTAGCTGAAAAAATCGACGTCATCGAGAAACTTAAGAAAAATCAGGCGGGGCCGGTCAGGCTCCTTGACGAAATAAGTAAAGCGCTGCCGATGCGCGTAAATTTGACATCCCTGATCGAAAGCGACAATAACATCAGTATCGAGGGTGAAGCTTTTACGAATGATGACGTCGTGCGTTTTGTCGATAATCTTAAAGCATCACCTTATTTGACCAATGTGATGCTGCTCGAAACCAGTCAGATCAAACATGATACGCTTGACTTATACAAATATAAACTTCAATTTGTATATAAGGGGTTGTGATGGCCTCCTTTCCTTTATTAGAAAAAATTCAAAAGATCCCTCCCAAGACGAGGCTGTTCGTCTTCTGCGGTCTTGTTGTTGTTCTTCTTATAGCCTATATTATCCAGTTTCAGATCCCCATGAATACGGAAATAAAACAGCTGGATCAATCGTTAGCCAACCTGAGAAATACCATGCAGACAAATGACGCCAAGATTAAAAAACTTGACGAGCTGAAGACGGAAGTTAGCACTTTGCAGGATCGATTGGTGGTCCTTACCGAACAGTTGCCCCCTGGATCAGAAGTCTCCGGTCTCTTGTTGCAGATTCAGAAGCTGGTAAATCAATCGGGTCTTGTCCTCAAACTCTGGAAACCGGACAAGCAGCGACCTCACCCGAGTGGACTCTACGAGGAAATCCCCATATCTCTCGTTTTGACGGGAGGATACGACAATACAGCATCGTTATTTGACCACATCAGCAAACTTACCCGCATTGTGAATATTCTCAACATCAAAATGGGCGGTGCAAAAGTAGGCAAAAGCGGAAATATAGAAGTGGATATTAATTGCACAGCAATGACGTTCGCTGCAGTGGAGAAAAAAGTTGAACCGACACCGAAAACAGGGAAAAAAGTACTATAGCGCTTTAACCATCGTCGTGCTGGTCTCCCTTATGGGATTGGGGATATTGGGTTGCTCCAAATCCGGTCAGGGCCCGGCTACAACAACGCCCATTGCGGCGAAAGAAGTACAAAAAACCATTACCCAGGGGGCTGCGACGACAGCAGTGGAAAAACCGGTGACTGCTTATTCTTACATCTCCCTGGGAAGGCGGGATCCCTTTGCTCCACTGGTGACCAAGGAAGAGAAACAGACCAAAGCCGGAGAGCGCCCGCCGTTGGAGCGCTACAATTTGGATGATTTCAAGTTGACGGCGGTATTGAGGGGCGGGTTCGGTGATAATGCCGTGGTTGAGGCTCCCGACGGCAAAGGGTATATCATTCATGTCGGTACAATTATAGGACCGAATAAGGGTGTTGTTAAAAAAATAACAGAGAATAAGCTTATTGTAGAAGAAAAATATAAAAACTTTTCGGGGGGTTCGGAACGCAAAGAAATTGTGATAGATCTCCGGAAAAAACAGGAGGAGAGTCAATGAAATATACTCAACCGCTGAAAGCCTGTTGGTTGATAATCCTCATCTCATTCGCCCCTGCAATCCATGGGTGTGCGGCGAAGGGGTCTGCGAATGCAACGCAGCAGGGGGCGCAGGTTGTCCTTACGAAGATTGAAACCCATGACATGGATGGAAAGACAGAAGTCACAATTGAAGCAACCGAGCCCATACTGCAGTACACCTCTTTTCAATTGTCAGATCCTCTACGACTGGTCGTTGATATTGCAGACTCAAGCATCGGGCAATTGCCTGATCGGATAGCCGTGAACAGCGGTGGAGTAACCGATATAACTCCTGTTCAAAAGGATAGTGTATCAAGGCTTGAATTCGGTCTCTCGCAGGCTGTAGAAACGAAAGTATATCAGTCTGAAGGAAAACTCGTCGTAGAATTGAGCAAACCCGCTGAAGAGGCGCAGGCTGCCTCGCAAGCAGTTACTCCTGCACCACAGCCGGAGGTGGCAACTTCGGAAGCCGTGACTGCACCGACAACGACGCCGGAAGCGGCACCTGTATTCGAAAAGAAGGAAGCAGCGCAGCCGGAACAGGAAGCGGCCAAAGTAGTGACCGCTGTTAGTGCCATCGCCGGGAAAGAGGGTGTCCAAGTGGTCATCACCGGTGACGGAGCTATGAAGCCTAATGCTTTTTTGGTGGGGACCAAAAAACTTGTGGTAGACATTCCTGGCGTCCAGAGCAAAGTCAGACCGCGTGTTATCCCGGTTCGCAAGGGTGGACTTGACAGAGTCCGGATTGGCCAGCATCCCGCACCAGACCTGAAGGTTCGTGTGGTGCTGGATCTCACGAAAACGTTACGGTATACCGTTACTCCTCAAGGGAATACTGTGCTGATAGCCATGAGTGTAGCTCCTGCCATACAGGCGGAGCAGTCACAGCCTCAGGAGACAGCCGCTGTCCAGGAACCGGAAAAGCCGGCAATTACCGAGACGGAAATTTCCGCGCAGACCTCCACCCCCGCTCAGCAACCGGTTCCGCCGGCTGCAGCAACACCGCCGGTGAAAGAGGAACACAAGGAAGTCGCAAAGCACGTAGCCGCTCCGGCGGAAACGTTGTTGGGTGCCGGCGGCAGCCGATTCACCGGGAGAAAAATATCGCTTGATCTTCAGGATGCGGACATCGTCAATGTCATGAGGCTGTTTGCGGAAGTCGCAAATTTGAATATCATTCTCGCTCCGGAGGTGAAGGGCAAGGTAACGGTCCGCATGGTGAATGTTCCTTGGGATCAGGCCATGTCTATCATTCTCAAGATGAACGGCCTGGGGTATGCATTGGAGGATCATGTTCTTCGCATCGCCCCGGTCGGAGTATTGGCAAAGGAAGATGAGGATGAGATGAGGGCCAAGGAAAGCAAGACAAAGGCGGAAGACCTTGTGACCCGCATTGTACCTATTAACTATTCGACAGCCGCGACCATAGAGGGTACTATTAAAAAGTCGCTTTCTCCTCGTGGAGAAACCGTAACAGATGCAAGAACCAACACACTCATCATCAAGGATATCGAACGCAATGTCGATCAAATAGTGTCGCTCGTTAAAATTCTTGACAAGCCTATTCCCCAGATCATGATTGAAGCTAGAATTGTGGAGGCCACATTAACCTTTAGCAGTCAGATCGGAGTTCAATGGGGCGGGAATTTTCAGGCCAGTGCAGCGACTGGCAATCCCACAGGCCTTCAATTTCCAAACACCATCGGGGTAACCGGCGGTCCGACCATGGGAACGACGCCGTCAGGAAACGGCAATTTCATCGTAAATATGCCTGCAGCCGCAGGCGCCGCAACGGGCGGCGGAGCAATTGGTTTTCAATTCGGGTCCCTCAGCAAAGCGCTGAATCTTGACCTCGTGCTCTCTGCTCTGGAGTCTACCGGTGAAGGTAAAGTCATATCTTCACCGAAAGTCAGCGCGCTTGACAACAAAGAAGCCAAGATCGAGCAGGGGCTCTCGATCCCCTTCTCAACAACGTCTGCTTCCGGTACGCAGATACAGTTTATCGATGCAATACTAGCGCTCACCGTTACTCCCCATGTAACGCCGGATGGTAAAATCATTATGAAAATAGACGCCACCAAGAATGCTCCCAACACGTCAATTCTGGGGGCCTCGGGACAGCCTTCCATCCAAAAAAATGAAGCCTCAACGGAAGTTCTTGTTACTGATGGAGAGACAGCGGTGATCGGCGGCATTCTAACAAATCAACACACGATAAGTTATACGAAAGTCCCATTCTTCGGAGATCTCCCGTTCATCGGCGTTCTTTTCAGGACCAAGACATCGACCGATAATAAGGATGAGTTGCTGATTTTCATAACACCGCGGATAGTGCGGCAGGAAGCGATCTGATTGTCTCGCGGATTTTAACGGGGCGAATCTGTCAACAGCGACCCGGCAGGAGAAAGCCGGATACTCACGATCTTGACAAGAGAAACAGGGAATGGATTGATTCAGAAAAAGCAATGTTACGGAGGTCCCATGAAGAATCCTTTAAATAAAATATCTACTTCAGCCATGATACTATTAATGATCATGATCGTGATACCGCTGTTTGGGTGCGGGACTACTACCGTCAAAGACGATGGTTGTCCATCGGACTCCTATGAAGCGAATTCAACGGATATTATTGTACAACCTGGAAGTGCTTCATTTACCCTTGTCAATTTTCCCGGCGGCTTTGCTAATACCGCCCCCCTTTCATACTCAGTAACGGATTCAGCCGGCAATCCGAGAAACAAGGTTTGCATGATCTTCTATACATATGGCACTTTTTACACGGACAATACCTACTCCGTGCCTTTTACCGGCCCAAATGTGATCGGGGTAACAGACGATCAGGGGAAAATTATCTTGTATTGGGGATCGTCGCTTTTGCCGCCCGCGAACCCAACAACCTCAGGTGGGACAGTGTCAGGGACCGATATTACCGTTGTTAACTGGGTTCAGGCATATTCTGGGGTGTTAGCACCAACTCCATTCCAGTTTACCTGGACCATTCAAGGTATTCAGGCACCGTAGATAACAACTGCTGCAACTTGTCTTCTAGTGAAGTACATGGTAAATGGTAGTACTGGAAATTAGGATTTTCGGACAGAGGGATAGGTAAGAAATAAACGGCTGGGCTGAATAGAGGCTCAGCCGTTTTTCTGTCTATTTTATCTCCCTCACACTTGACCGGCTGTCCAGCAATTCAATTTCTGCCAATTTGGCTGAAGCCAATTCACGTAGATGCGAGGCTAACGATCTCAATTCGGTCAGACCGAAGAGACTTATGCTGGTCCATGCAATAAAGAACGGAAGGCCTCATTGTTCGTAGATATGGAATTAGACAATTATGGATAATAAATTGACATGGTCAATATCGTCTGTTATCTTAACTATAGCGTATTGCTTGTAGTGGACCTTCAGGTTACTTTACTGACCTTATGCAGGACGATTAGGTTTCTTGACGAATATCACGCTGACTTCTCCAGGGGTTTGTTGAACGGCGAATACGACTGAACACTCGAATGATATGAAATTTTTGTTACCTCAACAGATATTAGAATTTTTAACGCCTCACCGGATTTTTTCGAAACTGGCCATCGCAAGAAAGATGCTCATAGGATATATATTGATTGCTGCTTTGTCCATTGGAGTTGTTGCTTTTTCGCTCCTGAGCCTTCAGCGCATCAATGCCCTCAATAGTGAAATTGTAAAGGTTGCTGTCCCGATGCAGGAAGCGGGAGATAAGATGCGTGAGACTCTCCTTGAGCAGGATAAGTATGAAAAGAAGTATCTTATTCTCCAGGGCGCAGACATGCGAAACCTCTTCCATAAGTGTGGAGCAGAATTTGAAGACGCACTTGCGACATTGCAGAAAAATCCCGGTGACGGGAGGCCCGACATCGATGCAATAAAAAAATTGCATGATGCATACAATGCGCTTTTTCTCCACGAAGTCATTTTAACGCGGGCGGGAAACACGGCGGGCGCCGTGGCTGTTTCAAATGGCGAACTTCAAAAAAAATTTGAGAAGATCCTGGTTTTGGTCCAGGACTTGTCTGCAGGAGCCAGACAATCAAAGGAAGCAGGAATGAAACGAATCAGCAAGATAGGGGCTTTTGCCTTTTTTGCCACAGCGGTTCTTTGCACGCTTGCCATAGTCCTTGGGGTGGTTTCGAGCATGGTCGTAACGCATCACATTTTCTCGTCCATTAACAAATTGACCGCGGCTACAAAATACATCGCAGAAGGGGACTTTCATTACGACCCGCACATTCACACCGAGGATGAAATCGGAACTCTCGCCCAGGCATTTCTTTCTATGGGAAAGCGGCTTGGCAAACTGGAAGAGATGTATCTCGACGCAAGCCCGCTCACGCGTCTCCCTGGAGGGATTGCGATTGAAAAGGCGCTAAAGCACCGAATAGACTCGGGTGATGCATTCGCCTTTTGCGTGATTGATTTGGATAATTTCAAAGCCTTTAATGACCACTACGGTTATGCCCACGGGAATAAAGTCATCAAGGAAACCGCGAAAATCATCGAGACGGCAACGAAGGAAAAGGGGACAATCGATGATTTTGTAGGGCATATCGGTGGTGATGATTTTGTGGTAATAACGACGCCAAAGGACATGCCGGAAATATGCAATCAGATCATAGCCCTTTTCGATGCACGAGCCCCTTCGTTTTACACGCAGGAAGACCGAGAAAAAGGATATATCTTCGGGAAGAGTCGTCAAGGCAAAGATATGCAGTTTCCCCTGATCACGATTTCCATAGCCGTCGTCACGAATGCACAACGGCGTTTTACAAATCCCATTGAAGCATCAGAAATTGCGGCGGAGCTGAAGGATTATGCGAAAAGCATCCCAACAAGCCTCTATGTCGTGGACAAGAGGCGGTCAACCTAAACAAGTCGACAGAAAATTTCCCTCCGTCCTGAGCATGCCCCCTCTTTTGAAATACTGGGCAGCGCTGTGCGTCGTGTCTATTGCCGTTGGGTGTGCGCCCTTTACTCAACACCCTTCCGCTGCCGGCGATCTGCAGAAATACCGGGATGCGAAGGCTTTTTTCGAACACGGAAAGTACCGGGAATCGCGGGACGCATATCGCGCTCTCTTTGAGGCCTATCCGCAATCTGAGCGGGCCGAAGAGGCGCAATTTAATGCAGCATACGTTCTTGTTTACTACAAAAACCCGGACCGTGATTATGCCGGCGCGCAGCATGAATTCGAAAAATTCTTGCTGCGCTATCCTCTGAGTACGTTTGCAGGAGAAGCCCAATCATGGATCAGCCTTATCAAGGCATTCGACCAGTCGCGCGTCAGAGAACTGCTGTCTGAAGTCGAATCGCTGACCCGGAAGATCGACGAGACGTCAAAAGCACTGTTGGAAGCGCAGCAGGGGGAATCAATGATCCTGAAGGAACGCGACGGACTCATGCTAGAGAAAAACAATCTAACCGGTCAAATCGAGGAGTTGCTGAACGAAAAGAATACACTACTTGATGAAAAAGCATCGCTATTGGCGGACCGGGAAAGATTAATGACGAGCAAGGACGATCTCGAGCAGAAGAACCATGAATTGATGGGTGAAAAAGAAGAGCTTATCAAGGCAAAAGCAAAGCTGGAAAAAAGCATCCGCGATATGACGATGGTTGATGTGAAGATGGAAAGAAAGAGAAAAAAGATGAAAAAAGCGGAAGCCGAGAAAAGCGGGAATGCAGGGGCAACTCAGAACCCCGGGGGAAGCGGCAAATAATGGTGGGGGAAGGTGTTTCATCTCCGGCGTTGGATGGCAAGCACGAGAGCACCGGGAGCCAAGCCGCGACCCTTGCCGTTTTTATGACTAACTCTGCCTGCTCATGCGAAGGTTTTTCTGTCGTCTTTTTTGCGCTTCCCTCCGCTTTCGTTTCTTTTTCAGAGAAGGTTTTTCGTAAAAACGTCTGTTTTTCAGCTCCCGAAACAATCCATCATGCTGCATCTTTCGTTTAAGCAAGCGGAGGGCTTTTTCGATGTTGCGATCATCAACTCTTATCTCCAATTATTCTGCTTCCTTCCTCTGTTCCGGTCGAATCCGCTCCGCGGCCCGCCTCCGCCTCTATTGCCACCAGAAAAGCCGCGATCTTTTTGAGGTCTGGCCTCACTGACATTGATTTGCCGATCCGATACATTTGTACCATTTAGCGTGGCGATGGCCTTGTCCGCATCTTCGTCATTCGCCATTTCGACGAAGCCGAACCCCCTGGACCGTCCTGTTGCCGCATCAGTAACGATTTTTGCCGAAAGAACCTCCCCGAGAGCCGCAAAGACGTCTCTCAGACTGTCTTCCGTCATCTGGTACGATAAATTACCCACATACAGCTTCTTGGCCATGTTCTCCTCCGTACTTATGAAATAAGTATCGCCGCATTTCCAGGGGAACCATCACAAAATCCAAGTTTTGCTTGCTGAACGGATATTCGTTCCAGTTTTGCAGAATCTCGCATGCACTATTCCCCCGGCGCAAAATAAAAAAAGACTGCAATCTTATCCCTAAGTTTTTGCAGTCTGGCAATTAACAAAAACTCGCTCTTTTTCTTGGTTAACGTGTCAATAATACTCCTTATCCTTCGGGGAAGTCAACCTATTTTTTTTCCGGACCGGGCTTTTTCCCGCAGCCCGCTCCTCTCTTCTTCTTTTTGCATAGATATTCACCGGTGTCCCCGCAAACCCGAAAGCTTCACGAAGATTATTTTCAATATAGCGCAGATATGAAAAGTGCACCCCCTCAGGATAGTTGACGAAAACGATGAATGTAGGCGGTTTGATTCCGACCTGGGTGGCATAGTAATATTTGACCCTTTTGCCGCGGAATAGAGGAGGTTCATGATGCCTTACGAGCTGCTCAAAGACCCGGTTGAGCTCGGCAGTCGGAACCCGCTTTTCGCTCTCTGCGATCACCCGATCGATTTCATCAAAGACTTTGGTGATGCGCTGTCGGGTCTGGGCTGATATTGTGAGAACGGGGGCATAGGCCGCGAATTTGAGCCGCTGCTTGATGTCGTTCATGAAGCGTTTGTAAACCTCTTCCTTATCCGAAACAAGGTCCCATTTGTTGAGAATGATGACGAGCCCTTTCCCTTCCTCGTGCACGAGTCCGACGATACGCTCATCCTGCTCGGTTATCCCCTCAGATGCGTCGAACAACACCAGAGCGACATCAGCGCGGGTCAGACCTTTCATGGCGCGCATGACACTATATTTTTCCACTCCTTGGCTGATTTTACCGCGGCTTCTGATGCCCGCGGTGTCCACGAGAACATACTTTCTGCCGTAGTACTGATACATGCTGTCAACAGCATCCCTGGTCGTGCCCGCAACAGGGCTCACAATCATGCGATCTTCGCCGATAAGCGAATTTACAAATGATGACTTGCCAACATTCGGCCGTCCGAGGATGGCAATGCGCGGGATGCCTACCTGTTTTTCATCATCGGGTCCCTCATCCATGTCCGGCAGGATGCGCCGGAGTTCATCCATCAGATCGGAAAATCCAGCGCCGTGCTGGGCCGACAAGGGAAAAAAGGAGTCAATGCCGAGACGATAAAAGTCCGGAATAAGTCCTTCGTGACGGGCCCCGTCTACTTTGTTGATGGCATAGAGCACAGGCTTGCCCGAGACCCTGAGTCGGTGAGAAACCTCGATGTCCGCCGGAAGGAGACCCTGCTTGCCGTCCATGAGGAAGATGATGATATCAGCTTCTTCCATGGCGAGGGTGGTCTGATCCCGCATCTTGGAATACATGGCGTCCTCGGTTTCCGGCTCGAAGCCGCCTGTGTCGACAAGTAGAAAACGTTTCCCATCCCACTCGGCTTCGGCGTAATTGCGATCCCGCGTTACACCGGGCATATCTTCGACGATAGCGAAGTTCCTCCCGATGATCCGGTTAAAAAGCGTTGATTTACCCACATTCGGTCTGCCTACGATGGCTACAACTGGCTTCGGCATAATAATTAGTCAACCTTGATTGCTGATACGACAGACCGGCAAAGGTCAAAGTCTCGGTCTGCCGCATATTGAGTTTCCGCTTGAGTTTCCTTGAATTATTGTACTGTACTATATCATCTTTCGCATGGTACTCCAAGAAAAATCCTTGCGAATGCCCTCTGTTTATGTTATTTTTCATGAGGTTCGCCCCAGGAGGTCTTCATGCGAAGATACGCCACTTTTGCCGTGTGCGTGTTTCTCATTGCAGCAACGCCAGCCTTTGCAGAGGTTTACCGGTGGGTGGATAAGGACGGGAAAGAAAATTATACGAATAACCCTGAAAAAGTCCCGTTTGAATACCGGGGCAGCGTTACGAAACTTACACCGGATACATCACGAGTTATCGTAGAGAATAAAATCTCCTCTTCACGGCTGGAGAGGGCGACTTCCGATGACCGCCTGGACAAGTACGGCAGAGGAGAGAAGTATTGGCGCAAGAAGGCGGCGAGTCTGCGTTTGAAGCTTCGCGATCAGCAGGATGATTACAACATGGTTTTGAGGCATTTGGAAGACGCGGACCAGAAGCCAAATGTGCTGACCAGCAAGAAGAAGTCCCGTTTTAGTCTTGAAAATATACATAGCGCAATAAGTAATTGCGCATTAATGAAAAATATGATATCCTGTATTCATGAAACCATTGACCATTACCGATGCATCAACCATTGTTCTTGGATTACAGGATGAAATCCGTCGCTCGGAAGAGTCACGATACGACCACCGACT
>DATJAP010000040.1:0-49822 GCA_035516155.1 Nitrospirota bacterium
GAGAGGTTCACATATGAGTTCGGCAAGCACTTCCACACGGAATGCGGACCTTCTTCATTAACGGAGGTGCGCCCAGGCATAACTGACAATGCCCACCTTACCCACCGCCGCACGTACAATTCAAGCAAGGGAGAGCGGCAAGGCTCCTTCCGCTCTTGCTCATAAAGCCGGACCGCACGTGCAAGAAACTTCTCCATCGTCTTTTCAGCCGCTGAAAGCCCCTCAGGGCTGAAGTGACCCATCAGATGAGGACGTGTAGTGCTTCCTGCTGTTCTTCAGCCATGAGAAGGCTTCGGAGAAGGCATTCCTGAATTGGACAAAAGAAATCGAATTGAGCATCTATTCAAATATAACATATTGCGATCTGCATGAGGCTTGTGCAATTCCAGGAGCAATGACGACTTTATCATTGAAAGATTGGGGTGAAATGAAAATTGAGAGACCAGGTATCACGGAGTCATTGATGATTTTTAATCCATAAGCGTGTTGTCCTTTTCTACTATCAAAGGTGAAGAGCAGTAGGTGTTAAACATGAATGCAGGATACGACTAGTATTTATTGATTGTTTCAAGCAGTGAGAACTAACACTTGTGAATCTGACGAAATCTATCACGGCGGCACGATACTGATCTACAGATAGAAGTATGGACAGCCGGTCGTGAAGTACGATTTCAGACCGCAGAGTAAATTTTAAATCCTAGACGTTTCCTGTAAATTACCGCTTTGTGTAGTGTGCAGTAGATTGTGCAGTTGAGGTCGGAATCAGGCGCAAAATACGGAAAACCGCCTGTGATGACCGTCACCTTAATCGCAAGGAAAACAAAAAATAAGAAGGGGCAGTAAATGCCCCTTCTTATTTTCATCGCCGTAGCAAGACACCGCTCAGACCATGAAAAAAAGAAAAGGACAGTCGAAACCTTTTGCCTGTCCTTATCTTTTCCGGAGGATGAAGAAACGCCAGTTATTGGCCCAGTAGTGTCGTGAACGTGTCGTGATGCCCTTCTTCTTCTGAAAGAATTTGCTCGAAGAGACGGTGGGTGGTCTCGTCACTCTCCGCCGCTGCCTGCTTAATGATGGCCTTGTAAAGCGTGATTGCTTCTTCCTCAGCCTTGACATCAGCCTTCAGCATCTGGACCGCATCGCCGCCCACGGCAATGGGAGTCGGTTTAGTGGTCGGATTCACGTCAAAATAAAACAGTCTCTCGGCGATTTTCTCCGCATGCTTCATCTCATCCATTGCCACTTTTTCGAACACGTCCATCAGCGACGCCGAGTTCATGCCTTTTACCATGATATGATGCCACATATACTGGACGATTGCCTGGAGTTCCGCGGCAATCGCCTGGTTCATCATTTCCGTCAACTTTGGGCTTGCTTTCTGTACCATAACCTGTGCCTCCTTTGTGATTGTGAATTAAGTTATATGCTGATTGAAAAACTGATCTCTGCAAATGTATTGAATCAGAAACCGTCGAATTAAGCCGTTGTTCCTAACTCGGTGAAATAACGGCGTTGCTGTTTTCGCCGATCTCCGTCGTGACGGAAAGGTTCATTGTTTTTATAACTTGTATTACTATAGCACAGGAATATCAGTGTTTCAACCGTCAGCTCTGCTCTGTCTCGCGAAGCCTCCCGGGAATGCGGAAGTGCCTTTACCGATGTGCTTTGCCGCTTCTTTCGGTGCGATCGACTATGCAGGTTATGCCGCCTTCGCGCAAACCTGGACGGTAGCATCCATTGCAGGAAATGCAGCGGGCGCGGGAGGTGTCGCCCGCTTGCCAGCGATGAACAAGCCCTGGTTCACGGATAAAAGGTCGTGCCAATGAAATATAATCGGCCTTTTCTTTTTCTATGACTTCCCGCACAAGATCGAAGGTTCTAAATCCCCCCACCACCATCGTCGGACAGGAAACCGCGCTCTTGATTCGTACCGCAAGTGGCAGATTGTACGCTTCCTGTTCGCGCGTGTCGATCTTCCTGCGAACCGGCGTGCAGTCCCCCGACGCGGGGGTTCCGCCGCTCACCTCGATTGCGTCGATGCCTTCATGATCGAGCGCGGCAGCAACCTTTACTGCATCATCAATCGAAAATCCATTCTTAATAAAGTCCGACCCGTTCAGCTTGACGAGAACCGGAAAATCGGCGCCCACAGCGCATCTCGCGCTTCTATAAACGTCGAGCAAAAATCGCATACGGTTTTCAATGCTTCCGCCATAGGCATCGACGCGATGATTCGTCCGCGGTGAAAGAAACTGGTTGATCAGATACCCGTGCGCCGCATGAAGCTGAATAGCATCGAACCCCCAGACCTTTGCTCGCCGCGAGCTCTCACCGAATGCAGCCACAACCTCCGAAATGTCCCCCAAGCTCATTCCCGAAGGTACGGCGGAGTATTCCGTTGCCGCCAATGCCGAAGGAGCGATAAGATTGATTCCGGGAGGTACCCTTGCCTGGCCCCCGGCATGCACGAGCTGCACACACAACTTCCCGCCTTCGTTGTGCACGGCCGTACAGAGCGCCCGCATGTCTCCGGCAAAATTATCGCTGTGGGCGCCCATGGACCCACGGGTCTGCTTTCCATCAGGCCGGACGAACGTATATCCGGTTATTATAAGGCCGACACCGCCTCCAGCAAGCCGCTGGTAACATTCGGCAAGCTTCCGGCCGGGACGGCCTTGCTCATCGCACATTCCCTCCCACGTAGCCGACCGCACAAAACGGTTCCTGAGCTCCATGCCCTTTATTTTCGTTACGTCAAAAAGATTCTTCATTAATGAACCTTCGCCTCACAAACGTGGTGCAATCTACCATAGGCCTTTCCTCCTGTCAAAGCAGATTTGCGTTTACCGCTGGAACACGGTGAGATTGTCCCCTCTGTGCGGATAATGAACAAGTCTCCAAAAAATAGCATGTTTTTATCCTCATTCGCTGCTTGCCCCTTGCAACGTGCTACCATAGATTACCCAGGGCATTTTCCTTTTAGTTGAGAGCTGCGTTGATCCCTCTGCCCCTCGTAGCGGGACCTGTGGCTATACATTGCTCCCAATTTCCTATTGCCTTACAGGTTCTCCTGAAATATAATGTCGCCACATTCAATCATGCAAGGAGTATAACACAGTATGGGGAAAAACCTCGTTTACAAGATTTTGGAATCGCATCTCCTTGAAGGCAAGTTGGAGCCGGGGACCGAAATCGCAATAAAAATCGACCAGACCCTGACGCAGGACGCGACCGGCACCATGGCATACCTCCAGTTCGAGGCCATGGACGTTCCGCGGGTCAAGACCGAGATTTCGGTGAGCTATGTAGATCACAACACGCTCCAGGACGGCTTCGAGAATGCCGACGACCATCGCTATCTTATGACTGTTGCATCGAAATACGGCGTTCATTATTCGAAAGCTGGAAACGGCATCTGCCACCAGGTTCATCTCGAACGGTTCGGCAAACCCGGAAAGACACTTCTCGGTTCCGATTCCCACACGCCCACGGGCGGCGGTATCGGCATGATCGCCATTGGCGCCGGAGGGCTGGACGTAGCCGTTGCTATGGGTGGTGGTCCGTTCTACCTGACCTGCCCCAAAGTAGTCAAGATCAACCTTGCGGGCAAACTGAGGCCGTGGGTATCGGCCAAGGACGTGATCCTTGCTATACTGAAATCCCTGACCACAAAAGGCAACGTCGGCACAATCATCGAATACGCTGGTGACGGCG
The DNA here is from genome assembly GCA_035516155.1 of Nitrospirota bacterium. Lineage (GTDB taxonomy): Bacteria > Nitrospirota > UBA9217 > UBA9217 > UBA9217 > JAJYKN01. Next base: position 3,715 of record DATJAP010000040.1, read on the forward strand.
TGAGGACCCTGTCGGTTCCCGAACGGGCCACGATCTCGAATATGGGCGCCGAACTCGGCGTTACCACCTCTGTCTTCCCGAGCGACGAAATTACGAAGGCCTTCCTGAAAGCCCAGAAGCGAGAGTCAGAGTGGACGCCGCTTTCAGCGGATCCCAGTGCTCGCTACGACAAGGTGATCGACCTCGATCTCGGCTCCATCGAGCCTTTGATAGCTAAACCGCATTCCCCGGACAACATCGGATCCGTGAAGGAGCTTGCAGGCACAAAAGTCGACCAAGTCATGGTCGGCTCGTGCACCAACTCATCCTACCGCGATCTGATGATCGTTGCGGCCATGCTAAAGGGACGGCGTGTATTTCCCGACATCAGTTTCGGCGTGGCGCCGGGATCGCGCCAGGTGCTCGAGATGATCGCAAAGAATGGGGCGTTGGCCGACATCATAGCATCCGGAGCACGGGTTCTCGAATCCACCTGCGGTTTCTGCATAGGCTCGGGCCAAGCGCCCAAGACCGACGCCGTCTCCATCAGGACGAGCAACCGCAATTTCGAGGGCCGCTCGGGCACGAAAAGCGCACGGGTCTATCTTGCTAGCTCCGAATCCGCAGTCGCCGCGGCGCTGAGCGGCGGCATCATGGACCCCCGTGACCTCGGCATCCCCTATCCCGAAATCGCGATGCCTGAGCAGTTCTGGATCGATGATTCGATGATCCTCCCCCCCTCAAAAGATCCGCTGTCAGTTTCAATCTACCGCGGTCCGAATATCGGAGACCCGCCCGCCGCAGCGCCGCTTCCGGATACGATCAAGGGAGTGGTTACAATCAAGGTCGGTGACAAGATTACGACAGACCATATCATGCCGGCAGGATCGCGGTTGAAATACCGCTCGAATATTCCGAAGTATGCGGAATTCGTATTCGAAGGTGTTGACACCGCATTTTCAAAAAAAGCGCTCGAAAATAAAAAAGCGGGGGTTCACAATGTCATCGTCGCCGGAGCGAGCTATGGACAGGGATCGAGCCGTGAACATGCAGCCATCTGTCCCATGTACCTCGGCGTCAAGGCGGTGATTGCCAAGTCCTTCGAGCGTATCCATGCGGCAAACCTCATCAATTTCGGCATCCTGCCGCTCACCTTTGTGAAGGAAGCGGATTATGACGCTCTCGGTCCGAATGACGGAATCGAGATCATGGACATCAAGACAACGCTCGAAAAGGGCGCGAATCTGTCTCTCAAGAATATTGCAAACGGAAAATCAATGGATCTCAAATATTCCTTGAGTTCACGTCAACGGAATATCCTGCTTGCAGGAGGGATGCTGAACTATACAAGAGCTCGAGCCAAATAGAATTGCTCGAGTTTACGCTCATGAAGAACATAAAAAGCCGCACAGCAGTGCGGCTTTTTATGTTCTTGAACCAGCGGTATTTTTGCCTCGCAAGAAGGGGGCGTCTACACTTTGGCGTCTCTTAAATACTTTGCTGCGTCTTCCGGCGGTGTGGGATTGATATAGAAGCCCGATCCCCATTCGAACCCCGCAACACGGGTCAGCCGCGGCATGATCTCAAGGTGCCAATGAAAATCATCGTTCAAGGTATGCCAATGGCCCCGGCGTGGCACGCGGTTCGGCGCGGTGTACAACATGAAATTGTAAGGCGGCCGATTCAGTACTTTCCCCAGCCTCTGCAGCGTGTGGCGTAGTGTCCGGGCAAAGTCCATGATCTCCTCTTTGGTGACGTCGACATAGGAGCAGAGATGCTTCTTCGGATAGACCCAGATCTCAAAGGGGAAGCGCGGCGCGAATGGCACCATAACCACGAAGTGACGGGTCTCCTCGATCACACGCTCCGGAGCAGAGAGTTCCTGTCTGATCACGTCGCAGAAGATACACCGTTCTTTATAATCAAAGTACGCTTTTGCTCCGTCGAGCTTTTCCTTTACAAATTTGGGAATGACCGGCGTTGCAATAAGTTGTGAATGGGGATGGTTCAGGGTTGAACCGGCAACCCAGCCCTGGTTCTTGAAAACGAGCACGTAGCGAAGCCGGTTGTCGCGCTCGAGATCGAGTATGCGATCGCGGTAGGACCAGAGCACTTTTTCAACCTGGCTTTCCGGCAAATCCTCCAGCCGAACAGCGTGCTCTGGGCTTTCAATGATCATCTCGTGGGCGCCGATGCCATTCATCCAGTCATAAATGCCGTCACCCTCGCGCTCAAGGGTGCCTTCGATATGAAGAACGGGAAACTTGCTCGGGATCACCCGGACCCACCAGCCGGCGGAATTCGGCAGTGTCTTCTCAGGCCGGAACGATGCGATCTCCGGAGGCGTCTTTGCCTCGTTTCCTCCGCAGAAAGGACACTCCGCCGGTGTGACGTCATCGGGAGGCTCTTCAAAGCTGTAGTCTTCGGGTTTTTTCGGACGCTCGGAAGATACAATGATCCACCGGCCTACGATGGGGTCCTTGCGCAGACGCGACATCTCAGTTACCTGACCTCGCCTGTTGCTCCGTCAGTACCTTGTGCACGATCCGTTTCAGCTCTTTAATGCGTATGGGTTTGTTGATATATTCGGCGGCGCCGAGGCTCATTGCCTTAAGATAGCTTTCTACCTCGCCGTAGGCGGTGACCATGATCACGTCGGTTTTGGAACCGATTTTCCGGATCTCCTGAAGGAGCTGAAGGCCGTCCATCACCGGCATCTTGATGTCCGTGATCACGAGGTTAAAGGGTTGGTTTTTAAAGAGTGCCAGTGCATCTTCGCCGCTTTGGGCGAGTGCTACTTCATAACCTTCATCAGACAAGATTGTGTTGAACAGCTCGCGCGCGCCTTCTTCATCGTCAACTACAAGAATCTTCATCAGCTCTCCCGAAATACATGGTATGTCAAAAATAACATAAAACCATGCAATCGTCAAGGTTGCGGCAAAACACGGATTTGGCGCAGAATGAACGGTCTTCCGGGGGAAGGAAAGGATAGCCTTTTGAAATTTCAACGATTTATTTCATAGAGGAATAAGAGGCCGTCGAGCGTCAAGTGAGATCGTACCTCTTCAATGCTTTTCGTTTCAGGGGACACCAGTTCGGCAAGCCCGCCTGTCGCGATAACTTTGGCGTTTGGGGACAACTCTTTCTTCATCCGTTCAACAATGCCGTCCACCAGTCCTGCATAGCCATAAATGATGCCCGATTGCATAGCGCTGATCGTATCGGCGCCGATCACCTTCCCGGGTTTGAGCAGTTCCACGCGCGGGAGTTTCGACGCGCGCTGGAACAACGCCTCGGCGGATATTTTTATTCCCGGGCAGATTGCGCCGCCGAGGTACTCTCCATTCTTCGTCACGGCGCAGAATGTCGTGGCCGTGCCGAAGTCAACGATAATGATCGGCCCGCCAAAGAGCTTGTAGGCCGCGGCGGCATTCACGATGCGGTCCGCCCCGATCTCTTTGGGATTATCATAGCGGATCGTGATGCCCGTTTTGAGCTCGTGCGTAACGATCGTCGGCTCGATGTGGAAGTACTTGCGCGACATCTCGCTCATCACGGACAGCAGCGGCGGAACGACAGTCGAGATGATCACTCCCGTTATCCGGTTGAAATCGAGCTTGGCAAAGCCGAAGAGATCACTGAAGATCATCGCATACTCGTCGGGCGTGATCATCGTATTTGTTCCGACGCGCCAGTTTGCGACGAGCGTTTTCCCGTCGAATATGCCGAGAACCACGTTGGTATTGCCAATATCGATGGCGAGAAGCATTTTCCCTCCTGAACGGTTAACGGGATCAAGCAACAAGAGTCGTGGCTCAAGGAGTAGCAAAAAAGAGGGTGCCAGCACTTTCTAGCTAGTTGCCCCTTCCCTTTTTCAATATACTCACGTCCCCCGCTGCAACGAAACGCACCCTGTCGTCATTGAGCTTAATAATGAGCCTGCCGTCATCGTCAATGCCCTGGGCCAGACCTTCCAGAGTCTCGCCGGTACCCGTCACGCGGATGCGGCTCCCTACGGTTATGTTAAGCTTTTGCCATTCCCGCAACACCTCCGGCGGATTTGCAAGAAACACCTGGTACCAGCGCTCAAGGCTTCGAAGGAGCTCCTGAAGGAGCAATGTTCTGTTTATCCTGCCTCCTGCTTCTGCGGCGAGTGATGTGCTGAGAACGCGGACTTCTGGTGGAAGCGCTTCCAGGTCCATATTCACGTCGACGCCGATGCCGATTACGATATGCCGGATGCGGTCCTGCTCCGCGCTCATCTCCGTGAGCAGGCCGCTCACTTTTTTGTCGGAGATGAGAATATCATTCGGCCACTTGATGACGGCCGCGAGCTGGCAGACCGTCCTGATCGCCGAGGCAACGGCAATGGCGCCCATCATCGTGATGAGCGGCGCTTTGTGAACGGGTATCATCGGACGCAAGATGACGCTGAGGTAAAGGTTCCCTTTCGGAGAAATCCACGTTCTCCCAAGCCTGCCCTTACCGCCAGACTGCATTTCAGCGGTCACCACGGTGCCTTCAGGCGATCCCTTCGCCGCCAACTCCATGGCAAGAATGTTCGTGGAATCTACCGTGGGAAGAAGGATCAATTGCCTGCCTATGGTTTTTGTTTTTAACCCCTGCTTGATGTCACGCTCCCGGAGGATGTCAGGACTCGCTGTGATCCGGTACCCCTGCGACGGCACCGCTTCAATCACGAATCCGTCGCGTTTGAGCGATTTTATATGCTTCCACACCATGGTGCGGGAGATGCCGGTCTTTCTCGCGAGCTCCTCGCCGGATAGAAACCCGGACCGGGCAGACCGAAGAAGATTCAGTATTTTATCTTTATACATGGAAATAGGGGGGCAAGAGCCATGAGTCAAGGAATTCTAAAAAATGAAAGACACGTTCTGACGAAGCCCTGTTGTTTTGTGCCTCCTGCATTAAGATGTCCCGGATCCTTGCTCCCTGCCACCTCATTTTATTTTCATGCTGATATCCGCAGCCGGCGCCGAGTGGGTCAGGCTGCCTGAAGAAATGAAGTCGACTCCTGTTTCCGCGACTTTCCGGACCGTTTCAAGCGTGACGTTGCCTGACGCTTCAACGAGGGCACGCCCGTCAATCATTTTTACGGCATCCCGCATCACATCTATCGGCATATTATCGAGCATGATGACGTCAACTTTTACGGCCAATGCCTCGCGCACTTCATCGAGTGTTTTGGCTTCAACTTCGATCTTCAGCAGGTGGTGGGCGCTCTTCCTGGCGCTCTCGACCGCCCTTGAGATACCGCCCGCTGCCTTAATATGATTGTCCTTGATCAGCACACCGTCGAAGAGCCCAAAACGGTGGTTCTTCCCGCCACCGATGCGCACTGCGTATTTTTCGAGTTGTCTCATCCCTGGAATCGTTTTTCGGGTGTCCAGCACCCCAGCCTTGTACCCCCTGCACTTATCAACATATTTTGTCGTCAGCGTGGCAATGCCGGACAGGTGCTGGAGCAGGTTCAGCGCCACCCGTTCGCCCGCTAGAAGAGCCCTCGTGCCGCCGGAGAGCTTCGCGATCTCCATGCCCGCGTTTATCTTATCGCCGTCCTTCGCAAAAACCGAAACCTGGATGTCAGGATCGAGATAATGAAACACCGCGAGGCTTACCTTCAATCCCGCTAGGACAAGGTCCTGCTTTGCGATAATAACGGCGATAGAGACCGATTCTTCCCGAATCGTTGCTTCGGAGGTGATATCCCCGGGCCCAATGTCTTCAGCAAGTGCCTGTTCTATAAGTTTTCTTAAATTCATTTCTTTTTTTATGGGATGCCGTAAATTACCCCAGCATCTTTAGGCTCTGCTCAAGCTTATCGCGCTTCGCCTTTAAATCTTCAAGTTTAGCGGTATCCTTCTCAACGACTTCTTTCGGCGCTTTATCCACGAAATTCCTGTTCGAAAGCTTTTTGGAGAACACTTCAATATCTTTGGAGATCTTCGCAATTTCTTTCTGAAGCCGATCGCGTTCCTGGGTGAGGTCGATGATGCCTTCGAGAGGCACGTATACCTCCGCGTCCTTGATCACGCCCGTTGCAGCCGTCTTCGGCTTCTTCTCCGCTTCCCCTATGCGCAATTCACACAACCGCGAAAGCGTCTTCACATACCCGGCGGCCCTCTCAAGATGGTGTGCCATGTCCTTGCGAGCAACGTTTACGATGGCTTTTATCTGCATGGAGGGCGCTATGTTCATCTCGCCGCGAATATTGCGGATCGCCAGGATCAGATCCATAACCATTTGCATGTCCTGATCGATCCCGGCATCGATCATTTTTTCCTCCACCGCTGGATAGGAGGCGATCACGATCGATTCACTTCTAACCCCTGCCCCCTGCTTTTTGACCCCCTCGGGCAGGTTCTGCCAGATTTCCTCTGTAATGAACGGCATGAAGGGATGCAGGAGACGCAGCTCGGTCTCCAGTACATGGGTGAGCACGGTCTGAGCGGCCTTGCGTTCGGGGGATCCCTTATCAAGATTGAGTGCCGGTTTGGATAACTCAAGATACCAGTCGCAGTATTCATGCCAGATGAAATGATATAAAGACGACGCCGCGTCGTTGAAGCGGTATTCCGTGAGTGCTGAAAGCACCTCTTTTGTCACCGAATTCAGCCGAGAGAGAATCCATTTTTCGGCAAGCGATGTATCTACCGTGACAAGCTCCCTGTTCGGCACAAAGTCCTCCTCAAGATTCATGAACACAAACCTGCTGGCATTCCAGATTTTATTCGTGAAGTTGCGGTAGCCCTCGATGCGTTCCGTGGACATTTTTATGTCCCTGCCTTGGGCCGCAAACGCCGCAAGCGTGAACCGGAAAGCATCTGTTCCGTACTGATCAATCATCACGATGGGGTCAATGACATTGCCCTTGGACTTGCTCATTTTCTGGCCTTCAGCGTCACGCACGAGTGCATGGATGTAAACGTCTTTGAAGGGCACTTCCTTCCTGAAGTGAAGGCCCATCATGATCATGCGCGCTACCCAGAAAAAGATAATGTCGAAGCTTGTGACCAGAACTGATGTGGGATAATAGACCATTAGCTCCTTGGTCTCGTCAGGCCAGCCAAGCGTGGAGAACGGCCAGAGGGACGATGAGAACCACGTATCGAGCACATCCGTTTCCTGATGCAGGCGACTGCTCCCGCATTTTATGCAAACGGCGGCATCGGTACGGCTGACCGTAATCATCCCACAGTCATCACAGTACCATGCTGGAATCCGATGGCCCCACCAGATTTGGCGGGAAATGCACCAGTCCTTGATATTTCTCATCCATTCGAAATAGGTGTTTTCCCACCCTTTGGGTACGAACTGCACCTTCCCGTCTTCCACGACCTTGACCGCAGGCTCGGCGAGCGGGCCGGTTTTGACGAACCATTGCGGTGAAAGATACGGTTCGACTACGGACCTGCAGCGGTAGCACTTGCCAAGGGAATGGGCGTGGTCTTCGGTCTTGACCAGGAAACCGCGGGCTTGCAGGAGTTCAACGACCACGCCGCGCGCTTTTTTTGCGGGTTTTCCCCCAATAAATTTCAGAACGTCGGGAAGCACATCGGGGATATCCTGGAGGATCTCTGCCTTATCATCAAGCATCTTGATGCGCGGAAGGTTCGGCAATTGCCGCTGGCCCGCTTCGTAATCATTGAAATCATGGGCCGGCGTCACCTTGACGGCTCCGGTGCCGAATTCCAGATCGACAAGGACGGAATCGCCAATTATCGGGATCCTGCGCGTCGTGAGCGGCAAATCGACGGTTTTACCAATGAGATCCTTGTACCGCGGGTCGAGAGGATGGACAGCAACGGCCGTGTCACCGAGCATCGTTTCGGGCCTCGTCGTCGCAACAGTCAGTCGGATGTTGTGGTCGTGGCTCAGCGGATAGGAAATATGGTACAGCTTACCCCTTTCATCCTCATGTTCCACCTCGATGTCCGACAGTGCAGTGTGGCAACGGGGGCACCAGTTGATTAACCGCTCACCCCGGTAAATGAGCCCTTCCTCATAGAGCGTAACGAAGACCTCCCGCACCGCGCGTGAGAGACCGTCGTCCATGGTGAACCGCTCCCGCTGCCAGTCGCAGGAGGCCCCCATGCGCTTGAGCTGATGAATGATCCTGCCCCCGTACTCTTTCTTCCACTCCCAGACCTTTTCAACGAATTTTTCCCGGCCGAGAACGTGACGGTCGATATTCTCCTTCACGAGCTGCCGCTCCACCACATTCTGCGTGGCAATGCCTGCGTGGTCCGTGCCTGGCACCCAGAGCGTGTTCTCGCCCGACATGCGCATCCAGCGAATGAGAACATCCTGGAGCGTCGAATTCAGTGCATGACCGATATGGAGCGATCCCGTCACATTCGGCGGAGGAATCACGATCGAGAACGCCTTGCCGCCGGCGCTCGGATCGGCATGAAAATAATTCTTCTCGAGCCAGAAGCCATACCACTTCTGCTCCACGGTTTTCGGATCATAAGCTTTCGGCAATTCCCGTGATGGCATTGAAAATGCTCCTTAAAAAACGCTCGCTTGGAATAAAAAGAGGGGAACAAGTCCCCTCGGCAACGCATCCCGAATTTCGAACCTTGCAGCGCAATTGTTCTTATGGTTCGGCCTTCAGGCGTTCGATCTCTTCTTTTATCAGTTGCTCTGCCAGTTGAGGGATAACTTCCCAGGACACCTGCTCAATGACTTCTTTTGCAATCTCGCGGGCGATCTGCGAAAGAACCGATTCAAGCCCTCTTCTGACTGTTTCATCGGAGATTTTCGGCATCGGCGGAGGCGGCAAGTTTTTGAATACGTCCGATGCCATCTTGTCGAGCGTTGTTTCCGCCATTTTCCGGAGTTCGCTCTCCTGCAGTATCGGAGGTTTGGGGATGGCCATCTTTCCTATCGTCTCGTTCACAACTTTTACGACGCTCTCCTCTACCAAACCACGAAGCATGTCTTCGGAAACCTGCGGCGGCTTTTTCTCAAAGGCCTCTTTCGCCATCTCGGAGATGGCCGCCTCAGCCATTCTCCGGAGCTCGCTCTCAGGCAGCGTCGGCGGCTGGACCGGCGGCATCCGGGCAAACACGTCCTTTGTCATCTTCGCAATGGTTTCTTCCGCTATGCCCCACAGATCGCTCGCCGAGAGCGCAGGAGGCTGCGGTAGAGGTATTTTTGCAAAAGCCTCTTTCGCCATCTCGGTGATGGCCGCCTCAGCCATTCTCCGGAGCTCGCTCTCAGGCAGTGTCGGCGGCTGGACCGGCGGCATCCCGGCAAACACGTCCTTTGCCATCTTCGCAATGGTTTCCTCCGCCATTTTCCGCAATTCAACAGTGGGCAACGTTGACGAGACGGCAGTCTCTGTCGGCATCGCCGGATACGACGAGACTGGCGTCGGCGGCGGCGCGGATGCTTCTTCCTTCGCTGGCGTCTCCATCGCTATGTCGAATGATTCATAGGGAATAATCTCTGGCGCGATCTCCACTGTCTCGTCTATCAGTCCCAAACCGGACCGCATCTCTTCAACTGCCTTATCACCGACAGGCAAGGCCTTCGCAATTTCCCGTGCTAGCGGCTCCCTAACCTCTTCCACTTCCGGCTCCACCTCATACACTGACTCCTCCTCGGGGATTGATGGAGCCGCTGCCTTTTTGACTTCTGCTTCGGTGGGCGCCTCCTGAATAATATCGAATATATCCGTGGTCGCCTTCTGGGCCGGTTTGGCTGAATGCAACGCTTCAACGGAAGGGATTATCGTAGGCGCCGCGGGTTGCGGAACTATGGCCGGCTTCTTTGGTTCTGCAAGCTTTGGGGGAGCCGCGGCAAGGGCTTTTTTTACTTTGCTGATCAGCTCCTGTGATTCAAAGGGTTTGGCGATATTATCGATGATCCCCGCCTGCTTGCCTTTATTGGTATCATAAACATCATCCCGGCTCATCATCAGAATAACGGGTGTCTGTGCAAGCAGCGGCGCCTGCTTTAGACGGCCGGAAAATGCATATCCGTCAAGGCGCGGTAAATCCACGTCGGCAAGAACGACGTCGGGGTTCACGCGGGCCGCCTCGCTCAAAGCCGTTTCTCCGTCGCTTACGCACGTAACTTCGTAATCGCGTCCGGAAAAAAGCATTTCCACCACCTTCTGAATGGTGATGCTCTTGTCAGCCAGCAAAATCTTAACAGGCATGGAACAACCTTTCAAAATCGAGGATCAGGACTTCACTCTCACAGCCGAATATTATCCCTTTTACATAGTGAGGATCGACCGTCGTCGAATTCGCGGGAGAACCGGTTGGTCCCTGGGGACGGCATGGGTATCTCCCCCACTGATAATATCAGAAATCGCTTCCCGGCGTCCATAACTGTTTTGGCTCCATGCTCAGCCGGCGGACGCAACGCCGGCCAGCAGTTTTTTGAGCGCGCTCAGCATTTCCTGTTCCTCAAAGGGCTTTACCAGGAAGTCCTGGGCGCCCATCTCAGTGGCTTTCTGCCGATGCTTGTCGCCGGCCCGCGAGGTCAGCACGATGACGGGGATGTGCATGAGGTCTGGATTCTTTTTCATCTCGGCCATGAGATCGTATCCATGCATAACGGGCATTTCAAGATCGGTAATGACGACGTCGAACTTGATCCCGCCCATGAGTTTAAGGGCCTCCATGCCGTCAGGTGCCACCTCTACCTCGTAGCCGGTGCGATCGAGGAATCGTTGAACGTATTTTCTGATGCTAATGGAATCGTCGACTACAAGAAGCCTGGGCTTCCGGTTCGAGATTACCTGCGGGGGGGGAATTTCACGCGGCGACGTATCGACGTAGGCCCTGGTCGCAACCAAGCCCTCTTCGCCGAATAGCGATGCGATGTTGATGATGAGGCGAATATTGCCTTCGCCGGATATCGATGCGCCGGAAAAAAACTTGATGCCCTTCAAATAATCGCCGAGAGATTTCACGACGATCTCTTCCCTGCCGATGATCTCCTCCACCATAAGCGCAATCCGCTTCTCGGCCATGCCGAGGATCAGCGTCGGATGGCGGAAGGCATCGTCTTTTTTTGGAAACTTGTTGACACCCAGCAATTCATTCAACTTGAGGAGCCTTATCGGCAGGCCGCGAAGGCTGACCATCTCCTCACTGGCCGTCCGCTGAATGTCCTTGTATGCAAATCGCGTCGTTTCCTCCACAAGATTCATCGGAACGGCAATTTCCTGGTCCTTCAACTTCACGATCAGCGCTTGGGCAATGGCGAGCGTAAGCGGAAGTCGAATTACGAACTTGGTGCCCACACCCACTGCGGTCTTGATCTCGATCCTGCCATTGATCCTCGCGAGGTTGTTGGAGACAACATCCATGCCGACTCCGCGGCCAGAAACCTTGGTAATCTTCGATGCCGTGGAAAACCCGGGACGGAAGATCAGGTTGATGGCCTCCATGTCCGTCAGGGACTGCGCCACAGCCAGGCTCATGAAACCCTTGTCAACAGCGGTCTTTCTGAGCGCCACGGTATCCATGCCGCGTCCGTCATCATCGATCTGGATAATGATGCTGTTGCCCTCATGCTGAGCGTTCAATATCAGCGTGCCGGTCGGTTCTTTCCCGAGGGCTATTCGCTCCGCAACGGTTTCAATGCCGTGGGACACGGCATTTCTGATCATGTGCATAAGCGGATCGGTAATAATCTCGAAAATCGTTTTGTCGATCTTCGTCTCGCCGCCCAAAACCACCATGTTAACTTCCTTGCCCTCTTCACGCGCAAGGTCGCGGACGGGCCGCTGAAACATCTGGTAAAGCTTGTCCATCTCAACCATGCGGGCCTGAGTGATCTCGTCCTGCAGGTTCGTGGTGATGGTCGAGATTCGTGCCGTGTCAAGTTCGAAGGAATCGAAAAAACCTGCAAGCTCCGTCATGATCTCGTTTGTGTCATTCGTGATTTCCGTCAGCTTGCGCGACAAAAGGTTGAAGTCATCGTATCGGTCGAACTCGAGTTCAAGAAAGTCGGCGGATTGCTCGGGAATGTTCCGCTGCTGAAGCGGGACATCGGCCGTCAGCGTGTATTCGTATTTTTCCTCGAACTTTTTGATCTCGTGGAGCAGCCGGTTCTGGCTGAAATCAAGTTCTTCCCGAAGCGTTTTAATGAAGTCGACCTGGCGCGCAAGCCGGTTGCGGTTAACTACCATCTCTCCCACCAGGTTCATGAGATTGTCGAGCCGCTCGATATTAACACGGATAAACTTCTTTTCACGGTCCGGCGCATCCGTGGCGCGGCGTCCGGTGCCGCGTTTTTCATGGATCCCGACTTTTTTGGCCTCTTCGATCTCCTGCCGGAGCGGACGTTCCGGCGCGGCGAGAGGGGCTGTCTGAGGCGCGGGACCGGCAAGAGGGGCAGCAACCAGTGGCTTGGGCTGAGCGGGCGGTGTTAGAGACGTTTTCGCTGCTGCCGGAACTGACGGGGCAACCGGTGTTTTAGGCAGGGTCGACGCTGGTGCGTTCTGAGCGGCGGGCGCAGAAAGCGGTATCGCCGGTGTTGCCTCTTTCATGCCTATGTCAAAGGATTCTTCCCATAGAAGATCCAGATCATCGTTACGGTCTTGCGGGCTCTTTTGAGCGGCGACGGTCTGGACGGTCCCGCTTTTCTCATCCACCTGCGGCGCCACTGTCGTCTTCCGCGTAGCCGCAACGATATCCTTATATGCTTGTCCGATAGACTCGACTACCAGAGGGTCTTCGGGCTGATTGGCTGCCACGCCGTCCACCATGACCTTGATGGCATCAACACTGTCAAAGAGAAAGTCCAGGGTATCCTTGCCGACGGGAATCGTGCCGGCGCGAAACATGCTGAGCATGTCCTCGGCCTTGTGCGCGACGCTGCTGATGCCTTCATATCCCATCATGGCAGCTGATCCCTTTAGCGTGTGCGCAGCGCGAAAAAGCTCATCGACCACGCCGCTATCGGTCGGGTCCTTTTCGAGAGACAGAAGTCCCCTGTTCAGGTTTTGGAGATGCTCACCCGCTTCAATCAGGAAAAACTCTATGATGCCGGATTTGTCGAACGGACCAGTCATATGCGCTATTCGATGAAGCCGAGTTTAATTTCCTCATCACTCGTGGTAACTTGTTCCGCAACGGGTTGATAGCTGTTCAGCGAAGGGAGCGGTACTTCCCCGGCTGCGCCGGACGCAGGCTGCTCCTGCCCGATCTTGAATCTTCCGATGGCATCGTTCAGCCGTCTGGTGAGCTCCGCCAGGTTGTTTATTGTCTGCACCGTATCCTGTACGCCGCGGGTCGTATCCTGTGTCAGTTGAGAAATATTTTCCATGGTATGCACGACGCTTTCCGTCGATTTCACCTGATCGGCCGCCGCCCTCGTGATGTCACTCATGAGGGTCGATGTCTGTTTCACGGTCTGTTCGATTTCTCGGAGCGCGGCGCCTGCCTGGTCGGCAAGCTTTGTGCCCTCCTCCACCTCGCGGGTGCCTTCCTCCATGACCGTCACAGCTTCGCTTGTTTCGACCTGGATCCCCTTGATCAATCCCGTAATGTCCTTCGTGGCGCGGGCTGCGCGCTCGGCGAGTTTCCTTACTTCATCGGCAACCACGGCGAACCCCCTGCCCTGTTCACCTGCGCGGGCAGCCTCGATTGCGGCGTTCAGTGCGAGAAGGTTGGTCTGCGTCGCGATTTCGTTGATCACTTCGATAATAGCGCCGATTTCCAGGGAGCGTTCGCCAAGGCCTTTGATTTTTTTCCCGGTTGACTGCACGGTGGCGCGAATACGCTGCATACCTTTGATCGTTTCCGACACGGCCGTCCCACCCTTGACGGCTGCCTGCGTGGCCTTTACCGATGTCTGCGTCGCCGCCTCCGCGTTTTCAGACATACGCTGGGTCGTCAAAGACATGGCGTTCACCGCATCCGATGCATTTCGAATCTGCGATGCCTGCTGTTCAGCTCCCAACCGCATCCGCTCCGCGGACTGAAGGATATCGCTGGCGGACCGCTGGACTTGAGTGGCCACATCGCTGGCATGCGTGATGAGAGTCGTCAAACCAGCAATCATGAGGTTGAATGCGTCCGCCACGGAACCGAGGGCGTCAGCGGTCACTTCGGCTTTGACCGTGAGGTCGCCCTCTGCCGCGGTGCTCACGATCGAAAGAAGGTCCATGACCCGGTGCTGCATCTTGTCCCGGTCCGTCTCGGTTTGGACGAGGTCCTGGAGACGGTCGATTGTCCGGTTCAGTGTGTCGCCCAACTGGCCAAGTTCGTCACCGGTTTTTACGGCCGCCTTTTTTGATAGATCGCCGCGTCCGACAGCTTCGGCAACCTGCATCAGGTCCTTGACTGGGGCGATGGTAATAGAGGAAATCACCATGGTAACGACTGACAGGATGATGAGCGCCACGATGCCCACGCCCACGATACGCATGAGTAGGTTCCTGATGTTGGCCTTGATCAACGTTACGTTAAGACCCACATGGACGGCGCCGAGGGCGCCCCCGCCGATAGGCGAGGCAATATCAATGACCTCGATAGGGCTGCCCTTGAGGATGATCTGTGCCGGCTGGGTTCTGAAGGGATCGCCCGGTTTCAGAATGTTGATGTTCTGGAGTTCCGCGGGAAGGACGTTTCCTTCGAAAGAAGACGAGACGACTTTTCCCCTGCCGTCGCGGATGAAGCAGTAGGCAATGTCGGGCTGACTGATGGCCTCTCCTTGGATGATACGGAGAGCATTCAGGTCTTCAACCTGGATCGGCTCCACGGCCTTGACGCTGAGTCCATCGGCTACAATCAATACCGTATTGACCGCCTCGTCCCTCATGGTGTCCTGGATCTGGATGTAGGTGAAGCCAAGGATGCCTGCTCCGAAAAGCGCCGACATGCCGATAATCATGAGCACAATCTTTGTTCTTATTCTCATCCGGTAGAAGGGGTTGATTATTTTCATCGCCTTACTCCTTTTACGAAAGAAGTTTCTGTGTTTTTTCCTCCCGCCGGGACTTGCAAGAGCTACGGAGCCGACGGCTGAGGCCTGACATTCACGTCAACATAATTTCATCAATAACTCGCTCTATGTTCAGAAGGGCGACAACGCCCGTATCTTGATGAATGATCCCCCGCAAAAAACGGGCATGGCTCTTGGCGTCTTGCTGGGGGCCCGTTTCAGAAGGGAGGGGCTGGATATAGCTTATGGGGAGGGAGATCACGGCTGATACGTTGTCGACGAGGATGCCGAGCATCATGGATTCCTGCTTAATGATCGCAATCTGACCGGGAACGGAACTTTGCGGGAGGGAAAGCGTTGGGCGGATGTCAACGACCGGTACGATGTTCCCCCGCAGGTTGATGACTCCCAGCACATGCGATGGGGTTGTCGGGACGGGAAAAATTTTCTGAGAGATGATGATTTCTATCAACACTTCGACCGGAATGGCATAGGTCTCGTCGCCTATACTAAAGAGGCATATTTGTACCTCCTCTTCCTCCGGTAGAACATCCAGCGCATCCGCAGCTACGTCGTTGTTTATTTCGGCCAAACGGGCCCCCTCCGGGTATTAGATATATTTCTTTACCGCCTTCAACAGGACTTCCGGCTTAAACGGTTTGGTCAAATACTCATCGGCGCCCTGCTTCATCCCCCAAAACTTGTCGCTTTCCTGGTCCTTTGAAGTAACCATGATGACCGGAATGTTTTTCAGCCGATCGTTGCTCTTGATGTCCCTGCAGACCTGAAAACCATTTTTTTTGGGCATGATCACGTCAAGGATAACCAGATCGATCTTCTCGGATTTCAGTTTATCTTCCGCAGCGTCACCGTCCATGACCGTCATTATGGTATGGCCGGTCGGCTGGAGCGCCTGCTGAAAGATCTGAAGCTCCGCCAAGCTGTCGTCGGCTATGAGTATCTTGGCCATTCTGGTCTCCTTTTACCCCTTTTACCGTGAGCAAGTTGGTAAAAAATAACATATTTCCTTGGTACTGTCAAGTTTTCGTTTGTTTCGCACCATGAGGCACATTGCGGCTGGTCATGCTATCTTCGCCTCCGGATAAGGTTCACCGAGAGGAGAATAAACATGCTCTTGACAACATCGAACTCATCCCAATGGAGTGTATCTATGATGTCCTGGATGGTGCGCCGACCGTCGATGCAAGCAAACACGCTAAGATCGAAATCACTCATTCCGCGTGTGGCAAGTTCATCGGCGTCTCCGATCATGGGTTCGAACACAACATCGAAATGAGGGATCTTCTGCCGGATCAGGCTCCACTCATCTGCCCGGCGCGCCCCCTCAAGTAAAAGGTCATCCACCTTAAGCTGGGCAACGTTGGCAAAAACAGGCGGAATTGCCTTTTCAAAGAAAAACTCGCCATCATCCCAGGCCATGACTTTAAAGATCGCCGACTCGGTATGCCGGCGATGGCATTCGGTGAATGTTCCGGCATTGACAATGTTTTCCTGCACCAGAACCTGGTCGATCGGCTGCGATGTCATGTCGGCAATGCTTAGAACGTGTTGAATACTGTCCTCAGCGAGACCACAGGAACGTTTGAGCAAGACCTCCACAGCGGATCTTGGCCCCCCGCAGCCTGATGACGCCAGCACGACGGCTCCGTCCTTGAAATACACTTCTACGGTATCACCGAATCGGTTGACAACCAGCCTGCCGGTCTGACGCTGAAGTCCGAGCATCTGCAGCACTTCCACGATCCGCACACTCGCCAGATTGCCCTGGATACCGGCGTTCCTTGCAGCCGGCGAACTGCCCAGTTCTTTTTTAATAAGTTCGGGCAGGGTCTCCTTGATGAATTCATCAAGCACCTGCCCGACAATGGACCGCACCATGGCTTCAATCCCGCCTGCTGCGGGTGATGCCGTTCGCGGCAGCGGCGATGGCCGGGATTCCCGCTCGGGTTCGTGAATGGGCTCGGGAATCAGTTCCTGCTCAAGGATTGTCGTGGGCGTTGTTTGTTGCCTGTCAATTACTTCCCGTATTTTGGCGAGCAGCTCTTCTGGTTGAAAGGGTTTGGTGAAGTATTCTGTAATGCCGAGGACATCAACGAACTTGGTGCCGACCTTATCGCCCTTCGATGTCACGAGAATGATCGGCGTATTTCTGAAATCGGGGTCCTCCTTCAGGATCTTGCAGACCTGGAAACCATTCATTTTCGGCATGACGAAGTCCACGAGGATGACAGCGGGGTGCTCTGACCGCGCCATGGCAATTCCTTCTTCGCCATCTGAGGCAAGAATGACCTGATAACCTTGGGACGACAGGATCATCTCGATGAGTCGCTGCACGGTCGGACTATCATCAATATCGAGGATTTTTTCCCCTGCCATCAATACCCCCAAAAACATTTTAATACTATCACGGGGTAAAAGCTATTGTCAACAGCTTAAAAATTTCTCGCGCTATCCATGCGTATGAACTGTCGCAGAATCGTTCCTGACACGTCAGTTAGCGCACTGATAAACAACATCTCGTTAATTTTGCCGGACCGTCTGTCGAGATTAACGCAGAGCAAGAAAATTGTAATCCATATCACAGTTATTGCAACGAAACTTGTACTCCATATCACAGACCTTTTTTCAGATAGTTCGTATGATTGCTTCAGCGTTGGATTGGGTTTTTCAAATGGTCTTTGTAATATTACTGATTTCAAAGTCTGTAATTCTTTCTCTGCTCAGAGCAAACCTGGGAAAACCCAGGGACGCAGAGCAACGGAACTAATGAGTCACTTGACTCAATGTTCGCCGAGCCGCCAGAGATAACAATAGTGGGATATTGATGCTTTAAGCAGAGGAGGAAAATAACATGTTAAAAAGAAAAAACGAATTTGCAATCTTACTGGCATCTCTGTTAGTTATCGTTTTGGCTGGATGTGGAGGAGGTAGCAGCGGCACGAACTCCCTGCGAAGTGGAACGACGAGTCCTACGGCTCAGCTTGTAGCCATCGAAGTAACGCCAACAAACCCCTCGATAGCAGCTGGTACCACTCTGCAATTCACTGCTACAGGCGTCTACTCGGATAAAACGACGCAAGATCTAACAGCGACGGTGACCTGGGAATCGTCGGATTCAGTCGATGCCTTATGGATGACGAACGGTCGTTTAAGGGGCAAGGGTCCTTGCAGAACGACAATTAGCGCCACAAAAGGTTCTGTTTCGGGCTCGACAACGTTGACGGTAACGCCGGCAACACTGGCGTCCATAACAGTCACGCCAACCAATCCGAGCATAGCAAAAGGGACAACTCAGCAGTTCATGGCGACGGGAACGTTCTCCGACAACACCACCCAGGACCTGACGGTGGACGTCGTCTGGAGTTCATCGGCATCGTCCATAGCAGGTATCAGCAATACGGCTGGTTCAATGGGGCTGGTCACCGCGGCAGCCGCCGGCTCGACGACGATCACGGCGACATCGGGCACCCTGTCGGGATCCACTACGCTGATGGTAAAACCGGCAACGCTCGTCTCCGTGGCAATCACGCCGACCAATCCGAGCATCGCCATGGGGAGCACGCAGCAATTCACCGCCACCGGGACGTACTCCGACGGTTCGACGCAAAACCTGACAACGGCCGTGACCTGGAGTTCGTCGTCATCGTCCATAGCGGGTATCAGTAATACGGCTGGTTCAATGGGGCTGGCCACTCCGGTTGCCGCCGGCTCGACGACGATCACGGCGACATCGGGCACCCTGTCGGGATCCACTACGCTGACGGTAAAACCGGCAACGCTCGTCTCCGTGGCAATCACGCCGGCCAATCCAACCGTCATAATAGGGACCACGCAGCAACTCACCGCCACCGGGACGTACTCCGACGGTTCGAAGCAAAACCTGACAACGACCGTGACCTGGAGTTCGTCGTCAACCTCTGTCGCAACAATCAGTAACGCCGCGGGTTCAAAAGGACTGATCACCCCGGTGGCCGCTGGCTCGACAACGATCACGGCAACATCAGGGAGCATATCAGCATCAACCACATTAACGGTAGATCCGGCGACATTGACCTCAATCGCCGTAACGCCTCTTACTTCCGCTCTCACGAACGGATCGACGCAGCAGTTTAAGGCTACTGGCACGTTCTCAAACAGCACAACGCAAGACCTGACCGCCTTGGCTACCTGGAGTTCCTCCAACACTGGTGTCGCAACGATCAGCAATGCAGCGGGCTCAAACGGACTTGCAACTGCTGTCGGCGCGGGATCAGCCGTCATTTCCGCTGCCTGGGGAGGTGACTCAGCAACTGCCTCCCTGACAGTTACGGCGCCGACTAGTGTGACGCTCAGCTGGAGCGCCCCTACGTCGTATTCAAATGGGACTCCCTTGAATCCCGCAACGGATTTATCAACGTATAAAATATATTACGGAACCGCATCAGGCGTTTATACGCAGGTCGTAAGTGTTCCAAATCCCGGGAGCACCACCGTTACCCAGACATTAAACCTAACGCCCGGGACCTATTATTTTGTCGTCTCGGATGTGGACACGGCAGGACAGGAAAGTAATTATTCCAACGAAATGTCAACAACAATTTAACCCGATAGTTGGGCTCCCTCCCCCTCGGGAGGGAGCCCAACGAGGATACGACAGCAAGACAAGATGCAAAGAGTGAAAATTAGCAAACAATATCAACTGACTTCTGAAATACAGCATGAATTCTTCTACCTGAACTCTCCATCACCGTTGCTCCCCCCCTTCATGCCTCTTCAGGACCTGAATAACCCGGCATTATATTGCAGCAGTTTTTAGAATTTTAAAATCATTCGTTCCGGCATATTTGTTCCCTCCCCTATCTCTTTCTTGTTCTATAATAAGTTTATGAGCGGGAGATGAGCCTGATGCCTCAGAAAATCCTTATTATTGAAGACGATAGGGAAATTGCCCATCTCGTGGAACTCCATTTGAAGGATGCAGGCTACGAGGCAGTGCCTGCTTATGATGGCGACACCGGTCTCCACTTTGCACTCTCGAAATCATTTGACCTGATAATACTTGACCTTCTTCTTCCGGGATTGGACGGACTGGAGGTATGCCGCCGTGTTCGCGCGGCGCCTGTTTACACGCCCATCCTGATGCTGACATCCCGTTCAGCCGAAATCGACCGCGTCCTCGGTCTTGAAATCGGCGCTGATGATTATCTGACCAAGCCTTTCAGTATTCGAGAGCTGCTGGCGAGGGTAAAAGCACTGCTCCGCCGCGAGCATGCGTTTCATGAAGGTTCAGGTGAAACGAAGAAAGTCATCCGTACGGGCCACCTCGTCATTGATCCGGAAAAGCGTAGCGTCGCCCTGGCTCAAAAAACAGTTACCCTGACGGCTAAAGAATTCGACCTCCTGCTTCACTTTGCCAGGCACCCTGGTCGCGTCTACACGCGCTCGGAACTGCTGACTCTGGTTTGGGGCTATGGATACGATGGATACGAACACACGGTCAACTCGCATATCAACCGCCTGAGGAGTAAAATAGAGGCTGATCCGGCTCATCCCCGCTATATTCTGAGTGTCCGTGGGGTCGGGTACAAGTTCTCCGATACAACTGATCCGGATGAGGGACAGCACCATGTTTAAATATCTCTACACCAAACTGGCTGCAGTTCTTCTCGGTTTATTCCTGGTCATGGGTGTTTTGTATATTCTCCTGACGCTCTATACCACGCGGCTGTATTTCCAGGAGGTAAATCAGAAGCTCAACCTTATCCTGGCACAGCACCTCGTTTCGGAAAAGATCCTCCTCAAAAACGGGAAGGTTGACGAAAGCGCCCTTCAGAATATTTTTCACATGCTGATGGTTGTGAACCCCGTCATTGAAGTCTATCTCCTCGGCCCGGATGGAACAATTTTGGCCTACTCTGCGCCACCCGGTAAAGTGAAACGGCACTCGGTGTCCCTGGAGCCGGTGAGGCAGCTACTAAACGGGATCCCTGCGATGCCCGTGCGGGGTGACGATCCCCGCGACCTTGAAAAGAAAAAAGTGTTCTCCGCAGCTCCTATTCTTCTAGATGGACGTACCGTCGGATATCTCTATATTATCCTGGGCAGCGAGCAATTTGAGACTGCCGCGGGGATGCTTCAGCGCAGTTATATACTTCGACTCAGCCTGTGGGCAGGGGCAGGGGGCCTGCTGTTCGCCTTGCTGGCAGCACTTTTGCTGTTCAAACGCATGACGCTGCGGCTTCGGCTGCTAACATCATCCATGGAGATGTTCCGCGGGAGCGATTTCACGGAACATCCCCCCCTTCCTGCCAAGTTCGCGGTTAGGCGCGGAGATGAAATTGACAAGATCGGAACCATTTTCCTCCAGATGGCGGAGCGCATGGTCCGCCTGATCAAGGACATGACGGACGCTGACCTACATCGGCGAGAGATAGTTGCCAATATCACCCATGATCTGCGAACACCGCTCACGTCACTTCAGGGTTATCTAGAAACCTTGCTCATGAAGGCAGATGCACTGACCCCGGAGGATCAACGGCAATACCTGACGATAGCCCTCAAGCGTTCCGATCAGCTGCGAAGACTGGTCACCGGGCTTTTTGAGCTTGCAAAGCTCGACTCACCCGATATCCAGGTCCGTTTTGAGCCGTTCCATCTCCACGAACTCATCCAGGATATTCTGCAGCAGTTTCATCTCGCTGCAGAGGACAAGAAGATCGCCCTCCGCATGAATATCCCGGACGATGTTCCCTTGGCTTTTGCTGATATCGAACTCACCGAACGGGTATTCGAAAATCTTATCGATAATGCGATCAGGCATACTCCGGGAAGCGGCGCAGTGACAATCTCCGCCACACTTACGGAGGCGCGAATAAAAGTAACAGTCTCGGATACCGGCTCCGGCATGGCTCCGGAGGATCTCGCGCATCTGTTCGACCGGAATTACCGAAGAGAGCGAATTCGCGGCGGCGACCGGGCTGGATTGGGGCTCATCGTCGTCAAGAGAATACTGGAGCTCCACCACAGCACCATCAACGTCAGCAGCGAGATCAATGCGGGCGTGACGTTTACCTTCTTTCTTCCCGCCTACCGGGGGACGTCATCATGAGCAGATCATCGGCAACTCGGCCTTTGGTTTCCTTCTTTTTGTGACGGACATTTTATTATCCTGTGACCGATCCGTGACCTGACTGCAGTATCATCTATTTGGTAGAGAAAAGAACTGGATAACTATTATGGCGAATGATATCAGGCAAGATGGGGCTTATCGGAAAGATCGGGGTGGAGTATAATTAGATAGAGGAGAAGGAGAGGAATTTATTATGGTAACTAAAATATTACTCGGATCGTTGCTTGTTCTGCCGCTCTTGATCAATGAGGCTAACGCGGTCGGTACAGAGCATCTTGAGAAGGCTACTTTTGCAGGAGGTTGTTTCTGGTGCATGACGCCGCCTTTTGAAAAACTGGGCGGAGTCAAAGAAGTCATCTCGGGATACACCGGTGGACATACGGTTAATCCAACCTACGAAGAGGTAACATCGGAGACAACAGGGCACCTCGAATCCGTCGAAGTCATCTATGATCCCGCGAAAATCAGCTATGAAAAACTGCTCGATGTTTTCTGGAGGCAAATCAATCCCACCGATGCGGGAGGCCAGTTTGTAGACCGCGGACCATCATATGAGACAGCGATTTTCTATCACAATGAAGAGCAGAAACGGCTGGCTGAGGAATCGAAAAAGAAACTCGAAGAGTCAGGGCGTTTCGATAAGCCGATCGTCACTGAGATCCGGCCTGCCGGCCCGTTTTACCCGGCTGAAAGCTATCACCAGGACTACTGGAAGAAAAATCCCATCCGGTATAAATTCTACCGCTATAATTCCGGACGCGATCAGTATCTGGAAAAGACCTGGGGAAAGGATGCTATGACGCATGCAAAGTATGAGACAAAAACCGCGGATCCTGGCGATGCATTCATAAAGCCGTCCCAGGAAGAACTGAAAAAGATACTCACGCCCCTGCAATACGAAGTTACGCAGAAGGGAAGCACTGAGCCGCCGTTCAATAATGAATACTGGGACAACCACAGTCCGGGTATTTATGTAGACGTCGTTTCGGGAGAGCCGCTGTTCAGTTCGCTGGATAAATACGATTCGGGAACAGGGTGGCCGAGCTTCACCAAGCCGCTCGAACCGGGCAACATTGTGACCAAGGAAGACCGGACCTGGTATCTTGCCGTGCGGACCGAGGTTCTAAGCAAGAACGCGGGCTCGCACCTTGGCCATGTGTTCGATGATGGCCCCAAACCGACGGGCCTGCGTTATTGCATGAATTCAGCGGCGCTCAGGTTCATTCCCGCACAGGACCTGGTAAAAGACGGGTATGGAAAATACGTGAAGCTTTTCGAAAAATGATCATCCCCGAAGAATCGAGGACAGCAGGAACGCATGATGGTGTTTCTTGCGGAAAAGAAAAAAACACGCCGAGACATGGTGCAAAAAAAATATAATTGACACCGAGGAGAGAGGAAACGCATGTTTTGAAAGTACATCGGGACGATAAAAAAAGCATGCATTTCCTCTTTTTCTTAATGCATGCTGATAGAAAACCGGCTTCTTTTCTTGTTATGACTCAACCGAACACAGGTCGTTGTCTCCGAACTGACAATCATCAGGAAGGATTGTCTGTTCACCGTGTCCCTTGATCATGTTTTTGATTGCCTGAATGGCTCCCTGCTCTGCATGAACTATTTCGGAAGTCACCGGTTCGGCCTCGCGGATCTCCTCCGACTCATCCCGAAATGCCCTCACTTCGTAGGCCTCGGTCAATGTTTCACGACCTGCTGATTTTAAAGCTTTCTTGACGAACCGTGCCATTACCCTCGCCTCCTTTCCATCCGCTGCGAGCCTTACTTTAAGTATAGCATGATAGTACCAGGTGGGGGAGGCATTTTTTAGACAGTTTTGGCAACAGGATCGTTACTGGGCAAAAAAGGGATTGGGGATTTCTTTAACCTTGTAGCACTATCTTCACCAAACGTTCCGCGTACTCTTTTCCTGCTGCATCATCCGCCACGATCTCGATTTCCCCAGGGCGCAATATGCCAAGACCAAGTTCAACGGCGCGGCTGATCTGCTCCTGCTCAAAAATCTTCTTTCCCATGATAGCGCGGTTGCTGCCGAGGCTCTTCAGGACGGCAACGCCGACGGCGTCGATGGCTATCCGATCTGTGCCAGCAAGAATCACATCAGCCTGCCTCATCGGCCCGTGCGAGGGGCCCTTATCCACAAAGGCATCAATACCGTCCATCACGATAAGTGCGGGTCGATAGGCCGTGTTGATTTCTGCGATCATCTTGCGCATGCTCAGGAAAGAAGAGTGCAGCTCGGTCATGTTCTTTTTGTGGGTTACTCCCACGGAGAGCTTGAGCGACATGGTGAAGACGCCACCATAGCCGTGTGTTTTAAGACAGCAGGTCGACACGACACATGAGGAGTCAAGCACCGGCTTTGCCACGCGAAAGCCGTTTCTCCAGTGGCTCCCGTTCGGCTGGAACCGTATCCATTCCTTCTCCGATAGATCCTCGAAATTTATGATCCGTGCATCGTACTCTTGACAGAGCTGTAAAATGCCTTTTTTCTTGATAACATCGGCTGTGTCCGGCGGGCCGCTCCGCTCGCCGATCGTGATGCTCTTTGCACCCATGGCCTTGAGCTTTTCCATAAGGCAGGCGAGAGTGTCGTTGTGTGTTGAAGCTGGATAGTGATCCGCAGTATTGAAATTCGGCTTGATCAGAACGTCCTTGCCCTTGGCGGGATTCATATCCAGAAGATCGATGGCTCTCATAATGCCCGTTTTCCTATCGCGCGTTTTGATGAGGGACACTTTTGTTCTGTGGTCATTCCTTATCGTGTTCATGGATTTGTCCATACCCCGCCTTTTCTCCGGTCATAACTGAGACCGAACAAGCCGCAATAGTTATCAGCAATTGTCGTCTGATGATGTCACGCTCCCGGAGCATTCGGCGTTAAGGCGCTTTCTCTGACATCGCCCTTCTTTAATCTCCCGCAGCCTCTCCACGCAGCACAGGAAAAGCCGACTTGCTGCAAAGCGCTGTCAGGTCATGCGGTCCTCATAAAGCGAGGAGAAATATCCAATATGGCCGAAATGATTCATGAAAATTCCGCTTGCCGCGCTGCAGCAGCAGAAGCGGTGGTTATCGAATGAATTTCTGTTCCTGCAAAACTCCGATTATCACGCTGACGAAGGGCTTTATCTGCCTGATCAGGCCTCCCTCATACCTTGTTTCGGATAATGATGACCAGACCGGCTTGCCCGTTTCAACACTAAACAGTGTTGTCTGCATAGTCACGACCTTGTAGTCGTAAGACAGGTCCTGCGCGTTGTAGTCAGGAACGCCAAAGAGCTCGTCCCAGCTCATGATGATATTCTGCGGAACGGCATAATTACGCATCGGTGTATACGTGTCTCCTGTTTCTTTTTTAATAAACTTCACCACGAGTACGGCATCGACACCTAACTCCCTGACCTTCGCTCTCACATCTTCACGCGGCGGGACCTCTTCACTCGGGAACAGGGCGGTACTTGCCACCGCATAGATCCCGCGCTCCTTCAATTTCCGCACAAACTCATTCTCAAGCAGGCTCCGCGGTCCCCGGTCCTTCACAATCCCGATCACGAACATCCGGCTCATGTGTCCCTGATACGCCGCGTCCTTCCATGGGTTGATAAGCTTGGTGCCTGTACATGCCTGCGCCAGAAGAAGGCCCGTGAGCACGACTATGGAAAGCAGCGTTTTCCCCCTCATAATAAATCTCTGAGATGAATAGTTATCCTCTTTTTGAACAAGCTGTCCTGTTTCCGCTCCCTTGTTTGATTATACTAAAAAAAGATCCTCATGAGACCGCGATTTTCTCCAATGGTCCGGAAAAATCGGGCGTAGAATTGACAATCGGCGACCTCGAAACGGCTCTCGCCCTTCAGGCATTAAACCGCTTATCGACCAACCAGACAGTAACTGACCAAAAGCCATTTGATGATCCCGATTACCGGCCCTTAGGTTATTCCTGCGCTTTTGGTGATGCCAATGACTCGAACTGCCTACCGGGGCAAGGGATTATCAAATAGAGGACCCCGTCAAAATGGCAACCGGCCAGTGGTTGATGAGAGGCCCATATCGGCGCGAACGCAGACATTCAACAGGAATATCGTACAATGGATTGTTTTATTGGTCGGCGAAGTCAAAAAAACTCAAACGGGAAGACTATCGAGCTTTCCTTAACCGACTATCCAGCGGGTCATACCTAGGATGTATTTCGTGAGACAGAAAGCGCAACATCCGATTCGCCAAGTGCTGGCACACCTTTTCACACTGGAGCCTTTTTCACAAACCCATCGTCTATTTCCCAGATAGTTTTTGGAACATGCAGGGGGTTAAATTGCCTGACCTGCAGGTTTCAGATCATCTAACCCTGACAAGGCGGTCCAGCTCGAACGACACGGCGCTCCGGCCGCCTCCGCAATGAAACTGGCAGCAGACAGAAACTATTGCGGATAGGCATGCGATACGTGAGTCAGATAGATGTCTTTCGTGCGGTATGCTATACTCGAAAAAAAGTATTTTCGAAAGGAGTGAATAATGAGACTCGTAACACGGGGAAACTTGGACGGGCTCGTGTCTGCCGTGCAAATTACGATCATGGAAAATATTGATTCGTTGGAGCTTATTCATCCACAGGACATTACTGACGAGAAATTTAAGGTTAGAAAGGGGGATATCCTTGCCAACCTCCCCTATCACCCCGGCTGCGCGATGTGGTTCGACCACCATGAAATTACAGCAAGCAACAGAAAGCCACCCGCGGTCTTTAAAGGAAAACATGCCCTTCTGCCGAGTGTGGCCAGAGTGGTCTATGAATATTATCGTTCAGAAAAACTAAAGCGGTTTGAACCTCTGATTGCGGAAACAGACCGGTTTGATTCCGCGCAACTGTCGGTGGATGATATTTCAGACCCCCGCGGAGCAATTCTCCTCGGCTTCACCATCGATCCCCGAACAGGACTCGGAATTGACAAGGGCTTTTTCATGCTGCTGGTTGAGCAGCTGAGAACATCGGGAATAGAGGCTGTGCTAGAAACACCGGAGGTGGCCCGCCGGATCGCGCTCTGCAGGGAAAACGATATCAGATTCATGCAGGCGTTGAAAGATAATTCAAAGATTGACGGCAATGTAATCATAACAGACTTTAGGAAAAGTACCAGCGTTCCTGTCGGAAACCGATTTCTCATCTATATGATATTTCCAGAGGGCAATGTATCGGTAAGGCTTCAGTGGGGTCCGCGAAAGGAGTTTGTCGCCGTCACTATTGGACATAGCATCTTGAACCGGACCTGCAAAACCAATATAGGCAGGCTCTGCAGCGATTTCGGAGGGGGCGGCCATCGAGGAGCCGGCGCATGCACCCTTGATCTGATGACGGCTGATAACAAACTGGAAGAAATTATTAGACGGCTTAAAGAATCCTAAGAAGCAGAACACCGCTCTGCGAACAATCGGCACAACCGGTAATCGTAAAAAAACGCAGATACCGGACGATGAGGAGGGGAAATTAACACGAGGAGAATTTCTGTAGCAACGGTTAAATATCAAAATCCTTTAGCGTCTCATACTAGAAAGGAAAGAGGCACCGTGAATATTCCCAAAAACGATCATTCCCGCAGTGCATCCGAGCGGGAATCAGATTCTGGTTGAAGAGGAGACTTGATCCCGCTCAGGAGTTGATCCCGTATTTCTTTAATTTGAGATATAAGGTTTTGCGATCGATGCCCAGAAGCTGGCTCGCCTTGGACTGGTTGCCAGCGGTTTCGTTCAAAACCCTGAGGATGTAATTCTTTTCCATCTCCTCCAGCGATGGATTGACTTTCATGTCGCCAATCGTGGAGTAGGACGAGATGGAGAGATCCTCGGCACCGATTGTGCCTGTTTCGCAGACGATCACCGCCCGCTCGATTACATTTTCGAGCTCACGCACGTTGCCGGGCCACCGGTAGGCTGAAAGCAATCCCATTGCCTCGATCGTAAATGCGGTAATGGGTTTGGCAAGCTTCTTCGCATACTTTTTCAGAAAATGCCTTGCCAGATCGCCAACGTCCTCCTTCCGTTCCCGAAGGGGGGGGATCATAATATTGATGACGTTTAGCCGGTAGTAGAGATCTTCGCGAAACGTTCCGGCCTTGATCATCGACAGGAGATCTTTATTGGTGGCTGCGATCAAGCGCACGTCGGCGCGCAGGGATTTGTTCCCGCCGACGCGCCGGAATTCGCCGGCATCGAGAAATCGCAGGAGTTTGGCCTGGAGGTTGAAGGGCATTTCCCCGATCTCATCCAGAAACAGGGTCCCCGTGTCAGCCACTTCTACGAGTCCGTGCTTCAGCTGGTAGGCGCTAGTGAAAGCACCCTTCTCATGGCCGAAGATCTCGGATTCGATGAGATTTCCCGATAGAGCGGCGCAGTTGAGGGCGATGAAGGGGGCGTCCTTCCTCGCGCTGTAGCGCCATACCGTGTTCGCAACCAGCTCCTTGCCGGTCCCGCTTTCTCCCTGGATAAACACCGCCGAATCAGTTGGCGCCACTTTCTGGATGAGCGTGAGTATATCCTGAACCTGCCTGCTTTTCCCGATGAACTCAAAGGGCTCTTCCTGCCTTACCAGCTCCTGTTCGAGGAGCTTGTTCTTGACAGACAGCCTGCTGAACTCATAGGTGCGCTCTATCACGATTACTAGCTCGTCGAGCTTGTAGGGTTTGGTGAGATAATCATGGGCCCCGTTCTTCATGGCCTCTACCGCCGTTTCCACCGTGGCCTTGCCGGTGAGCACGATAATCGCCGGCGCGCCCATCTCCTCCTTCAGCTTTTTCATGAGCGAAATCCCGTCGACGCCCGGCATGACCACATCGAGCAAGATCACATCGAAAGAACGATCGCGGAGGAGGCGCTGGGCCTCGCTGCCGTCGGACGCGACCTCCACGGAATATCCTTTGCGGGTCAGTTCTTTTTTCAGAAGCCTTCTGAAGGGCTCTTCATCGTCCACGACGAGAATGTTGATCATAGGCAGTTTATTTTCCCTCACCAGGGGCAGCTGCATCGCGCGACGTACTTCCGGCATCTGCATTTATCCCTCTGCCCCCATAGAGAGGCCAGGGCTTTAAGTATTCGCTGGCCGAGGGTTCTGCGGCATCACTCCCTGCATGAGATCGACGGCAGGGTGATAATGAACCGGGAGCCTTTGCCGAGTTCGCTCTCCACGTCAATGACGCCGCCATGCTCTTCCACGATCCGATGACAGATAGTGAGACCGAGTCCCGTGCCTTCGCCCACCGGTTTGGTGGTAAAAAAAGGATCGAAGACTTTGTCCAAGAGGTCCGCAGGGATGCCTGCCCCGGTATCGGCAACGGACAGGCGAACCCGGCTCGGACATCCCTCGAACGTCCCTTCCTGCACGCTGTTGTCGTCCTGTTCCGTGCCGATGAAGATACTCCCGCCCTCAGGCGTGAAGTAGACGGCGTTAAGCAGGAGGTTCATCAACAGCTGGCGGAGACTTCCTGCATCGGCATAAATCTTGGGCACGTCCCGGTTGAGGTTCAGCACCAGAGAGTGCTTCAGGCGGGACGCGCGGTGCTGGAGCAGAAGCAGCACTTCCTTGATCAGCTCGTTGATATCGATCTCCCGGAACGTGCCCCCCGAAGGGCGGGCAAATTCAAGCAGGCTTTTCAGGATCCCCTTGCAGCGGAAGATCTCGCTGTGAATGGTCCTGAGGTATTCGGGGAAGTCCTCGAATTCCCTGATCCCGGTTAGGGCCGTGTTCTTTGCGCGGTCGAGGAGCGCCTCGGAATAACCCGCGATGATACCCAGGGGATTGTTGATCTCATGAGCCACCCCGGCCACCAGAGTGCCGAGGGAGGCAAGCTTGTCCGTGCGGATGAGCTGCTGCTCAATACGCTTCTGGGCCGTTACGTCCTTCAGGTAGTGGACGATGGCGTAAAGCCGCCCTTCTTCATCGATGAGCGGGTAGGCCCAGAAATGAAAAATGCCGCCGATAAAGCTCTTCAACTCCCGGAACGAAGGTCTCTGGCAGGATAGCATCTCGGAGCAGAGACAGCCACCGGTGACAGCGATTCCGACCTTGTCCAGAACATCAGCACATAGCTTGTCCTCAACCTCGACCTTAGAGAAGCCGGTTCGCTCGAGGAGGGTGTGATTGGCGCGGATCACCCGCTGCCTTCCATCCTCGATCCAGACCATGTCGGTGATCGCATCAAAGGTCCTCTCCCATTCCTTTTTTCCCTTCGAGATCTCCTCGAAAAGGAGCGCGTTCTCGAGGGCGATGGCGATCTGTTTTGCAACGGGCAGCAGGATCTCAAGATCCGTTTCCGTATATTGCGAGGGCTCGGTGCTGTCGAAATTGAACACGCCAAGCATGCGGTCGTGGAACAGGGGAATACTGATCGTCGAGCGAATGCCTTCGTCCAGGAGCTTCTTGTCCAAGGTGAAAAGGGTTTCCTTAAGATCATGGCTGATCCAGGGTTTGTTGTTCCGAACAACCCAGCCGGCGCTGGTGCTTTCGATGGGCGCTTTCACTCCTTTTTTCATCACTGTTTGCATGTCCGTGTCCAGCGCGAAGATCGTGAGGTTATCGTCCTTTTCGTTGTACAGCAGGAGACTTGCCCTGCTGTAATCGATGATCTTTCGCAGTTCGGACACGACCATGCGAAAAATTGTCCCGATACTCAGGCTGGAGTTGATAATGCTACTCAGCTCGCTGATCAGTTCTCCCCGCGCGGCGCCGTCGCGCTGTCTGACTGAAATAACGTTCAGGAGCGGGCTGTCCCGGTCCGGCGTATCGCGCACCACGATGATCATCGTTTTTTCAGGCCGGTGTTTTTTATTCGGAATGATGGTAATCCGGGATGTTACGGGACTGCCATACCTGCGGAAGCAGAATGAACGGAGCAACGGCGAAGCTTCATCGACAGCAGGAGAAACACCGGCAGTCTCGCGCTCCCGGAGGATAGTGTCGAGAGAAATATATTTATCGATATTGCGGCCGATGACATCGGGAGGGTCATATTCAAAGAAAGAGGACACACCGTCATTGCACGAAAGGATGGTCCAGTGTTGATCTACAATAAAAGCAGGCATGCCCAAAACATCGAGCATTCTGAGCATCTCAGAACTGTCCTTGTCAATCACGACTTTCATGTTATTATATAGTAACACAGCATATCAGGGCCGGCAACTGGAAAGGGGTTGCCTTTGATCATTTCGGAGTTCCGGCATGCAGCATAAAATCAGAATTTGAGGGCTTTGCAAGCTTGTTGACTCTGAAGCAGATCAAGATTAAGATGGTTATAGGATACAGACTAGCGTGCAGGGAGCGAATTCATCTATGAGGATCAGGATAGGTCATTTGTCCACTTTTTACCATACGGCGATTCTGCTCATGGCAAAAGGAGAAGTCGATGCCCGGCTTGGGGAAGAAGTGGAATGGAAGCTCATAGGTACGGGTCCTGCCATCATGCAAGCTTTTCAGCGCCGCGAGCTTGATCTTGCCTATATCGGGCTTCCTCCGGCGATCATCGGCATGGCACAGGGTATCGATATAATCTGCGTGGCTGGCGGCCACATGGAAGGGACCGTCATGACCGGCAAGGCTCACTGGCTGGGTCATGCCGATGGAGCGGATTTGCGCGCGGTCCTGCAGCAATTCCGGGGACGGAGAATCGGCGTGCCCGGCAAAGGATCGATCCATGACGTAATCCTGAAGGACAGTATCGAGCGCTATGACCTGGGCTCGGATGTTGAGATCGTTAATTATCCGTGGGCCGATCTAGTGATTGAAGCTGTGGTCCACGATGAAGTCTCCGCAGCATTCGGCACTCCCGCGCTCGCGGTTGCCATCAATCGCTTTGCCGGCGGCAAGATGCTTTATCCGCCGTCGCTGCTTTGGCCTTCAAACCCGAGCTATGGTATCGTGGCGGACCGGGGATTCCTACAGGCAAAAGGGAAGACCGTGGAGCGGTTCCTTCTCCTTCATGAGGAGGCCACAGCGTTCATGAGACATCAGCCCTCAGATGCCGCGCGCATGATCGCGGATTTCGTCGGCATCATCGATCGGGAATTTGTACAGGATACGCTTTCGGTTTCGCCGAAATACTGCGCCCAATTAACCGGGGACTATATCGCTTCGACAATGAAGTTCGTGCCGGTGTTGAAAAAAAGAGGATATATCGACTCTGATGTGCAGCAGAACCGGATCTTTTCACGGGAGATCATCGACCGCATTCATCCCGAAAGAGAGCATTACGACGACGGGATCGCTATGGCGGGATAATGGATTGGGCTCACGTTCCAGATAAGCACGGGACGAAGCAGTTTATTGTATTGATCTCAAGCTTGATCCTTTGTAATATAATGGTTGGTTTATGCGAGGTGTCATGAAAAAAACAGACAAAAACAAACCGCTGCCGACACCGCCTATCACCGTCTTCGGCAGAAAAAAAACGATCGAGGAGGATGAGAGCCGCGAACTCCCCACAGCAGATCGCATGGCAGCGGCCATGGTGGAAGGCAAGCTTGATGAGTTTCTCAAACAGGAAATGCCTGATAACGAATACGCACAGAAACTAGCGACCATGATGCTAGGAATGACCGGGATGATACCCGGCGCCGGCGCACCGCAGGGAGTGCCGCCGGTATCGGAGCCTCTGCACCCGCTGTCACCGGAAGGCGCAATACCTGTGCAGGCAATAGCGGCGGCTAATGTTCCCACGGATGTTCATAGCGCCATTCAGGGAGGTGATGTGCAGGGGCTGATGGATATGCTTCGGCGAGAACATCAGAAACGGAACCCTGGCGCGAGTTCGGAAATATCGGAAACAGCGGCTACGGAGGCGGCTAAGCCGCAGGATATACCAGCCATCGACAAAGAGACAATCGATGCGTTAATCTGTATAGCGAAGGAGAATAACGTAACTCTGGACTGGATAATCCTTCGGGCCATCAAGGTATATGTCCGGGAATACGGGAACTCGGGTAGGATGTGAGTACATTCACCGTCCTTACTGTTTACTTAAAAAATCCTGCAACTGCTTTTTGATCTCAAGATGGTGGAGGGGAATGTTCGGTACATCCTTGTTTCCCGGTATTGCCATAGCATGGATAAAGGTGACACCATGCCGTTGCTGCATCATAGCCTCAACCAATTCCTTTTCTGACGCCGCTTTCGCCGTCTCCTTGAATCCGAATCCCCTCGCCACCTGCTCCAAGTCCGTCCACAATACCGTAAGTGTCGGCTGGTTTCCCGTCGAACCATACGCTCCGTTGTCGATGGCAACGATCTTCAGGTTGCGCGACGCGGAAGCAGCTGCAGTTGCCAGTGTTCCGGGATTCATGAGCAGGCTTCCGTCGCCGTCAATCACGACCACCTCTTTGGACGACGTTATAGAGATGCCCAAACCTATGGGAGTGGCCATACCCATGCTGCCGAGCATGTAGAAATTCGATGGCTGGTGCTTGATTGCGTAGAGTTCCTTGGAGGGCCATCCAAGGTTGCTCACCACGGCCTTGCCCTCTAGGTAAGGAGCTATGATTTTCAGGATGTCATACCGCGTCATCATCGGTAATGATGCATGAGGCAAGATCGGTGATGCAGGTTGAACGCTGGCTTTTCCAAGCTTGAATCCATATTCGACATTCTGCGATCGGCAATCGGAGTTTTCCCACACTGCAGGACTCATCAGGAAAGCATGAATGACATTCTTTCGGCAAACCCCCGGCAATTCGCTGTCGACAATGGAAAGATCGGCAGCAGTGTTGATTTCCGAATAACCGATCCCTGCCCCTGCCAGGATGGCAGGAAGCCGCAGGCCCATGGGGAACTGGGCCTCAATCTTCTCCTGGTACACGCCCCGCCTGCTGATAAAAAGCGCGAGAGGCAGTTCATAGAACCCCGTTAGCGAAAGCAGGGCATTGATCATATTCCCGATCCCGGAACTCTGGATGAACATGGCCGGTTTTTTCCCGGCGAGCGCAGCGCCGGCGCATATGCCGACGCCTTCTTCCTCACGGGTTAGGGGAACATGGGGGAAGGACCGGCTCGCCAGATCGAGAAGGGTTTTGATTTTCTCGCAGGGAAGAGATGCGGTAAAATTGATTCCGTTTTTCTTGAGCAGTGCTATGAGTTCTTCTTCAGGCCGTGGCACAGCAGCTCCTCTATCTCTTTTTCGGTGATGTTCTTGCTGATGTACTTCGGTACAACGGTATGGGTCTTTCTATCCTGCCGTAGTCTCGCTTCTCCACCGCCCGTAATGTTCAGGAGAACAGTATCGCTTTTTTTAATGGCTCCCGTGCGGAGGGCCTCCGGGAGCACGGCTACAGCAACACCCGAGGCGGGAACAATGTCGATGCCTTCGGCTTTCAGGAACAGTTCCATGCCAACATAGACGCTATCATTATCAATGCCGTACATGCTGCCGCAGGTTGCGGCAAGCGCGTCGTAAATACCGCCATTGACCGAGTATGCGGGATACCGGGTCGAAAGTACTCGTGTTGTAATCCGGGAGATCAGCTCCGGCTTCAGGTCGTCGGGGAACAGGGTTCTGCTGCCCTTCTCCCAGGCATGAAGCATCGGGGCGAACGGCAGATTCTGGCCAAGGTGCAAGAGAGGCAAGTGGGAGCCGTATCGTCCATCCTTCACAAACCGCTCCGCCATTTCCCATGCTCCGATTGCGCCCGTACCGCTTCCCACGGCCTGAACATAGTGGTCAGGTAGTTTTCCGATCGTCGAGATCGCTTCGAGCATCACGATGCCGAGACCGTCGCGTTTAGCAATGTTTTTGACGCCGCCTTCAAAGGGGAGCCCTAGGGTCATGGCGATCCGCTTGGCAACATCGATGGCATCAGCGTAATCGCCATCATGCACCGCGAGCGTCGGCAGCGTGGAGTTGCGTTCAAGGTACCACATCTCCATAAGGCACATGCGCGGCACGACGATGATTACCGGAAAGCCCGTGACTGCTGAAAGATGGGCAAAGGCCCGAGCTGTGTTCCCGGCAGAAGCAACAATCAGGCCTTCCACGCCGTTCTCTCGGGCATTCTGGAGCACGACGGCCGCCTCGAATTCCTTGAACGTGCAGGTCTCGATCATTGCACCGCGTTCGGGCCAGTAGCCATTGAAGGCTATAAACAGATTATTCAAACCAAAGCTCCCGGCAAGGCCCTTGGACCGGTACACTACGGGGCCGGGCTGAGCCATCTGCGGCTCGTGCACCGGCAACCAGTTGAACCGCCAAGCGCCGCCGGCCGCGCGTTCCGAAAACCGGGTCTCGTGATAATCCGTAACCAGAAGCGCGTCTGCACAATGTTCACAAAAGGCACAGTACGCATTGTCAAGGCTTTTGCCGCATTTCCTACAACGAATGGAAAAATGGCTCATGACCTGTCACCTTCAATCATGGTGCTCACCAGTTCCATGATATCCGTAATCCGGATCTGGTTCTTGTGCCCCTGCATGGATTCGTTCACCTTGGCATAGCAGGCCGGACAGCTCAGGATCAGGCGATCGGCCTTCTTTGCAACCGCTTCGTCAATCGTCAGCCTACCCATGGCTACCGCGTTTTCATGGTAGATTTTTCTCGCCGCCCCCCCAGAGCCGCAGCAGCGGGAGTTAATGCCGTGTCGTTCAAATTCCAGCAAAGTAAGCCCCGGGATGCTCCTCAACACGTTCCTTGGCTCCTCAATCACGCCCACGCCGCGGGTGAGATAGCATGGGTCATGGTAGATCACCGCCTCGTGCAGCTCCTTTTTCACTCGTAGTCTGCCATCCGAGATCGCGTCGGAGACATATTGCGTGATATGCCGTATCTTGAACGGCAGCGGCTTGCCGTAGAACACGGGCCAGTCCCTGGTCATAATATTCACACAGCAGGGGCAGGAGCAGACCAAGACCTTAACACCCCGAGCCTCATACCCCCTCACTAGGCGAGTAACGATATCCGTAAGCTGGTCGTGCTGTCCGGTGATGAAGAGGGGGAAGCCGCAGCAGACCTCTTCCTCCGGGGGAAGCATGGTAAAAGGTGCCCCGATCGCATCAATTACTAAGACATCACCACGGACCATGGGCTGCGATTCATATGCGCCGGTGCACCCAGCATAATAGGCGATTTCCGAACGGTCCACGATCTTCGCGTGCTCAGGGAACCACGGGCGGTATCGTTCGGAGGGCGGCTTCTCGTAAGGATTGCCGCTGTTCATGATCGCCCTCGGCATGTTTGCTTGCACGCCGATGGGTCCAAGCCCCCGTTTAACCATCTCTTTCCTCAGCACGGGCCAGAGACGCTGCGTAAAGATGCCGACCGGACAGTTCTGACCGCAGGCCCCGCAGGTTGTACACTCATACACCGCACGGGTAAAGTCATCCAGCAGCTTCCGATCCAAATCCCTGGATCCGAAGAGTCTTGACTTGAGTCCGTCGGTGGAGCGGATGAATTCACGGAACATGCGGATTTTCTCGGGCGGAGAGACCGAGGGCTTTCCGGTCACGTCCTGAACAGGACAGTGCTTAAGGCACTCGCCGCACTGGGTACAGGCTCCGATTTCGAGGATCTGCTGTGGGAGAAGCTCTTCCGTGAACGAACGCTTACTTTTCATGTATCACCAGGTGCAACGCCTGCTCTCGCTTTCTTGCCTCCATCATGACAAAAGGAGCTAAAAAAATATGGGTCGGGAGAAAAGGGATCAGGACCAGAACCAGACAGAAATGAACTGCGAACAGCACGCTCTCCGGAGCCGCGACGGGCATGAAGCTCAGGATGCCCAGGACGAACAGCTTCACCTCTACGAGATTCGGTTTGAACAGCAGGTTCATCACAACACCGAGCGAGCTAATGACCAGCACGAGGCCGAGAAGAAACACATTCGCCGGTGAAGCATAGCGCTCTCTTCCGGACAATAGACGGACGATGAGGATATAGACCAGCGATACCGGCAGGGTAAAGCCGGCGATCAGACCCGGAGTCTGGATCCACCATATACACGCAGGAACGGGATTCAAAAAAAACCGCAAGTGCCTCAACAGCACTAAGAGAAAGGAGAAATGGAATACCCACTCACCCAACCAGAGCGCCGGGTTCACCATAAGGAGCTTTCCGAAAAAGATTATGTCCAGTGCTGTGAGCGCGTACGCTTTCACGCGGGGCCGGACCGCCTGGCCCGCAGTTTCCTGGCGACGCGATACGGCCTTCCACCATATCAACGTGTGAGCAACAAACCGTATCCAAAACGCAGCAAACACGCCGTACGCTGCGGTGAAGAGTATTTTTCCCATGACAGCCAACCGTTCAGCAGTGATGAACTAAGTATAACACGCGGCTATAATCAAAAATGCCTTGTAGCCGGCGCGTTCCTCGCCTGTGAACGGCCGGCCACTGTCTTCTTCCTCTGCGTGCTCCAGGCGCTCTAGACAGGCTCTACAGTTTCACAAAGCAAATGTCCGCATCTTTTGGCACGTTCAGCCCAGCCTCGACCTCGATCGCCTTTATGATTCCCGACGGCACAGTGCAGGCGACATGCTTCAAATGTTTTGATGCGGAGCGGTACACGGGATTATTCTGCAAGGTGGTAAGCGCCGCGAACCGGTCAAGCACGGCGATGTCCTCTAGCATTTTTTTTACCATCTCGCAGTCCGTATCGATCCGAAGCGCGATCTTCCCCCCTACGCTCTTCTCCGCCTGTATCATAACAATAAAACCGCAGGCTCCCGAATGTACGATGACCTTTGTCATGGCCCTCTTCCTCCTGCCCGGATGTAGCCACTATGCCTTGATTTCTACGGGGCTCTTCGACTTGTCGAGCAGTTCCTTCAGGTTCGGGAACTTGTCTTTCATGTGCGGTATATGCATGGCCATCATAAATTCCCGCTCGAATAATGGGTCGGTGGCAATCTCCACAAACTCCACCCACCGCGCGCGCTCGTCCGCCTCGCGCCGTTTTCCCCTGTTCAGGAGCGCCATGCGCGAGCCGTCTCCGGCCGCGTTGCCTACGGCATATATCTTGTCTATGGGACAATCTGGGAACATGCCAAGCGTTAGCGAGGCCTCACGGTCAATGTGGCTGCCGAATGCACCGGCCAAGATGACGCGATCGAGCGTCGTGATTCCCAGCCGCTTCATCATGAGCTTGGCCCCGGTGTAGAGCGCCCCCTTCGCGAGCTGCAGCGCCCTCACATCTCCCTGGGTGACTGTTATGTCCTGGCTGATCGAAGTTTCCGAAGCCCAGGCAAGCACGTATTCCGGCTTGCCCTCAGCATCCTTCCTAACCCGCGGCGTACCTAGATCCATCACGAACCGGCCTGACTTATCGATAATACCGGCCTTAAACATCTCGGCCACGACCTGGATTATGCCGGACCCGCAGAGACCCTTGGCATTCACCTCTTGAATATGGGTATGCCAGTCCGCCTTGCCGATGACTTTATAGCGCGGTTCTCTGGTCTGCGGATCAATCTCAACAGTTTCGATGGCCCCCGGCGCAGCGCGCATGCCAAATTTGATCTGGGCGCCTTCGAAGGCAGGACCCGTAGCGCAGGACGTGGAGCAGACCTTGTTTCGGTTGCCAAGCAGCAGCTCGCCGTTTGTGCCGATATCTATAATCAGTACGTTCTCGTCCTGGTTATAGGGTTCTTCGGCAATCAGCACGCCAACGTTGTCGGCGCCCACGAAGCCTGCTTCAATGGGGAGCACATGAATATAGGACGCAGGATTGATTCCGAGCCCCAGATCGCGCGCCTTGATGTCGAGCGAGCTCTGGACTGCAGGTATGAAGGGCGAGCGGCCGATGTACTCCGGATTCAGGCCAAGGAAGATATGGTGCATGGCCGTGTTGAAAACGATCGTCAGATCGTCGATCACCCGCCCGGGTTCGGGACCGTCTTTTTTGACATCGACAACGACGCGCTCGATGATTTCATTTAGGCCCTGGATGATCGCTTTCTGCATGGTCTCGAGCCCACCGGGATTGCTCATAGCGTAGGTAATGCGCGACATGACGTCCTCGCCATATGGCACTTGGGGGTTCATCATGGATTCAGTATTCACCACCTTACCGGTAGTCAAATCCGTGAGATAGCCGACGCAGGTCGTGGTGCCCACATCTACGGCAAGACCGTAGATCGCTTCGACGAAACCAGGCTCAATCTTGATGATTTCCCTGTCCAGCCATACCGTGACCGTGGCCTTCCAGTCGCCTTTGCGCAGGACATCCTGGAGGTTTTTCAACACAAGATAATCGAAGGTCAGCCCCTTAAGACCGTAGTCCTCCTCGAGGAATGTAAGCACGCGCTCCCAGTCGCCGGTTGTCATATCATGAAGCGTCGGCGCTTTGAGGTCGATGTTGTATTTCCTTATTGCAGGGTCGATCGTAATAGTGAGTTCCCTCGCCGCCTTGCGCACGACCTGCTTGCCAGCGCGGGAGCGTTCCGGAACGAATACCTTGACGTCACCCCGGATCTCGCACTGGCACGCCAGCCTGATCCCCGGCCCATCCTGCGGTTTGATGTGTTTCAACTCATCAGCCGAAGGTTCGGCGGGAAAAATGTGCACCATACCCGAATCGATGTTGTCTTTCTCAAAGTAACCCTCTTCGATGCGGACCTTGCATTTACCACAGACTTTTTTGTTGCCGCAGAGCGCCTCGATATCCACGCCCAGAGATTGTGCGGCCTGCAAAATTGTCCTGCCTTCTTCTACTTCGCCGCGCCTGCCCGAAGGCTGGAAGATCACTTT
Organism: Nitrospirota bacterium; assembly: GCA_035516155.1. Lineage (GTDB taxonomy): Bacteria > Nitrospirota > UBA9217 > UBA9217 > UBA9217 > JAJYKN01. The sequence goes on from DATJAP010000040.1 coordinate 43,486, forward strand.
ATGGTTTCTGGTCATTCATTGCCTCCCCGATCAATTCCTTCACCGCTTCAGGCTGTGTGTCTTATCGGATGCCTGTTTTCTCTCATGCTTGACGCTCTCTGGCATTTCAATCGTTCTTCCATAGGGGCAAATGTTGATGCACAGCCCGCAATTCGGCTTCCCGTCCGTCGCGCGCTTGGACGCCTTGTGGCTTCTGCAGGCGCCCGTTTTCACTAATTCGGCGAAGGGCGAGGAGCGGGACCATTCCGATCCCGTAATCGCCTGCGATGGACAGAACTGCATGCAGAGCCTGCAGTCGCCGCACAGACTGTACTCCATGGGTGTGTCTGGTTCGAGCGGAGCGTCGGTCAGCACCGTGACCAGTGAAAGCCGCGGTCCGTATTCGGTACTGATTAGGAGGCCGTTCTTCCCGATCCACCCGAGACCAGCGGAGGTGGCTGCCATCTTGTGGTTGAATAGGGAGTAGAGCTTTGAAATGAACGTCCCTTTTTTCCGGTCCGAGTCCGGCGGTATCGCTAGAGTACGGTACCCCCGAGACTTCAGAAACCTCACCCCACGTTTTTGGAGCTTCATTAGCAGGCTGAGAGTGTCCTCGTTCAACCGCCGGTCGACACCGATGGAAACTGCAGTCTCAAGATGGGCGATTTCGCCGCTTAAAAAGCCGCGTAGGCCGGCATAGCCGACCACTGCAGCTCCATGATCGAGGAGATCTTTTTTGAGTAACCGGTTCACTTCGCTTTCCGCGCTTCAGCCTCATCCTTCATCTTCTTGAGCGAACTAATCATGTTAATTGCGTCCTTGAGTGCGTTCGTAGCATCCTTGGCGTAACCGTCTGCACCATATTTGTCGGCCACATCCTGGGATACAGGAGCGCCGCCGATCATGATCTTGACGTTTGGATTCTTCGTCCGGAGATCGTCGATCACTTTCTTCATGCCCGTCATAGTCGTGGTCATCATGGCCGAGAGGCAGACTAGATCGGAATCGGTCCGGAGCTGCTCTTGCACGAACTTGTCAAGGGGCACGTCGCGTCCGAGGTCATAGACCGTGAAGCCAGCCACGTCGAACATCATCTTCACGATGTTCTTGCCGATATCGTGCACATCGCCTTCGACAGTCCCGATCACCACCGATCCCTTGACCCCGAGGTCCATCTGCTTCACGTGGGGCTTCAGGATGTCCAAGCCAGCATAAAGAGCATCAGCGCACATGAGCAGTTCAGGCACGAAGTACTCCTGTGCCTCAAACATGCGGCCCACCTCGACCATGCCACTTACGAGTCCGTTGAAGATCGCGTCATTTGCATCCATGCCCGTGCTGAGTGCTTCATTGGCTGCTTCTTTAGCTGTGTCCTCATCATATTGGATCACGGCGTTTCGGAGCTTTTCCAAAAGTTTTTTCTTTTTTTCTTCCGTTGCCATAGGATTACCTCCTGTAATTTCTTACTTCATCCATCATTATCTTGAAATTTTCTGCCGGCACGGTGGGCCAGATATCACACCCAGGCCAGACCGCGCTTACGCCGTCGTCCATGCATTTCCTGATGGTCTGGCGCACCAGCTCAGGCGTTCCCGCAACCAGCACATTATAGGGGTCGTAATTCCCGAACACGAGCGCTTTGGGGCCGAGCTTCTTCCTCGTTTCGGCTACGTCGTTCTTCTGGTCCACACTGATTGCTTTCGCTCCGCTTTCCGCCATAAAGGGAACGATGTCGTTCGTCTTGCCGCAGATATGGAGTACGCTCGGAACGGTAATTTTCTCGAAGATCTTTGTGAGATAGGGAAGAATAAGGCTCTTGAATACCCGCGGGGAGAGGACATCGGACGTTGCGCCCATCTCACGTACCGTGATATAATCAACGCCTGCCTTTTCGTATTGTCCAGCGACCTGGATGATCACGTCCGAAAGCTGGTCAAGCAACCTGCCGATCTTATCCGGCTTTTTAAAGGAGAGCTTCAGCAGGTCATTCAGCTCCATGACTTGGCCTGCCAGAGTAAAGGGGCCGAGTACATAAGACCCGACCGCGGCCTCGCTCCCGATGTCCTTCTTCATAAGCCCGATCACATCAAGCATAAGCGGCACTCTGCCTCGCCCGGTCAGGTTTGAAGGGATGGCTATCTCCATCTCGGCCTCGTTGTGGATCAGCTTTTTTTTGATCGTGGGATACAGCAGGTCTTCGGAATGTGCGTACACGTTTATTTCGCAGCCAAGGGCCTCAGCCTCGATGCAGAGGTCAAAGGGGGCCACGCCGCACTCGAACCCGAAGAGCCGATAGGTCGAAACTGCCGCGGCAGCCATCATCTTGGCATCCAAGTGCGTGGCCGCGAATTTTTGGTTTAGTGCTATCAGGCCTTCGGTGGTAACATTTCCCATACCGCTGAAGCATGGCGGCCGATCCACGTCTTCGCCGGCAAAGAGCTTCAGAACCCGTTCTCGTGCAGTTATTGTCGTTGTCATGCATCCTCCTTAAAATCGAATTTCCGATAAAACCGCAAGGACCGTCCTGGGCCCTAATAATAATGATACCTTGTTTCTTTTGACAGTCGGCAGCTCGTCATAAAAGGGCCGTTTTTTTGTGTTCGCTTATTTCCTCGTGCCCCCCGTCGTCAGCTTGCTGATAAAATCGCCAAAATATTGTTTGATCGGTACATTCGTATTGTCCGAAATTCTCTGCGTTTCGTCGTAGACCAGCGTGCTTAGCAGGATATGCGCTGCGGCCACGGCAGGGAAAATACGCGGTGCCGTGACAATGGGGCCGTAAAAATTGAAGTCGCTCCACATCACCGATGCCATTCCCTGGACGACGGCGTCCATGGCCTTGAATCCGTCGAGGCTCCACAGGGTCTTCGCTTCCTTCCACATGTGAGTGCCGTTGGAGTAGGCGCCGCCGCAGGGAAGTCCGAGCTTCTCCTTGATTATACGATTCGCGACGAGGGAGAACGATGTGGCCGGCAAGTTCATGACCGACGTATCGACGATCACGGTCTCAAAACCGTCCGCGCCCTGAGAAAGAATGTTCTCCAGAGACTTGAGGCGGCCCGCGGGTGACTGATCTGCATCATCGAATGCTTGGACCACGACGTGCTTGATTCCAAGATCCTTGAGTTTTTGAACTTGGCCCTTGATGTCCTTGTCCCAGGGAGTAATACTGTTATAGAGAAACTTGTCCTGGAGACCGAGCTTGGCCACATACTCGGTGGCCTGCGCTCTTTTTTCAGCAACCCACATGTCGATGCCGAAGGGCATAGTCGTCGTTTCGCGGTAGAAGTCGATGTAGATTTTCGCTTCTTCCGGCGAGTTCGCAACCATCGCGACCATGGACGGAATGCCAGTGGAGGCCGAAAGCTTCTCCTGCGTATTGATGAGGTCTGCAGCCTTCTGGCGGTCGAAGTTCCCCTTCCGGTCGGTCATGATACGGTCCTTGTTATGAAACATCGAAGCGATCAGGAGCGGGGAGTTCTCGGCCGGCTGGCCACCGACCTTCGTACCGGCCATGGAGAATACTTTTTGCTCTTTATTAAATCGAAACATGCTCGTTCCTCTTTTCTCAAACCAGGACCATCCTGACAAAGTCATTTAAAATCAAACCGAATTGAACAGCCAAGAGGTTAAGGTATTCTTTAACGTTTTTTGGAAATTCTTAGCGCTCTTTGCATCTTCGAAGTAAATGGTTTTTGCATTTGCTTTTGCCTGATATAGGTATAAGTCCATAACGCGGGGGAGCTTCCGGAATGCTCCCCCGCAGAGATAAAATCAGAAAACACCGTGATCGAACTTCGGCTGCGGCAGATACTCCCACTTCTCGCCTTTGCGGAACTTCGCTTCTATATCGAGGCACTTCAGCGCGTATTCAAAAGCATAGGGAATCCCGGGACCGCCCGGCACGAAACCGGCAAGGATCATACCGACCGATGCAGCTTCGAAAATCTCCCCTGTTGTCGCCCCTGCGTTGATCGCAGGAATCACGTGGATAATGCACCGCGGTGAGCAGTAGCCAACGCCGCCTGACATGAACATCAGCTCTTTCACCTTTCGAGAAAGTGCACCGTCCCCGAAGATGCTGGCGTAAAAATCGGCAAAAGTCCTGCCCGGTTCCGGTGTGACGGTATTGATGATCTGGAACATGCGCGGCACGAACCCGCATTGCTTTTTCATGTACTCATTCACTTCTTCCAACGTCATTTTCTTGTCTGCCATGTTTTTTACCTCCCCTTGCCCGACGCACGTTGTGCCCGGGAAAACAGTTTTTCAACTCCTCAAAATTCCCCACTGACTAACTTCCCTTCATAACAAACCGAACTCCTCACCTCCTTTTCAGCGGTCAAGTTACCCTTTCCACTCATGGGCCGTCTGGATGAACTTCTGGATGTTTGCATAGGGAATGGTCGGCGGAATGTCGCATCCCGGCATGAGCACGAAACCCCCATCCGTGCCAGCTGTCCTGATGACATTACTGCACGCGTTCTCCACGTCCTGGACAGAGCCGTTCAGCATAATCTTCACCGGATCGACATTCCCGCCAAAACACATTTTGCCGTGAAGTGTTTCCTTGGCTTTTGCCATGTTCGTCTTGTGGTCTAGGCTGATGCAGCTCGCTCCCGTTTCTGGAAACAGGTCAAGCCGGTCCGTGGTGTTCCCGCAGATGTGAACCAGGCTGTGGACGCCCTTCGATTTTGCCCAGTTGGTGAATTTTTTGAGATAGGGAACAGCGAACTTCTCGAACTGTTTCCTGGAGATAAGGTCGCCTGACGCGGTCGGGTCGGCAAGGCTGATAAGTTCGAGCGTTTTATCGGCGACGAGAGGCTCATATAGGTGAATCAGGACATCCGTCGCAAAGCTCACAACCTTCTCGACAAAAGCCGGCTTTTTGAAAGTGGCTTTCATCATCGTTTCTTCACCGACCAGCCTCGCCCCGAGTGTAAAGGGGCCCCAAGCCGTCATGGTCACCGCATAGGTGTCGCCGATTTTTGCCCTGGTCTGGCGTAGTGCTTTTTTTACAGTTTTGATCGTCTCATCCTTGTCAAGATCCGCCAGGTTCAGCTTCGCGAGGTCCTCTTCGGAATTAACGAAGTGATTTTCAAGGTCTGGCGCGCCCATTTCCCGGAACTTGATCCTGCCGCCGAGTGCGGAAATATGAAAATTGTTGTAACCCGATCCAGCATAAACCACGTCACACTGCAATTTGGCGCTCATGTCGACCAGTACCGCGGTCATCGTGTCCGCATCGTGCGCGAGCGCCTCAAACGATGTGCCCCAGCCTTTGATGCTCCACATCCCCGCGCCGAACAGCGTCACCGGAAGCCTGTCCGTCTTACTTCCCTCGAATGCCTTGAACAATACCTCTTTCGGTTTCATAGCTTCTCCCTTCGTTGAAAATGGGTGACTCATCCAATTCCAATACTCTGAATAGTTCGTTTAAGGACCTCGAGATCAACCGGCGATACGGCGCTTTGCCAACGATCGATGCAGGCGTCTTTACCCACGAAAAGGACGGGTACGTCGGGAGAGATAGTCTTGATGATCTCGGCCGCATCTTCCCCGGAGAGCCCGAATGGTTCCGAATCAATAATGACAAAATCATACTTTTTGAGCATGACCATGTGAACGGCCGTGGCTGGGTGTTCGATGGAGTCCACCTGATATCCTTCGTCTCTCAATATGCCGTAGAGGTTTTTTATCAAAATGGGATTGGATGAGCAGAGGATTGTCTTTTTCATAACTTAGTAAACAATTGCAACAGCGATGCCATGGAAAGGCTCGATTGATATAAATGTTCAGCTGCTCGAGGATATCTATTCAGAGAAGCGAAATCATCGGCGTGGAAATCGCATATCTCAAGCATGGAAAGCAGAAGTCGCTTGAATTGATTCGTCATTTGCATGTCCGAACTCACAAGAAAGTCACTTGTCTGGAGGAAACGGAGGGAGCAGAAATCCTTTACCGAGCATCAAGCTGTAGGTTGTGAACTTCTTCATTTGCAGAATTGATGAATAATTCCTCACTCGGCGGGGTATTTTTCCCCATGTTTTTCACACTATTCATAAACGTCGATATATGTGGTGGTGCCAATCTGGGGAAATTGCTCAGTGTGCTGTGTGATGGAGGCACCTTATGATGAAGTTTCAAATTTATTTATTGAGTGGCTAATTTTCATGGCATCGTCGTTGCAAGCATCTATGCATATGCAATTTATTTCCATCGAGGCGTAAAGAGAATCCTGGGTACAAGCAAGGATCATCCATGAAAACAACTGTGGTTTGTGGATTACTGGGATCAGGCAAAACCACGTTCATCAAGAACGTTGTGCGGGGCGCAAGAGAAAAAACAGTGGTTCTGG
>DATJAP010000041.1:0-115322 GCA_035516155.1 Nitrospirota bacterium
TGCGTCCAAACTCCAAAAGCTGATTCCGCCAGGCAGCCAGATATTTACAACAGAATGGGGGTACACCGGGGAGCTTATGCTGGCACTTCCGGAACGTCGATTTATCGTCGCCCTTGACCCGACATTTTTCTATATGAAGGATCCAGCGCTCTATCGCCTCTGGTACAGCCTTCCTCGAGAGGCCCCTTCTGATGCTGCTGAGCTGATTCGGCGGTATTTTGGGGCCCGCTTTGTGCTTTCCTTCGACGAAGGCAGATGGAACGAATTCTACACAAAATTAGCCTCGGATCCCCGTGTGAGGTTGCCGCTCGTTAGTGACTATTGGCTACTCTTTGATCTTGGGGAGCCGCAATCATTACCGCTCGGCTCAAAATAGCTAACTTGATCGTTTTGCGAGAGTTGGGGATATTGTCTCGATAAATAGGTTCTCGGTTGTGTCTGAGGATTTGCAATAATATATTATGCATACGAATAATGGCTAGCTCTCGTTCTTCAGCACTCTAAAAAGGGAGCTGGTCCATGGTGAACGGTACCGGACGCGGGAATAAGCGAGATTGAGCATCTTTGAGTACGTGGAAGTGTTCTATAATCGCGCCAGGAGGCATTCAACATCGGGTTACAAGAGCCCAGAGCAGCACGAAAAGAGCCTAATAGAAACTTAACCAGGTGTCCACTTTTGCGGGGAAGATCAGATTATTATTTCTCAATATCTTTTGCCCTTGAAAGGTAAAGGTAATCTGTCCATTGCCCAGTTTTGTTTCCTTTGGGTAGCCGTAAAATACTCGGAACGGTCATTCCATTTAATCAAAAAGGTTGACTTTGAAATTTGTAAAGCGAACGACCATGAAATACATGGTCTTTTTAAAATACGCGCTTGTGGGGTGTATGGGGACGGCTATTGACTTGGGTTCCCTCTACGTCTTCATTGATCGCCTGCATATCCATTTACTCGTTTCTACAGCCCTGTCTTTTATACTTGCCGTAGTTAACAATTTCACGTTGAACAAATATTGGACTTTCCAAAATAAACATAGCAATGTCCGGAAACAATTTATAAAATTTCTGATCGTGTCAACTATCGGGCTCATTCTGACAGAAATGTACATGGCCATCTTTGTTTACGGCCTCAAGATCTGGTATATGTTATCGAAGCTTGTCACGTCAGGGTTGGTTTTGATATGGAACTTTCTGGCCAATAAATATTGGACATTCAAAGATCGGATTTTCTACGTCCCCAGCAGAAATAAATACGATTATGACGTGAGCGTTATTGTTCCAGCATATAATGAGAGACGACGAATTAACAAAACGTTGGAGGCCATTAATGACTATTTTTCGAATACTTCGCTAACTCGGCAAATAATAGTGGTTGATGACGGAAGTGATGATAATACATCAGAGGTAGTCGAGAATCTCAAGAAGAATATAAGCGATTTAAGTGTCATTACTTATTATCCAAACCGTGGAAAGGGACACGCAATCAAAAGGGGCCTAGAGAAGAGTCATGGTGAATATATTTTATTTACGGATGCTGATAATTCGACTCCTATAGAAGAATTTGAGACGTTTTATCCGCTGTTAAGGGATAACCAGGTAGTTATAGGTTCGCGCTATACTTCAGGAAGTACAATAGTCATCAAGCAGCCTAAATATAGAGTATTCATTGGGAGGTTGGGCAATAAGTTGATACAACTCCTCCTCTTAGATGGGGTCACGGACACTCAGTGCGGCTTCAAGGCGTTTCAGCATGAGGCAGCGAAGCAAATATTCAGTCGCATGAAGGTAAATCGTTTTGGGTTTGATATCGAAATTCTCTCAATAGCTCGCCTTTTAAACTTCACAGTCAAAGAGATCCCGGTCAGTTGGTATAATTCACCAGAAAGCAGGATACGGCCTATTAAAGACGCTCTTAAGACATTCGGAGAATTGATTTATATAAAACTAAATCTCTGGGGCGGAAGGTACCGTTAAGGGTAATTAGTGTGCATCTATATGCTTAGACCGAAGGCTACAACTGACGCTCTCAAATAATATTGGAAGTGGACAGCTTTTGCAGGAATTTGTCATAGCTTTGAGACACCTACAGTGGAATTTTTTGTACAATTTTCTGGCTCGAAGTGATCGATTTTTATAAAGCAAAATCGCGTCCGGTTATGAAGGAGGAACCAGAACTTGCTTTATGCACCTAAAAGGATGTGCCTCATACGCGGTACGATGCACTTCACCTATGGCTTATGCAAGCTCTGCTCAAGTCCGTAGGGATGGACTCCGGCATGAGCAGTCCGATGCCTGGGTGGTGATGTGCGGTATTGTACAAGGGACAAGACCTCGCAGAAACATCGGCTGCTCTCGATGCAGCCGAAACTGGTCGGGGAAGTTCGACATGTACATAAGCATTATATATGGGTAGAGCATGAGGTGAATCTACTACATTTATTCATGGGGGTGACACATGCCAGGTCATCGTTGACCGATGTCTAGTGGTAAGAAGTATCACAATATTGTTGACCCGAAATAGGTCATCGGTGTTGTCAGACCCAAGATCATTTGGAACTCTGTATTCAAACCTATCGACAAATTCATTAATGTTGTTTCTGCACGTGTTTCGCCTCAGTCGGTCAACCGGCACGATAGCGCCGATGGCGCTGTGAAACCGGGGTATGGGTTCCATACTCAAAACTTTAAATGCAAAAGTTCTTGTTCAATATATATATTGCTTCACCTGTTTAAAAGCGCGTCCCGTGTCCCGATGCATGAACTGCGCTGACGGACAAAGCGCAGATGCAAAAAAAAGTACGAGACGGCTATCATGCCATAATCGCCCATGCGATGCTCCCGTATGCCTATTGAGATCTCTCGAAAAGCGAGTGGATGCGTGTCATTGTTATATTGTCAATACATGGCTGGGTATCACAATCGGAATTGATTTCCACCTTCACCTCCTTTGGGCAATATATCATTGTTGAACGATTTACTACTCTTGATCCGATAACGTACCTTGGTGATAACATCAAGTCCGGCCTGAAATTTTAGAATGCATACAAAATTCATAGTTGATGATATAATGGCTAGATCCTTGCCGTTGTTTGCAGAGCTCCGGTAAGAACGTAATGATGAGTTTTTCGTGCTAGAAAAAAGACGCAAGGATCGGCTGGCTCAGAATGGCGACCATCGATCATTTACTGAGCGAAAGATTTACAAATAGGGGGATGGAGGAATTGCTCAACAAAGGCTGCAATCATGATGTCTATTCGAATAAAGACCGCAACCTCTCTGGCATAAAACAAGCATCGTCTTTCTTTTAACAGTTAAAGTAATGCTTATAAAAGCATCTCAATAGGTGTCGATGCAAGTACCCGTTTCCGTATCTCTTCCTTCACTCGGAGATCAAGGGTGTCTATTGGGTCGTAATTGTCGGTAAGGATCGTTCCCGGTGTTCCGTAAGGAAAAGAAAACTTTATTCCAATATTATCGCGGGCCGAAGAAGCTTGAGGATGGAAGGGAAAGCTCTGTAACTGTTTCCTATTTAAGGGCGCGGACGGAAAATTATAAGCAAATATCTCTAAATTACCTATGCCAAAATTCTGACTGTAAGGATTTTCCGGATCAAAAGTCGGAAATATTTCCACGGTACTGAAAACAGTGCGCAGGGTTTTTACGATGGATGAAGTTATAAAGGTGTCATGCTTGATACTTCCCACGTAATTGATTCCCAAGATACCACGGTCATTCAGATGTTGCGAGATGAGCTCAAATGACTCCAGGCTCAGGAGATGTTCCGGCAGTGCATCACCGTTGAATACATCTAAAATGATATAATCATATTTTTTCTTTGTTAGGCTGAGAAAGTACCGGGCATCCGCCACGATATTCTCACCCTTTGTGTGAAAACCAAAATATTTTTTCGCCACTGCAAAGACCTCGGGATTGATATCGACCACATCGGTCTGGATGCCCATCTTCTCATACCAGAGTGGGATAATGCCTGTTCCAAGGCCCATGACAAGACAATATTTCCCCTGCGCATTGAGACTGAAAGGAATATATTGGAGATAGTAATAGTAATTGTATACCGGCATACCGTTAGCGACATCTATTCCACCTTGGATAGCGCCATCCAGCAGCATCTCCCTTATCCGCATATTATTTGGGTAGCTTGTCTCTATGACTTTTATATTCCCGTAAAAAGTATCATGATCATACATCTTCGTAATCGTCTGGCCATAATACGGAGACATTGTTCGGATGTCTTTTGCACTCGGTAAAAGAACGGGAACAACAAGAAGAACGAAGAATAAGTATCTTTTTCTAAAGAAGATAAAAAAAATTACGGAAAGGAGGATAAGAATCAAACTGATGATAGCGAAAATCTGATTCACCTTAAAAAAAGAGATTAAAAAGAATCCAGTGAGAATTGTTCCGAAGAAACTCCCTATTGTCGATACTGCATAGAAAAGCCCTACTGTTCTGCCAAGTTTTTGCATTTCTTTGGCGGCAATCCTGATAATATAGGGAGAAACACATCCAAGCAGGAAATGGGGGACACCAAAAAGGAGCGCGGAAGCGGTCAGTGCGCCGAATCGGAGCCCCAAGGGGACCGTGAGCTCAAAAACGGGCTTTTTCAAAATAGGAATACAATAAATCACTATACCAGCTAAAAATATAATTGTATAAAGGTAGGCAGGCGATTCATACAGGTCGGAAAGCCCCCCTCCTGCCATATAACCCAATGCAAGGCCAACTAAGGTAACTGCGATGAGGGAAGTCCAGATAAACAGACTGGCCCCGAAAAAGGGGCTTATTACTCGCGAACCAAGCACTTCTACGACCATTACCTGCGCCCCGCAGATTAAGGCTGTAGCTAAAAGAAAAATGAGAAACATCGGTGAATGGGCTTCTTGCACCTTATTTGCGTTAGACATGGTCCCTTTGCTCCTGGTTCTTGGTTTAATTTAGGCAAACACCTGCTAGCGTGGTGCGTCCAACGCTTCTTTACATTTGGCGACTTTGGCCAAAATTTGTGCAACAGGTGCGGTCCGGACGAACAACTGTGAGTTTTTTTATTATGATTATATAAGCAGTTTTTGATAACCTCGATTAACGCAGGCACATTCTGAAATATGCCGCTAGGGATGCGTTTATCGGGAATGTCACGGAACCAGCGCTCGGCCATGTTCAGCCTGGAGATCGATGTTGGAATAAAGTGCAAGTCGCATTGTGAATGTCTCATGTGCCAGGTTATCACGTTGGGATGCCTGTGAGTGCCGTCATTGTCCACGACCAAGTGCAGGTCGAAACCGGCCGGGGGTCTCGCTGTCTATTTTCTTGAGGAAACGGATAAATTCTTGATGCCGATGGCGCGGCAGGCAGTCGCCGATAGACGTACCGTTGAGCATGCCGAGGACTGCAAATAACGTTGTCGTCCCGTTGCCTTTGTCATCATGTGTCATGGTCTGCAACGGCCTTTCCTCATCGGTAAACCAGGCCATGTCCGGTCGAGAGCTTGAATCTGGTTCTTCTCGCCGACACAGAGTACTAGGGACTTGTCCCGAGGATCTAGATAGAGCCCAACAACGTCGTATAATTTCTCGAAGAAGTGTTTATCGCAACTCGCAGTGCAGGTATTGATCTGATGAGGTATCAGGTTGTGTTGTTTCCATAAATGGCGTATCATGGCTTCGCTAAACCCTTGAGACTTGGCCATGCTGCGAGTGCTCCAATGGGTTGCATTGGGTGGCATGGTATGAAGAGTGGCTTCGTCGACGGGTTGGAATTTTTTTACAGGAATTTTGGGAATACGACCAGGACGGGGCGCATCTTTTCCCAGCCCCTCCAGTCGAAAAGCCAGGAAGCGCCGCCAAAGTTCGGTTGATCTGGGCGCACCCATTTCCTGTGCGATATCTTGGTATTGCACTCCATCCGCAGCCATTTGGATGATCAATGCCCGTTGCACGGGCCGCACGGGGAACCTTTTTCCTCGTGCCCAAGTATTCACCCTCGTACATTCCTGTGGACTCAATATAACGGGATCTGTGCTTTTCATATAGGGGTCCATATCATAATTCAAGTTCTTTATGAAGCATTACACTAGGCGGCAAACTACCTCGATGACCTCCTGTAACGCATTGTGTCGTTTATCTGACAGCGGTCACTGCGGTATTATACTATTTTTTTGCTAAGTGTTAATATATTATTTTGGAATCTAACGGGAAGATTTCCTCATCCTTTCCAGGATGACCGGCCCTAAAAAAACTAGGGGAACTGATTGAAGGCTCTTTGACTTTAGAGCCGAACTTTCTTCCGAGTATTTGTTGGGCTAACAGAGAAAAGGAGAAAACGGGCGGCAAAAAAGCTTACCAGTACTTGTTTTTTACTCCCCATCAAACGCGCAAGACAAGAACCGTTATTCCTCTGGCGGCAGGTTTTTCTCGGAACCGCGTTGTTGTTTTCTTCCTTTTTTCTCTCGTCCTTGTCGTCTGACAGTTTTTTTGCTATCTCCTTGAGCTGCTTGACCGCGAGGAAATTAAACGTTCCCTCGGGAAATTTTCCGTCGTCCTTCCGCTCGTCGGCAGAAACGTCGTGATCTGCAAGGCCACATTCGCAGTTGAAACTCCATAGGCGCGGAACTTCCCGTCCCGCACGGCGTCTGCAATTTTATTATCCAGCATCAGGCCCTTCATATTCAGCTGTGGAATGCTCACACTCTGATTGCCTGTGAGAACACGGTTATCGCACACGCTAAAAGATTCCTCGTTCGTATCGTTCACGCCATCGTGGATTGTTCCGGAGAAAATGGCGCTGGTACTTCTGTATTATAGGGAATACTTTTCGAGAGCTTCTAGCACTTTTATATGCAGGAATTCGGAAGGAACGATGCGAAATTCCACCATATCGATGTTTCTCTCCCGGAAGTCAAATGGCTGGACGGCACTCACGAAAAAGGTGGGGTAATAAATTCGCAGATCAGGCTCCGATTCAAACATAAAGTCTTGGATATAACCGGTCACAAGCTGGGCCTTCATTCTGTAAAAGGCGATAGCTTCATGTGGCCCGATCGAGGGGTAATGGCTAATGATGAGGACAATGCTGATATCACCCCTTGCAGTATTGTCTTTCATGAGCGAGAGAAATACATGAGCGAGTTTATTCAAATCGTTCTTTGCGGCGTCTTTTACAGTGCCGTCTTGTTTAAAGAGCAACGATTTGTCAAGAAAAATGGAGCTTGATTTGACCATAATCCCCTTCACCGCGTCCGTTCCGAACTCTTTTCGGAATATCTGGTTGATTCTTTTGGTAAATTCGTTCCTGGGCTGGGAAAGGGCGAGGGCGGGCTCCAGAAATCGCTGTATCTTGACCGCGCGGTAATAGAGAAGGGCGCTCAGCATGACCAGCCCGATCAGGAGGAGGCTGAGCACGGGTCCCGCCGGAGGAACGTATCGCCACAGAGATCTCGTGTTCATGTCGCTTCCTCCAGAAGATCCAGCTTTTTTGCAGCTGTTTTGAAGTCCGTTTCACTGAGTGAGGTCGGCTGATGAATTGCCCTGTTTCGGAGACCCAGCAGATCGCTGAAGAGCTCTTTTCTGAAGTGGCTGATGCGGCGCTGCTGCTCCATCTCCTTGAGCCCTTCGGACAGAATTAGTGGCGTCCAGCCGAGTACTCGACCAATGAAGGCTCTCAGATGGTTCTCGACGTGATAGCCAAGCAGGAGCGATGCGACCACCTTTTCCCCGGTACGGAAATATTCCAGCGCCTGATCGACGGATATGTCCCCCTTGACAATGCGTATATTCTCGCGCGATTCCCGTTCGCCCGGGGCGAGCTGCTGAATTTTCTGATAGACTTCGAGGCATTTATCGAGCATGTTTTTCTCAAGATAGGACTCGGCCAGAAGGAATAGTTCACGGACGCTGTCTTTGCACTCGCGCTGCTGGAGAGCGAAGGAATAAGCCCGCCGTATCGCATCGGTCTTGTCGTCTTTTTTGTCGAGTACATCGAAATGCCGGGCCCAGCGTTTGCCCTTCAAGACGTTGTCCTTGGTGAATCGGAAAAGGCGCTCCGAAACCTCGCTTTTATCGAGCTTGCCGCTGATTATGATGATGTTCAAAGTGGGATGGGTTTCAAAAATCTCTGGAAGGGAATCGATCCCTTCTGTCATCCGGTCGAACTCGATATCGAGCGTCATGAGATCGAACACCTGTGTTATCAGCGCCCGCACCGCCTCCCGGACGCTGACTGCCTCGTGAAACCGCAGGTCCGCTTCATCCTGACCGAGGGCCCGCTGGATTTCAAGTTTCAGGAGCTCCCGGTCCTCATAGTCGTCATCGGCGATCAAGATCTTAAACATCGGGGGCCTCCTCCACAAAGGGGAGGTTGATGATGATCTCGGTGCCCGTTTTCGGGGCTGTATATTCCTTGCCGATCCTGATCCTTCCGGCATGGAGGCCTATGACGTATTTGGCGAAATACAATCCCTGACCCCAGTTTTCTCCTGAGCCCTTCCCCTTGTAAAAACACTGGTCCGCCTGCTGCTCGTCCATTCCCACTCCCTCATCGCGGATCGTAACCGCAACATAGCGCCTACTTCCGTCCCTATCTATGGAGCAGGAAACGAAGACACGCGCACGGTTCTCGCCCGGTTTCCGATATTTGATGGCGTTGTCAATCAAATTTTCGAAGACGGTTTTGAGCAAGGGGGGAGCGGCATAGATCATGGGCATGGACACGCTTTCCCGAATCGTTATTTCGGCCAGATCGCTGTATTGAGTCGTAAGATCGTCCAGGAGGGCTTTGAGGTCGGTTTTTTGAAAATCAACCAAACCTGCCTCGCGCTCGTCCGATATTTTCTTAAAGATATCGATATCGGCGAACAATTTGTCTAGATTACCGTCGATTCGTTCTTTAGCTTCCTGAGGAAAATTGGGGAGCAGATCTATCCTTCGCTTGATCCTCCCAAGATTATTTTTGAACTCATGGCCGATTGTGGCTGAAATGTAGCGAATAAATTCGTTACGCCGGGCAATTTCCTGATTCTTGAGCAGGAGGACCATGTTTTCCCTCGCTCTCCGTTGTTTTTGTTGGTAAACAATCGACAGATACATGCTGAATGCAGCAAAAGCAACGATCATCGTCACAAGGGCGTAATTCGAAATTTTGTTGGATGCGTTAAGCTGATCCTGCATGATGGCTAGCCGAATATCGATGGTGGTCTGGGAAGGGATGGCGGATTTCCACGGCATCATTATCAGCTCCAGGCGATCAAAAGGCGGCACAAACCGATCTAGGTATACCATGCCTAAAAGGATCCAGACAAAAAGCATGAGAGCTATTAATGCCAGTAACCTGATCTTGGCTGGTAAATCAATCTTTTGCATATCGCTCATATTTTAATTTAAGACAGTATGACGTATATTTCAACAAAATAAACTGAACAAAACCGCTGAATAAGACACGCCTTGCTTCTTCGCGATAGTAGACATTGCTGCGCGTTAACTCGTTACTTGAAAGAAAGCTCTCCCGATGCCAGCGCTTTACAGGCATCTTCGCTCCCCAAATCACAAGCTTTTCGAAAGTCAAACAGGGCAAGGTCTTGCCTGTTTGTTCTGAGATAAAGAGTTGCGCGATTATAATAGGCAATGACCATCTCCGGATTCAGTTCGATGGCTCTGTCGAAATCATCGAGCGCCCTGCCGGGTTGTCTGTTTTGGAAATAGATAACCCCGCGATTGTGGAAAGCTTCCGCTCTATTCGGGTTTATGGCGAGAGAATCATTGTAGTACTCTATCGCTTTATTCTGTGCGCCGGCTCTCTGGTATATGACTCCCAGATTGAAATAGGCCTGATCGTCACCTGGGTTCAAGACAATTGCTTCCTTATAGTCATCGACCGCCTTATCAATCAATCCCGCTTTTTCATAACAAACGCCGCGGTTGTTATACGCAAAGAATGCCCTCGTCGGATCTCTGTCAATGACATACGTCCACAGTTCAATGCCATTTTTCCAGATGCCGATCTGTTTGTAGGTCACATAGGACATGGCTGCACAAACCGCAAACGCGGCCACGATGATGACACCCTTGACAGGAGCGCCCGTCCCTGTTCCGGCAAATCCATGCTTTGAAAACCATGCTGCCGACAAACCGATAAGGAAAAACGGCCCCAGGCTCGGCAAATAGGTAAACCGGTCCGCCATCGCCTGCGGCCCTACCTGTATGACGCCGAGTACAGGAGCGAGTGTGATGATGTAATAAGACCAGGCTGCCAGCCATAATCTATTGTTTTTCGCTTTGACAAAACAGACTACGGTGATTGCGATTACGAATATAATCGAGGAAAGATATTTGAACGACAAAACAGTTGTTTTCGTTGGGTATGTGTAGACAGGAAGTAAATTAAGCGGCCATATCATCATCCCGAAATAAGCAATGAGAGAATGAGCGGAGACGATTGCTCGCGACGGTAAGGGCACCATGGCCAGGGGGGCGATTGCACCCCCCGCTTTATGGGCGCAAATGATAATGATTGACATACCCAGACTCAATGCAATAAAGGGAATCTTGTTTATGATTGCCTTCCGAAATGCGGTTGAAGATTCTATTATTTGAAAGGGGTACCAGTCGAGGATCAGGAGAACAGCAGGCAGAGAAACCGCCATCGGTTTACTGAACAGGGCAAGGATGAAAAAACCGATCGTGATGAGATAGTATTTGTCGAAAAAACGGGAAGATAACTCTTGGCGTGACGCTCTGTTGCTTTCACTACGGACATAAGCCGTATAGGAAATGATGCTGAGGAGGAAGAACAGGGCGCACAAGAGATCCTTCCGTTCCGCAACCCAGACAGCTGATTCTACATGCAGGGGGTGTAGGCCGAACAAAATGCCGACGGTTCCTCCCACTACAAGCATTTCCCGCTCGGAAAGGATTTTCGTCACTTTTTTTTTGATCGACGTTTCGTTCCATGCTTCGAGCAGTCTTATTGTGACAATTACCGCAAGAAAAGTATTCACTGCATGGAAAATATTGTTCACGAGATGATGGCCCCAGGGATTCAGGCCCCAGACGGCATAATCTATAGCATGGGATGTCCAGGTAAGAGGGGCCCAGTAGGATGCATAAAAATCAAAAAACAGCCACTTAAGGAAATGCAGATCAAAAGAACGGATATGAACGTTATTTATGACATACAGGTCATCATCCCAGTTAATGAAGCCATTCCCAAGCGATGGTAGATATACGATAAATGTTATAAGTGCTATGGAAACTGCGAGGTAATTGGCCCTCCGCCTTGTACTGATCACAATCAACCTCAAAAATTTTAGAAAATTTATGATCCTTCAACCGGTGCAAAATAATAATAAATTATACCATTTTTAAAAAGATATTTGAACCACAAATTCCTCATGTATTATTCGTTGATAAAAAGGGGCCGTGTCCGGACACTATTGTGAGACCGAAAAGAAAATATCTCGACGGGGTTTCACCTCTCCAAAAAAGCCGGAACAGGCAACTAAAAAAGCCTTGATTGGTTGATGTGTAGGTCTTATAATCATATCCGCTATCTATACAGAGGAGGGATCCATGTTTCGCGGCAAATTTGAAATATTCATGCACCAAATAATTGTCTTGCTATTCTTGTCCGCGGTGACGTTTGCTCTCTACTGGCAGGCATTAGGGCATAATTTTCTCATTTACTGGGACGATGGCATCTACATCACGAGTAATATGACGATTCAGCGGGTCACTTGGGAAAATATAAGAACTGCGTTTACTACTTTTTACGTAGGGAATTATGCCCCAGTACAGATTCTTTCTTACATGCTCGATTATTCAATTTGGGGTATGCGACCTGAGGGCTTCATTTTTACGAATATTCTAATTCATACCGCAAATGGCATTTTATTCTACTATCTCCTCACAAGATTGTCATGGCAACGGCTACCCGCTTGCGCCGCAGCTTTAATTTTCCTTATACATCCTGTTCAGATTGAATCCGTAGCTTGGCTCTCCCAACGCAAAAACGTCCTTTCCATGTTGTTCTTTTTACTTTCCTTGACTGGGTACATTTTGTACCGGGAAAAATCGGGGAGACGGCAGGGATTATTATATGTGTCTTCAATGATTGCTTTTATCCTTTCTCTTCTTACCAAATCTGTCTGTATAATCCTTCCCCTCGTTTTTATAGCATTAGATTTCTGCATAGCACCGAAACGCAGTCGAAAAAACCTAAAACACTTACTGATCGATAAGATCCCGTTTTTTGCTGTTGCTTTCGTTTTTGCTCTTCTTACCATTTATAGTCAATCAAAGACTATGGGAGGGGGTCGAACTTCCTACCTCAATGGGAGTCCTTTTGACACTCTGTTTACCATGCTTCCAGTTTTTATTCGATATTTAAAGCTGATTTTCTGGCCTGCAAACCTGAGCGCTGTATATGCTCCAGCGATCAAAACGGGAGTTGATGTTGAAGTCGCTCTGGCAGCACTCTTACTCTCGCTCATCATGGCACTAGGGATTTACCTCTATCATCGCAAACGTGATTTGCTATTCTGGCTTGTTCTCTTTTTCATAGGCCTGTTGCCAGTCGCTCAAATAGTGCCGATTGTTACCTTAATGAACGATCGCTATTTGTACTTCCCCATGCTCGGTGCCGCCGCATTTATTGTTGACATTGTTTTCCTCGCGGTCAATAAAGCACAAATGATTAATCCCCTTGTCAGGACTGCAGTAGGCCTAACTTTGTTGCTGCTTCTTGGCCGTTATTGCATTGTAACTTATGATAGAATCCCGGTCTGGAAAGACGATAATGCCCTGTGGGAGGATGCAGTGAGGAAAGTTCCCGACTCACCAAAGGCTCGTTTCTCATATGCTCATATATTGGAGTTGCAAGGAAAGATCGCCGAAGCGGAAAAACAATATGAGCTTGGTATGAATTTATTTCCAGATGCCTTTGAGCGCTATTCCTTGGCGCGACTCTACGAGAAAAACGGCCAGTTGGATAAGGCCAAGGAGGAGTATCAGCGTTTTCTATCGCAGTCCCCCGGATTTCTGGATGGGCGCAATAGTCTTGCGATCATTTTCTTCAACGAAGGGATGCTTGATCAAGCTATTGAACAATATAAAATCGCTCTGCGATATGATCCATCTTGGGCAATGGGTTATTACAACCTTGCAGTGATTTATGAAAAGAGTGGTAAGAAGAATAACGCCCTGAATAATATCAAAAAAGCAGTGAGTTTGGATCCTGGTAATGCCGAGTTTCACTATAAACTTGGCAATGTTTTGTTTGAAAACGGATTGAAAGAAAAGGCTCTTCGAGAATTTGAAATTGCTACTAATCTTGATCCTCGCAAGCCACTCTATGCTATAAAATTTGGCGAAGTATCAGAAATGTTAAAAGGAAAAGTCGTTAAAAAAAGGAATTAACGAGGAAGGCGACAGAAGAGATGGGAAAATTGCTTGCAACTCCAGACGAACAGACACAGCACCGGCTATAGCACTATCGGACAAAAAAAGATTGCTTCTGTGCTGCATTGTCACTGCCAAGAGTTGACAGCCTTAATAAACAGCCTTATCTTGCAACATCAGGGTTGCTTGGCCTGTTTGTTCTCTGCTTACGCCGTTGCAAGGTTGGCAATTGAGATGTGGATGCCTTTTCTTCGGGGAGAGCCCTTTGATCTTCCTTACGATAAACGGCTTCAATGTCCGACATCACATCGTCCTCGGACCGGTGTATCTGGTACCTCCGGCCAAGGACTGACACCCCCTAGCTGGGACTTTGACCCGGTCAACTGTTGTTGCCGACAGATATTACACCGTAAATGAGACCCACGGCAAATAATCAGCAGTTGATTTCTTTAACCGTAGAAACCCCTTTCATTTATTATTTGATGGACGCACTCTGAGTTCATGGAGCTCCTCATCCAAAGGTTTACGAGGAAACAGTGCCAAGACATGTGAGCGCTGTCATAAGCTGTTTCCGATAGCCCCCGCAGTGCAGAATCAACCGAATTGCCGAGGCGGTCTGCCAGAAGGAACTAAAGAAGCCATGGCGGAGATGGAAGCTGGATTCTGACAACGCCTAGCGGAAGAATCAGGCTGATGCCTGGCGGAGGGAGCGCAGGAAGAACAGCGGCTATGGAAAGGAGAGATCAGCAGAGGGGCGTGGATACCGCAGGTCTCAAGCCCACCCGATCGATTCACGAGGGATTTAACCGCGCCTCTCCGAAGCGTTCTTCGAGATGCTGCAGAGACAATGAAAGATGATGTTAGAGCCTTTCACTATTAATTATTAAACGTCTCATGATAGAATGGACAAGATCTATGATCTGCGCCACTTGTCTTACATCCGTCATTCCGCATACCCGAGTGCTTTTGGCAACAACAGCGGGGATATAACATACAATTTAAGTACGATTTCCTTTTCTCCTGCTCTATCACATATCCGAATCCGATTGCATTCCCGAAAAATATTCCGCATCGGGATGTTGCAGGTGGGGCAGTATCTGCGGTCTTTTTACCTCGCCACTCAGTTCCCGGAGCAGCAGGTTGAAAAAGGTCCTGGCGATATTTTCGTCGAACTGCGTGCCGCAGCATTTCATGACTTCCTCGAAGGTTTTATCGAGCCCCAACTTGTCGCGGTAAGGCCGATCCGTGGTCATGGCGTCGAAGGCATCGACCAAGGTAAGGATCTTGACGCCCTCGCTCAGATCCCCTTCGCGGAGCGCATCGGGATAACCATTTCCATCCATCCGCTCGTGATGATGACGGACGAAATAATCGACGTTTTTCCAAGGGAAATTGACCTTCGAAAGAATGTCGTAAGATATCTGAGGATGTTTCCTTATTTCATTTACTTCTACCGCCGTCAGTTTCTCGTCCTTTTTTATTACTTTCGTGTCAATGATAATTTTCCCGATATCATGGAGCAGGCCGGCAATATAGATCCCCTCCACGTCTTTCTTTTTCCAGCCAAGTTCCTTTGCAATCGCAACAGCGTAACTCGCAACCCGGTAGGAATGGTCCTTGGTATACCCGTCCTTAGCGTCGATGGCTGCCGCGAATGCCTGAATAGTATCGTGATAGATTCGCTGCATATTTTTATAGAGCCGCCTGTTTTCTTCCGCTTTCTTTGCCAGTTCCAAAAACAGATGCGCATTGTGGATCGTTATTGCCATTTGATGCGCGATGATCCGGAGGACATCTTTTTCTCCCTGTCGATAGGGTAGGCCACCAAGCTTGCGGCCGAGCGTAAGAGCGCCGACGAATTCCTCCTTCGCGAAAAGAGGAAGAAACACCTTCGCCTTCAGTTTGGCAAAGGCCTCCTGGTTGTGCCTGAAAAATGCGGTGTCTGCCATGTCGCGGAGCATGTGGGGATCATTCATGATCAACTGCTTGATATGTTGCGTCTTAGCGTTAAGCCTGATTTCCTGAAGGTTGCGGTCCCGGGTCCCTTTTGCGACAAGGAGGTCAAGGTCCTTTCTCACGGGGTGGTACACGAACAGGGCCGCCGACGGCACGGAAAGGGTACCCGTAATGACGTAGAGAGCGGCTTTCATTTTCGCCGAAAGGTCTTTCGAGGAGGTCGACTCCTGCCCCAGATCAATCAGCGAACCGATACTGAACATCAGCCGCTTGAGGTGCAGGGTTTTCACCGTCATATCAACTTCTCCTGTTCAAATAGCTGAACGCATCGTTTTCGTCCTTGAAAACCTTTACGTATTTTATCAAGCCCGCCATCTCAAAGATTTCCCGGTGGTCTTTCTTCATATTGGTGAAGCAAAGCAGGCTGTGGTATTCCAGGGTCTTCTGCACCATGCTGAGGAAGATGGACAGGCCGATGGTGTTGATGAACTGGACGCCGGAAAAGTTCACGATGAGTTTCTTGATGCCGCTGCCGAGAAACCGCTCGCTCGCGAACTCAAGGGTCTCTGCTCCGATATCGTTGATGTATCCCTTCGGCTCTATGATGGCGATATCCTGCTCTGATTTCGATGATAAAGAAAAATTACTCACGATTCGTCACGTCCTCCTTGGGGACGCTTGCAGACTTCTCGATTTTTTTAACCAGAACCACCTTCGTGCCGAGAGCGGTCTTTTCAAATGTGACTTCATCGGTAAAGCGCTTTATCAGCTTGAGGCCCCAGCCTCTCTTTGGCGCATTCCCGGTGTTTTGATCATGAACGGGTTCGCCGGTTTCCTGTACAATGAATTCCTGCCCTGCGCTTTCCACAGAAACCTCTATCCGGCCCCCGTCGACAGTGATGCCGACATAGACCTTTTTCCCGATGCCCTGCCCGTGCTCCATGGCGTTAATGCATGCCTCGATCACCGCTATCTGCAACTGACCGATGGCGTCCTGATTCATATGGAAATTCTTGCCTATCTGGTCGAGGCATTGGGCCGCGATGAGCTCGGCCTCCTTGGTCATCGGAAGCGTCATGTCAAAGCGGACGACCTGCTCCTTTTGCGGTTGTAGCCGTTCAAGGAAGTCCTGTTCCATGTCGTGAGCGGACTTTGCGAGGATCTCCCGCATATAGAGGTGGTCGATGATGTCCAGCAGCACCCGGTCATCCGTAGACTTGAACAGGCCATACTCGCCTCGCAGGAAACCGGCAAGGTACAGGGCCTTTGCGACGGCGCTCGCCTGGGTGTCGGTCAGGGAAAAGGATTTCGCGATACGTTCGCATGAAAAGGCATCGGGGGAGTGATAGATTTTATAGAGCAGCGCGAGTGCTGTTCTCCTCAGGCTGAGATCGGGAAGATAGCTCTTCAGGACCGAAGACCAGAAGAGGGATAGAGTCCCGTTCATGATCTCCCTGATGTAGGCGCTCCAGAAGTCCTTCTCGTCGGGATTGTGCTTGGTGCACGCCCTGGTGACAACGCGGCCAAGGTAGAAGGGATTGCCCCCCAGATGGCGCAGAAGGAGAGGAGGCATGGTGCTGCCTTCTGATCCGTGCTCCTGGAGAAGTGAAAGAATGCGTGACGAGGTCGCCTCCGATCCGAGGGGCTGGACGGCGATTCGCTCAAGGCCGCTCACAACGGAAATTTCCTGGAGCTCGGCCATGCTTCCCGCGATTACGTGGGGTGTTTTCCTCTGGGAGACCGGCTCCTCGAAGAGGGCGATCAGGCGCTGCTCGGGGAAGCCGTCGCGATGGAGACCCGCCAGCCAGTGAAAATCATCGATCAAAACGGCGACCGGGATTCCTGTGGACAGCACCGAGCGATGAGGAGCATTAAGCGCTATGCGGAGGCCGTCCACAGGATCAGCGGATCCCCGCGCATACTGGTCGAGCAGGTCTCTGGCCCATATAGCTTCCTGCTCCTCTGCCAGTATGGAAAGGTCATCGACTGTTATCCCGTCGCGGTAGAGCAGGGCCTGTTCCTTTTTTTGAAAAGCAAGTCTCTGGCAGATAAACTGAGTCAGATAGGTTCTGGAAAAAGCCGATGCGGATAGCAGTGCGGGGCTGACCGAATAGAAAAAAGGCGCCATCCG
Organism: Nitrospirota bacterium; assembly: GCA_035516155.1. Lineage (GTDB taxonomy): Bacteria > Nitrospirota > UBA9217 > UBA9217 > UBA9217 > JAJYKN01. The sequence continues at coordinate 17,491 of DATJAP010000041.1, forward strand.
GCTCTGTTTCCAGAACAGCTGGCCGAAGAGATGTTTAAGCAACTCTGTTTTTCCGATACCCCGCGGGCCGGACAGAACGATGCTTTGGGCCAGGCCGGTATCCGTCTGGAGGACCCGTTTGAGGAGACCAGCCAGTTCATCCTGCCTTCCTGAAAAATCTTTTTCCTGGAGAGAACTGAACGACATTTTATGAAAAAACCTCTACCCTGTTCTTGCCGCTGTTCTTGGCCCGATACAGCGCCTTGTCGACATTTTCAAGAAGGAGCTCTACGGTTTTCCCGTGTTCAGGATAACAGACAACGCCTATGCTGGCCGTTAGAGAATGCGGTCCCGTCGCGGCTTCATCCCGAGGCATCAGCACATTTTTTATTACATTGGTCCTCACGCGTTCCGCGATGTCGCTTGCAAGCGGCTCATCGGTTTCCGGCAGAATGACCATGAATTCATCGCCTCCGTAACGGGCAACGATATCCATGGATCGAACCGTATTGAATAAGGTGTCCGCGATGTTTTTCAATATTTTGTCGCCGTAGAGATGTCCCAATGAGTCGTTGCAGGCTTTGAAGCCGTCCAAGTCCACCATGAGCAGGCTGAGATGGTGACCGGTGCGTTCGGCCCGGGCTAATTCGACTTTCAGCCTCTCGTTGAGGTATCGCCGGTTCAGGAGACCGGTCAGGGGATCGGTGATCGTCAGTTTCTTGAGCTCTTCCGTCTGGTTGAAGAAGACATTCCGCTCCATGACGATCGCTGCATGGGTTGCAAAGGACTGGATGAGTTTCAGATCCTCTTCATCGAAAACTTCACCGGTCGCCTTGTCCGACAGGTTGAGTACGCCGATGATGCGCTCATTGATTTTGAGCGGCACGCTGACGAATGATGGCGTTTTATAGTGCTGTCTGTTTTTTTGATTTGTTCTCGGATCTTTTTCGACATTCTTGACCAGGATAGCCTCTCCATTTTCAGCGACTTTTCCGGCGATCCCCTCGCCGCGGTTGATTTTGTGCTTTCGAGTTACGCCCTCAATGATACCTTTTTTCGCCTCAAGGAGAAGCGCATCGGTATCGTGATCGAGGAGCATCAGGGAGCCCTGTTCCGCCTTCAGCAGTTCCGCGGATTTTTCCAGAATTGTCTGGAGCAGCTTCCCGTAATTTTGAATCGGCGCTATTGCCTTGGTCAGTTCCGAAATTGCGACAAATCGGTCAAATTTTTTATGAAGGTCTTGATGTAGATGATAATTTTCGATAAACAACGCAGTTTGTTTACAGAACCCGGAAATGATCTGTATATCGCTTTCCGTGAGAGGCCGGTCGTTGATACCGAGAATGCCCGTTAAACTGTTATTGATCAGAATGGGGAAATAAAACCCGGACTTTGTCTCCCCTTTCGCCATGATGCCGCGTTCGCCGGCATGCTCGGGAAAATGGACAAACGGTTTTCCCCCCCGGAGTTCCTTGATAACAGGATGCTGTGCGTTGATATCGGGGACCTTAATCTGGACTCCTCCTTTAGACAGGCCGTACAGGCTCGTATAGGCGCCAAGGTTTGTATCAAACGAATAAATGGTGACCTGGTCGATGTTTAGCAGTGTTGAAAGATTGTACAGCATGTCCTGGAAGCGGATTTCTGGCTGCTGCACTGCAGAGGTTCCCCAGCGCGAGAAAACGCTCTTGAGACTTTCGACCTGCCTTCTCAGAATAGCGACTTCCTGCATGTTGTTGAGAAGGCGATTGACCGTGCTGGCCACGAAGCGGCAGGTTTTCCATGCCTGCTGCGAGGTCGTGTAGGTGAGCGGTATTTTTATCGTGACCATATCAATGCCGCAAGAGCTCGCCAGTTCCATGCAGTCTCGGAAATCATCATAAGTGGGAAATGATCCCTGCCCCTGGATTACGGCTTTTTCCCCCATATATTCGATCGGGAGGACAAAGCTCATGACCTTTGCATAACACTGATAGACCTCGGGCTTTCCCGTTGAGAGGGCGTTCATAATGTAGGAATTGCAGGTTGAGCTACATTGTGATTCGAAGCGGGGTGAGGATAAGTGGAAACTCTGGCAGAGGGGAGCGTCGCCGAGGGCAACGAAGATAGGTGTCCCCGTCTGAGAATAGATGCTCAGAGAAAAACCGAGGCTCTCAGAGAGGGATATGAAAAGGTCCCGCCATGTTTCAGTCCTGAGGAGGTCCTGTAAGTGATCTCCTGTAATAATATCCAGCACAGTGTCTCCGGCATCGTGATGTATGCTGCTGAAGAACGTTTGTAATTTTTAGTTGGATGGTGAAAGAGAAGGTCATTGCCAGTTGATAATTTGTAGCATAAGGCGTATGGAAGGTCAAGAAGAAAGATTGATTTTACAACACAATTTATTGGTCATCTTTTGGTTTTGCTTCGATAAACAACCAAACTATTTTGTGTTCTGCCGATGAAGGGCAGAGATCACTTAACTGGACTTTCTCGTGCTGGATTTTACCTTGTGTATGTTGTTTTTCCCGCGATTTGCATCGGCAGGGCATGCAGAACGTCATTCAGATGGCCGAGAATTTTTTTTTAGCTGCAGTTTGATCGGAAGGCCGACTTATATCCCGCGTTCTAATACCCCATATCTTCAGGACGGTATTAAAGGTGCCGCTTAGAAAAACCAGACAAGTATTGTTTCGGTAAGAGATAGACGCGTGTTCACCTCTCTAATCTATTTCATAAAGATGATTGAGCCCGTTAAAGAGCCCGATCCGCAAAAGATGACTGTCGTCTGCACGGCATTGGTAACTGACAATAGCACCGCCCTTTTGCTCAGCTCACTTGTTTTTTTCTGCAACGACGCTGCGACGCTATCGAATACCACGGTATGGCACTTGGTACTTTTTTCGCGCCAACAAGCTGAAATGCGTATCAGACAAATCCCGGGATGGTGATTATGCGGGAAGTCATCCAGCTTTCCAAACTCAATGCAGCAATCTCCTGCGGGATGTCGTCTTCAGAAAAAAAGCAAGCTCGAATCGCAGAAAAATCGGCGTTTTGATTTCTGCGCTGCAAAAGGGAACAAGGTTTCCCGCGTTATTGCAGAAGTCGGTTCTGAAATCAACGATACATGAAAGCAGTGGCTTCAGCTTTTGCAAAACAGGGCGACCACTCTTATCGTGATGGAGCAGAAAGACCGATTTACCCGTTTTGGGTCTAATGCAGGGCAGTTCCTGCTCAATAACGAAGGGCAGGATATCGAAGTGACCAATGAAATTTCGAATGAGAAGGATGAAATCCTTCAAAATCTTGTTTTATCATCATGTCTTTCTGCGCGAGAATTTATGGCCAGAGCAGAGGGAAGTGCCGGACAGAAAAAACCATTCAGACCTTAATGGAGCTCAAGCATGCTTAAGACCTATGAGCCTAGGTATTCAGCCAATCCCGGTTAAAAAAAGGAGTAGTCCGTGTATTCAAATCATACCGCAAGCTTGTTGCCTCAAAAGTAGCGGGACAATGAGTTCTGTTCCAAAAAAGAGGAGATTTTGGTTTTCTTTCATTAAGGACGTGCCAATAAGGGAGCGATTAGCGGCCCGAAACCGCGAAATTATCCCTTGATGTGGGGTTAACCAACCCTCTTCGCGGGCGATCAAGGAGATCCTGGGGGACGGAACGTTTTCCTCCGTATTCCGTAGGAAGAAACATTTTGCTACAAAAATTCATACTATGATAGTATAATACCGCTGATTTCAGGGTTGCACTCACCGTGTTCTTGGCTATTGCTTTTCATTTCGTCTCGACCAAAATTCCATTGGGAGAGTATCCGTGGGAATAAATAAGATATTTCAACGATGGTTGTTGTTGCTTGTCACGTTTGGCATGGCTTCCCTGATCATGGGCGCTACCGACCGGGCAACGGTCAGTTTATCAAGAAACGCAGGTAATACTAATGACTCAAAGAATCCGATGAGTGGTATGACAGGCAGCATGAGCGTGATCAGCAATGCAACAGACAGTCCGGTAAGCGGTGTGACGGCCAGTATGGCCAGCAGGGCAACCAACAGTTTGCGCAGTGGTATTACGAGCAGTATGACCACCAGCGCGGCTGCCGCACCCGTCAGCAAACCGACCGTCACCCATGTTGCCCTTTCACCTTATGCCGAGGAACTTGCGAGGATCCTCAAATTTGACCGGCTTGTGCTCGTCATGATCAAGGAGGAAACTCACGAACGCATCCAGCGGTTGGTTGGTTATGATGAGGACGGATACCAGATTATCGCTCCCGGTATTGCTGTGACCGTGCCCGAAGAGAAATCAGACAGCATTCTCGCTTCGCTCCGCCGCAAGTTGTTGCCCAAGAAATACTTGGCATTCGTCATAGAAATAAACGCAGGGCTCAAGGCTGATAAAATAGGCTTCATCAAAGGCACGGACCAGTATGAGATTCTCCGTATCATGCATACCAACGGTGACGAATATGATATATCAAACCAGGATGTCATCGATCGGCTTCAGGACTGGGAGAAGATATCCTCCTTTGAGATCATCGGTGCTGACAACGACTGGGTCGAGATCGAGTTTAGGAGGCTGCCCAAAGACCTGAAGGCCTTTGTCAAGGAAGTGTACGAATTCAGCCCGGATGCTGTTGACGAGGGGCCGGGCACCATTGAAGGGCTGATGAAGGAGTTGAACAAGACCAAGCGGCTGTTCCTTCTTTGGGATTAGGATGCAAATGAAAATGCATGAATGTCTCGCAACAGTAAAAAAAGGCAGGCGGTATTTCCGCCTGCCTAAAATCACTTGTGCATTCAAGATAACATTTTTTTCCGCTTAGGAATAATAAATGAGCGGTATGGGTGAAACTACTTTCCTGCCGGAGCTGCCGGGGCTGCTGCCGGGGCTGCTTCTTCCTTCTTTGCAGCCTTCTTTTTCTTCTTCGCAACCTTCTTCTTTGCAGCTTTCTTCTTTGCCGGAGCCTTCTCTTCCATCTTCTTCTCCGGTGCAGCTGCTGGTGCCCCACCTTCCTGTGCGAATGCTACGCCGAGGGTCAGGGCAAATGCCATTGCCGTGAAAAGAGCAATAATCTTCTTCATTCTGTTTCACCTCCCTTCCTTTGCAAGATTCTTTAAAATATCAGATTCGGCATCTATTGTCAAGAATAAAGAATGAACGCCTGGAGGAACGCAAAGATTAAGCTTACGGAAACTGTCGATTTGATGCGGCAATAACCCACGTGATATCAGTCATTTCTTGACAAAAAGGACGCGATTCAGTTAGATTGTATTAAGATCGTTTTGCCTATGGATGAAGGTCATGGAAAGGCATTCTCCCTGCAACTGTGCGCGGAAGAGTTCATGATTATCCCGTGCAGAGAGCAGCCTGCCAAGCCTTAAATACCCGGGTGGACACAAGACAAGACGTCCTTCATATGATACAATCCCTCTTCAGGCGCAAAAAAGGTTCAAGGGCTTACGTGCTGGCAGGTCTTCTTGCGCTCATTTCGCTGATCCACTACCTCGTGCGGGGTGTACATGCCGGTATACTCCATGGGCTTCTCGGTCACCTTTACATCGTTCCAATAATACTCGGCGCTTATTGGTACGGGATCAGGGGAGGCGTATCGACATCCATTGCCTCCGCAGTGCTGTTTTCGCCGCACCTGTTTCTGCACTGGCACGATCCTTTTCTGGATGTCTATAATTACGTCGAATTGTTCCTTTTTCTGCTAATCGGCGGCGTCACTGGCGTGTTGAGTCAGATGGAACGCAATCAGGGCATGCGCTACGAGGAGGCACTCAGGCGCCTCGATGAATCCCACCGGAAACTGAAGGAACAGACGGATATCCTGTTCCAGACCGAAGAGCACCTGAGACGAGCGGACCGGCTGTCAGCCCTGGGTGAACTGTCCGCCGGCATGGCCCACGAGATACGCAATCCGCTCGGGTCAATTAAGGGCGCTGTTGAGATTCTGAAGGACGACTATTCAGCGGACGATGCCAGGTATGAGTTCATCCAGATTCTGCTCAAGGAGACGGACCGGCTAAACCGCATTGTCCAGGAGTTCCTCGAGTTCGCGAAGTCCAAGCAGCCGGACTTTCAGCAAGCCGATCTAAACGAGGCCCTCGAATCGGTGCTAACCCTAACGTCGCAGGAGGCCAGAAAAGCGGGCATCACGGTGCGGAAACAGCTTGATCCGGCAATCGGAAGACGGAGCCTGGATGCCGGGATGCTCAAACAAGCCTTCCTAAACCTGGTTCTGAATGCCCTCCAAGCTATGCCGGAGGGCGGTGAGTTGACCGTGAAGAGCAGTATCCGGGATGAGATGATCGAAGTGATGATCAGGGACACCGGATCAGGCATTTCGGAAGAGAACCGGAAAAAGCTTTTCAGCCCCTTTTTTACGACTAGAAAGCAGGGAACGGGTCTCGGGCTTGCCATCACCTATCGCATCATCGAGAAGCACCGGGGAACGATCGACGTCGTGAGCGAGCCGGGCCAGGGTGCAACGTTTACGGTTAAGATCCCCCTTGCAGAAGGGTAATTTACGCATTCTTCTTTTATCTCTGTGGTGAAAAAATCATGAAAAAATCCTCTATCCTTCTCATAGATGACGACGACAGCCTCCGCAGGGTCATAGAATTCAATCTGACTTCGGCCGGGCACCTCGTGCAGACTGCAGCTAGCGGCGAGGAGGGCCTGCGACTTTTTGAGAAGGGACGCTTTGACGTGGTGATCACGGACATCACTATGCCCGGCATGAACGGGATGGAGGTCCTCGCGACGATCCACAGCCGGGACGGAGACCTGCCTGTGATCATGATTACAGCTTACGGCACGATTGAGAGTGCCGTTCAATCCATGAGGCAGGGGGCCTTCGATTACATTACCAAACCCTTTAACCGTGATGAGCTGATACTGACACTCGCTAAAGCGCTTCGGATGAGACGGCTAGAGAGGGAAAATGTCGAGCTCCGGGCCGAAGTCACGGACCGGTACCGCTTCGACAGCATCATCGGCAACAGCGACGCTATACGGGAGGTGCTCGATATGGCCGGCCGGGTGGCCGCGAGCGACGCCACAGTCCTTATCACGGGGGAACGGGGAACGGGCAAAGAGCTTCTTGCCAAAGGCATCCATTTCAACAGTTCGCGCTCCAAAGGCCCCTTTGTTGCCGTCAATTGTGCCGCCATCCCCGAGGCGCTTATTGAGAGCGAGCTTTTCGGCCATGTAAAGGGGGCCTTTACCGGAGCAGGGAGGGACAAGGAAGGAAAATTCGAACTGGCCGACGGCGGAACGATCTTGCTGGACGAGATCGGGGATCTTCGCATTGATCTTCAGGCGAAAATACTTCGCGTCCTGCAGGAACGAACTGTTGATCGGCTCGGCGGCACAAAACCCATTCCGGTGGATGTGCGGGTTATCGCCTCTACGAACAAAGATATCGAACAGGCCATCAAGGAAGGTAAATTCCGTGAAGATCTCTATGATCGCTTAAACGTCGTGGCCCTGCGCATCCCTCCGCTGAGAGACCGCAGAGAGGACATCCTGCCGCTGGTGAACTATTTTCTTAAAAAGTTTAATAAAGACGCCGTCGTAAGCGTCGCTGAGGAAGCGCAGCAGGCGCTTCTTTCCTATGGGTGGTCCGGCAATGTACGTGAACTTGAGAGCGTCATGGAACGGGCATCGGTTCTGAGAACTGGAAATACCGTGACGCTCCCCGATCTTCCAGAAAAAATGAAAAACAAGAAGAGCGCGGTCCAAAACATCATCCTGAACCTTCCGGATGAGGGAATCGCGCTCGAAGACTTGGAAAAGAACCTCATTATCAAGGCCCTCGAAAAGCACAGGGGCAACCAGACCCGCGCTGCGGAATATCTCGGCATCACGAGACCGACATTGATTTACCGGATGGAGAAATACGGACTCAAATAGGCTATAGCGGGAGGGGGATGAAACAAAGCTGACCTTCTTTCGGGCTTCCGGGTATCTTGCATTTTTAATCCGGAATCATGTACTATGAAATAGGAATTATTATTATGAGGAGGAACACATGGCAAAGGCAAATCTCAAGATCCAGGGAATGACCTGCAATCACTGCGTGATGCGGGTCGCGAAAGCGCTCAAGGCGGTACCAGGCGTGCAGGACGCGCAGGTAGACCTGCAGAAGGCCGAGGCTGCGGTCACCTATGACGACGCCAAGGTCTCCCTGGACAAATTGTCGTTCGCCGTTGTCGAAGCTGGCTACAAAGTTGTTTAAGAAGATGCTTGGTGTCGGGCAACGAGGAATGGGTTTTTTGTTATTTCACCCACCCATCGGGAACGAAGGGCCTTTTTTCAGCCGCCCGGCGGCTTCGCCCCTTTCACATGAAGCATAATTCTGTTCAACGATACAGTGAGGCAGGAAATGGACCAGTCGTCGAAATGGAAAGTCATATACGCGAAGAAGTTCAAACGGCAGCTTCCCTTGGACATAGAACACTGCTCGCCGATCGCGCTCCGGACTATCATTCTCGATGTCCGCACCTCTGCCGGCATCCTCGACCAGATCGCCCAGGTCTATTGTGACGACGAGGAAGTTTTACAGGCCCTCGTCCGTTGTCCCAATCTGGAAGAGACAACGCTCGCCTTCATCGCGCTGACGGCCTCGGAGGAGATGAAGCACTTTATCGCCGGTACGCGGGTTATCGATATCGTTATGGGGGAAGCCTCTGGCGGGGAACATACCGAAGACGGGACGAAGCTCAATATCCAGCAGCTCATCCAGAAGATGACACCGCCGCAGAAAATCAAGCTTGCAGTAGCGGGCGGCAAAGACGCGCGGAGCCTTCTCATCCGGGAGTCCAGCAAGATGATTGCGATGGCTGTACTGGAAAATCCCCGGATCACCATCGGCGAGATCGAGTTCTTCGCCAAATCGACCAATTTGAGCGAAGACGTGATACGCAAGATCGGAACCAACAGCGAGTGGTCAAAAAAAATATCAGTCGCCTCGGCGCTGGTGAACAACCCCAAAACGCCGGTCGGCATATCGCTGGGGTTTATCAACCGGTTGAGCGACCGCGAACTTGGCATCCTTGAAAAAAGCCGCAATGTCCCGGCTCCGGTCAGAACGGCAGCAAAAAACCATCTTGCGAAGAAAAAGCTCGGCAAAGCATAAATTCCCGTCCCATGCTCCGGTCAATGCCTCCTGTGTCGTTTAAATTGATTGCGGTTCCAGGTGTATTATGATGAGACGTTCAGGAATCATTTTTTTCACACTTGTTCTGCTTGCAGCCGGGTGCCACTCCTCCGGGCCCAAGACCGTCCAAAAAACAGAAGCGATCATGGGTACCGATGTGACGATCACGGTCGTGGCGAGGACGGAGGAAGAAGGTGCAGCGGCCATTGACGCTGGGATGGCGGAGCTTCGCCGGCTTGATGCCATGATGTCTCTCTACAAGAATGACAGCGAAATCACGAGGGTGAACCTTGCGGCCGGGAAGCACCCTGTCAAGGTATCACCCGAAATGATCGAAGCCGCCGAAGATGCCGAAGTGGTTTCTAAGCTGTCTGGCGGCGTTTTCGACGTAACGATCGGGCCGCTGGTAGTTCTATGGCAAATGCGTCTCAAGGAGGGGAAAATCCCCACAGATGGAGAGATTGCGAGGATTCGGCCACTGGTCAACTATCGGAATATAATAGTCGACCGGAAAGCCTCGACGATATTTCTAAAGAAACCTGGCATGATCATGGATTTTGGAGGCATGAAGGGATATACGGCGGATCGTGCAGCAGACGTAATCAGGAAGCGTGGCATAACAAATGCGATCATAGCCGTCGCCGGAGATATCTGGGTCATGGGACACCGCGAGGACGGCAAGCCGTGGAGGATCGGCGTGCAGCACCCGCGGGAGAAAGACAAGACGCTAGCTGTGCTCGACTTGAGTGATAAATATGTTTCTACCTCAGGTGACTATGAACGATTCGTCATGAGGGGGAAAAAGCGATATCATCATATTATTGACCCCCGGACGGGAAAGCCGTCAAAAGGAGTCATCTCTGCGACCCTGATCGGAAACAAGGGAGCGCTCATTGATCCTCTTACCAAGGCGCCGTTTATTCTTGGTCCGGAAAAGGGTCTTGAGATTGTGAAGAAAGTCGGTGCGGAGGCCATTATTGTCGACGAAGAGGGAAAAGTATATACGACTCGGGGCATTGAAAACCTGCTGGACCAGCCGATGCGGTGATCCATGAGCGTGACATCAGAACCATGAAAAATTCATCTCCATTGAAAGTAATGTTTCTGTGCATCGGCAATGCGTGCCGGAGCCAGATGGCTGAGGGGCTGGCGCGAGAGCTCGGAAAGGGAATGATCGAGCCCTTCAGCGCGGGTCTTCTTGCCGCGGGAGTTCATCCGCGGGCCACAGCTGTGATGAAGGAAATTGGCATCGATATTTCAAAGCAAAAATCTAAAAGAATCGATGAAAGAATTCTCATGACGATGGATATCATTGTCACGCTCTGCAGCAATGCGGAGGAGTCCTGCCCGATGACGCCTTCCTGGATACAACGCTTTCACTGGCCCATCGAAGACCCGATCAATGCCGTCGGCACCGCAGAAGAGGTGATGAAGGATTTCAGGAGGGCACGGGACGAAATCAGGGCAAAGATGGAAGAGTTTATCGAGATACTAAAACAAAAAAGAAGCTAATTCTCGATGCGTGATACCTGAAGTTTCAGGACCTTTATTCAAAAACCCGTCTTTTCCTGTTCCTCCCTGGCCGGATATTCCGATACAATAAAACGATGTTTTATGCATAAAAAACAGTTGCGCCAGAAGAAGGAGACTGGTAATATATTCAACTAACCAAAACTCTGGACCTCAGGGTGGGTTGCATTGATAATACAGCAAGGAGGAAGCATGGTAAGTATTTCAAACAACGCGGTGGGTAAATTCAAAGAAATCGTATCTAAGCAGGGTACTGCCGGCGATGGAGTAAGGATATTCGTTGTTCCGGGTGGCTGAAGCCCTTCTCTGGCTATGGACATAGCCAAAGCGCCCCAGACCGGTGACACGACCTTGGATATGCAGGGACTAAAGGTCTTCCTGGAGGAGCGTGCAATGGGAATGCTCACGAATACCAGCATCGACTTTCAGGAAAACCAGGGGTTTGTGCTTACGGGCATGAAGCCGAGTGCCTGCGGTTCCTCCTGCAGCTGCTGAAGTATCCTAGGCTGGTTTTCTCGACCGCTGTCTCTTATCCTGAGATAGCGGTTTTATTTTGTTCTCACGCCTGCCTAATACTAACTGGCCTTTTTGAAAAACATTGCCCTGCTGATGAATATGCCCGTTCTCCAACAGGTTCGAAGCTAGCAGATTGAACATCCTTCGCAGCGGGAGACGATCTGCCCGAATGGGGAGCAGACGTTTTTCGGTTGCACACACGCGGACGCCGGAGCCTCGCTCATCAATGAACTCGGCATGCCCGAGGATCTTTTGCAGATCACCAAATTACACCATCAGCCCGAGCGTGCATCGGATCAAAGGAAACAACAGCCGTGGTCGCGCTTGCCGATGCGCTTGCAGGGAGGTACGTTTCCCGGAAGGAAGGTGACAGCATCTGGCCTGATCAGTTCGATGCGCTGAAGAAAAACTCGGGACCCGAGGAGGATTTCCGCGAAGTGTGTGACAAACAGGTTCACGCCACACAGAAAAGGTATTTTTTTGTTCACGAGTCCGGAAAGCTGGGAAGAAATTTGTTTTCTCTGGTTAACTGCGGAACCTGCTCCCAAATGGCGTTCCCGCGCTAAGTTGTCGTAAACCCCAGAGATTCCGCCAAAGCCTTGTTAACGATCTTTCCGCGATAGGTGTTCAGTGCGCTCCGTATGATCGGGTCCGTTTGCACCGCCTTCCTGATCCCTTCAGCTGCGATGATCTTAATATAAGGGAGCGTGGCGTTCGTGAGTGCCAGCGTTGACGTCCTCGGATATGCACCTGGCATGTTCGCAACGCAGTAATGGATAATGCCGTCCACCGCGTACACGGGATCGTCGTGCGTGGTGGGACGGGACGTTTCGATGCAGCCTCCCTGGTCCACGGCCACATCCACGATCACTGAGCCAGTTTTCATGGTCCCTAGCATCTGACGCGTTATGAGAATGGGGGTCCTGGCGCCGGGAACGAGCACTGCTCCGATGATGATGTCGGCGTCGCTGATTTCCTTGGCAATCGTCTGGAACGTGACGGGAAGGGTCTCCACCCGTCCCATGAACATCTCGTCGATTTTTTGAAGTCGCTCCATGCCCTTGTTCATGACCACGGTTTCCATTCCCAGGTTCGCTGCAACGCGGGCCGCATTCGTACCCACTACCCCGGCTCCGAGAATCACGATCTTGGCCGGTTTGACGCCGCTTGCGCCGGTCGCGAGAATACCCGAGCCTCCCTTGAATTTTTGGAGATAATGGGCGGCCATGAGCGGAGCCATCCTGCCGGCGATTTCGCTCATGGGGGCGAGAAGGGGCAGGGTGCCTTCCTTTGTGAGCGTTTCATAGCCTATGCCGGTTACTTTTTTTTTGAGCAACACCTCGGTAAGTTCGCGGTTGGGGGCGAGGTGAAGGTAGGTGAAAAGCGCCTGCTCTTCCCTGAGCAACTCATATTCCTGCGGAATCGGCTCTTTCACCTTAACGACGAGTTCGGACAGGCTGAATACCTGCTTCTTGTCGACGATTTCCGATCCGGCTTTTCGATAATCCCCATCCGGAAAGCCGCTGCCAGCTCCTGCACTGGTTTCAATGAGGACCCTGTGACCTTCCTGTACAAGGTCCTGCACCCCGAAGGGCGTAATTCCGACACGGAACTCCTCAATCTTGATTTCGCGGGGAACGCCGATGATCATCTGACTGTCCTTTCCTCTTCGATTTTTCACGTCCATTAAAATGTAGCAGGAATTCCGGGAGATTGCAATGGACAGGACCGCTCCTTTCATGACAAGCAACACATGACAAGCAACCTATTGACTAATCAATCCGATTTCGTTACTATGTGCGTTACTCATACGGCCTTATTGTCCTCGAGGTTTCATCATGGTGGAAGAAAAGAAAGAACCCTGGCTCAATTTCCTTGCGCTCACGACGGTTATCTTCGCAGTCTGCGCCACGCTTTCTACACTCAAGGGGGGCAGTTACGGATCAAAAGCGATGATGTCCCAGTCCCAGGCCTCGGATCAGTGGGCTTTTTATCAGGCCAAGGCCATTAAGGGATATTTATACGATCTCCAGAGGGAAAAGCTCGAAATGGACATGAAGGCTCTGAAAGGGACCGCATCCCGTTCTGTGACCGCGGACTATCAGAAGAAAATCGACGGTTATGCCGAGAAGGCAAGGAAATATGAAGACGAGAAAGCCGAGATCATGAAAACCGCCAAGTCGCTAGAGGCGGTCCGCGATGACGCTCAAAAGCATTCCGGTGCCTTCGGTCTGGCTGCGATGTTCCTCCAGATCGCGATCCTGCTTTCGTCGATCGCGGCATTGATGAAAAAGAAGTTTTTCTGGTATTTTGGTATGCTATCAGGGGCTCTCGGCCTCGTGTCCTTTTTCAATGGGTTCTTCTCCTTTCTGAAATAAAAAAGCGACGCACGAACGCTCCGAAAAGTCCGTCTTCGACTTGCTTTGCTTCTTGAATGCACCTGACCTGACAATTTCGACCGGGAGGGCATTTCTGATATAACAAAACGCCATCGCGGAGGGGTGAAAGGAACAGAATGGAATGAAGCAGTATACCTGGCAGGTTCTTCTCGGAACATCCCTCATCCTTGCATCGGCATCTCTTTACATTATTCAAATCGTCGTCTTTCACGATGCGCGTAGCACTTTTTTCTATCTGCTCCAGGACATTGCCTTCATCCCGATCCAGGTCCTTCTCGTAACGCTTATATTGAATCAGCTGCTGAACATGCGTGAAAAAATGGCCATGCTGAACAAGATGAACATGGTCATTGGCACTTTTTTCAGCGAAGCGGGGACTGGCCTCCTGAAACTTTTCGCCGGATTCGATCAAAATACGGACGCACTGAGAAAGGACCTCCTGGTGACCGGGCAGTGGTCAGATCGGCAATTCAGTGAAGCGGCTGGCATTGCCTCGATCTATGACAGTGAAATCGATCACGCAAAAACGGATCTTGTTGCGTTGAAATCCTTTCTCGCGGCAAAACGGGATTTTTTGCTCAGGCTTCTGGAAAACCCAAACCTTCTCGAACATGAAACCTTCACCGAGCTGCTCTGGGCGGTTTTTCATCTGACAGAGGAATTGGCCGCACGGGAAAACCTGACTGAATTGTCCCCGGCTGACGGGAGCCATATAGCCGGCGACATCAAACGGGCGTACGTACTGCTTATCACGGAATGGCTCGCCTATATGAAACACCTGAAAAGCGAGTATCCTTATTTGTTCTCGCTTGCCGTACGGATGAATCCTTTCGATCCCCATGCATCAGTAATCGTCAAATAAGAAAATGGCGCGAGCAATGAAGCAAAGGATGCCTGCAGCACAGGAGAAACACCATGGACCTTCAGTTTAAGGGGAACGGCTGGCTGCTTCTGAAGAACGTGTTTTTCTATGTCTTGGCGATGGCGCCGCTGCTGTCACTCTGCCTGATGGGCTCGGCCTGGATCCATGTCTTCCTGACGATCATAGCGCTATCTTTCATCATGCTTCCGGTCTTGACGTCCCTCATCGCGCGGACAGACGGTTTTTCATTTGATGATGATGGCCAAGTTATTACAGGTCCGGTGGGCAAGCCTGTTCCCTATAGTGCCATAAAGCGTATGGAACTGAACGAGACAGCCGGTCTGCTGCAAGTTCATGTCAAATGTGGAACGTTCAACCGCATTGCCCTGGCATCGGCGCTCGACCGGAACACAAAAGCGCGTCTCGTCGAAGAACTGATGAAGCGCATCCCCCGGCTCGTAGTCAGAGAGCGGCCATACGCTGATTGGAAATCGGTGCTTCTCATTGCGTCCCTTCTGATCCTCGCAACAGCGGGATTTCACGGTTTTTGGTACACTCGCCATCCGCAGGTAGGCATCGTTCCGCAAAAGTTCGAGGTTACTCGAGATGGGGGAGCGACATCAAAGGCGAACAATTTTATTGTCGGAGATTTTTCCTTCTGTCTGCCGGACAAGTTTCGGGAGCTCGGCATTGAAGGGGATGTAACATTTATTGAGGACAGGGAAGTGAAAAGGACCGAAATAAACGTGGTCGCGAAGTCAATTGCGCCTTCCCCGGTGCGCAGAAAATTTTTCCGGCATACGACCGGGATGAGTGATTATGCCGACATGCTGGAGTATTCCTATAACGCGCGCTTCGGCATTGTTCCCCTGGTGCTGAAAAACATCGCCCTGGCGGGAATGAACGATATCGAGATCTTTACGGTGGGAGAGCAGGCAATCGGCGGCTTTATAACGCAGGGCAGCAAAAAAGGAAGAGAATTGACTCATATCCTGCTTGTCGGCGGCAAAGAGAGGAAAGAAATAAATTTTTTTATGTCCGGGCCGTCGCGTCTAGACGAGCAGGAATTGCATGAGCTCCTGGACAGTATTCAACTGAAACAGGGAGGGGAATAGGGATAATCCTAGTTTTTGAAATCAACGGCATTGCCACTGGTCAGGGTATCGGTGCTCTTGCGAACAATCGCAGTTGAAGAGTGCTCCTTTACGAGAAAAACCTGCACTTCTCCGATCTTTTCCCTCAGATCCCCCCCCTTTGCCGAATCGGCATAGACGATGAAATTGTCTCCGGGATCAACCCCGTCTGCACTCCCCTTGTCGAGGTAGACGAAATCCATCTGACCGACGATGACTCGTTGGGCGGTCACCGCCAGAATGTATCCGGAGATGTCCTTTTTCTTTGCCGGGGAGGGATAGATTGGCACCGGTTCCTGGTAAGGCGTCAACTGGTCGTTTTTTTCGATGGTATCAAAGGAAAGCGTGATCCGCGCAGTGCCTACTTCAGCAGACGGGTCCTTCGCCGTGACCTGCAGAATGCCGAGACCATGGATAAGCTGTCCGTAATTTTTCCCTGTTCGGGGATGTTTAACCGTCCCTTGGGACGTGTAAATGAGGAATTTGTCTCCGACATTGACATTCCCCGGGGAGCCGAACTTAACAAGAACGGAGTCGCCATATCCGAAAACGGCTTTCTCAGCTCCGGCAGAACCGATGATGACATCGGCGCTTTCCACGTCATTTACGAAGCCGGCGCTCAGCATGGCATACTTATCAATGATCGGCTTGGGCTGTTCTTCAGGAAGGATGAGTCTGTTGCCTCCCCCGGTCTCTTCTGCGGGTTGCACCTGCTGTGGCCGCATAGCGAAGGCCGATTCCCTCCCTTCCCCGGCCGCAGGAGCAGGCGATACCGCCGCCTCGGCGGTTTGTTTCGCTTCTTCTCTGGCGGATGCTTGCTTTTCCACGAGCTGCGTTTTCAGCGTTTCTTCAGAAGGGGTCTGCATGGCCCGCTCGAGAGGAGCGAGGCTCGGGATTGCAAGCTTGTTCCCCGCATAAATCATATCCGGGTTTGCGATGGAAGGGTTTGCCTTCCAAATAATCGGCCACAGGAAGGGATCTTTGAGATAGGTATTCGAAATGTCCCAGAGCGTATCGCCCTGTTTAATGACATACTCAGCGTTGCCCTCGCTGGTGGGAGTAGCGTTTTGCGCCGTGGGGGTGGTGGCCTGCGGCTCCTCCTTCTGTGGCGCCGCCTGCAATTGTCGGGAGCCGCCAGTCGTCCCGCTCGCCGTCCCCGTTGGTTCGGACTGCGGCTGAGCCGGTTCTGAAACGGTTTGTTCGGGTTGTTGCCCTGACGATGGTTCCTTCTGTTCCTGAGGTGCGGCGGTGCCCGGAACAAGCATGATCAGTAGTGAAATGCATGCTGCCTGGATAAGGGCGCTCAGCCTTGTGGTCATTCCTGCCTCCTGATTTGTTCCTCGCGCAGACAACTGTTTAAGCAAACCATTTTTTCTTAAGATATACGAGTAACCTCTGGTTTGTCAAGAGAATAATCAAAATCCGGCCAAACCAGACCTTGCTTTTGGTTGATGATTTTGGTATTCTGCCGCTATCATGGTGATTGTAGGCAAAGAGGGCAAAAGCAGTTGGAGGGGCATCCTCTATTTATTTGTTTTCCTTGCCCTCACTGCGCTTGTTATCATACTTCAACTCAAGTACCGGGGCTTTGAGGGCCCCCTTTCCGACAACCTCCTGATTATTTTTCTCATCAACGCGAACTTTCTCCTCCTGGCGACCGTGATATTCATGATCGCCAAGAGCCTCTGGAAACTCTCGGTGGAGCGAAAGCGCGGCGTGCTCGGGGCCAGGTTCAGGACGAAATTGGTATTTGCCTTTGTCAGCCTGTCGTTCATTCCACCCGTCCTTCTGTTTTTCATCGGAAGCGGCATGTTTACCAGCAGCATTGAGCGGTTGTTCAGCCTGCGCATAGAAAATTCGCTCAAGGATTCGGTCTCCATCGCCCAGGAATACTACGACCTGCTGCAGAAAGACGCTTTTGTGTTTGGGAAGCAGATCAGCAGCCAGATGACCGAGGACCGATTGCTGTCCCGGTTCGAGAATCCGGTGCTCAAGGAATATCTTGCAAAAAAAGCCGCTGAATATGGCGTAAGTTCTGTCGAGCTCTTTACCGACCCGCATAAACGTGCCGTTACCGTGGTGACCAATCACTATCCGCCGAAGACGTTCACGCAGACGTCCGCCGAACTTGTGGCCTCTGCCTTCGCAGGAAGCAATGCAGCGGACGTATCAAGCGCGGGAAATAAAGGGGACATTCTGCGGGCCGTCGTTCCGCTTTATGATTCGCCGGAAGGGAGCCAAGTGACCGCCGTTGTTGCTATAAGCTATTATGTCCCTTGGAACCTGGCGAGGAAAGCTTCCGACATCCGCGAGGGTTACGCACAGTACCGTTCGGCGTTCAAGAGCAAGGAGCCGATCAAGCTTTCCTACAGGCTCGGTTTTCTCGCTGTAACGCTTGCGCTTCTTCTGGCTGCCATCTGGGTCGCGCTCCGCGTAGCCGCGGGCATCACCGGGCCGATCAAGAAGTTGGCCGAAGGGACCGCCGCAGTAGCAGCAGGGAGATTTGATTACCGGATCGACGAGAAGTCCGGGGACGAGGTCGGTATTCTCATCAATTCCTTCAATCTGATGACTCGGGAGCTCAAAAGTTCCCGCGAGCAGCTTGAGCAGGAAGTAAATTCCAGGAAGGCGATCCTATCGAATATCGATACAGGCGTCGTATCTATCGACCGTGCTGCAAGGATCACGATGGTCAATCAGTCGGCTTCGGAGATCCTCGGCATCCGTGAAAAAGAGGTGCTGGGCAGGAGGTATGATGAGGCCTTCGGGTTTATCGAACTGGAACCGATCCGCGCCCTCTTCCGCAAACTGGAGGAAGGGCACGGCCGGGCAGAAGAGGAATTGACGCTCAACGTACGCGGACGGATGCTGATGCTGAGGGTGCGCATCACGACGCTTCGGGACGGCGGCGGCGTGCTGACCGGATCGGTCATCACCTTTGACGACATGACGGAGCTTCTGCGGGCGAAGAAAGCGGAGACCTGGCAGGACGTTGCGCGGAGGATCGCCCACGAGTTCAAAAATCCCCTGACACCAATCAAGCTTTCGGCAGAGCGGCTGCGGAAAAAACACGCGGAGGGATCGCCGGATTTTGATGCCGTATTCGATGAATGCAGCAGGACGATTGTCCATGAGGCGGATGGACTGCGAAGACTCGTCGACGAGTTCGCGAATTTCGCGCGCATGCCGAGCTCGAACCCGGTTCCCCAGCCGTTGTCGCCGGTTCTGGAAAGCGTGGCCCACCTCTATGGCGGGGCTCACAAGGATATATCCATTCTGCGCGACATTCAGCAGAACATGCCTGATGTGCTTTTCGACCGGGAGCAGATGAAGCGCGTATTCATAAACCTTTTTGAAAATGCCGTCGAAGCCATGGGCGGAAAAGGCCGGATATGGGTCTCAGCGCGCATTGCTGCGTCGGGCAAGGCGCAGGTCGAGGTAGCCGACGAAGGGACCGGGATTTCGCCCGAAGACATACCGAAACTCTTCCAGCCGGACTTCTCGCGCAAGAAGAAAAAAAGCGGACTGGGGCTTGCAATCGTGCTCAGGATCATAACAGATCACGGCGGTTCGATCCGTGTGGAGCAGAATATGCCGCGTGGCGCCCGTTTCACCATCGATTTGCCGATTGCACAAGGTACGGTAGTTCACAGTGCCGAGATCAATGCTCAGAGTTCTGAATCCTGAGCCGGAGTTTTCTTTGAATGCAAGACACAGAATTGTTAACATTGAACTAAAACAGGGGAGGTTTTCATTTGGACACCGCATCAACAATACTGCTCAGCATCGTCGCGCTCTACCTCATCATCAGAATTTTTGGCGTCCTGAGCCGGTTGGGGATCAAACAGCTTTCCGCTCGGGAGCTCGACCAGAAAAAAGGGATGATGATTCTCGACGTCCGCACGAACAAGGAATATGAGCAGGGGCACATCCCCGGCTCGGTCCATGTGCAGCTTTCGGAAATCGGCGACAAGGTCAAAAAGCTCAAAAAGGACAAGGAGCTGGTCGTCTACTGCCAAAACGGGAACCGGGGCATTTGGGCCATCAAACGGCTGATGGGCATGGGCTACAAGAACCTTTACAATTTGAAGGGCGGCTACAATGCCTGGAAAAGAATTCATCCGTGAGTTAAAAAGAGACTACAGGGGGAAAAAGCCGCGCATCGTAAAGCGTCTCGCCGAATTTAAGGCTGTTTCCAAGAAGGGGGACAGGGTTCACTTCGAGGAACTCTGCTATTGCATCCTGACGGCTGGCAGCAGCGCGAAGATGGGGATGCGTACTGTTGAGGCGTTGAAGGACATTCTCCATACCGGCAGCGAGAAAGAACTACAGGAACGCGCGCAGGCGCACCGGGTGCGGTTCTGGCGTCTGCGGCCCTCCTATATTGTCCAGACACGGGAGTACCTGAAGGACGCCTGCGGGATGAAGCTCCGCATTCTGCTCGATTCATTCGATTCTCCCGACTCGAGACGGGATTTCCTGGCACGGAATAAATCAATCAAAGGGCTTGGTTACAAAGAGGCAAGTCACTTTCTCCGGAACGTTGGGTACCCCGGATATGCCATTCTGGATAAGCATATACTAAACAGCCTTCGCGAGCTGGGCGTGATTTCGAAGCGGATGCGTCCCAACAGCCGAGCGGGGTATCTTACAATCGAGAAAAAGCTCCGGCAGTTCGCTGGGGAAAGCGGCATCGATATGGACCATCTGGACCTCCTGCTATGGTCACGCAAGACGGGGGAAATATTGAAGTAGCGGTTTATGACTGGCGGTATTTGATAGCTTGGGAGAAGATAGTGAGATTACCATGTCCGACAAGGGATTGAAAAAAGCCGTATTGATCGGTGCGGCGATCGGCGCAATCGCCACGCTGGCCATTGCCCTGTCCATGGATTTGTTCTTTGCTGATACGCTGCAGGGGACGTGGCGCGATGCTGCGGCAAAAGATGTGACCCGGATGTTCGGAACAGCATGTGGACAGAACACCTTCGCCGTTATGCTGGTTCTTGTCATTGTCATGGGTTTGCTTGCCGCGTTCGGGGCGTTGCTGGGTGCTGCCGCCGGTCTGATGATGAACCGGTTTTTCAAATTTATGCTTAAACTCTAGATGCCTTGTCCGGCATTGGTCGCGAAAGGCAAGCAGAAGAAAAAAGGATGAACCGAACGAACTAGGTTCATCTTTTTTTGTTGGCTTGTCAATTCGCGCCGCAAAAACCCTTCTTTTTCAGGGCGGGGATAAAAGGCCTGTTCGTGCCGTTTTTGTGAAAAAAAAAGACAAATATTCACCTAGTTGCTCTCATTAAAAATGATGGGTGGGCCTGCTAAGGATTCTAAGTTACTAACAATTACTGTCGTCGGCCAGGTGTCGGGAGCAAACGTCAGTACCGCCTTTTGCTCGGGCTTCTCGTTTTTCTGCGACGAAACCCTGGAGCGGCGCCGTGTGGTATGGCAAGGAAATGCGGAAAGCTACCGGGAAAATTCCTACCTATGTGAACTCGATGCTGCTAAAAACAGGAGCATCCTCGTTGGTACCGCCGGCTGCATTCACAAAGTGCCCAGGCGTATTGGAAGATCTTCGGCAATCATGCAAATCGTGGTACGCACTCCGTAAAAAGGTGACGAGAGTGCTAAACCCTGGCCTGCGAACAGAATCGGCAGTCGTCCATAGTTGCAGGGTCTGATTCGGGAATCCTCGGTCTTCAGGCCGGGGAGGATGTCAACGGACATCCGACTTGCGTGGCTTAAAGGAGAAAAAGGGATTTCGGGACCTGATGTCCCGGCGGACTTCGGAGACCAGGAGCTTTGTGATATTCGGCACGTTCAGCTTCCAGCCCTTGATGGGCCAATCGAGCTCATGCTTGCCGCAGACGATGTCCAGAGTGTTGAGGCTGAAGATTTCTTTCCTGAGCGCCTCGTCCACGATTTCCGGATTACTGATTTTCTCGCTTAGCTTGATTGCACGCTCCAGATGGTCGCGGATCTTCGAGGCGTTTTGCTGACCGATCACGCCGTACCGCTCCTTGATAGCGAGGAGGTTCAAGGCTCCGTCATACGTGGCCCTTACGATATCATCGCGCGTCATCCACTGGGTTTCATAGTTCAGGGCGAATTTCCAGCTAGGTTTGAGCATGGCCTGCCGGTGTTCCTTGAGGGTCTTATAAAAGAACCGGTAGCCGTACTTCCCCGGATCCTCAAAAATAACGCTGCCGGGGTCGATAAACGGCGCGAGCGGCGCGAGCAGAGGAAGAACCCTGCCCTTGCCGCCATTGCTGCCATATTTTTCCAGCAGTTCCCCGCAATAAACAACGGTATCCATGACGGAACGGTAGGTCTGGTTCGGAAGGCCGACCATGAAGAAGAGGTCGATCCGCCTGCAACCAACGCGAAGGAGCGTGCGGATCATATCCTCGAGCGCCGCATTGTCATAATTTTTCCCGAAGGTCTTCCGGACATTGAGGTCATGCGATTCCGGCGAGATTTCGACGTTGAAGGTTTCGATGGAATCGGCTACCTTTTCCAGAAATTCGACGGGAGGGGGGCTGAAGAACTCGACGCAGATTTCGTTCTTTATGCGGTGCTTTTTGACGGCGGTGAGAAAGCGGTCGGTATACTCGCGGCCGGCCTGGAGCAGATCGCCGAGGACAATGACTGGAGCGCCAGTGTAGTCGGCAATCCGTTGGATATCGTCGGCCACGCGCTCGGGGGACCGGAAGCAGGCGTGCGACCTCCCGCAGACTGTCCGAAACGCGGAGATCGAACCGCCGCAGGTGCCGCAGTTGTGGATGCATCCGCGAACGGAGAAAACCGCCGTTACTGGGTAGCTGAGCCAGTACTTAAAGGGGATATACCCAGACGGATCGCGATACTTGATGGCCATCTTCAGAAGATGCGAGTAGTCAAAGTCTACATAATCAAGGTTTTCCGGTTTGAACGTCCGCTCGTTTTTCACCATCCGGCTTCCGTCTCTCCAGACGAGGTTCGGTACGCTCTCGTAGCCCGAGCCGGCGCGGATCGTCTCCATCAGCATTCGCAGCGGCTCCTCCGTCGATTCCCCGCACAGGACGAAATCCACGAAGGGATAATCCCGCATGATCTCTTCGTGATAGTAGGTTGCACTGAGGCCGCCGAGGATGACCGGTTTGTCGGGATGGTATTTTTTCACGAGTTCGGCGAGACTCAGGCTGCCGTCGACATGGGGCAGCCAGTGCAGGTCGATGCCGAAGGCGGATGCATTCATGTCCCTAACGCAACGCTCGGCATCGAAGGATCGAGAACGCAGCATCCTGAGCGCAAGGTTCATGATCCTCACGGAAATCCCATGCCGGCTCAGATAGTCCGACATGGTGAGAAATCCTATGGGGTAAATTTCGAAGATCGATGAAGAGGGTACCACATCACTCACGGGACCGAAGAAGAGCGGAAGTTCGCGGAACTTGAAGACGCTCGGTGCATGGAGCAGCATCAGGTCGGGTTTAGGCATAGACTGTTTTATCTCCGAAAATACGTTGAACAGCGGACCTGGTGATGTCTTCCTTCACATCCTCCATGGACCGGTAGAGTGCATCGGTGTAGGTGCCCACGACGGACCGGAACGGCCCGAGGTGCCGGATGGACTTGCTCAGCATCCTCGTTTCTTCGTTGTACAGATGCAGGATTTCGGCAAGGACATCCTTGAATTTTTTTTCCGGATAGGCGTTTCTCACGGCATCGATGAACGAACCCCCTTCCGGCCAATGCGCAAGCAGTGCGTAAACAGTTCTAGAAATGAGCCAGATACGCTGAATACGGATATCCGCGAAATCGCTGTAGCGAACTGAGAGGGTGAAGGGGGCGATTAGGAGTTTATTCAAAAAAACCTTGTCCACTTCCTTCGTTTTCTCGAAAATATCCTCAAGATCGAGATCGCACACAGGCCTTCCTGCTTCAAAGGCCCTGGCCGCTTCCCTGATGATGAGCCGGTCCTTGTCCACTTCTTTTTTCACGTTTGTGTCCTGATAGGTCGAAAAAAAAGGGAGCGAACCGAGTAGTGTGGTGTGGCTGCTCATGCGGATCAGGCTCAGCCGGGAAAAGTCCTCCATGAGAATCCTGTCCTTGTCGCACAGGATGTCTACCTTATTCATTTTTTACCGCCCGGTAAATGGTGGCGATACCCATCGTCAGGGAATCCACGGTCACCTTTTCATACCCCGATTCGGCAATGATGTTCCGGAACTCGTCTGGAGGATAAAAGGCATTGATAGAGCGGGGGAGATACAGGTAGGGTGCGGCGGTTTTGACGACGATTTTCCCGATCAGTGGCATGATCCGGAAGACGTACCATTCATAGACAGCGCGGAACCAACTCCCTTGGGGACGAGTGAGTTCGAGGCACATGAATTTCCCCCCCGGCTTCAATACCCGCTTGATCTCCTGCAGCGCCAGTGAGGTGTCCGGTATGTTGCGCATCCCGAATGCGACAGTGACGGCGTCGAAGGTATTCTCCCGGAACGGCAGCCTTTTGGCGTCCGACAGGAGGAAGGATAGATTTTTATACCGTGTGCCGGTTTTTCTGCGGGCATGCATGAGCATTTCCTCACAGAAATCGGCCCCGGTTACTGACCCCTTGGCTCCGACTTTTTTGGAGAGGGGGATTGCCAGTTCGCCAGTGCCCGTGCAAACATCGAGTACTCGATCTCCTTCAGCGATCCCGGACAGCAGAATGGCCTGCCTGCGCCAGTAGTGGTCAAACCCAAAGCTGAAACCACTGCTCAGGAAATCGACATAGGGTGCAACGGTCGTGAATATGTGTTTTATGAAGAGATCCCGTTGGGCTAGTGACATATCAGTAGACAAACTGACCCATAATAATCAGGATGAGCAGGAAGAACCCGACTAGTACGAGAAGGAAACCGAAAATAATGCCGCAATCGGTCAGCCATGCCGCTTGGGGGCTGGTTGTGGCCTGTTCTATTCGGCGTGCCTCGGCAAGACGCTGGTATTCGAGGGGCCTCTCATGCTGCAGTTCCTGGAGTGAAAGCGTTCCGGTAAAGATTACCGGGTCCATAGGGAATTTTTCCGGCCGAAGATGGGTATTGAAGTAATGAATGGTGAAAATGAAACCGGCGGCAAGAAGCGCTTCATCGCTGTGGATAACTGTTGCGACATTGAATGCCCACCCCGGGAAAAACCGGCCAAAAAACTCGGGGAACCAGAGAAAGAGGCCTGAAACGCCGATCATGCCAACCCCCCAGAACACAGCCCAGTAATCGAATTTTTCCCAATAGGTCCACTGATCGAATTGAGGCCGGGGACCAAACCCGAGAAACCACCGGAAACTGCCGTAGATATCCTGAAGATCCTTGATCCAGGGGACCATGGACTCAGGTCCCAGGATGTTGAACTTGAATTTTCTGACTATTGCGATGTAATACAGCACATAGCTAATGTGGGCAGCAAAGTATCCGAACGTGATGACGGCGCATGTTCTGTGGATGAGGCCTGCCGCATGGTAGCCACCGAGCAGTTTCATCAGCCATGTTGCCCAGGGTGCTCCAGCGTACTTGAGCGGCATGCCCGAGGCAACGAGGCCGATGAAGCTCACGGCCATGGCAATGTGGAGGACCCGATGGTAAGCGTTGAACCGTTTTATCAGCACCATGTTACTCGCCTCCCTTTTTCTGCATCCGTTCTTTCATCGAGCGGTAAGCCCACAGGAACGTGTGTGTGAGGAAGAAGGCGAACACGCCGATCAGAAGCAGCGTCATGAAGCGGAATGTATAATAGAGCACGGGGTATTTTGCTTTATTGTTTTCCTCGGCATGGGCATAGTATTTCGTGAAGCCGATCGTGGCGTCGGCGTGACACTTTCTGCAGGTGCTCAGAATGTTCTGCGGCGAAAGGGTCGATTGGGCATCATCGAGCCGTTGAATATTATGGAATCCGTGGCAGTCCGAGCATTTCGCCACCGTGGCATACCCAAGTTCGGTGACTTTGCCGTGGTATGTTTTCCGGTAGGTTTTCATCTCCTCGGAATGACACGTGCCGCATTGTTTAATCAGCGACAGCTGCCACTGGTTGCTCGCGGTGGGCGGAGTCAAATGCTCCAGGTGGCAATCAAAGCAGGTGGGGGCCGCTGTGTTGTGGTCGTCCAAAAGTTCCTTCCCGTGAATGCTGCCCTTGTAGACCTCGAACTCCTGGGGATGACATTGGGAACAGAGTGAAGGGATTTTCAGCCTGTTGGTCGCCGATCTGGCATCGGCAGAAGGATAGATGTAATGAGAGCCGTGGCAGGTCTGGCAGGTCGGTGCCACTGTATTCCCCGCTGCAGTCGCACGCCCATGCACGCTCAGCTTGTATTCCGAGGCCTGTTCTTTCGGCGCGCCCTCTCTGCCGAGGAAATGGCAGATACCGCAGTTGACTTTTGCAACTTTTCCATGGGGGGTTACCGTAACATCGACATGGCATTGATTGCAGGCCAGGAACATATGTACGGATTGTTCAAAAAGGGCGCGATCGATGTATCCTTTCATGCCTTTTATGCCGTGACAGTCATAACAGCTGTCTTTCGAAACAGCAACGGGAGGGAACAGGAATACCATCAGAATTGGAACTAGTATGAGGGATTTCATATGAGGTAGTCGCATGCCTAAATTGTAGCAAAGAATCTTGTAGTGTCAAGGCGATAAATTCATCCCATCAAAATATTTTCCGGGAGCCTGGGATAGAGGACTACTATTGTCTCTTAACTTATTAAAATTTGTGTGATTTCCCTTCAGGAGGGAGTGTTGACATCATAAGAGAAGCGGGGTGAGCTCCTTGTTGTCGGACTATGAATGGTATGGAGGATGCACGCAGTCCCCATGATTTGCGGAGCAGGCACTACTCAATTTCGCCCTTTATATCCATACCTGGTTTGAATCCGTGGATCCAGAAACAAGCCAGGATCGATATGTTGCCGATTGATCTTTCGGCATGCCGGCAAACATGATTGACAGCAATGAGTCAGAGTTTTTGAAAAATTGCGTAGGATAATTTGACGAAACAAACGCCCTCCGGCAGCTTGCAGTTCCCCGCTTTTTTCTGTCCTGCTGGATTTTCCGCTAGTTTCAGGGAAGCGATTCCGGCCCTGGCCTCGGAATAGAGACGGGCAAACTCTGCGGATAGCATATCCTCGGCAGCGGTGAGCTGATTTTCGAATTTTGCGAGGGATTCACGTACTGCCGTGATGGTATTATTGTAGGCGCTGCAGGTCCGGCAGTAAGGGTCTTCCTGCCGTTGCTTGAGCATTTCATACAAATAAGCATACCCGCGAGCTTGGTTCTGGAGTGGCATGACTTTCCTCCTTCGTACATATAATAATATGCCGAGACGTCCAATTCCCGGTAAGCAGTGCAAATGAAAAGGATAAATTACCAGATTTTTTACAAGACCGTCAATGCTGCTCCCGGTCTGAAGGTCAGTGAGCGCATCCGCCGTCTTTGCTGTGGCCGCCGCAGCAGCCCTGGAGCGTCAGCTCGGGGAGGCTTTGCGACGTAAGCATGGCGATATTCTCCAGTATTGTCGTTGCCTGGGACCGATGAACCCGAATGCCCATCTGATTCAGCCTGGCGAGCGCACCGGCGCCGATTCCGCCGCCGACGATAGCGTCTACCCGCTGATTATCGAGTGCCTTCATGGGATTGCACGCTCCATGGGAATGGTGCTGGTCCTGGTTGCTTATTGTTGCAACATCGTTTGTTCCCGTGTCGAAAACCACGAAAAACGGTGCTGAGCCGAAATGGTTGTGCACGGCGCTGTCAATCCCCTCATCTTTCTGAACCGGAAAACAGATTTTCATATCGCACTCCTCCTTCGCTTCATGATTCTTTATAAACGATGGCTTTGCCCCTGGCAAGGGCCGCCGCGACCTTCTTTCGCGCTGCGTTCAGTATTCTCTGGACCGTCCCCCGCGACACTCCCATCCGGGCGCCAGCCTCCTCTTGCGTCAAATCGTCAAGGTCGCAGAGTTTCAGGGATTCAAGCTCGTCCCGGGAAAGAGTTATCTGATCAACCTTGGACATCGGTATGCCCGCGGGTTTAAAGGCTTTGCCTTTGAATGTACAGCTGCAATACCTCGGTTTCTTACATCGTGGAGACATCGTCTGTTCCTGTTGTTATGTGCATATGCACGCAATTATAACCGAGTGTCGCTGCGTTGTCAACGGGGGATAGGGTTCTGACAGGTCCACGAAAGCAGGGAAGGGGCGGGCCGGTTCATGCCAGGCTTTTGGAAACTATTTCATGCACGTCCCTGGAAAGATGCGGAGCGGCGAGGATTCTCTCGAGTTCCGCCTTCATCAATGCCTTGCGCTTCTCGTCATACCGTTTCCACATGGTGAAAGCCGAGACGAGGCGCGCGGCAATCTGGGGGTTCAGGGGGTCGATCCCCAGGACCTGGTCAGCCAGGAACGCATAGCCCTCTCCATCGGGCGCATGAAAACGGACAGCGTTCGATGAAAATGCTCCAATAAGGGCGCGGACCTTATTTGGGTTCTTGAGGCTGAATACGGGGTCAGCCATGAGCAACTTGACGGTATTGAGCGTGGTCGTCAGGCGCGAAAGGGCCTGGATGGAAAGCCACTTGTCCATGACGAGCGGATCGTTTTTCCACGTTTCATAGAACGAGGCCAGCGCATCGGATCGTTCGGCGCAGTCGAAGTTTGCCAGCGTTGCAAGGCTGGCCACCCGGTCAGTCATGTTCTCCGCATCCCGGTATTGCTCCATGCAGAGTTTCCGGATGCCCGGTTCGTCCAGCTCCATGAGGTAGGCAAGGCAGATGTTTTTGAGACTCCTCCGACCGATCGATGTCTGGTCCACGCGGTAGGGTCCCGTGTCCTGATTGGTGTAATAGACGGCGAGAAACGTCTCTTTCAGCTCCGTTGCTAGCGTCTTCTGCACGAACCTCCGGGCTTCGAAGATCGCTGTTGGATCGATCAAGTGCATGAAATCGGCCAGATAGGTCTCGGCGGGAAGAGAGAGGGCGACGGTTTGGAACGCCTTGTCGGGCATTCCGCTTTCCAGCGTCTTGTTGAAAGCGCAGACGAAGTTGCGGTCGAGCTTGAGCGTTTTGCCGTGTTGATAATCTTTTATGAGGTCCAGGAGGAGATTCACGGCAAGCTGTTGCCCCGCGTCCCAGCGGTTAAACTCGTCGGAGTCATTCGCCATGAGAAACAGGCGTTCATCATCGGTCAGGTCGAACTTAACTTTTACGGGCGCTGAAAAATGGCGCAGTATGGATGGCACCGGTTTTTCCGGAACGCCGGAAAAAACGAAGGTTTCCTCCTCTTTCCTGAGGTGAAGTACGATCGTGCCGCTGTCTTCCTGTTGGTCGCTCTCTTTGCCGAGCGTGAGCGGCATATCCCGACCGTAGCCATCGAGCAGTCCTACGGAAACAGGAATATGAAAAGGCTGCTTTACAGGCTGGCCCGGTGTGGGAGGGCAGCTCTGCTTAATTGTAAGCGCGTAGGTCTTTGCCTTTGCATTGTATGCCCGCGTCACCTGCAATTCCGGGGTGCCTGCCTGAGTATACCAGCGCTGAAATTGTCCGAGGTCGGTGTTTGTTGCGTCTTCCATTGCCTTCAGGAAGTCGTCGATTGTGACAGCCTGGCCGTCATGCCGCGAAAAGTAGAGGTCCGTGCCCTTCCTGAAACCCGCAGGGCCCAGAATAGTCCTCAACATGCGGATCAGTTCAGCGCCTTTGTTATAAACCGTGACGGTATAGAAATTGTTGATCTCGACATACGAGTCCGGTCTGACCGGGTGGGCCATGGGGCTTGCGTCTTCGCGGAACTGGTGCGTGCGCAGCACATTCACATCGCTGATGCGCTTCACCCCGGGAGAGGTCATGTCCTCCATGAAGTGCTGGTCGCGGAAAACGGTGAAGCCCTCTTTGAGTGAGAGCTGAAACCAATCCCTGCAGGTCACGCGGTCGCCCGACCAGTTGTGAAAGTACTCGTGCCCCACGACACCCATGATACCCTGAAAATCCGCGTCTGTGGCTGTCTCGGGTTTGGCAAGCACGTATTTTGAATTGAAAATGTTCAATCCTTTGTTCTCCATGGCCCCCATATTGAAATCGTCAACAGCCACGATCATGAAAGTGTCGAGGTCGTACTCCCTCCCATAGGTTTCCTCATCCCACTTCATAGCCAGCTTGAGAGACTCCATGGCATATGCGCACTTGTCCCTGTTGTGTTGCTGCACATATATACTCAGGTCCACCTTTCTTCCGCTCATCGTGACGAAGGTGTCACGAATGCGCGCGAGGTCGCCGGCCACGAGGGCAAACAGGTAGGCCGGCTTGGGGAAGGGGTCATGCCATTTGGCGAAATGCCTCCCGTCCTTGAGCTTGCCGGATCCGGTGAGATTCCCGTTGGAGAGCAGGACGGGATACTTCGCCTGATCTCCAACAATTGTGGTGAAGAACCTTGCCATGACGTCAGGCCGGTCAGGGTAGAAGGTGATCTTCCGGAAACCTTCCGCTTCGCACTGAGTGCAGAAATTGCCGCCCGAGAGATAGAGCCCGGAAAGTTCGCTATTCGCCGAGGGATCGATTTCGGTCTCAATCTCGAGCACAAAACGGTTCGGCACAGGGAGGAGCGTAAGGGAGTGATCATCAATCTTGAATTCGTGTTCCGCGAGGGGCTGGCCGTCGAGTTTTATGGTCTTCAACACGAGGTCTCTGCCATTCAATACAAAGGGGTGAATCCCCTCACCTTTGTCGTGGTTGCAGACGACTGTAAACAGTGATTTAACGGTCGTCCGTTTCTCATCAAGATCAAATTCCAGATTCACGGTTTCGATGAGATAATCGGGCGGGCGATAATCCTTGAGATGGATCGTCTTGTGTTTTTCCACGTCTCGGCGTTCCTGCATGGCATCACCTGGGGAATTAAATATGTTATTTCGCTTCAGTCAGTGTCCGTACTGCATGAATAAGTATCGTTCAATTCTGCGGCAAAGCTGACGCTTGCAGTTCTAGTTATTTAGCTTGGATTGTGTATCATTATATCAGAACTGCAGGCAGGTAGGGAAAAGTTTCAAACGAAGGAATGAAGGTTAACCATGAGCGATCAGGAATATCGACGCCGAAAAATAATTTCGGCGGGCGGTCCTTTTTCCAAATGAAGGGGAATCGCCTCATACCGATAAATTATTCGAGAATGATAATTACGACCTTTCTGAAATAGCCGTATTTATCATACGGCCCCTCTAGCCCATCTCTTTCGGGCGGGGATTAATGTCAAGCTTCTTCTCTAACCCCGGCTTGCTGGAAGTTGATCGGTGCTCTCCAGACGAAGAAGGGTCAATGCTTTTAAGAAATTTAAAGCAGTAACGCACGGATTGTTTCGAGCAGGTGGTCGTAGTCCACGGGCTTGTCGAAAAAATAATTACCCTGCGTTTCAAGTTCTAGAACCGTGCTAGTGTCGGCATAAGCGCTTATCACGATTACCGGCACGGAGGGCAGCATCTCGTTCACCCGGTGCGTCAGCTCCAATCCTCCCATGACGGGCATGCGAAGGTCGGTGATGAGCAGATCCATGCTGACATCGTTGAGCACCGCGGCGGCCTGATATCCGTTTTCCGCGGTGTATACTGTGAGCCCTTCCTCCACGCTCATGAGACCCTCTGCAAGGGCAGACGAAAAGACCCTGTCGTCGTCGACGATCAGAATGGTCTTCCTCTTTCCCTGGGTGGGAGCCGGCGTCTCCGGCTTTGCGATGGTTGCTGTATTCCCCTCATAACTCATGGCTCACCATCCCGATTTTCGTCTCCCCTTGCCCCATACCTGGTGACCCCCGGGGTTGGGATCACGTCCCGGTCCCGCAGCGTTTTACATCATATCGCTCAGATCGATGTTCTTCGACCGCGTGTAGTTCCGGAGCTTCCGGATCGCCTGGTTCTCTATCTGCCTCACCCGCTCACGAGTGATGCCAAACTGCTTTCCGATACTGTCGAGGGTACGCTGGGCCGTGTGGTTCAAGCCGTATCGCATCTCGATGACGCTGCGCTCCGTGGCGGGGAGCCCGGAAACCCACTCGCCGAGATACTGGCGACGAAGACGTTCATCGCTCGTTGCGGAAGGCGCCGGCGTGTTCTCGTCGCTCAGCACGTCCTTGAGCGTTTCGTCTCCTTCACCGCTGATGAGCATGTCCAGCGAATAAGTCTCCCGTGTGACCTGAGAGAGTGCCCGCACGCGGTTGAGGCTGATCTTCATTTTTTTTGCCACTTCTTCATTGTAGGGCTCCCGTCCCAGCTCCTGTGTTAATTTCCGGATCGTCCGGGTATAGGCATTGGCCAGTTCCGCCACATGAACCGGAAGGCGTATTATGCGAACCTGGTTGGCGATGGCCCGTTCTATGGACTGTCGGATCCACCACGACGCATAAGTGCTGAACCTGAAACCCCGTTCATACTGGAACTTCTCGACGGCCCTGATGAGACCGAGGTTTCCCTCCTCGATGATGTCGGAGAAAGGGAGGCCCCGGTTGATATAACGCTTGCCTATGGATACAACGAGACGCAGATTCGACTGGATCATCTTGCTGCGTGCTTCCTGGTCTCCTTCCTGAACCCGTTTTGCCAGAGCCTGCTCTTCCGGAAAGGTGAGCAGGGGCGTTTTCCGTATATCTTGAAGGTATAGTTTTACCGTGTCCAGGTCCGTTTCCGGTGCTCCGACGCGTTTGCGCTTTGCCAAGAACGGTATGTCTTGCCCGTGGCCTTCTTCCATGGATACTTCGGAGACCTCGTGCTCGTTTTCATTGTCCCAGGCTTCGTCCATGAACTGGTCCTGTGCCGCTTCGTCGTTGAATGCTACTGCTGCACTCGTTCTCATACTGACCCCCTTCATGATGATATCTCACTGCGTTTCCCGTGAGGCGGAAAAGGTCCACTTGTCAGCTGATAATTCCTCGTAGCGCTTTTATCACCTTTGTTTCCAGGATGGCCGCTATCTTTTCTGTTCATTTTCCTCAGGGACAGAACGGATTCCGCGATGCCGCTCGGATCCACTAGCCTCCTGGTATCGTCCGCGGAAGTCAGACCATTCAGACGCTGGTCAATGTTCATACGGGCCAGTGACGCTGTGAGGATAACCGGCAACTCCGGATGACGCAGCCGCATCCATTGAAGAAAATCATAACCTTTCCCGTCCTGTATCATAATATCCACGGCCGCGTCCATCCTTGCCGTTTTCACTATCTTGAACGTTTTTTCCGCCACGTTTACCATAATAACCATCAGCTTCTCTGAACACAAACGCAAGTTTTCAGTACATTCGCGAAGAAAGAATGTTTCGATGCTTATAGTAACTAGACATCTAGCTCATTATTCGAATCCCCACCCATTGGGAAGAGCAAAGAAGATGCCAAAAAAAAATGACAAGAAAAAAGTAAAAATATTATACTTATCAACTGGTTATTTTTGATGGGGAAAAAGGATAGAAATGGTCATCTATTCTGACTAGTTCATTTTGAACGGGGAGGGGTCATTTTAGGCTGTATTCTTTTATCTTTCTTTTAAGGGTAGACAGGGAGATTCCAAGGGCTTTAGCGCTCTGGGTAAGGTTGCCGTTAAGTAAGATCAGAGCGTTATGGATAAGTTCCTGTTCCGCTTGGGCTAGTTTTTTGATTTCTCGTGATGAAGGCTGATTCTGCGCCATGGACTGAGACCCAGCGGAAGTTCTCTGGATCAACTGGGAGGGGGTGAGGGCGGAGTTCTTCTGCAGAAACAGCGCCCGTTCCAGGATATTTCGGAGTTCGCGCACATTGCCCGGCCAGTCGTACTCCTTGAGTTTGTCGATTTCGGCCTCCGGCAGTTCAACGGCCCGTCCTCCGGCGATCTGGGCGAGGAGATAGGAGCAAAGCGCAGGAATGTCCTCCCTGTGTTCGCGCAGCGGGGGAACATGAATGCGGACTACGCTCAGACGAAAGTAGAGGTCCTTGCGAAAGGTTTTACCCAAGACGCTTTCCAGTTCGGCATTCGTCGCGGCTATGATGCGGACGCTAACCGGGGTAACCGCGGTACTGCCGATACGGCGCACCATTTTGTCCTCGAGCACGCTCAGGAGCTTTGTCTGCAGATGCAGAGGCATGTCACCGATTTCGTCGAGGAACACAGTCCCGCCGTCAGCGATTTCGAAGAGCCCTTTTTTTGTTCCTGTTGCGCCAGTAAAGGCCCCTTTTTCGTAGCCGAAGAGTTCCGCCTCGATCAGATTGTCCGGCAAGGCTGCGCAGTTGATGCTGATGAAGGCCGATCGGGCGAAAGCGCTTTTGTAGTGGATGGTTTTTGCAACCAGGTTCTTACCCGTGCCGGTCTCGCCGGTGATCAGAACCGGGCCGTCCATGGCCGCGGCCATGTCCACGAGGCGCACGACTTCTCCGAAGGCGCCATTGTTCCCCACAATTACTGAGGCTTCGCGCTCCTTGTCGCGGGCGTAGTTCTGTATCTGTTCAACCCGTTCCAAGTCAAGCGTACGTAGGGTGTTTTCAATAGTGAGCCTGAGTTCCTCGATATCGAAGGGCTTGGATAGATAATCATGGGCTCCGAGGCGGACCGCCGTCACGGCGTTCTCGAAGCTCGGATAGGCGGTGATGAAGATGATCTTGGTCTGGTCGTTCTTTTCAAGGATTGCTGGCGCCAAGGCGTGACCTTCGCCGTCTGGCAGTTTCTGGTCCAGGAGCACCACATCCACCTTCCGCGAGGAGCAGACCGCAAGCCCCTCGGCGCCCGTATGGGCCGCAAGGACCTCGAGTCGTTCGTTTTCGAGGTAGTCGCGAACAGTGTTGCAGAATACTTTTTCGTCGTCGATGATGAGGAGTGTTTTCCTGCTACTAAGCTGCATCGCGTCCCTCCGGCAAATAGATGCTGACAATCGTACCCTGGCCCGGGGTGCTCGCAATTTCGATCTTTCCATGCATTCGCGCCACCGTTTTCCTCACGATTACGAGCCCGAGGCCCGTGCCGTGGGGCTTTGAGGTATAGAACGGCTTGAACACGTCCTGCTGCTGTTGCTCCGTCATGCCACAGCCGTTGTCTGCAATCTGGAGGAGGACCTGGCCAAATTTGCGCATGATGGTAACCGAGATTTCGGGCGAGGGTCTGTCCTTGAGGGCGTCGGCGGCATTCGTAAAAAGGTTAAGGAGCACCTGCTGCAGAGCCCGCGGGTCCGCAACGACCCATTCCGCGTCCTTATGGATTTCGTGCCTCAAGACTATTCCCTTTTGTGTAAAATCGTCGATAGCGAGTTGGAAAAATTTCCGTATGAAGGCTTTCAGGTTCATGTTCTGCAGGTCCGGCGTTTCATAGAGGTTGTAATTCCGCAGACTCTTGAGAAGCTGTTCAACCCGCCCGATCTCACCGAGCGCCCGCTCCACGTAATCCTTGACAACCTCTTTCGAGGCGGTATCCAGTTTATGCTGCAGGACGTTGAGGCTCATTTTCGCAGAGTTGATGGGGTTCCCAATCTCGTGCCGTACTCCTGAAAAAACATAACCGATGTTGTCCATGGTGTTCACCGACTCGGCGATGGATTCGAGCCGGAGCTTTTCCGTGATGTCGCGCCTCACCGAAACGAAATTGATGATCTGTCCTGACGCATCCTTGACCGGGGAAAACGTGCAATCTTCGAAATAGAGTGATCCGTCCTTTTTTCTGTTCACGAGCTGGCCGCGCCAGACGCCATCCCGACGCAGCGCCTCGCGAAGCTCACGGTAGTGCTCTTCAGTGTTCCTGCCGCTTTCAAGGAAATGAAGTGTCCGTCCGAGCGCCTCATTTCTAGTATACCCCGTTATGACCTCGAATGCATGATTCACATACTGGATGGCGCCCGATTGGAGGTCGGTGATGACGACGGCGTCCGCCGAGGATTCCAGAGCTGACGCGAGGCGCACCTGTTCTTCCTCGATGCCGAATCGGTAAAGCGCCTCCCCGATGATAAGCGCAATGCGCTCTAGGAACTCGACCGATTGACGGGGGACCATGCCCTCCCGTTCGTCGGCGACATGGAGCGCTCCCAGGGTCGTATCACGGTATCGGATCGGGACCACGGCAATGGACAGGAAGCCTCGTTGCTGGCAAACGCCGCGGTATATTTTCCGCTGTTCAGGCGAAAGGCTGTTCAGGTATTTCACGGAGTTATTGTAGTAGAGCGACCCGTTCTCGGTCATGATGGAGCTGTCCAGCGGGTCCGGCACGCCGGTCACGACTCGGGTGCAGGCGCAATGGTCGTGGTTGAGCGATATCATGTTCTCCATTTCGATGAACTGATCATCGAAGCCGGAGTGCGCCGTGTAGGGGATGTTTCTCTCCCGATCCGTTTCCCGCATGCCCGCGTGACGGCATCCGCTCCAGAAGCGGATTATCTCCAAGGCCTGCTTGAGGTATTCCTTTCGGGAAGAGGTTTGGGTGAACAGTTTCAAGAGGCTGTTGATGACAGTGGTTCTGCGTTCGTTTTCCCTGAGTTCGGTGACATCGCGCGCGGCTGCAAACAAGCCTCCGATTTTTCCTGTTTCGTCACGGTAGAGAGATGCATTATAGAGGACCGGCGTCAGGTGGCCGTTCTGGTTTCGGATTTCGAGGGCGTAGTCCCTGACCGAGCCTTTCCGGAAGGCCTGAAGAAATCCCGACCGCGCCTTCTCGGGTTCCAAAAAATATACGGAGAAGTCGGTTCCGATAAGTTCGGTTCGTGTCAATCCCGTTGCTGCTTCGGTTGCCGCATTGACGTCGGTGATCCTCCCGTCCGGATCGATGGTGACCAAGGGATCGAGGCTGGCTTCGATTAGGCTCCGGTTGTAGGCGCCAGCACGCTTCAGGCTGTCCTCGGCTTTCTTGCGAAGGGTGACGTCGACGAGTGTAAGAATCAATCCGCTCAGGGAGCCGTCGGCTTCCTTGACCGGCAGCAGGCTCCAGTCCCAGTACCGGGTATCTTCATTGTCTTGATCTTTATAGTGGAAGGAACGCTCAAAGGCGTGGTAGGGTTCCCCGGAAGCGGCTGTTGTCCGGAAAATCTCCTCAATCTCTTTGTCAGGGCTGAGCGCGAAGTAATTTTTCCCTACGAAGTAATCCTGTTCGTGGTTTTCCGCATCAGCATAAGCGCGGTTCACACGGATGAAATTAAAGTCCTTGTCCAGGTAGGCGACGAGCATGTGGGTCGTGGAAAAAATTCGTTCCAGCAGCTCAGTGGTTTTCTGGAGGTTCGCGTAGTTGACCCGGAGTTCTTCTTCCATGTTGAACCGCAGGAGCGCCTCGCCGATGATATGGGCAAGGTGCTCCAGGAATTCCACCTTCGCAAGGGGGACCATGTCGGGCCGCTCATCGGCAAGATGAATGGCACCAACCACGCTGTTGCGGTGCTGGATGGGGATGACGGCAAGCGATGTGTACCCGTTTCGCATACAGTGCCCCCGGTACCTTGCCCGCTCTTCGGCGGTCAGGGCAGCCATGAACTTCTCCGTATTGTTCGAATAGAAAGATCCGCGTGGGGTCATGGCCCGGACGTCCTGATATTCCGAGGCCCCAAGTGACACCCGTGTGCAGATACAGGTGTCCTCGGATAGCGAGAGCGTTCCCTCCGGTTCGAGAAAGGTGGCAGTGTAGCCCCTGCACGACTCGAAGGGAAGCCTGCCGAATTTGTCGGCGATTCTCACGCCGACGTGGCTGCAGCCGCTCCAGGCAAGGATTAATTCCACGGCAGCATCAAGGTATTCCTTCCGATCCAGATTCCGCGCATAAAGCGTGAGCAAATCATTGGTCACTCTGATATGTCTTTCCGTCTCTTTCCGCTCGGAGATGTCATGGAAATAGACGGCGAGACCGTCATCATTCGGATAAGCCCGCACTTCAATCCAGATGTCCAGCAGGGGAGACACCGCTTCGAAGTTGACCGGGATTCTTTCCCTGACGGCCCGGTGGTACTGTTCGTCAAACTGGGTGCCGATCGCCCCGGGCGCCACGTCCCAAAGGCTTCTGCCGAGCAGTTCTTCACGTCTCCTATTCCAAAGTCTTGCCGCCTCGGCGTTCACATGAGAAAACCGCCATTCGCGGTCCAGGGTGAAGAAACCTTCGTTGATGGTTTCGAGCGTTTCAAAGAGCTTTTGGCGCGACTCTCTGAGCTGCTCTTCCGTCCATTTGCGCTCGCGTCGGGTTTCCGCCTCGCGCATTTCCCGTTCAACGGCGGGGATAAGCCTGGCCAGATTGCCTTTGATGATATAATCATGGGCACCGGCCTTCATCGCGTTAACGGCGATGTCCTCGCCGATGTTACCGGATACGATGATAAACGGGATATCGAGTTCTCTTTCCATCACCATCTTCAGGGCATCGAGGCCGCTGAAACGCGGCATAAGGTAGTCCGAGACAATGAGGTCCCAATGAGCTCGTTCCAGGGCCGCTTTCATGGCATTGGCCGAATCGACGCGTTCCGAGACAGGATCGTAGCCGCCGCGGTGCAACTCCCGGAGGAGCAGCAGAGCGTCGTCTTCCGAATCCTCGACGATAAGTATGCGAATGGGTTTACCCATAGATAAGTTCAGTGAGCAGGATGCACAGTTTGGCGTTCACAGCATGAAGACAAAAAACAGACGTTCCTACACAGCCATCTGTATTTTATGCACTAAACTGCTCTTCCACCATGGCGTTTTATGCAACGCCAGCTAATAGAGCCCAAGCTTCTCCCCGCTTTTTTAGAGCCATTGGCCACCTGACTGCCGGAATTTTACGATCTGGGCTTGAAGGCACTTTTCGTGAAAGTACAGCGATATTCAGTGGTGGTCAAGGAGATATTGTATCGCGGCGTAAACCCCTGTGTACGCCCTTTGCACGTGACGCTTTCAAGAATTTATGTGCTCGCAGGAGATGGTACCAGTTTACCCTTATCAGGTCGCCGGGTCAAGATTTAGTGCAAAAGCGCGGGCAGGTACGATAAGGCGGAAGGGATCAATAATGCATGAGTGAAATTAGAAAAGAACGCCAAAGGATGATTGAAAACCGAGTCGAAAGGCGAGCTTGACCTCCTCGTGAGACACCGTTCGTCCCAACTCCTTTTGAATGCTGGTGATGCAGGCACTCGCTCCGCCGCCGGGAATGACCAGCGCCTCAAGCTCAGGATCATAACCGATCAAAATAGATCCATGCTGCAGGAAAGCGCGTGGCATCCTGCACTGGGCGCTTCCGACGATCTTTTTTCCGTTGATCACGATCTCATACCAGGAAGGAGATGAAAAACAGGAAGGGCCCTTGGTGTTGTCCTTCACCAGTCCCGCATGGCGTCCGCTGCGTGAAACTATTTCCGCTTCTATACCGAGGTTACGGAGCCCCGCAAGGAGCCCGCCGGCGATTACCTTGTAAGTCCCGAGCACGGTTGGTGGGAAGTGGGGATCATCGAGAGGCGCAACGATGCTGTAGGTGAGTTCGTGAAGATGCAGCACAGCCCTGCCTCCGGTTATCCGTCGCACGATATCAATGCCGAGCCGTTTGCAGGCTCCAACATCCACCGCGGTCTCGATCTTCTGGAACCTGCCGAGGGAAACCGCGGGCGGGTCCCACGAGTAGAACCGGAGCACGGGGATATTCACGCCAGACTGAACCCGGGCGAGCAGTTCCTCGTCAACAGCCATGTTATGGGTGGCGAAATTCGGGCCGGAATCGATATATTTCCACT
Organism: Nitrospirota bacterium; assembly: GCA_035516155.1. Taxonomy (GTDB): domain Bacteria; phylum Nitrospirota; class UBA9217; order UBA9217; family UBA9217; genus JAJYKN01. Next base: position 56,738 of record DATJAP010000041.1, read on the forward strand.
TATTCATATAAAGACGGTTCGTTATTTGGCCTGGTCTTAAACCTGCGGTAGGACCACATATACTGTTCTGGCATTTCACGGACCCATTGTTCTATTTCCCTGTTCATGCGTGCTGCATCGGCAGCGGGATCCGCTGTGGGAAAATTTTCGAGTGGCGGGTACAGGCGGACTTCGTAGCCACTTTTGGGCAGAATGCGGGTGAGGCAGGGTATGACCACGGCGTTCGTCGTTTCGGCCATGCGGCTCAGAGTCGTGACGGTGGCTGCCGGGATGCCGAAGAAAGGAGCAAAAACACTGGCCCGCTCGCCCATGTCCTGATCCGGAAGGTAATAGAAAGGCCTTCCCTCACGGAGCATGCGAAGGATCGGCTTCAGGCTTGCCATGCGTTCAACCACAACGGCGCCGAATCGTTCGCGCCGGAGGAAGAGGTATTCCAGGAGCGGGTCCCGGGATTTGCGGTACATGCTGACGTACTTTCTCTCCGCGGACAGGCGCGACCCGCCCATGTCCAGACCGATGAAATGCGGTGCCAGGAGGATGACATTTTTCCCTCTTGCATATGCATCAGCGAGGTAGTGCGGGTCGCGGAGGGTGATGAACCGCTCAAGCCGCTCTCGGGGTGCAAACCAGGCAACACTCAGGCTGAGCATGGCATAGCCGCTCAGTCGAAAATGCCGTTTTACCAGACGCATGCGTTCTGCTTTGCTTTTGTCGGGAAAGCAGAGTTCGATGTTCCTTTCGGCGAAATGGCGGTTGGGAGTGGGGAACCAGGAAACGATTGCGCCCAGGAGATTGCCGATGAACCGGAGAACGCGGTCCGGCATCCGGCTCATAATCAGCATGAGCGCCAGAGCCGGCCAAGCGTACCAGTACCGGGGATTGCGGAATGTTTTGAGGGATACTGATGCCATTCGAGTAATGAACCATAGAGCACGGGGGGTGGGAAAAGCGGTCATCCGGTGTTTATTGACAACCCTCTGTGTCTCCTCTGATTAAACGTCTCTGCCACAAAAAAGCCTGAGAATCATCGGATTCTCAGGCTTGTGCTTTCTTGACTCGCGCACGGCGAATCGCTTAGGAACCTCAACCGCCTCCCCAGGAATGACCGCCGACGCTGCAGACTGGACCGCTGTTGCCGGAGGAAAAGTTGGAAACGAGCTTTTTTGATTTTTTCTCATTGCAATAGGGGCAGACCGTATCTTCCGCCTTCGTATTCATGGCTTGCAGCAGGACGAAATCTTTGCCGCAGGCTTCGCACATATACTCGTAAAACGGCATAAAACAACTCCTTTCTCTAATGATTACCTTTATGCTTGCATGCTTGTTCTGGCATTTACAACGCTCTTACGCGCCAAAAAGGTAAAATATAATACTCATGGCGCAGAGACCTGTCAAGGCAAAAATCATGAGCATGGCGCCTACAAATAACCGTGAAAATGAATTCGTCAGGTGCACCCGAAAAATTCCAGCGAGAGATTTCCCGAGCATGGAGGTTTCTGCAAAAAGCCTGAAGAGCTTTTCGAAACATCCTTTTTTTGTCGGCTCTGTACATATTCCCTCCTTGAAAAAATAGTGGGAAGAAGCGTGGCGCAAAGGTAAAAGGTAAGCAGAGAGGGTGAGGTAGCAAGGTGACGCCTCTTCCGTTGCAGAGGTTTTCCCTGTCTCTGTGTTCACACAACCCTTGACTCTCTCTTATAAACAGACAAATGGCCCCTTACGGTCTTTTTGAACGAACCGGGCGTAGTGGGGCGAGGTAAAGACATCCATCAGCATATGTCTGCTCACCAGCCCCACGTATTTACCGTTGCGGACGATGGGGATGACGGCGCAGCACCTGTTCGCAAGCTGCATCCCGATGAGCTCTTCGGGCGCCGTATTTGCATCAGCGACGAGAGGCGGCTTCATCATGAGATGAGATGCCGTGATCGTTTCCAGGCCGATATCCTTCTGTATCGCTTCCAGGATATGCAGCTCGTTCACCATTCCGAGGAGCTCTTGGGTATCGCTCACCACCGGAAGTCCTGGAAGGCCTGACGAGGTTATCCGGTTGCTGACCTCAAGCGCCGGAGTATCGGGCCCCACGCTGATGTTTTCCTTCATAATATGCCATGCGCAGATTGCCATACGTGTTTTTCTCCTTTTGGTTTCCGCCTAAACCGATTGTACCGTTGAAACCGTTTCCATGGTTGAACGGCAAAGCTGTCTCCAGTCGTTCCCGTTCTTCCGGATTGGGATTGAAGGACTCGCTGGAAGCGATGATTTCTACCTTTAAACCCGCGTCATATCCTTCGTTCAAACCACGTCTTCTCAGCCTTTGCTAGTGAAGCATTGCCAGCCATATTCCATAGCAGAATCCCGCCTTCGAGGCTTTTTACTTTATAACCCATGCGTGAAAGATGGGTGCAGGCATAAGCGCTCCGGTTTCCGACACGGCAATAGACGACGATCTCTTTTTCTTTCGGAAGTTCATTCATCCGGGATCCCAGCTCTTGAAGCGGTATCAGGTGGGATCCTGGGATGGCCTGCGCCTTGTTTTCCTGGGGCGTTCTTACATCCAGCAGGAAGAAATCCTCACTGGACTTTATTTTTTCGTTCAGGGTCTCTGGTCCGATATTTTGGCAACCCTTTGGATTGAAAAACATGGTGTTCCTCCTTGGAAAAGCACATGCTTTCTTGTAGATCTTCCTGCCATAATTTTTGAAGCCCGAACAATGGACACCGTCAGGGGGTACTGACTCCGGGGTAGGAGAAAGGGGGAATGACAATATCCATTGTTCAAGCTTTGCTTATTATGTATTACAACTCTCATGCCAAATACATAACGTATTATTTTCATGAGAAAAATAATTAGAATTTCCAGGCAAATAAAATAATAATATGGATAAAAATGTCGAATTAGAAAATTTTTATTTATAATATATTGATTTCATATATTTTTTATATTCGACATTTTTGTCCATTTACATGAATTATGTCGATTATTTATGTCGTTTTTAAATTCGCTCAGATTCCCGGTTTGTCAGATGGAGTTTAAAAGATAATTAAAAATTTTATTCTTGTGCAGGCATATGCTTTGTGTTAAATTTGACACAGTTTCCTGAGGGAGGAATCATGAATAGGAGGCTGTTAAGGATTCTTCTTATTCTCTGCGCATCAAGTGTTCAGTCCAGCGCGCTAGCAGGCCCGTCCTTACCTCCGGCTTACGTCAAAGCAGAGCGCATGTTTGCATCGGGGAAATATACTGATGCTCTCCTTTTCTATAAGCAGGCCCTCGCCAACAGAACAGGAAAGGTTGCCCGAGGCGATATTCAATCTCGGATCGGCGACTGCTTTTTTCGGCTTCAAGATTACGGTAATGCACGAAATGCCTATCGCAGCGCCCTGCAACAGCAGAAGCTCTCCCAACGTCCACCGACCCAATACTGGATTGGGTTCTGCGCCTTTCTTCTTGGAAAGGACCAAGAAGCAATAGCTGAATTTCTGAAAATACCTAAACTTTATCCTTCCTCAGGGATCTGGGTCGGCACGGCATATTATTGGGCAGGAAGAGCCGGAGATCGGATGGGCCAGAAAGAGCTGGCAGAAGAGTATTATCGCAGGGCAGGCGGAAAAGGGAAGTTTTCCTACGAACAGTTTGCGCTCAAGAAGGCTGAGGAGGTGAAAAAAAGCAAGCAATGATTGGCGAATAGTATTAGCAAGGGAACTCTCTTGATGCGATACTCATGTTTCTTGCCTAATACTTCTTACTGTCTGGCCCGACCTTTTTATGTTAAAAGAACTGAATATTAAAAACTTTGCCATCATCGACCAACTTCGCGTTGAATTCACGCCGGGTTTGAATGCGTTTACCGGCGAAACCGGCGCAGGCAAGTCCATTGTCGTCGATGCACTCAACCTTGCTCTGGGCGAGCGGGCCAACGCGGACCTTATCCGGACCGGTTGTCAGGAGGCGGTTGTGGAAGCCGATTTCGAGCTCGACAGCCGCAGTTTCAAGGATGTCTCGGCATTGCTCGCCGATCAGGGGATTGAACTGCGGGCAAATGAAGATCTTATCGTGCGAAGGGTTCTTTCTTCATCAGGCAAGAACAAGGTTTACATAAACGGGAGCCTCGCCAATCTTACTGCGCTTGCAGAGCTGGGCTCGATCCTCGCGGACATTCACGGCCAGCATGAGCATCAATCACTGCTGGCGATCGAACGACAGAGGGAGATGCTCGATTCTTTTGGAGACCTTGAAAGCCTGCGGGAAGAGGTGGCAGCTGTCTATGCCCGTCTGACGGATGTGAGGAAGGAACTGGCTAAACTCGAAACGGGCGAGCGCGACCGGGCACAGCGTGAGGATATCCTCCGGTTCCAGAAAAACGAGATCGACGCAGCGATGCTGAAACCGGGAGAGGACCTGGAACTCGCGAATATGCAGAAAGTCCTGGCCAATTCCGAAAGACTGACCGCTCTCTGCGCAATGGTGGATGAGGCACTCTATTCGTCGGATGATTCGGTGGTGACGATGCTGATAAAATCGATCAATGGTTTGAAGGACATCGTTGAAATTGACAAAAAACTCGCTGGCGCCGTCGACCTCTGTGAATCGGCCCGCGCTCAGATCGAAGAGGCCGCGCGTGAGCTGTCCTCCTACAGCAGCGGTATGGAGTTTGACCCCGAGCGGCTGGAGCAGGTCGGCGACCGGCTTGACCTGATCCATAAACTGAAAAAAAAATATGGGAACACGATTGAAGAAATCCTGGAGTTTGGTGTCAGGGCCGGCGCTGAACTCGACCGGATGGAACGGAGCACTGAGGAGATCGAACGGCTAAAATCGGAGATCCAGGCGATCAAATTCGGGCTGACCGACAAAGCGAACGAACTCACTAGAAAGAGAAGAGTGGCGGCGAAAGACCTTGAAAAGAAGGTGGAGGACGAACTGGCGCACCTTGGGATGAAGAAGACGACTTTTAACCTGAAGATAACGCAAGAGCCCGGGGGCGACACGCTGGACGGCCACAAGATCGACCCCCGCGGCGCGGACCGCGTGGAATTCCTCATTTCTCCAAACCCGGGAGAAGAATCGAAACCGCTTGCGAAGATAGCCTCGGGCGGCGAGCTTTCGCGTATCATGCTGGCGCTCAAGTCAATTCTGGTCGAGGGAGACAGAATACCCACGGTAGTGTTTGATGAAGTTGACGCGGGCATCGGCGGAGCGGTTGCGGAGGAAGTTGGAAAGAAGCTCAAGCGCATTGCGGCGAAACGTCAGGTCTTTTGCATTACCCATTTGCCTCAGATCGCGAGTCTGGCCGACAGCCACTACGGCGTGACCAAATCGGTGAAAAAAGACCGGACGAGCACCGAGGTCCGTCTGCTTGAACAGAAAGAACGGGTCGACGAAATTGCCCGAATGCTCGGCGGAAAGATCATTACGGACGCGACGGTCAGGCACGCCGAGGAGATGATGGAGCGGGGAAGCGCGTAAAAGACAGTTCACCGTTCGAGGTTCAGAGTTCATATGCGTTGAGAGTGGGGGACATTTGCCATGGGCAAGATAATCGTCAATATCGAATACTGCAAAGGCTGTGAACTCTGTACCACGGCCTGCACGAAAAAACTGCTGAAAATCGGAGCGCAGTTCAATAAAAGCGGATACTATGCCGTCGAATATTGCGACGACGAAGGGGTCTGTACGGGATGTGCCCTTTGCGCCGAGATGTGCCCAGATGCAGCGATAGAAGTGTGGAAGTAGGGAGGTCGGGTGTTCGCCCGGTCTTCATAAAGCAGAAAGCTAAATTTGACAGGGGAATATTCATGGCAAAAGTTTTGATCACCGGTAACGAAGCGCTTGCCGAAGCGGCCGTCCGGGCGGGGTGCAAACGCTATTTCGGGTATCCCATCACCCCGCAGAACGAAATCCCGGAATTCATGTCACGCCGACTGCCTGAAATGGGCGGAACCTTTATTCAGGCAGAGAGTGAGATCGCGGCCATCAACATGGTCTATGGCGCCGCAGCCGTGGGAGAACGGGCCATGACCTCTTCGTCCAGCCCGGGCATCAGTCTCATGCAGGAAGCGCTGTCGTTCATGGCAGCGTCGGAACTGCCGGCGGTAATCGTCAATATGCAGCGCGGCGGCCCCGGACTCGGGAACATTGCGCCGTCGCAGGCCGACTATTTTCAGGCGGTTAAAGGCGGCGGCCACGGCGATTATAAACTTTTGGTCTATGCGCCATCGACGATTCAGGAAATCGTCGATCTGACCGTGAAAGCCTTCGACAAGGCCGATGAGTACCTCAATCCCGTGATGATTCTCGGCGACGGAGTATTGGGACAGATGATGGAACCTGTCGAGTTTCCCGACATCGAACCCAGGCTGGTTGACAAATCCTGGGCCCTCACAGGAGCAAAGGGCCGGCCGGGCCAGGTTATACGGTCACTTTTCATGCTCCCCGGAGAGGACGGGCTTCTGGAGCAACGGAACTACCTCTTGAAAGCCAAGTACGACCGTATGGCCGCGAAGGAGGTGCTCTGCGAGACCTCTCTGACCCAAGACGCCGAGATTGTTCTGGTTGCTTTCGGTACATCGGCGCGCATAGCCAAAAGCGTAATAGCGCTTGCCAGGGCGGAGGGAATTAAAGCCGGTCTTGTCCGTCCGATAACGTTATTCCCCTTTCCCGAGAAAATCATCTCGGAGATTGCGGAACAATCGGCGCGGATTTTAGTGGTTGAAATGAACATGGGGCAGATGGTGGAGGATGTGCGGCTGGCAGTGAACGGGAAGGCGCCCGTCTCGTTCTACGGAAGGCCGGGTGGCGCTGTACTCGCGGTTGAAGATGTTCTGTGCGCCGTCCGAAGCTGCATGCGCAACGACACAGGGGTAAAGACGCCTGCTGGTTGCGACTAAAACGGGAACTACCTGGAAAGGGAACCTCTCATGTCCAAGATAAAAACCATTCTTGATCTGATCGGGAACACACCCATGGTTAAACTGACCCGCATTTCGGGCGCCGGCGATGCGGAAATCTGGGCGAAACTTGAGGGATACAACCCCGGCGGAAGCGTGAAAGACCGACCCGCCCTTGCCATGATCGCGGACGCAGAGCAGAAGGGAACGCTTAAAAAGGGGATGAAGATCGTGGAGCCCACGAGCGGCAATACAGGTATCGGGCTTGCCATGGTGGCCGCGGTCAAGGGTTATCCCGTCGTTCTGACCATGCCCGAAACCATGACCGTCGAGCGCCGACAGCTGCTCCAGGCATATGGTGCGGAACTGGTCCTTACGCCCGGGGACAAAGGCATGCAGGGAGCCATTGACCGGGCGGACGAGATCGCCGCATCGGGCAGGGAATATTTTATGCCCCAGCAGTTCGCGAACCCCGCGAATCCTATGGTCCACCGCCGGACAACAGCAAAGGAAATTCTTACATTTATGGGCAGGAAACGAATCAGCGCCTTCGTCGCCGGCGTTGGCACCGGTGGGACCATCACCGGGGTGGGCGAAACGCTCAGGAAACAGTTCAAGGACATAAAGATCTTTGCCGTTGAGCCAGCCTCCTCACCAGTACTTTCGGGAGGGAAGCCCGGCGCCCACAAGATTCCCGGTCTCGGCGCCGGGTTTGTGCCGACGATCCTGAACACCCGCGTGTACGATGAGGTGATCGCGGTCGCAAACGAACAGGCTGCTGAGACAACCCGGCGTCTCGCTCGGGAGGAAGGCCTTCTCGTGGGGATATCGTCCGGGGCGGCATGCTGGGCGGCGCTCCACGTCGCCGCCCGCTTGGGCAAGGGGAAATGCGTTGTGGTCGTGTTTCCCGACGGCGGTGAGCGCTATCTGACGACGGGCGTGTTCGAGCGGAAGAGCGGCGCATAAGAACATGCACGGGGGAACGGAATCCATCAGGGCATTATTGATCCGCGTGAAGAATATCCTTATCCGGCCCCGGGATGAGTGGCGGGTAATCAGGGACGAGCCGAAAACGTATTCGGGCATCATCCTCCGCTATGTCGCCATCCTCGCAGCAATTCCGCCGGCAGCGGCCGTCATAGACGGGATTGTTTTCAACGGACCCGTCCCGAGAAGCACTCTCCTCTCGTCTCTCAGCCGCCTTCTCTTGCAGAATGTAATGTGGTACTGCATCTCGGTCATTAATGTTGTGATTACCGGAGCGATTATTGCGGCAGTTGTCACGACCTCTGAATCGCGATGGGGCGGTCTCCCGGGATTAAAGGTCGCAGCATACTCCTTCACCCCGCTCTTTATAGCAGGGGTGCTCGCTGTTATCCCAGCGATGAACTGGATCGTTTATGCTGCGATCCTTTACAGTATCTATCTCGTCTATCTCGGAATCATCGGTCTCGCGTCCACAGGGAGAAAACAGGCAATAGGATATGCCATCGCGTCGTTTCTTTCCGCGTCGGTATTTCTCGGTATTATGAACATCGTTGAATATTTTTTTGAAACGACGTTATTGAATAAGATTGCTTCTTGATTTGCCAGGATAGGCATGAAACCGATCTACCTCGATTACAATGCAAGCACGCCCGTGGCTCCCCGAGTGTTTGAGGAGATGCTGCCCTACTTGCGGGAAAAGTACGGCAACCCGTCCTCAAGCCACGCCTTCGGCATCGCCTGCCGGGCCGGGATCGAGCAGGCGCGGGAGCGGCTGGCTCTCCTCCTGAGATGCGATGCGTCGGAAATCATCTTTACCAGCGGAGCCACAGAGTCGAATAACATGGTGATCAAGGGGATCGCAAAAGCCGCCGGAAAGGGGAAGCACTTCATCACTTCGCGGATAGAGCACCCCGCGGTGCTGGAACCCTGCAGACACCTTGAACGCTTCGGGTATCGCGTAACGTATCTGCCCGTTGATCGATTCGGCATCGTGGATCCGGCTGATCTTGAAAAGGCTGTCACGCCGGACACGGCTCTGGTGACGATCATGCACTCGAACAATGAGGTTGGGACGATCCAGGATATTGGAGAACTCGCGCGGATCACGGCAGCACGCGGTGTTCCATTCCATACCGATGCGGCGCAGAGTGTGGGCAAGGTGCGTATGCAGGTCGATGATCTGGGTGTGGATTTTCTGACTGTGGCAGGCCACAAGTTCTATGCTCCGAAGGGCATCGGCGCCCTGTACATTAGAAAGGGGCGTAAACTCCCGCCCCTGCTGCACGGGGCCGGACACGAACGGGGCTTTCGCCCGGGGACGGAGAATGCTGCCTTTATCGTTGGCATCGGAGAGGCCGCCATGATTGCGGCGCCCATAATCGAGAGCGAGGGCGCCCGCCAGATCCAGCTCGGGAAGAAGCTCTATCAAGGCTTGAGGCAGGCCGGCCTCGAGGTGCATCTGAACGGCCACCCGGAGAAAAAGCTCCCCAATACCTGGAATATTAGCTTCGGAGGATTTGACGCCATTTCAATCATGGAACTGCTCGCAGGTGTAGCAGTCTCTCCCGGCGCTGCATGCCATGGTAAGCTTATTGAGCCGTCCCATGTGCTCGTCGCGATGGGCGTGGACCGCGACCTCGCCCGGGGGGCGATCCGGTTCAGCCTCGGTCGGGAGACGACGGAACCCGAGATCGATGAGGTCATTGCCCGGCTGGCACAGGGCTTGATTCGATAATCCGGAATGTGAACAGGGGTTGACGCATGTCAGGCGAAACCATACTCATCGTTGATGATGAAGAGAGCGTCCGAAAAAGCCTAGCCGATGTTATGCGCGATGAAGGCTATGACGTCGTGACCGTGGCGTCAGGCAAGGAGGGGATCGACGCACTCAACGAAACTCAACCATCGTTGGCGCTTCTCGACATCACCATGCCTGACATGGACGGGATCGAGACGCTGCGAAGGATACGAGAGGTCAGGCCGGACCTGCCGGTCATCATGGTCACGGGCCACGGCACGATTGAGACGGCGGTCAAGACCACGAAGATGGGCGCCTATGACTTCATCGTAAAACCGCCGGAGCTTCAGCACCTCACGCTCGTTGTGAAACACGGGATCGAGGAATCACGGCTTCGCGAGGAAAACGAATCGCTCCGGCAGAGCATTGAGCGGCGGAGCGAGATCGTGGGAGAGAGTGTGAAAATCCAGGCGCTCAAACAGCAGATTGCGCTTGCCGGACCGACAAACGGGTGGGTCTTGATCCACGGCGAGAGCGGGACGGGCAAGGAACTCGTTGCCCGGTCCATTCACCGGGCGAGCAGGCGCGCGAACGGACCCTTCGTGGAGGTCAACTGCGCGGCCATACCGCAGGATCTTATTGAAAGCGAGCTCTTCGGCCACGAAAAGGGCTCGTTCACCGGCGCGACGGGCATGAAACGCGGGAAATTTGAGATTGCCCACAGTGGGACCATTTTCCTCGATGAGATTGCGGACATGAGCCTGGCCACACAGGCAAAGGTGCTGCGGGTACTCGAAGGCCAGGAGTTCCAGCGGGTGGGAGGAACGAGGACGCTGAAATCAGATGTACGCGTGATCGCCGCATCGAACAAGAACCTGCTTGACGAGATCAAGAATGGCGCATTCCGCCAGGACTTGTTCTATCGGCTGAATGTGATACCTCTTGAAGTACCGCCGCTCCGGGAGCGCGTCGACGATATTCCGCGCCTGGTGCGTTATTTTCTGCGGGAGTATTCGGGCGAGTATGGGCAGAAGGCCAAGACGATCGAAGAGGAGGCGCTTGAGCTGTTCGTCAACTACTCCTGGCCGGGTAATGTGCGCGAACTCCGCAATTTCATCGAGCGGTTGATCATCATGGTGACCGGCCCGGTGCTCACGGCCCGCGATGTGCCGCCGCCCGTCGGCGGCGTCAGCGAGAACGGCACCCATCGCGAAGGCGCAATGATGGGGATCCCGTCGCATCTTTCTACGCTCAAGGACGCGCGCGCCGAGTTCGAGCGGGAGTTTATTGCACAGAAGCTTCGGGAATTCGGAGGCAATGTGAGCAAGACCGCTGATGCCATTGGCGTGGAACGCAGCAACCTGCACCGGAAGATCAAGGCACTGGGTATCGAGATCGAAGATTGATGAAGGATCCATGACTTTTCCCATGATCGAAACCGTCAACCTTACGAAATATTTCGGTGACCTCGGCGCCGTGCAGTCCATCAGCATCAGCGTCGCGAAAGGCGAGATATTTGGCCTCCTCGGCCCGAACGGCGCTGGCAAGACGACCACAATCCGTATGCTGACTACGCTGGCCGCGCCGACATCGGGGTCTATTTTTGTGGCCGGTCATGATGCGGCGACAGAGCCGCTCAGCGTCAAGCGATCCATCGGAGTCGTACCTCAGATGCTGAACCTTGATATCGACCTCACCTGCGCGGAAAACCTTGAATACCACGGAAGACTCCATAAGATGCAGCCGGGAGACCGCGTAGCACGGACTGAAGAACTGCTCCAATTCGTCGGGCTCTGGGAGAAGAGGGATACTCCCGTTGAACACCTTTCAGGCGGCATGCGCAGAAGGCTCTTGATTGCGCGGGGACTTATGCATCGACCGCAGGTGGTCTTCATGGACGAACCCACGGTGGGATTGGACCCGCAGGCGAGAAGGATGATCTGGGCGTTTATTGAATCGCTCAAGCGGAGCGGCATAACAATTCTGCTGACGACGCACTACATCGAAGAGGCCGATGCGCTCTGCGATCGGGTTGCCATCATGCGTTCGGGAAAGATCATTGCTCTTGACCGACCAGCCGCGCTCAAGGACGGAGTTGGGAAATTCGCCGTTGAGTGTCTCGGCAGATACGATGTTTCCCGACAGTTCTTCCAGACAAGGGAAGCAGCGATTGAGGCTGGTCGCGAACTCTGCTCGGACATCGTGATCCGCGATGTGACGCTGGAGGACGTGTTTATCAGCATGACGGGTGAAAGGATTGACGCATAATATATCAGGGAACGGCGGATGAACACGATTAGGCAAGGACAAAGAATAATCACTGAATTCTTATGCAATTTTATTGTGTTTCTTTCTGGTTAGATGAGGTTTTTCATGAATTTTTACCCTATTTTCTGGAAAGAGATGATGATCATCCGTAAGAAACCCTGGCGCTTTCTTGCGTCGAGCCTAGTCATGCCCGTTCTGTACCTGGTGACCTTCGGCTGGGGACTGGGGCGGGGGATGAATGTGAGTGGAGGCCGCTACCTAGAGTTTGTTCTTCCGGGCATTCTGGCGCTCTCAGCCATGAACAACAGTTTCGGTCCGGTCTCGACATCGCTCAACATCAGCAAGCTATACACCAAGACGATCGAGGAGGTCCTCGTCTCTCCGGTGAGCCACTGGGACATCGCGCTCGGCAGAGCCCTCACGGGACTCGTGCGCGGCATGTTTTCAGCATTCATGCTCCTGCTCGTCGGACTGGTCACAGGCGTTCAGCTGCATATGACATTAAATTTTCTGGCCATTCTTGCCCTTACCGCGTTTTGCTTCGGGGCCGCGGGCGTGGCGGCCGCCATGATCGCACGCTCGCACGAGGACATGTCGAATTTCAACAGCTTTTTCATCATTCCCATGTCATTCCTGGCGGGAACGTTTTTTTCTCCCGACAGGCTGCCGGAACCGTTCAGGAGTCTTATTCTGGTGTACCCCTTGACACACGCAAGTTTGCTGCTTCGCGCACTTGCGTCGGGCGGCAGCCCGGCCCTGGTGTCAACGGCAGTGCTTGTGGCATATACTGTGATGTTTTTCCTCCTGGCGGGTATGATGGTGAAAAAGACGGCATGAAGCCGGTGAGTCATTGACAAACGCATGGCATCGGAGTTCACGCATCTCTTCCTCTCGGGCGTGATCGGGAAAACAGTCACGTCTGGGAAAACGCTTGTTCTTTTCCAGGTGTTGACCGCCGCGTGCAGTGCTGCCCGACATCGATAGCGTGGGTTCTTATTATGCGTGCGCAATGGCGATGTTCTCTGTCACAGGGTTTTTTTCATGCAATGCTCTTCGACTTACGGGTAAACCTGCTGGAGGTCATGAGGGATTTCCTCGATTTGTTCTTGGTGGACTTGAACTTTTTCTTGTCAAAATATCGCTTATGAGCATACTGGATCTTGCGGAGCAGGCAATAATCTCTTTCCCTTGACTGCGATACGCCCGCCGGTCGTTTCCTCGGTCCTGATCATCGCTATTTCCCTGTTTTTAGTTGACTTTTTCGGCCTATGAGGCTAATATTTCAAGTTATATTCTCATCGCGCGATTTCGCAGCATAGCATAAGGAAACGTAGGATCCCAAAGGGAGAGATGCCGAAAGTCCAATTCATCTTCGCCATTCACAATCACCAGCCAGTCGGCAATTTCGAATTCGTTGCAGAGGACGCATATCAAAAGTCCTACCTGCCCTTCGTCAACGTGCTTGAGCGCCACCCGCGGATCAAGGTTACGCTGCATTACACCGGTATTCTCTTCCGTTTTTTTGAAGAGCGGCATCCAGAATTCATCGGCCTTTTGAAGAAATTGGTTAAGGATGGCCGCGCGGAGATCCTGTCTGGAGGGTTCTACGAGCCCATTCTTGCGGTGCTGCCGGACGACGACAAGGCGGGCCAGATCATCGCACTCACGGACTTCATCCGGGAAAAGATCGGCTATGATGCCCGTGGCATGTGGATTGCCGAGAGGGTCTGGGAGCCCCATCTCGCGAAACCCATTTGCGAAGCAGGTATTAACCACGTGGTTGTCGACGATTTCCATTTTAAAATGGCAGGACTGCACGATGATGAACTCGACGGTTACTACCTGACGGAAGAGCTGGGCAGCGTCCTCCGCATGTTCCCGGGGAGCGAAAAGCTCCGGTATCTGATACCTTTTCACCCTCCCGAGGAAACAATCGAGTTCCTTGCCGGTCTCCGCTCCGCTGAGCGAAGCCGTCTTGCCGTAATGGCTGATGACGGGGAGAAATTCGGAGTCTGGCCTGAGACCTTTCACACGGTGTATGAAGAAGGCTGGCTCGAGCGTTTTTTTACGCTCATTGAGCAGAACAGAGAATGGCTCGAGACGACGACTTTCGCAGAGTTCCTTGCCAAGGAGCCGGCCCGGGGAAGGATCTATCTTCCGACGGCATCCTATATGGAAATGGGCGAATGGGCGCTGCCGACGCGCGCCATGAAGGAATATGATGAGGCGCTGGCGAAAATAAAAAACTCCCCGGATTTCGGCACTCTCCGTCCCTTTATCACCGGCGGTATCTGGAGAAATTTTCTTGCTAAATATCCCGAGAGCAACCATATGCACAAGCGTATGCTAATGGTGAGCAGCAAGGTGCACGATGCGCACAATATGCATGCGGAGCAAAGCGGCGGGAAAAGCAGCAATGCTTCGAGCATGATCGACCACCTGTACCAGTCTCAGTGCAACGACTCATACTGGCATGGCGTCTTCGGCGGACTGTATCTGCCCCACTTGCGGTCCGCGGTGTATGAGCATATTGTGCAGGCCGAGGTTTTGGCTGACACGGTATTAAAAGGCCAGGGGGCGCGGGACGGGGGAAAGAAGCGGGAAGGCAGAAACCGGAAGTCTGATCTGAAGGCCGCATCATGGCTCGTGATCGAGACCGGCGACTTCGACCGGGACGGGAACGAGGAGGTCATGATCAACTCCGAGCTTCTGAATATCTTCATAGACCCGGCGAAAGGCGGCATGATCTCGGAGCTGGACTGGAAGCCCCGGTCATTCAACCTAACAAATACGCTTACACGGAGACGCGAGGGTTATCACGAAAAAATTCTTCAGGCGGTCAAGGACCTTGCCGCCGGCGCTCAGATGGGCGGCGCTAAAACCATTCATGAGCGGGTTTCCATGAAGGAAGAGGGGCTCCAGGACCATCTGTTCTACGACTGGTACACCCGGGGATCGCTGATCGACCACTTCCTCGGGTCAGGTGTGGATCTGTCGGGATTCATGCGTTCTGAGTATTGCGAAGCTGGAGATTTTGTCCTCGGTGCTTACAGTTTCAAACAGAAGAAGCAGACGAGCGGCGTGTCTGTTTCGCTCGAACGAGATGGTATGGTGGCCGGGCTCAACGTCATGCTCAGGAAGGAAATCTCACTGCACAGGAGCGCGCCGGGTTTTGTCGTGCGCCACGAGGTTGAGAACCGGAGCGCGGAAGAACTGAATACGTCCTTCGGCACCGAGTTCAACTTTTCCCTGCTGGCGGGGAATGCCCACGATCGCTATTACGACATCCCCGGCCACACCCTGGACAAAAAAAACCTGGCTTCCTCGGGCGAAACGAATAACGTACGGCAGGTGGGCCTTGTCGATGAATGGCTCCAGCTCCGGATCACCATGGATTTTGGAGAACCCGCGGAGCTCTGGCGCGCTCCCGTGGAAACAGTGTCGCAGTCCGAGGCGGGATTCGAACGGGTGTACCAGAGTTCGATGGTTATGCCTGTCTGGCGCATCTCGCTTCCTCCCGGCAAGTCGTGGACCATGGAACTCAGGGTGAACGTTGCTTGAAGCAAAATCAGTAATGAGTGAAGGGAAACGAGGTTATCAGAAGAATGAAAAATTTTTTTATACTTATAGCGCTGGTCCTCTCATTTGGTTCCGTAGGAGCGGCTGCCGAAAAACCCCTTGGGGTCGAGGACATTACCTCTATCGAGGAAATCGCGAATGACATTGCTTCGTACTTCCCGAAAGTGCAGGGGGAGGTTGAGGCCGTGCAGGGAGACCGCCTTACAATTGGCCTGGGGACGAAAAACGGGCTCCTTCCCGGGGTAACACTCACGCTCTGGCGGGACGGTAAGGAGATTCACCATCCCGTGACCGGCCAGGTGCTCGGCTTCGCTGAAGATGAGGTTGGGAGTGTGGACGTTATCGACGTGGCCGATACGACCTGCACCGCCGTGCTTCAGGAAAAGCTGAAGGACCCCAAAGTCGGTGACAAAGCACGAATCACGCCGAAAAAGATCAGTCTTGCGCTCCTCCCGGTCCGGGAAGACCATCCGGAGATCATCCAGGGCCTTCAGGACCGACTCAGCGACCTTGGCAGGTTCTCGGTACTCGGGAACGATAAGGTGGCGGCATTCCTCAAGGACAGGAAACAACGCGACAGTTCGCTCATCAAGGAATTGAGCAAAGCCTATAATCTTGATGTGATTGTGGCATTCGGTATTTATCCGTCAGAGGGAAAGAAACTTCTCGTGACTGCGAAGCTTTTTTATGCCGACGAAGCGAGACCGCTTGATACGGTTGTGGCGATCCTTGACCTGAAATCGAAGAATGATGTCTTCGGCGAAGTAAAACCGTTTTTCTCCCCGGTGAAGATGGAAGCCGACCTTCCCGAACTGCCCTTTAGCGCACGGTTCATGGTTGCCGCGGATTTAGAAGGGAACGGCACACTGCGATATGTCTTTTCCGATGGCGGAAAACTGTATATCTACGAAAAGGAACCGGTGGGATGGCGTGAAGAGTGGACTGAACCTATATCTCCCGGCGGCGGAGACATACAGCATATCAACCTTGATGTGGGGGACATCAACGGAAACGGCAGGCCCGAGATCTTTGTGACGGCCATGCAGAATGGCAAGGTCATCTCGTACGTTCTGGAATTTCGTGACGGAGAGTATCATCGCATCGCGGAAATCCCGGGTTTTGTCCGGGTCATCACCTATCCCGGGAAGGGCGCTCTTCTTCTTGGGCAGGACTACAATCCCCGAACATTTTTCTCCGGGCAGATCAGGCAGTATTCCTGGGAGAATGGCAAATACGTCGCCGGACCGGTATTTGCGCTGCCCCGCGGCGTAAAACTGTACGGGTTCGTCTTCGCCACGGTGGGTGAAGCCGACCCGCTCCTCATGGCGCTGGATGATAAAGATCACATTCTTGTCTATTCAAAGGATGCGGTGATCTGGAAAAGTGAAGAAACCTATCCGGCCGTGGGCATCAAGGTGAACAAGACTGCGGTCGACCCCACAGCGGTCGTATCGGAGTCCGTGTCTGAGGCGGAAAAAAGCCAGAAAGTCCGGATTACGGGACGGATCGCGGCGCTTGATGTGAACGGAGACGGAATAGACGAGATTGTTTTGCCCAAGAACAGCGGCGGGTCATTTTTCAGCGGTTATACACAAGCAGAGTTTGTAAGCTTGCAATGGACCGGCTCGCGGCTTGAACAACGGTGGAGCATCAAAGATATCGGAGGTGCTGTCCTCGACTTCCAGATCCGCCAGCAGGTGGGGTCGGGCGCGCAGATCCTGGCGCTTGTGTCATCGTCGGGCGGATTGCTGTCCAGCGATCATATCCGGGTGATGGGTTATGCGGCAAAGTAAGCTTCAAAGGGGCTGCGGAGCAGAGATAAGGATGTCAAGACGGTTCCCCTGCAATTCGAAGGGTCGGGAGACGGATAAATCGGTCTATGGTAAAGAAGAGCAGTACAACGGGGCATTCTGACGCGAAAATAGACGCGGTCGGCATTCCGCGCCATGTCGCCATAATCATGGACGGCAATGGGCGGTGGGCCATGAACAGGGGGCTTCCACGGGTTGCCGGACACAAGCGGGGCGCGGCAACTGTGCGGCGGATAACTGAGGAGTGCCGACAGCTCGGAATCGAGGTGCTGACACTCTATGCTTTTTCCGACGAGAACTGGGGCAGACCTAAGGAGGAAGTCGGTTTTCTCATGGATATGCTAGGAAGCTTTCTCAAAGCCGAGATTGCCACTATGAAATCCAACGGCATCAGGTTTCGTACAATCGGCAGAATCGAGCGTCTCCCGGCAACGGCACGAAAGTGGGTTGAAAAAGCGACGGCCGAAACCGCGGGAAATGCCGGCATGATCCTGAACCTGGCGTTGTCCTACGGCGGACGCGGGGAGATTCTGGAAGCAGTCAGGCGGATGCACGATGCGGGCGTGAATGCGAAGCTCTTGAACGATGAAACCTTTTCCTCCTATCTGGATACCGGCGGTCTTCCCGACCCGGACCTGATCATTCGCACGAGCGGAGAGAAACGGATCAGCAACTTTCTCCTGTGGCAGGCGGCATATGCCGAGCTCTATTTTACCGATACGCTATGGCCGGACTTTTCGGAGAAAGAACTGCATGCCGCCCTTATCGATTATCAGGGCCGGCAGCGCAGATTCGGTCTGACGCAGGACCAGCTCATGCGGAAGTGAGGCGTTTGCATGGCACTCCCGGACCGTTCATTCAACTGACTGTAGATTAATTCTCCCCTGGTGCAGCCGGCGTCAAAGGGAAGCCGGCTGTCTTCAGAGACAGTGAAATTTCCGGGCTCGAGCGCGGGCCGCGCAGAACCTTTGGAGACGTTACATGCTGTATAAGAGAGTAATCTCGGGGCTGCTCTTTCTCCCCATATTCTATCTGGTTGCCTGGCAGCTGCCCCCGGTTTATTTTGCGGCACTCGTGCTGATAGCCGCTGCAGTGGGGCAGTATGAGTTTTACCGCATGGCGCAGGCACGCGGGTTTCATCCCCAGAGGGCCCTGGGAACTGCGCTCGGGGTGCTCATTGTGGTCTGGTTCTATCATCCCGTGCTTCCCGAACAGGAGCATTTTCTTGTCCTCGCGGTCTCACTGCTCCTGATCATGGTGGCAAGGCTGTTCTCCTCCCGTTCCGTTGACGGTGCGCTGGAGGATGTGGCGACGACGTTTCTCGGCGTGTTTTATGTTGCAATGCTGTTCGCTTTCCAGGTGGTGATACGCACTGGCGTGAATGGCAAGCAGTGGCTCGTATTCCTCTATTTCATCATTTGGGCATCCGATATCGGCGCCTATTCGATCGGGATCCCGTTCGGCAAACACCGTCTCTATGAGAAGGTGAGCCCCAAAAAGAGCATCGAAGGTCTGGTCGGTGCGTTGGTGGCATCGGCGGGCATGGCACTTCTCTGCAGGATATGGTTCATGCCTGCCATGGGAACTGCAGAAATCATCGAGATAGCACTGGTCCTTTCAGCGGTCGGAACGATCGGCGACCTGGTGGAGTCTCTGTTCAAGCGTGCAGCTGGAGTAAAAGATTCTGGAGGCATCATTCCGGGTCATGGCGGCATTCTGGACAGAATGGACAGCATGCTTTTTGCCGCTCCGGTATTATATTATTATTTGAGATTGAGATGAAAAGATAAGGAGTCGGAAAATTGCAGTGAGACCCTTTTTTCGACTTTCGAATTCTGCTATGAAAAAAATCTCCCTTCTCGGTTCCACCGGCTCAATCGGCCAGTCAACGCTGTCGGTAGTGGAAAAGTATTCCGACAGGTTTTCCGTTGTCGCGCTCGCCGCGGGCAATAACATCGATTTGCTTGAACAGCAGGTGCGCCGGTTTAACCCGGCCGTTGTTTCCCTGTCTGGCCAGGCATCAGCGGAGATTTTGAAAGAGCGGTTGCACGGGATGAAGATTCGGATCCTCTCCGGCATCGAGGGGATGATCCAGGTAGCGGCGGCTGATGAAGCGGACATCACGGTTTCAGCAATTGTGGGTACGGCGGGGCTGGTGCCGACGATAGCGGCGATCCGCGCAGGGAAGAACATCGCACTTGCGAACAAAGAGGTCCTCGTTACGGCCGGCGAACTCGTCATGGCCGAATGCCGGTCACGGAAGGTCAGCCTGCTTCCCGTGGATAGCGAGCACAGCGCCATTTTCCAATGCCTTCTCGCGGGAGAAAACCGCGATGTTGGAAAGCTGATTCTCACCGCGTCGGGCGGGCCTTTCCGGCGCCATTCAAAGCAAGATCTCGCCGCCGTCACCCTTGCCCAAACGCTTAGGCACCCGAACTGGAACATGGGCAGAAAGATCACTGTCGATTCGGCGACGCTTATGAACAAGGGACTCGAGGTGATCGAAGCGCGATGGCTCTTCGGAATGCCGCCTGAGCGGATCAAGGTGCTCGTCCATCCGCAGAGTATCGTACATTCTCTGGTAGAATACCGAGACGGTGCGGTCGTTGCTCAGCTCGGCATGCCCGACATGAGGGGGCCAATCGCCTATGCGCTCTCCTATCCTGAACGGCTTGAGGGGGTGTCGCCTGAGCTTGATCTCGCGCGAATAGGCGCGCTTACCTTCGAGGAACCGGATACCGAGCGCTTTCCCTGCCTTGCCTATGCTTTTGACGCACTCCGTGTGGGAGGCAGCATGCCGGCGGTGCTCTCGGCCGCCAACGAAGTGGCAGTCAAATATTTTCTCGACGAGAAAATCGGCTACGGCGATATCGCAGGGGTAATCAAGGCCGCCATGGTGGCACACACACCTTCGCCTATAAATACGGTTGAGGATGCGCTTAAAGCTGACCTGTGGGCGCGGCAGGAAGCGCAGACGATCATTGAGCGAAGGACTTGGCAAACGGGGAGTAGCAAGTAGCAAGAGGCGAGTTACCAGAAGCAAGTAGCAGGGCATGGCTTAGTATCCTACGGATTTTTCCCCTTCGCTGCGTGCCCCTTATTTTTTGCCCTTGGCTGCTTCGTTCTATTATTACTAAGGAGTTTAAATGACATTTTTTTACTTTCTCATTGTAATCGGTGTGCTTGTATTCGTGCATGAGCTCGGTCACTTTCTTATGGCAAAGCGGGCGGGTGTCCGGGTCGAGAAATTTTCACTCGGCATGGGTCCCAAGCTTGTAGGATACAAAAAGGGGGATACGGAATACGTCATATCGGCGCTGCCCCTCGGTGGTTATGTAAAAATGGCGGGAGAGAACCCGGACGAGGAGCCTACCGGAGCACCGGATGAGTTCCAGTCTAAGTCCGTATGGCAGCGTGTCCTGATCGCGGCAACAGGTCCGCTTACGAACATTCTTCTCGCATTCATCATCATGCCGCTGGTCTTCATGGTAGGCACCTATGCGGAAGGCCCGGCCAAGGTGGGTTACGTGGAGAGCGGCTCCCCGGCCGATCGGGCCGGCTTCAAAGCTGGCGATGTGATCGTGGAGATCAATGGCAGGAGTATCAGCGACTGGACTAAGGCCCTTTCACTCATAGCCGTCAACCCCGATACGGACTTGAATGTCACCGTGGACCGTCAGGGAGCGAAGGAAACACTGATGCTGCGGCCTTCTGCCGCATCAGAGCTCAAAATCGGTACTTCCGGCCTCGTACCCGACATGCCGGCAGAGATCGGCAAGCTGAAACCGGGGTTCCCGGCAGAGAAGGCCGGGCTCAAGGAGAACGACAAGATCCTTGCCGTGGACGGTAAAACAGTCTATCACTGGAACCAATTTTCCAGTCTTGTACGCGAGAGCAAGGGGAAGACGCTCAATCTCACTATCGAGCGTTCCGGCAGGCATCTGGATATCGCTCTTAATGCCGTGGAAGACGGCGGAAGGTATGTGATCGGAGTGGAACCGGTCATGCACCTGGTCTTCAAGAAGTACGGATTCATCGAGTCCGTGCGCCTGGGGTTTGATAAAACCATCGAGGCCATTGACCTTACAATCATTACGCTGAAGAAGCTGGTGACTTTCAATCTTTCGATCAAGACGCTCGGCGGTCCCGTGATGATTGCACAGATGTCGGGCCAGGCCGCGGCAGCAGGCCTGTCGGTGTTCCTATCCCTCCTTGCTATGATCAGCATTTCGCTGGGCATCCTGAACCTGCTGCCGATCCCGGTACTCGATGGCGGGCTGATTCTTTTCCTCGTGATCGAGGCCATCCGCAAGAAGCCGATCAGCAGAAAGGTCATGGAGGTGTCCCAGAGCATAGGCGCGGCCATCCTGATCACACTGATAGCGGTCGTGTCCTATAACGATGTCATGAGGATGTTTTTCCACAAGTAGTTATCGCCTCTCATCGATTGTCTACCCGGAGCGGAGAAGGAAACGGTTCGGGAGAATCGCCAGGATGAATGTGGACAACTCAATCACACGCAGAAAAACCAGACAAATCGCCCTCGGTTCCGTAAAGATCGGCGGTAACGCGCCTATTGCGGTTCAGTCAATGTGCAATACCGACACGCGAGACGCTGAAGCGACTCTTGCCCAGTTACGACAACTTGAACAGGCCGGCTGCGAACTCGTGCGCCTTGCCGTGCCTGACGAAGAAGCCGCTCTTGCTCTCGGAAAAATCAGAAAAGGAACCGACCTGCCGCTCATTGCAGACATCCACTTTGACTACCGTCTGGCGCTCGAAGCGGTGAGGCAGGGCGTGGACGGCCTCAGGATCAATCCCGGCAATATCGGCGGAAGAGACAAGGTGAGCGAAGTCGTGCGATCGTGTAAAGACAGGGGGATTCCGATCCGTATCGGCGTGAATGCCGGTTCGCTCGAGAAACATCTCATGGAGAAATATCACCATCCAACGCCTGAGGCCATTGTTGAGAGCGCCTTCGGCCACCTCCGGATTCTTGAGGAGCTTCATTTTTCCGATATTAAGGTTTCACTCAAAGCGTCGGACGTGATGACAACCGTGGCGGCCTACCGTCTTTTCTCGGAACAATCCGATTACCCGCTCCACATTGGCATCTCCGAGGCAGGTACGCTCTTCTCTGGCACAATCAAGTCGAGCGTTGGGCTCGGCATCCTGCTTGCCGAAGGCATCGGCGATACGTTGCGTGTATCCCTTACAGCGGATCCTGTCGAGGAAGTGCGCGTGGCTTTTGAAATTCTCAAGGCACTGAAAATCCGTCAGCATGGCGTGAACATCATCTCCTGTCCCACCTGCGGAAGAACCGAGATCAACATCATTGGTTTGGCACAGGAAGTGGAAAGGCGTTTGGCCTCGGTTAAAGAGCCGATTACCGTTGCGGTCATGGGGTGTGTAGTGAACGGCCCGGGAGAGGCGCGCGAGGCCGATGTGGGCATTGCGGGCGGCAAAGGCATCGGGCTTCTGTTCAAGAACGGCGACATTATCAAAAAGTTAGACGAGAAGGATTTGGCTGATGTATTAGTGAAGGAAGTTGAGGAAATCGTTAGAAACAAGCAGGCGGGAGGCAGCAAAAACAAGTAGACGGGAGGCAGGAGACAATAGACCGGAAAAGTCTTGAGGCTGGATTTCCCCATACGCTGCTTACCCTATGCTGTCGTCTACTGACTCATCGGAGGTTTCATGCGCTATTCTCGACTATTCATTCCGACTCTGAAAGAAGCCCCATCCGAGGCGGAGGCGATTTCACATAAACTCATGGTACGTGCAGGCTATGTGCGACAGCTTGCCGCCGGGCTTTATATTTATCTTCCGCTCGGCATCCGGGTCATGGAAAAAATAAACCGGATCATCCGCGAGGAGATGAATGCAATCGGCGGCCAGGAAGTGACCATGCCGGTATTGAACCCTGCCGAAGTCTGGCAGCAAACAGGGAGGTGGGATAGCATCGGCGACGAAATGTTCAGACTCAAGGACCGCGGCGGCCGCGACATGTGTCTGGCCATGACCCATGAGGAGACAATGACCTGGCTGGCCGCTCATGACATTCGTTCTTACCGGGAGCTTCCTCAGATTTGGTATCAACTCCAGACGAAGTTGCGCGATGAGGCTCGGCCCAAGAGTGGTGTGCTTCGAACCCGTGAGTTCACCATGAAAGACTCCTACAGTTTCGATAAGGATCAAGAAGGGCTGGATAAGTCCTATCAACTCCACCTCGAAACGTATAAAAAAATTTATACGCGTTGTGGCCTCAAATTCTATGTGGTCCAGAGCGATACCGGTATGATGGGTGGCTCCATGGCGCACGAGTATATGGCGCCTTCGCCGGCCGGAGAGGACGAGGTAGCCCTTTGCGACGGCTGCGGGTACGCGGCTAACGTGGAACTGGCGCTGTCAATCCCGAAACCGACAGCGGTTTTTGAGGGAAATCACGAAGAAGTCGCGACTCCTGAAAAACGGACTATCGAAGAAGTGACACGGTTTCTGAAGGTAACTCCCGACCTCCTGCTCAAATCTATCCTGGTCATGAGCGACAACGGACCGGTGCTCACTCTGATCCGTGGTGACCAGACGCTGCATGAAAAGAAACTTGCAAAACTCATCGGACCGCATCGACCCGCTCAGAAGGACGAGGTTAAGGAACACCTCAATGTTCCGGCAGGATTCATCGGTCCCATGGGCCATCGGGTCAGGAAAATCGCGGATCCAGTGCTCAAACAGGGGCTGTATATTGCCGGCGCAAACAAGGAAGGGTTTCATGTGAAGGGCGTGTCCGCGGACATGCACTTTCCCGAAGCCGAGTTCAGTGACATCCACGTTGCCCAAGCGGGCGACACCTGCGCACACTGCGGCAATACGCTCAGGATAGACCGCGTCATCGAGATTGGTAACATTTTCAAGCTCGGGACGAAATATTCTGAAACGCTTAAAGCGAATTATCTAGATGAGCAGGGGAGTGAAAAACCGATCGTCATGGGTAGTTACGGCATCGGACCGGCGCGGATTGCAGCGGCGGCCATCGAGCAGGGAAACGATGAAAACGGCATTATCTGGCCTTTGGCCATCGCCCCCTACCAGCTCCTGATCGTGCCGGTGAACGTCAATGACGTGAAGTCCATGGATGTTGCCGAGGAAATGTACACTGCCCTGGAGGAGAAAGGGTTCGAGGTCCTGATGGACGACCGTGACGAGCGGGCGGGTGTAAAATTCAAGGACGCCGACCTCGTCGGCATTCCCTGGCGTATCATCATCGGAGAAAAAAATCTCAAAGAAGGCCTGGTGGAGATCAAGGAACGAAAGACAGGGCAGGTGGAAAAAGTTGGTGTCGAAGCAGCCATCCAGCAGATTGCGAAAAAGCTGGTGATGGAAGGGTTCTAAAGGAAGTAAGTTCAGAGTTCAAGGTCGATCGTGAATATAGTGCGTCTGTACGTTTCGATGCTCATACGGGAAAGAGTTTCACCGCGCATCATTTCGGGTCACCAGAAAAACGAAATTCATCGAGATCGGACAGGTAATAGTGGTTGCCGCCCGGTTGTGATAATTGGGGCAGAACGCCGGCCAAAGCACCGGCCAAAAATAGCTTGAATTTCGCTGCTAAAGCTTTTATAATCGGCCTTTATGGAGGGTGCGCGGTGGAAGAGATCGTAAAGCTTCAATTGAACTCGCAACAGATTGCTGAAATTAAAAAGCAGATCGGTTTTGAGCTCCATGAGATATATCTTACGAAGCGATCGTTGAACAAATTGAGAGTCTTCCGGCTGCGCCTTAACGACGAGCAGCAGCAGATCCTGGAAGAACAACTCGGCCAGAAGGTTAAGGAATTGACTGTCACACGATCGGTCGCAACGAGAATTCTCTAGGGGTAACAGACTCAGCTTATATAACCGGGACGGTTGTTTCCCGGCGGACCGGCTCTTCCCGCTCAGGTAGGCCAATAGGAGACGAAAGTACACGAAAAGGATAATCGTACTTATCCTTGCCTTCATAAGCATTGTTACCATCGCTCGTATCGGATGCGAGAAGAAAAAAGAAGCGCCTCAGCATGCTGCGTAGCCAACTGTGATGCCGCCTTCTGCATCGGCACCGGCAATATCTACACCGGCACCGGCTCCGGCAAAACCTGCGAAAAAATAGTGTATCCGTGTCCATCGATTGCATGATACAAGGCCCCCCATCTGCGGGGGCCTTTATGTTTAAATGCTGCGCCTGGGAAAAGTGGAGCGCAACAGCGTATTTGCGTGTATAATGAAGCAAGCGAAGCCCGGCCACCTGTTGTAGTGAGGCGCGGGTCGGAGAACAGCTACCCACAGGGCATTTGATGAAGAAACTGACGATTGATCTGCTTGGAGAAATCCTGATCAAGGCCGGAAAAATTTCGCCTGAACAAGCCCGGGAGATGAAGATAAAACAGGATGTGCAACGGATGAAGCTCTTGAAGGTCAGGGGTGAAACCCTGCACCGGGGCAGAATGCACATCGAAGACGAAATATCGGCCATTGAGGTGGCAGCGTCGCTGAACCTGGAACTGGCCGGCGCTCCAGGACAGATTCTGACCGAGGATGACATTACCGAGGCGGTTGCGGCCCACGCCGGACTGCCTTTCAAAAAGATAGACCCCCTGAAGCTCAATCCCGATATTACAACGCAGATCTTATCGCGGGCTTTTGCGCGACGGGCTGTCTCAGTGCCGATCGAACGTGAGGACGATACGTTGACCCTTGCCGTTGCCGATCCTTATAATATTGAAGTCACCGAGAATATCGAGCGGATGGGGTACAAGGTCAAGCGCATCGTTGCTCCCAAGACGGATATCCTCAAGATCATCACCGAATTCTACGGGTTCCGCTCATCGGTGATCGCGGCGGAAAAGGAGATGGCCCCCTCGGCTGATCTCGGGAACCTTGAGCAGTTCGTCAAGATGAAGTCGGTTTCCGAGATAGAGGCCACGGACAAGCACGTCGTGAACGCCGTGGAATTTCTGTTCCGCTACGCCTTTGACCAGCGGGCGAGCGACATCCACATCGAGCCCAAACGCGGTGCCGGGGAGGTCCGTCTTCGGATCGACGGTTTGCTTACCACCATCAACAGGATACCGAAGGTGGTTCACCCCGCTGTTGTCTCACGCATTAAGATGCTCTCCCGCATGGACATTGCCGAGAAGCGACGAGCCCAGGACGGCAGGATCAAGACCGAGTACAAGTCGCGCGAGGTGGAACTCCGTGTATCAACGATGCCAACCGCCTTTGGGGAAAAGGTCGTGATCAGGATCTTTGACCCTGATATCCTGCTCCAAGACCTGGAGGAGATTGGCTTCGAACCCAGGGAATACGAGCTGTTCCGATCATTCATTGGAAAGCCCCACGGCATCATCTTGGTGACCGGCCCGACGGGAAGCGGAAAGACCACGACGTTGTATTCGGCGCTTAAAACCGTAGCCACGCCCGAAGTGAACGTAGTGACCATCGAGGATCCCATCGAAATGGTGAACGACAAATTCAACCAGGTGAGCGTCCAGCCGCAGATCGGCATCACCTTCGGCAGCACACTCAGGACGATCCTCCGGCAGGACCCGGATATTATCATGGTCGGCGAGATCCGCGACCTTGAAACAGCGGAGAATGCCGTCCAGGCGGCGCTCACAGGACACCTCGTTTTTTCCACCCTCCACACGAATGACGCTCCGAGCGCGATCACTCGGCTGCTTGACCTGGGTGTTCCGCCGTACCTCATTTCCTCGACCATCATCGGCGTCATGGCGCAGCGGCTGGTCAGAAAAATCTGTAAGCACTGCGAGAAAACCTACGAACTTCTACCTGAAGAAGCGCAGGCCGTTGGTTTGGCGTCGGACAAGAATCAAAAGGCTGTTGTGAAATACGGCGAGGGCTGTCCCCAGTGCCGGGGAACGGGATATGCTGGACGCTCCGGCATCTTCGAGGTCATGGAAATTAACGATAGGATCAGGGCCGTTGTCCGGGAGAAAGCGGATGCCGATTCCATCAGGAAAACGGCTGTCTCGGATGGCATGGTCGTCCTGCATGATGCAGCAGTGCGCAAGATGCTGAAAGGCGAGACCACCTTCGATGAGGTTATTAGGGTAACGGGGGAGAAAACGTAAGAAGATAACGGCGATCGGACCGGTTCGTGGGTTCAGGGAAGACGAACAAGACCCTGACCGTGCTCTCGCGTCCCCCGCCCCTTTGTTTGCCATGGATACTTTTATCACGATCATAACCGGCAATGTCGCACTGTTGGCGGCGACCGGCCTGAGCATTCTTATGGCCGCTTTCTGCGCTGGCGCGGAGACGGCCATTGTCTTCTCGAACAAGGCGCACCTCCACCAGCTGTCCGAGGCTGGAAACATCCGTGCGCAAACCGTTCTTTCCCTCAGCCAGGACCGCGATCGACTCCACGTCTCCCTGATGCTGTTTGAAAATTTTCTGATCATTCTATCGGTCATTCTCGGCACGATAATGGCGCTCCGTGTTTTCGCTCAGATGGCACTGGCCGCATTCGTCTCGGTGATGGTGATGAGCGGGTGCGTTGTTTTTTTCGCCAAAATGATTCCCAAGGGGATTGCCTGCAGAAATCCCGATACCTTTTCCCTTGCCGTCGCTCCGGCGCTTCAGGTCATAAACAGGTTTTTCTCCCCCCTGAACCGCTTGTTTTCAAAGGCAGCAGACTTCCTGGTCGGGCCGGGTCCGCAGGGACTGTCCTGTGCGGCGGTGGTTACCGAAGAGGACATCAAGGCAATGATCAACCTCGGCGAGGAGCGGGGTTCTCTCAAGGAGGAGGAAAAGGAGCTGCTGCATAAGGTCTTCGAGTTCGGTGATACGCTCGCATCGCAAGCCATGCGGCCCAGGACCGAAATTGTGAGCGTTCCGTCGAACGTAACCCTCCAGGCAGTATTCACCCTTGTATCCGAATTCGGTTATTCACGCTACCCCGTCATAGAGGATACGATTGATACGGTTGTCGGGATCCTGTACATCAAGGATATTCTTGTCGCCATGTCCGCTGGAGACGTAAAGCGCGAGGAGGGGATTCAACAATTTATCAGACCGGCATACTTCATCCCCGAGAACAAACGGGTGAGCGAATTGTTGTCGGAAATGCAGCGCGATCGGTTCCAACTTGCCATCGTTATTGACGAGTACGGCGGAACGTCCGGACTCGTGACCCTCGAGGATTTGATCGAAGAGATCGTGGGCAGTATCCATGATGAATTGGAAGCCGAGCAGAAGGATGTCGAGGTGGTCGATGAGAAGAACTTTGTGGTTTCGGGTCAGTCAGACCTCGATGAAGTGAACGAACTGCTCGGTACAACCCTTCAGTCCTCGGACTTTAACACGCTCGGCGGCTTTGTGTTCGGGCTTTTTGGCAGAATGCCCAGGGTAGGCGAGCAGCTGAAGTACAGAAACCTCAAGCTTGAAGTTCTTGAGCTTGAGGGGAGAAAGATCACTAAGGTAAAGGTCACAAAATTATAACCGTACGCGGTTCAATCTGTCGAAACGGCTTAGATCATTGAAACCATTGCAAAGACAGGGGGTGGCGGAGTGAGGAAGAAAGTAACGGTCGTTGGCGCGGGCAATGTCGGAGCAACGCTGGTGCAGCGGATTGCCGAAGCCCGGCTTGCGGATGTTGTGATGGTGGATGTGGTCGAGGGCGTTCCGCAGGGAAAGGGACTCGACCTGCTTGAAGCCGGGCCGGTGATGGGGTACGACACGAAAGTCATCGGCATGAACAGCTATGACGAAACTGCGGGGTCCGATATTATCGTGATTACGGCCGGCTTGGCGCGCAAGCCAGGCATGAGCCGTGACGACCTGCTCGCAGCGAACGGCACCATCGTAACGAAAGTCGCCAAGGAGACCGGCATGCGTTCACCCCGGGCGGTCATGATAGTAGTCACCAACCCCATGGACGTCATGGCTTATGTCGCCATGAAGGCTAGCGGTTTCCCGCGCGAACGGGTGATCGGCATGGGTGGCGTACTCGACTCTGCGCGTTTTCGCACGTTTATCGCCTTGGAACTGGCGGTTTCGGTTGAGAACACTCATGCCTTTGTGCTCGGTGGGCATGGTGACACCATGGTCCCGCTGCCGCGGTACTCGACGGTGGCGGGAATACCGATCACGGAATTGATGAAAAAAGAAACAATCGACAAGCTGGTCGAGCGCACCCGGAACGGCGGCGCCGAAATCGTTGCGCTGCTCAAGACCGGGAGTGCCTACTATGCACCCTCGGCGGCGACCCTCGAGATGGTCGACGCCGTGCTGCTCGACAAGAAGAAGATTCTTCCCTGTTCAACCTGTCTTGCCGGAGAATACGGCGTCAAGGACACCTTCGCCGGTGTGCCGGTGAAACTTGGAGCAGGCGGGGTTGAGCAGGTCATCGAGATCAAACTGAGCTCCGAAGAGAACGCGGCGTTCATGAAGTCGGTAGAGGCGGTGAGATCGGGATGCGCGAAATTCATGTAGACGAAATCAGGGACAATGTGGCGCAGATCTGCATCGACGCGGCATACAACGTGAGCGACGATGTGATGACGGCCTTTGACCGGGCGCTGGAGACCGAGACCGCGCCCACGGCAAAGGAAATCATCGGGCTCCTCAAGGAGAACGCCCGTATAGCTCGAGAGGAACACATTCCCCTGTGCCAGGACACGGGGATCGCCATCTTCTTCGTCGAGATCGGCCAGGACCTGCGAATCAAAAACGGCTTTCTCGCAGACGCTATTAATGAAGGCGTCCGGAAAGGATACAGGGAGGGCTTTCTCCGGAAATCCGTAGTAGACCCGATCTCCCGGAAGAACACGGGCGACAACACGCCAGCCATCATTTACACCGAGCTGGTGCCGGGCGACAAACTCAGGATCTCGTTCATGCCCAAGGGGGCGGGGAGCGAAAATATGAGCGTAATCCGGATGCTACAACCCACCGAGGGCATTGAGGGCATCAGAAGCTTTCTGCTTGAGTGCGTGCAGAAGGCCGGCGCTAACCCCTGCCCTCCGGTTGTTATCGGCGTGGGTATCGGCGGTGACTTCGAGAAGGCGGCGCTCCTTGCGAAGAAAGCGCTTCTCAGACCCGTTGGCAGTCCGAACGCCAAACTGGAACTGGCCTCGCTCGAGGAAATGCTGCTAAAGACTGTGAACAAGACCGGTATTGGGCCCGAGGGACTGGGAGGCAAGGTAACAGCCATGGCGGTGCATGTTGAAAGTTTCCCCTGCCACATCGCGAGTCTTCCGGTGGCGGTGAATATTAATTGTCATGCCGCACGGCACAAGACGATTATTCTTTAGATTTGAAAACAGCGAGCGGAGGACACGTGCCTGCCTCGTAACGGTTGTCGAAGCCTGTTCCTTATGCTCAAGGGGCCATGCCCAAAGAGGTCTATCATGTCCGATCCCATTTTATTGCGTCCTCCCCTTACAGACGATGTCATCGTAAAGCTCAGGGCTGGAGACCACGTGGTCATTACCGGCGTCATTTACACCGGCAGGGACATGGCTCACAAGTATATGATTGAAGGCCGCGAAAAGGGGGAACAGCCGCCTTTTGACCTCAAAGGCCAAATTCTATATTACACTGGGCCGACGCCAGCGCCACCGGGGAGGGCCATCGGATCTGCGGGACCGACCACGAGTTACCGCATGGACAAGTACACGCCTGCGCTGCTCGAACTTGGGCTGAAGGGCATGATCGGCAAAGGGCCTCGCGGACAGGAAGTAAAAGACGCGATCAAACATTATAAAGCCGTCTACTTTGCGGCCATAGGCGGCGCCGGAGCTCTTATTTCCAAGACCATCAAAAAGGCCGAGGTGGTCGCCTATCCTGAACTTGGGGCCGAGGCAGTGATGCGGCTCGAGGTGGAAAACTTCCCCGCTATCGTCGTGAATGACGTTCATGGCGAAGACCTGTATCGGATAGGTGTAGAGCGGTACAAAGAGACCGGTGAGGTTGAAGCCGGGAATTGCTGAAACCGGAGAACCGCGAATGGAGAGCGTCATGTTCAGGATGCAGAATTCGCATGCGCCCCGCTGCAGCGTTGTCGGAAAATGATTGAAGGAGAGAAGAGTGACGATTAAATCAAGGATCAGAACAATACCCGATTATCCCAAAAAGGGGATCATGTTCCGCGACATCACCACGCTTATCAAGGATCCCGTCGGGTTCCGGCTCGTTATTGATACGCTGACTCAACGATATATTCATGCGGATTTCGATTTCGACACCGTCGTCGGCATCGAATCACGGGGTTTTATCATCGGCTCGGCGCTGGCATATACGCTCGGCAGGGGATTTGTCCCGATCCGCAAGAAGGGAAAACTGCCGGCCGAGGTTGAGTCCCAGGAGTACTTACTTGAGTACGGCACTGACCGCATCGAGATCCACAAGGATGCGCTGAAGAAAAACGAGCGCGTGCTTCTCATCGACGACCTCCTCGCAACTGGCGGCACTGCCCTGGCAGCCGCGGCCCTTGTCGAAAAACTCGGCGCTGTCGTGGTGGAGATGGCTTTTATCGTCGACCTGCCCGATGTGGGGGGAAAGAAAAAACTGCTGGAAAAGGGGTATAACGTTTTCGCATTGACAGAGTTTGCAGGTGATTAAGCCTGACATTGCCAGGCTATTGACGGAGTAAGGAAAGCGCCGCCGGAATTAAATCGGCGGGGTCTTTTTTTGCCTTCACCACGACAGTGCAAACCTCAGGGATTCCGGATGCAGAACAACGGCCGGGTATTTTAAACTTAGCGGAATTGAAAACAGGTCTCTATTGCGGTTCTGTCTTTTCAGGCATGAGGTGTCGGACAGGTCTAGGAGAAATACAACTTTTTTTATGAGTCCCCCAGAGTTGAGTCAGTTGGAGAAGCCCCCCGGCTTGACGCTCACTTTTTCCGATAAAAGGGCAGTTCCACGATCTTTGCAGCAATTTCGCGGTCTCGGAGTTCTATCTCTATCTCCTGTCCGGCTTGCGCGTAACGGCTGAAGACATAGCCCAAACCAATGCCCTTGCGCAGGTCGGGTGACAGCCCCCCGCTCGTTACGGCGCCTATTTCCCGGTTTTCAGAGTAGATGCTGCCGCCATTTTTCGGGACTCCTTTATCCAGCAGGACAAAGCCCGCCAGCATCTGTTTCGGGCCGTCGGCTTTGATTCGCTGTAGGGCGTCTTTCCCGATGAATTCCTTCTTGAAATCGATGAATCGAGACAACCCGGCCTCGACAGGCGTTCGTGTCTCATCAATATCATAACCGTACATGAGATAGCCCATTTCAATGCGCAAGACATCCCGGCAGGCGAAACCGCAGGGAAGTATGCCCTCATCGGCGCCAGCGGTTAACAGGGCCTCCCAGAGAGCTTCAGCCTGGTCCGCGGGAACAATGATCTCGTATCCGTGCTCCCCCGTATAGCCGCTCCGCAGTACGAGTACCGAGGTATCGTCGTACGCCATGTCCCGGATCGACCGGAGCTTTAATTTTTTAAATTGCAAGCTGGGAAGTTTCTCCATGATGCGGAGTGATTTCGGGCCCTGGAGGGAGAGCTGCGCTGTGGCCTGCGACCGGTCCTCGATCTGTACCTCTCCGGAAGCATGCTTCTTGAGCCAGTCCAGTATTTTTTCAGTATTGGATGCATTAGTGGACAGGAGGTAGCGTCCGCCGGGAGTCTTTGCTGCGGCGGCGAGGTGGTGGATGAAAATATCGTCAAGAATGCGTCCCGCGTCATTGCAGATAAGGCCATAGTGGGCCGAACCCTCGCGAATTTTCGAAAGGTTTGAGGTTGTGATGTTTTGGAGCAGGGTGGGAGCCTCTGGGCCGGCGACCTCGATTCTCCCCAGATAGCTTATGTCGAAGAGCCCTACGGCGTGGCGGACGGCATGATACTCGTCTTGGATGTCGGAGAACTGTAGAGGTATCTGCCATCCCTGATACTCCGTCATCTTCGCATTCAGCAGTTCGTGTTTCCGATGAAGAACAGTCTGCTTCATTCAGCCCTCCGCCGGGGATAGATTGCCATACAGGATTTCCCAGGATCAAAGTCTAGAGTTCAGGTTTCTTCTCTGTCACCCAACAAGAAGATGATCAACTCCACATGCCGTGTAGATGGTAAGGTAGATAGTGTTATTTCAATCTGAATCTTTCAGGGTCGGCCTTGTTGTCGGCAAGTTTGTGGATGTCCTTTGTATGAAACGCCCCCTTTTCGGTAATAATGGCCGTGATGTAGCGGGCTGGCGTAACATCGAAGGCTGGGTTTGCTACGTTCACGCCGCTCGGAGCGATCTGAACCTTGCCGAATACATGGGTTACCTCGCGGGGATCGCGTTCCTCGATGGGGATGGAAGAGCCTGCTTCAATTTTGAAATCGATGGTGGAGAGCGGCGCGGCAACGTAGAAGGGGATTCCGTGCTCTTTGCAGAGGACCGCTAAGCTGTACGTGCCGATCTTATTCGCCACATCCCCGTTTCTCGCTATGCGGTCAGCTCCTACGATGGCTACGTCGATCATATCATGATACATGAAATAACCCGCCATGTTGTCGGTGATCAGCGTGCAGGGGATGTTTTCCTGCATCAGTTCCCACGCCGTCAGGCGCGCGCCCTGGAGCACGGGGCGCGTTTCATCGACATAGACATGGATCCTTTTCCCTTCCTCGACCGCGGCGCGCATGACGCCTTCGGCCGTGCCGTAGCCGGCGGTGGCGATCGACCCTGCGTTACAGTGCGTTACAACATTGTCTTCGTCGGAAAGGAAAACCGATCCGTAGCTGCCGATCATTTTATTGGTGGCAATGTCCTCCATCAGCATGCGCTGGGATTCTTCTACAAGGAGAGCGCTGATGTCGTCGATGCTTTTATCCCGATTCGCTTGTACGAATTGTTTGATCCGCTCGATAGCCCAAAAAAGATTCACCGCTGTGGGCCGGGTCGACGCCATGACAGCACAGATCTCTTCGAATTTCGGCCAGAATTCCTCAAAGGTGGATGCGGTCACCTGTCGAGCACCGAGGGCCAGTCCCATGGCGGCTGAGACACCGATAGCGGGGGCGCCGCGCACCCAGAGCTCTTTGATACCCCGCGCAACAGTCTGGTAGTCCTTGCAGTCATTGTAAACCGTTTCCAAGGGCAGTCTAGTCTGGTCCAGCATGCGAACGATGCCGTCTTTCCATTCGACGGTGGGGATCATTGACACTCTCCTTCAGGGGAGTAATGGGCCGGATTGCGACGATTCCTTTTTAAATATAATGGAATAACGGGTGATTGTCAAAAAGAATCTGATGGTCGAAGACTGTTGTTGTCGGGAAAACAGTCGGGCAAGGCCCTGTTATTTTAAGAGATTCGGCTTACCGCTTGTTGTCGCCGCCGGATACCGCAGTGCTTAGAATTTTTGGAGTGCAATGGTCCCGCTGCGTCCGTCAACTGTGCCCGGAACAAGATCGCAAACGGGAAGCGACGATCGGTTTTTCAGGATCCCTTTCGCCCGATCATCAAGTCTCAAGATTCGGATCCCGCGCACCCCTATCTGGCTGAGAAGAGAACGGAAAAAGGCGAGGTTCTTCATCCCCTCTACTTCCGCGTGTATGGTAAGAACATTCAACGCATCAGGCCGCAGAAGAGACAGGTAATAATCGGCAAGGCGATTCTCGGGATATTCCGGCCGTCCAAGCAACTCATCAAGAGTCGGGAGGGTCGTGGGAATCTGCATCGTCCGATATACCGCTCCCTGTACGCGGGGAAAGAAGGGATAGCGACCGCGGGCATCGCCTGCGTAAAGGAGCTCGGCATCGTCATAGGCGGCGAGGCTGTAAGCGTTTACCTGCCATCCCGCCGCAGTCGCGGTCCTTGCCCGTTCGCCGAAAATCCGCTCGAATTCCCGCCGCGCCTTGCCGAACTCCTCGAACACTTCATCACGCGTCATCTTGGCGAGGCCGTCCTGCCAGCGGATGTGATCGTAGCAATGAATGCCGACTTCATGTCCTTTCTCCCGTGCAAGCTTCATGACGCCTTCGTTTCTCCGACCCACATGTGGTCCAGGCAACAGAACTCCGTTCAGGAGTGTGCGGATGCCGTAAGTTGATATGACACTCGTGCGGCTCACTTTGCTCAGGAAGCCGGGACGGAAAATGCGCTTTATGGCGCGGCCTGTATTGTCGGGACCGAGGGAGAAGAGGAAAGTGGCCTTGATGCCGAATTCATCGAATAGGTCAAGGAGGTTTGGCACGCCGATGCGCGTGCCTCGGTCGGTGTCCACGTCGATTTTGATTGCGAGTTCGGTCATGACACTGATAATGATTCGGAGCGAAGAAGCATGATGCAAATATCCTCGCAGCTGTTCAAGCTAAAAACAGAACATATGGGGAAACGAAAAAAAAACAAGCGTATTGATACTATTTTGGGCAAGCGCGAATGCCGGCTACGGACAGAGACCCGGGTCGTCAGACATTCTCTTTGCGCTACATATCCAGCTCCGTCGACGGCCTGCCGAGGTGATAGTCCAGGGTTTTCCTGAGCCCGGTTTTCAGATCGGTTGTCGGTTTCCATCCGAGATACTTTTTCGCATTTTTGATCGACGGGACGCGAGTCAGGATGTCCTGGTATCCCTCGCCGTAATATTCCTTTGATTGGACGGAAACAAGCTTCACGCTGTCGGCGAGCTTCGCGTATGTGGGATAAGTCTTGATGAGCGCGATCAGCGTCTCCGCCAGCTCCCTGATCGAGACATCGTTCGCAGGGTTGCCGATATTGAAAATGCGGCCGTCGGCGGCACCGTTCTTATTCTCGATGATGCGGATGAGGGCATCGATCCCGTCATCGATGTATGTGAAGCTCCGGCGCTGTTCGCCACCGTCAACGAGCTGTATGTCCTTACCCCGTAAAATATTGCCGATAAACTGGGTGAGGACGCGGGAGCTGCCTTCTTTTGGTTCGAGGATATTGTCCAGCTTGGGACCGATCCAGTTGAAGGGGCGGAAGAGCGTGTAATGAAGGCCCTCCTTCATCCCGTAGGCGTGGATCACGCGGTCCATGAGCTGCTTGGAACAGGAGTAGATCCACCTCGGCTTGCTGATCGGGCCGAGAACAAGATTCGACAGTTCCTCATCGAACTCCCGGTCCATACACATGCCGTACACCTCCGAAGTAGAAGGGAAGAGCACCCGTTTCTTATGCCTTACGCATTTGCGGACGATGTCGAGATTCGCCTCGAAGTCCAGCTCAAACACACGGAGGGGGTCCTGTACGTAGGTTGCCGGTGTGGCAATGGCCACGAGCGGGATGACGATATCGCATTTCCGGACGTGATACTCGATCCATTCCTTGTTAATGGTGATGTCACCCTCAACGAAGTGGAATCGTTCATGCCCGAGGCACTGTTCAAGCTTGTCCGCGGCCATATCCATGCCGTAGACCTCCCAGTCCTTGTTTTTCAGAATGTATTCTGTCAGGCTGTTTCCGATGAAGCCGTTGACACCGAAGATCAAAATTTTTAGGCTCATGAAATGCTCCATTTCCTTTTGTCATCCTCGAATGAATGTATCGGAGACAGGGTTTGTTCATGCAAATCAAGATGGATGCGGGGACGGGAAGAACCGACTGGGAAGAATGCAGGGAAATTACGCACCGAGCACCTGGCCTACCCTCAATTCGTGCATCTCATCATCTTCCCATTCCCAATTGACGATATCCAGAACGCCGTTTCCCGTTGTCACGCGAAGTGGTTCCAAAGACAGAACCTCTCCGGGAACGCCGTTCCCGCCGGGCAGGGGCGCGGCCCACCAGATGATCATGCGTTTACCCCCGACATCGGTGAATGCACCCGGATAGGGTTGGGTCACCGCGCGGATGAGATTATATATCTTCTCAGCGCTTTGTGTCCAGTCGATGCGCC
This sequence comes from Nitrospirota bacterium, assembly GCA_035516155.1. GTDB lineage: Bacteria > Nitrospirota > UBA9217 > UBA9217 > UBA9217 > JAJYKN01. The sequence continues at coordinate 93,898 of DATJAP010000041.1, forward strand.
CGTCCTCAGGTGTGCGCCCGCCGAAATAGGTTGCTTGCGATTCATTCTGTTCACGCCGTGGCGCGGTCCCCGTCGTCAGGGCATCCAGCTGTCTTTCGAGCACAAGACGGGCTGCCTTGACGCATTTGGCGAACACTTCCCGCGCTGTCTCATCATGGCCGATGGGCACCACTTCCTGGTCCACGATGTCGCCCGCATCGGCGCGCTTCACCATATGATGGAGCGTCACGCCCGTTTCCTTCTCGCCGTGCAGGATTGCCCAGTTGATCGGAACACGGCCGCGGTACTTCGGAAGGAGCGAACCGTGCATATTGAACGCGCCGAGGCGGGGGATGCCCAGGATCTCCTCGTTGATCATGCTGCGGTAATAGAAGGAGAAAATCAGGTCCGGCTCCCAGGAGCGGATCCGCGCGATCCAATCAGGAGTGTTTACTGACTCCGGGGTATGGACCGGGATGTCGTACTTCTTTGCTAAGTCCTCAACGGAACGGAACCAGATCTCTTCGGTGGGGTTGTTTTTGTGCGTTATGACAGCGAGGATGTATTCGTCATTCTGTATCAGAACGTCCAGGCACTCATAGCCGACGTCGTGGTACGCAAAAACAAGGATGGCTGGTTTAGTCATTGATTTTTTCGTAGACTTCGCGGATCACGAACCGCGGCCTGCGCCTCACTTCCCTATAGATTCTGCCGATATATTCGCCAATGATGCCGAGCCCCATGATGCCGATGCCCACGAGGAAGTAGAGTATCGCAAAGAGGGTGAATACCCCTTCAGCCTCGGGGCCTATGACAAGGCGGCGGATGAACAGGTAAATTACAAAGAGGGTGCTGAGCATCGATACGAGGATGCCGAAAACGGTGAACACCTGCAACGGTACGATGGAGAATCCGGTCATGAGGTCAAAGTTCAAGCGGATCAGGTCATAGAGGTGGTATTTGGATTCACCTGCCGCGCGCGCCGCATGCTCGACTTCCACTTCAGTGGGGTTGGCCGCATAACTGTAAGCGAGCGCGGGGATGAACGTCGAGGTCTCCTCGCTTGCCACAATGCTTTCGATGATGTTCTTCCGGTACGCGCGGAGCATGCAGCCCTGGTCCCGCATCTGGATGTTGGTGATCTTCGCGCGGATCCCATTGATGACCTTTGACGCATACCTCCGGAAGAAAGTGTCCTGGCGGTTCTTCCGGTACCCCCCCACGACGTCATGGCCTGCCTCGATTGCCGCGAGAAGTTTCGGAATTTCCTCGGGCGGATTCTGAAGATCGGCATCCAGGGTCACGATCACCTCGCCCCGCACACGTTCGAAGGCGGCCATGATGGCCATGTGCTGTCCGAAGTTCCCGTTGAAATCTATGACCCGGATCCGGTCCGGTCGTTGCTCAAAAAAATTCCTGAGCATGTCCCGGGAGCGGTCGCGGCTCCCGTCGTTGGTGAACAGGATTTCGTAGGGCTTTCCCGTCTTGTCCATCACCGTGGTCAGGCGCGTGAAGAGGGATTCGAGGTTGTCCTGCTCGTTATAAACCGGGATAACGATACTGACGTAGGGTTTCATGGGACTTGCTTCCTCCCGAACAGATCGGCCATAGCGGCAACCACGCGGTCCTGGTCCGCATCGGTCATGGCCGGGAAAAGCGGCAGGCTTACGATGCGGTCCGAGATGGCCTCGGCATTCGGAAAATCTCCCGGCTTGAAGCCGAAGTGTTCCCGGTAGTATGGATAGAGGTGCACGGCACGGTAATGCAGGCCCGTCCCGATGTTGCGCTCCTTCATCCCCTGCATGAACGCGTCGCGATCCATCTTCGCCGACTCGGGATTGATGAGTGGCGCGTACAGGTGCCAGGCGTGGAGATGTGAATAGGCCGGCGCCGCGGTCAGGGTCCACTGGGGCCAGTCCTTCAGCAGCCTGTGGTACCGGAGTGCAAGCTCGGTCCTGCGCATGATGAAGCCGTCGAGCTGTTTCAGCTGGTGCAGCCCCAGAGCGGCCTGGATATCCATCATGTTATATTTATATCCCGGCGCGATGATCTCGTAATGTTGGTTCCCCTTTTTACCGAACCGGTTCCAGGCTTCCCGGTCCATGCCATGGAAGCGGAGCAGGGCAACCTGGGAGGCGAGTTTTTCATCCCGCGTAACCACGCATCCGCCTTCGCCGGTTGTCATGTTCTTGTTCGGGTGAAAACTGAAAACTTGGATATCACCGTAGCTGCCGATGCGTTTGCCTTTATACTCCGAGCCGATGGCATGGGCCGCATCCTCAACGACGCGGAGGTTGTGCTTCTTCGCAATCGCGTAGAGAGGATCGAGGTCTACGGGAAGGCCAGCAAAGTGCACGGGCATGATGGCGCGCGTGCGCTTCGTGACCGCCTTCTCGATCTTTGTTACATCCATATTATAAGTCCTGGGCTCGACATCGACGAGGACCGGTTTCCCACCCGCGAGCACGATTGTGTTCAGCGTAGCCGCGAAAGTCATGGGCGTGGTGATGACTTCATCGCCGGGTTTGAGGTCAAGGGCGACGAGCGCCAAGTGGAGGCCGGCGGTTGCCGAGGTGAGGGCCAGAACGTACGGCGCGCCGACATAGGCCTTGAGGTCCTCCTCGAACTGCTTAACCCGGGGGCCGGTGGTGATCCAGCCTGATTTAAGGCATGCCACGACTTCGTCGATCGCGGCCTGGCTGATGGACGGCCGGGAAAAAGGAAGAAATGCTTCTTTTGCGTTATTCGACATTATTTGCCTCGTTTTAAAAGGTATATTCTCAAAGGTCATCCCCATCGCATAACGGCTCAAGTCGCGGGTTCTTGCTGTCAAAAACGTGCAAGGAATAGAAGGCTCACATCACAATCTTACAACTTCGCCTTCTCTGCGGTGAAACAGTTTTCTTCTCAGCTCTTTGTCACGAAATACACGCCCACACAGATGATCAGGATCCCCGTAATTCGCGTGACTGAAAGATTCTCCTGGAACAGGTAATAGCCTGCAACGGCATTCACGATGTACCCCACCGAGAGCAGGGGATAGGCAAAGCTCACTTCAACGCGGGATAGGACAAGGAGCCAGACGGCAACACTTACGATATAGCAAAGCAGACCACCGAGAATAAAAATATTTCCCGCCACCTGGACCGCAATCGGGAGGACATTGGCCCAGACGAAGTCAAAATGGCCGATCCGGCGCATCCCCTCCTTCAGAAACAACTGGGCAGCGGCATTCAGCATAACGCCGAGCAGAATAAGGGGGAGATAGCCCATCATTTGACCTCTCTATTGGACAGCACAATATTACCCTGATCTTCTTCTACGGGAAATAATTTGAGCTTAGGGTTGTGGCGCATGGCCTCATAAGTATCCTTACCGGTAATCATGTAAATCGTTTCGGGACCCTGCCACCGTTTCCAAAATGCGTCCGGTTCCATCATCCACTGCGTGGTGTCCTCCACTTGAGTGCCGAATTCGAGCTCGCCTTTCCAGCCCACGACAATGATGCGCTTTTCAAGATACACGGGCAGGTCCTGGTAATAGGTCGAATAGCTGGCGACCTCATCACCCGGCTTCAGCAGGGGCTTCAGCGTCACTGCAAGGTCCTTGATCGAATTTGCTTGAACACGGGGCGCGGCCGCGTTCACTTCGAGCAGGAAAAGCACGGACATGGCGACAACGGCGATAAAGGATGGCTGAAGACCGCGGTACCGTGCCAGCGCCCACGCTAGCCCGGCTCCCACGACCAGGGTAATCGCAAACAAGTAGCTGTATTTACCCAGGGTCTGAACATTCTCCGTCGGTGCAACATAAGGGGCTAGCAGAAAAGCTCCTGCCAGCAGCAGTGCGGCTGTCAGGAGGATATGGTATCCGAGGCGCAGTCCGGGGAACTCCTTGCTACCCCATGCCACGGCCAGGTAACGACCGATTAGGAGGGCCAGAGGTGGAAAAGCGGGAAGAATATAGGGCGCCAGCTTCGAATCCGATGCTGTAAAAAAGAGAAACACCAGTCCCGCCCAGAGCATCAGAAAGAGGGCATCGCGGTGCTCGTGCCGTTCTCGCCATGTGGCAGGAAGACTGTGTCTGACTGCCTGCATAAGAAAGGCGCTCCAGGGAAACAGTCCGACAAGAATAATGGGAATGAAGAACCACGGCGGATGGTAGCGGCCGTGCATCTTGGTCAGGTAGCGCAGGAAGTGCTCCTGTATGAAGTAAAAATGAAAAAATTCGGGGTTGGCCCGAATGACGAGGATATGCCATGGTGCGGCGATGAGCAGGAACAGCGCAAGCCCTGAGGGGAGATAGATGGTTCTGAGGATGCGCCATTCCCCGAGGATGATGATCCATGCGCCGATGATCATGCCCGGGATGACGATGCCGATAAGCCCTTTGGTCAGGACTGCGAGGGCGCAAAAAACGTAAAAGCTCCAGAGGAAGAGCTTTCGCCGTAGGCCCGGGACCTCGTGCATGCCAATCAGAAAGGAAAGGAGCGCAGCAGTAAGGAAGGCGGAAACCGGCATGTCGAGAATGATCGCCCGGCTCAAGCTGTAATACAGAATGCTGGTGGCCAGGACGATAGCGGCAACCAGCCCGGCCCGGCGTCCGAAGATGCGGCGGCCCGCGCCGTAAACCGAGAGGCATCCGAAGAGAGCGAAAACGGCGGGCCAGAGACGCAAGGTGGACTCATGGAGACCGAAAAGCTTGATCGACAAGGCCTCTAACCAGTAGAAGAGAGCAGGTTTTTCAAAGTATTTTACCCCGTTAAGGCGGGGAGTGAGATAGTTTCCCGTTGCGACCATTTCGCGCGGAATCTCGACGTACCGGGCTTCATCAGGAACGGACAAGGGGCGGTTGCCGATCATAAAACCGAAAAAGACAGCGATCAGGACGGTCAGGATGACAAGGTCTCGCAGTAGAGGTTGCTCGATTTGTTTGGACACAGAATTCATGAATATCTTTCTGAGGATGCCGCCTGCGAGCGCGGCAGTGAATTGATAGACATCGGAATCTACCGCTCGCCGTTATCGTCTGGGGTGACAGCGCATGAAAATCTGGCCGGTGAAGGCCGAAGTAAAGATTTTACATCGTAACGGTGTGATTTGTCAAACATTTTATGGGATGGGAACAAAGCATTATGAGCAGGGAAGGTGTTGCAGGCACAGCTGGAAAATCAACGGGAGATTGAAGAAATAAGGGCGACGGGACTGGATTCTTCAGCCTCTTTTCCTGTTCCTCTGTTGCATTCGTTCACGATGGGAACAATTTGTTGCGGATAGGCGGCCTTTCCGTCACTCCTTGCTTTTTTCATGCCGGAGTGTCTCGCAGGCCATATGGCGGATCACCTTGCCCTTGACCATGTAGACCACCATCTCCGCAATATTCGTGGCATGATCGGCGATGCGTTCGATATACTTGGCTATATAGGTAAGGCGAACAGCACGGCTGATGTTTTTCGAGTCCTTGAGCATATAGAGCAGCAACTCGTTGAATAGCTGCTGGTTTAGATTGTCCACGAAATCATCGGCCTCGCAGACCTGCATGGCCAGATCAGCGTCCTGGGTCACAAAAGCGTCAAGGCTGTCCTTGAGCATTTTCTGGGCCGCCTCGGCCATGCGGGGGAGGTCAATAAATGGCTTGAGCGGTGGCTCATCCAGCATCTCGATGGCCCGTTCGCAGGTGTCCACAGCCAGATCACCCATGCGCTCCAAGTCAGTGATAATCTTGATAGCCGTCGTCACCAGACGGAGGTTGCTGCCTGTGGGCTGCCAGATGGCCAAGAACCGGATGCACTCCTCCTCGATTTCTACATCGTAGTTGTTCACGATGGCATCGCCGTCGATCACCGAGATGGCCAGCTCGCGCTCTCGCTCTACAAGGGCCTTGATGGATTTCCTGATTGCGTCCTCGACAAAGGATCCCATCTTGAGGATGCGTTCCTTGAGTTTTTCGATGTCCTGTTCTTTCTGCGCGGTCATTTTGCCTCCTGTAGAACATAGGGTCAAGAGTCGAGATGCAAGGGGCAAGGGTCAAGTAGCGCGGTAAAGCGTGAGTACCCGGCTGAAAGGTTTTGCGTTGCTTTCTACGTGACCCTGTATTTTCTTACCCGAATCTTCCCGTTATATAATCGTCAGTCTGTTTCTTGTCAGGATTGGTGAATATCTTCTCCGTGGTACCATACTCGATGAGTTCGCCCATATAGAGGAATCCCGTCATGTCCGAGACGCGCGCCGCCTGCTGCATGTTGTGCGTTACAATGATAATGGTAACATCCTTCTTGAGGTTGACGACCAGCTCTTCTATTTTGGCCGTTGAGATGGGGTCCAAGGCCGAAGTCGGTTCGTCGAAAAGAAGGATTTCCGGCTCCACGGCCAGGGCGCGCGCTATTACAAGCCGCTGCTGTTGCCCGCCCGACAGGTCATAGGCGCTGGCGTTCAGCTTGTCCCTCACCTCCTCCCAGAGCACCGCATGTCTGAGCGACCGCTCAATTCGCTCAACGAGCTCGCTTTTTTTTCTGATTCCCTTGAGCCGCAAGCCGTAGGCAATGTTTTCGGCAATAGACATGGGGAAAGGCGTCGGTCTCTGGAATACCATTCCGATGCGGCTCCGGAGATTGATTAGATCTGTGCCCTCGCCAAGAATATTGTTTCCCTGAAAGAAGATTTCTCCCCCGTACCGGTGCTTGGGATAGAGGTCGTGCATGCGGTTAAAACAGCGGAGCAGCGTGGTTTTGCCGCAGCCCGAGGGTCCGATCAGCGCCGTTACGTTGTTTTTGTAAATCGGCAGCGATATCGCCCGGAGCGCGTGAAGATCTCCGTTGTAATAGAAATCAAGGTCCCTGACTTCCATCTCGAGTTGTGCTGTCAACGCTTATACCTCCACTTGATGACTAATCTGCCTGCGATCGTCAGTCCGAGAATAAAAAGGGTGATGATGAACGCAGCGCCCCAGGCCTGTGAATGCCAGCTTTTATAAGGGCCCATCGCGTACTGAAAGATTGTGACTGTCAACGAAGCGAGGGGCCCGTTCATTTGGCCGGAGAAAAAATTGTTGTTAAACGACGTAAAGAGAAGCGGCGCCGTTTCTCCCGCGACGCGAGCGATCGAAAGGAGAATGCCTGTGAGAATCCCTGTGGCCGCCCCACGGTAGACGACCTGTATGATCACTTTGTAATAGGGCGCGCCGAGCGCGAACGCCGCTTCGCGAAGGGTCCACGGCACAAGCGACAGCATGTCCTCCGTCGTCCGGAGCACCACGGGGATCATGATAATTGAAAGGGCGAAAGCGCCTGCCCAGCCGCTGAAATGATGGAGCGGTCGGACGAGTATGGCATAGACAAAAGCGCCAACGACGATCGAAGGAACGCTGACCATGATGTCGGAAAGAATGCTGATGGTTCTTGCGATTTTTCTCCCGCGTGCGTATTCTGCCAGAAACGTCCCGCCGAGCACACCGATGGGGACGCCGATCAAGGTAGCTGCGAAGGTGATCATCAGCTGCCCAACAAAAGCATTCCTCAATCCGCCTCCCTCGACCCCCGCGGGAGCAGGGTCGTTGAGGAACAGGCTTACTTTGAGGGCCCCCAGACCGTTGATGATCACATCGGCCAGAATGTACACAAGCCAGAAAAGACCGATCGCGGCAGCGAGTCCGCTCAGCGAGAGAGCAAGGATACCTTCGATTTTACGTTTTTGTTCGTGAGTCATCATAAACTATCAAATGGAATTATAGGCGCTTTAAACAGGATACTAACGTCATTATTCCGGCGAATGCTGGAACCCAGAATAAAAAGAAGTGTCAGGAGACACTGGATTCCTGCTTCCACGGGAATGCCGAACCATAGTTGCCCCCATCTAAATAAAGATACTCCATGTTCGGCCGTATTATACATCACCTTGAATACTTCCTCTCCGCCTTCAGGAGAAAGAACTTCGCGACGGCCAGGATGATGAAGCTCATCACGAACAGGACGAGCGCAAGATAATAAAGCGAGGATAGGTATATGGCGCTGTCTGCTTCCGTGAATTCATTCGCGAGGCTCACGGTGATGGTGGAGGCCGCGTCAAGCAGTGACGTGGCGATTTTATGATTGTTCCCGAGCACGAAGGCTACTGCCATCGTTTCACCCAAGGCCCGACCCAGGGAAAGCGCAGCTCCTCCGAACACCCCCAGCTTGGAATAAGGGAGTACGACGTTCTTGACCACTTCCCAGCGTGTCGCGCCGATGGCGTAGGCAGACTCCTTGACCACAGCGGGGGTCAAATTGAACGAATCGCGGGCGATGCTCGCCGTGAAAGGGATGATCATGATACCGAGGATGACGCTCGCGGTCAACAGGTCGATGCCGAGAGGATTGCCCTCGAACAGAATGCCGATAACAGGTATCGTTCCGAGCGTGTTTTTGAGCGCGGGTTCGATATACTTCGACATGATAGGCGCGAGAGTAAAGAGGCCCCACATCCCGTAAATAATGCTCGGTATGGCTGCGAGAAGCTCTATAGCGATACCGATGGGACCTTTCAGAAAATTCGGCGCTATTTCCGTGACGAATACCGCTATTCCGATTGCAGTCGGAATTGCGAAAATCAGGGCGAGCGCGGTCGTCACGAATGTTCCGAAGATAGTGGTTGCTGCTCCAAAGACCCTTGTGACGGGGTTCCAGGCCGTTGAGGTAAGAAAATTGATTAGCCCGAATTTCCCGATTGCGAGCGAAGACTCCTTGACGAGCACCACCAGAATTCCGATAATGAAAATAATAATGCTAAAGGACGCGATGGCAGTCAGGAGGGAGAACAAGAAATCGATGAAATTCTTTTTGGAAACAATGGCCAAGGATGCAACCTTTCAATCTGCCGGATGATGAAAATCAAACGGGTCAGGCATCAATAGTATATATACCTGACCCGTACAATTCAACCTCTTTTTTAATGCCGCTTTACTGTATGCCGTTCGACTTCCAGTAGGCGCGGATTTTATTTTTTAGCGATTTGGGGAGCGGAACATAGATCAGTTCCTCTGCCTTTTTGTCGCCGTGCATAAATGCCCAGTTGTAGAATTTCATCACTTTTATGTTCGAATCCTTTTTTTCCTTGCCCAGGAGTATGAACGTCGCGCCCGCTATGGGCCATGCGTTCTTGCCTGGCGCGTTGTTGAGCCAGAGGTAGAAGTGTTTATTCGGGTCGAAGTCAGCCGTTGCGGCTGCGTCCTCGAAGGTCTTGAAGCTTGGTGCCACGAATGTTCCGGCGCTATTCTTGAGGAGCGTGTAGGTCAGATTGTTCTGCTGCGCATAGGCAAATTCCACGTACCCGATTGAATCATTTTGCTGCTGAACATAGTTGGCCACGCCCTCGTTCCCTTTCCCTCCGATACCCGTGGGCCAGCTGACGGAAGTGCCGGTACCGACTTTCTCTTTCCAGGCAGAACAGACATCGTTCAGGTAACCGGTAAAGATTGCAGTCGTTCCTGACCCGTCAGAGCGATGGACTACCGTGATGCCGCTGTCCGGAAGATTGACGCCGGGGTTCAGCTCCTTGATCTTCGGGTCGCTCCACTTCGTGATTTCGCCCAGGTACATTTTGCACACTGCTTCGGAATCGAGTTTCAGCTCTCCCGCCTTTACACCGCCGATGTTGACGACCAGCACGACGCCGCCCATCACAGCAGGGAACTGGAGTAAGTTGTTTTTTGCCAGGAACTCGGGCGTTTGGGGGGCATCAGATGCGCCGAAGTCGACTGTCCGCTCCGTGATCTGCTTGATACCGCCGCCCGATCCGATGGATTGGTAATTGAGCTTTATGCCGGTGACCTTGTTGTATTCGTTTGCCCATGCGGAATACACGGGGTAGGGAAAAGTCGCCCCGGCGCCGTTCAGCATTTCATCTGCAAAAACGTTTGACGCCACTGCGAGAACCACGATCAATGCCAATGCTGCGATTTTCTTCATTTTACTTCCTCCTTATTGGATTTTTTGCTGCTGTTTTATATCATCGAATTGTTACAACAATGTTACAATTTCTTTACATTGCGATGAAACTTAGTAGATTTACGTGTATTGCTTTCGTACCTCCTCCTTTTATCTTTCCCGACTGTGTATCCCCGATGTCGCGCGGATTCCTCGGCAAATCAGTCGGTAACCATTTCTCTGTCTTATTAAGGAGTGACATAAACCATTCACGCAATATTGATGCTTTATGATACCGCTGTTCCCGGAGGAGTCGCGGTCCCTTATAAAGTTCATGCCGGGGACTCTCTCAAGCCGGTGATCTGAGGTAATGGTTTACTTTATTTTTCAGGTCGACAATGTCGCCCTTGCATATGTAACCCCGTACATTGCAGGACTTGACGATTTCCCTGAGGCTTTCCTCGTCGTCGGATGAATAAAATACGATCTCAATATTACGTGTATATTCGTTTGTTCTAAGCAGAGACGCCAGTTTGTCGCCGGAGAGAGCCGGCATGTTGACATCAATGAGAAGAAGGTCAGGCTGAAACTCGCTCGCGAGAGCCATGACTCCGAAGCCGCATTGATGAGTGACGACCTCAATATTCTCATCGCGAAGGATTTCCTTTGTTACCCTGAGATGCATTTCATCATCATCAACAACCAAAATTTTTTTTCTTTTAATCATGAATTTGCCTCCCTTGTGTGGCTCACTGAATATCCTTCGTCTACTCGCTGATATCCCGTCTGACTTTAATCCGGAAATCATCAAGGTTCCCTTTCCAAGGATAGCCCGGCTCGCCGGTGGTTGTCACGTTATCCCACCAGGCTGCACTCGTAATGGGATGAGTAAATGACGACAGGAATACAAATGGATCTGAGTAGTCGGGGGGCAGCGATGGAAGCTTATCTCCGGCGAGGGCTGGCATGTTGATGTCAAGATGAATGAGGTCTGGCTGCATCGATCCCACGTAACCGGTCACCCCGAAAGCTGTTGCATGGGTCACCACCTCGATTTCGTCGCTTTCAAACAGATCCAAGGTCTTGTAACGATGTAATTTGTCATTGTCGACGACCGAGACCTTTTCCCTAATCCACATTATAGAGCCCACTTCGCCGCTCCTCAAACTGCAACGGTAGAGAAACAACAAGGGTCATTCCCCTGCCAAATACGCTTATCACCGAGATCGTGCAGCCGAGAAGCTCAGTGAGATGTTTACTGATCGAGAGGCCGGCTCCAGTCCCTTGGCAGATTTTAGTTTCAGCGTCTTCCAGCCGGCAGGTAGCTGTTGACAGCCCGCTCAGATATTCTTGCTTGATACCGATGCCGGGAACGCCGACCGAGATTTCAAGACTGCTGCCGATGATGCCAAGCGTCAGGGAGACCTTGCCGGAGGGGGTCAATTTTGCCGCATTACTTGCGAGGTTCATGACGATCTGGCGCAGCTTGACAGGATCCGTTGAGACTATTACGGGAGCGGCGGGACACGTGACCCCGACGATTACTGGCTTATTTTCGCCGAAAACGCGTACCGCTTCTGCCGTGTCAGCGACAAGCGCCGATACGTCCACATCCTGTTTCATGACTTCCATGTTGTCCGCTTCGATCTTCGATAATTCGTGGATGTTGGTGATGATGGCCCAAAGGCCGGTGGCGCTAGATGTCGCCAAGGAGAGAATCTCCCTGATCTGTTCAATGGCATCCTTGTCCGTCGTCATTTTCAGGAGTTCGGTAAGTTCGATGATGGCATTGATCGGGGAGCGCAATTCGCGGACAACGTGTGCGATAAACTGCGATTTCACCGTATTGATCTGATCGAGTTCGCAGGCACGGTTGCTTGCTCTTTTCTTCTGCACCATGCTGTTGGCCAGCGAGGAGCACCGCTCGATTATAAGCTGTCTGACGGAAAGGAGGCCCTTAAAGCAGCCCTTCCTGTCCACGACGATGATTTCGTCAAAGACCGCGGAGGAGTCGCGCCCTAATGCCTTGTCGATCGTCACCTCGAGCCGTTCGCTTTCTTCAATGATCAGCGGATCTGAGTCGGCGAGTGTTATGATTGGATTCTTTCCGAACAGCTCGAAGCTGTATCTACGAAACAGTTTGAGCATGAATTTGGGCCTTGTGAGAAGCGCCAGGGGTTCATTTCCGTCCACGACCGCCAGGGAATCGAGATTGGCGGATTGAAAGAACAGATCGGCAACGTCCGTCACGCGCATTGCCGGCGGTACGGTCCAAGTGGACGCAGTAAGCGTGCACACCGGGGGCAAATCGTTTCGTAAAGAAGAGTTCTCGATGTATCTATCCGTTATGAGATTTGTTGAAAGCATATTTATTCGTGCGTTGTCGCCGTCTGGACTGCCTCATCTCTGACTGCATTTCCCTGTTCGCAGCCCTCAGCACCGCATCGTTTGAACGTTACGGTAAAGGTACTTCCTGCGCCGATTGTGCTGGAGGCCGTGATTTTTCCGCCCATGGCAAGCGCCATGAGTTTGACGATATAGAGGCCAAGGCCCGCTCCTTTCTTCCGTTCACTTCCTCCCGCGCGGTAAAATTTATCGAAAATACGAGGAAGTTCTTCGCTGGACACTCCGCATCCTTCGTCCTGAACCGAGATTTGAAGACAGGAACCCGCGTCGTTGAAGGATAACCGGACCTTGCCGCCGCGACGGTTATATTTTACAGCATTGGAAACGAGGTTAACGAGCACCTGTCGCACAGCCGTTCTATCTCCCCTGACGAGGAACCGCGTCTTGTTTATAATCTCGATCTCAATCTCGTTTTTTTTCGCTTCATCGCGGAACATGTCGACTACTTCTTCACAAACCGCTGAAATATCGACTGGTGTGATCGGGAATGCGGAACCCTCCTGTTCAAGCCGGGCGAGCAGTGAAGTGTCATTGAGAAGGTTTTCCGCGTGAGCAGATGCGGAATTGATGGTCTGTAGATATTTTTTTGTGTCTTTTCCCTTCCTGAGTGCAAGAGCTGAAAAGTTTCCAATGACGGAAAGGGAATTCTTCAGTTCGTGGACGAGGTAGCGGAGCGAGGTATCATGATCCTGCTCTTTGGCGATAAATGATTTGATCGTTTGCCGCTGGTCAAGACACTTCCGAATCTTGAGTTGGAGTTCCCTGAGGGAGAATGGTTTGGCGAGATAGTCATTCGCGCCCAGCGTGAGTCCTTTGATTCGCGCCTCTTCGTCAGAAAGGGCCGTGAGCATGATGATCGGAAGAAACTTGCCAAGCGAGCTATCTCTCAGAGTTTTGCATATCTCCCATCCGCTAATGTCCGGGAGCATGATATCCAGGAGTACCACGTCGGGCGCATCGAGCCGAACGGCCTCTATGGCCTGATGGCCGTTTAATGCCACGACTGTTTCGTAATCAGCTTTTTCGAGATTATATCGCAGGAGGTCTACGACATCCTGTTCGTCATCAACGATGAGAATACGTTCTTTTGCCATCCTTTGTCCTCGTTCTTGGTGTATTGCTGTGAAAGACACTATAAGGTGGGACTGTTACAGTCATATGACGAGTTCGTTACATCTTAATGAAGTAAAGGGCGGACAATTTCTTAATAAGATTAACTACATCCACGGCTGCTACACCTTCTAAGGATATGTATCCATTGTCATCCGGACCGGATAAGCACATAATATTATTATGTCTAAAATACATCCTAAAGTATACGACTGCTGTGTTATCAAAGGTTTCTATTTTTTAAAAGCCACAGGCTTTTACCCGGCGAAAAATTGTTTTTCGGCAGCTTTTTGGGAAAAAATGTAGAATCTGACAACCCTGCCAGCTTCTATGCGAGAACGGGGTTCTGCGAATTTAAATGGCTATAAATGTGAGCGGAGTAAATAGCGTGGAGGTTGAATAAATAAGGACAGGAGGCTGAGGTCGCCTTCAATCCTTTTGACGGTTAATGAACGAAGTATGCATACTATTGTAATAAAAAATTTCATTTAAGGGCCTACACTCATTTATTCATCTCATTAATTTATAATTAGTTATAGTTATTTTACTACACTTGCAAGTAGCTGTTTCAACATGTTCTGCTATTTTTCTTCAGTTATTTGCCCCCTGACTCTTTAGCACGGGCGTTTTGCATTCAGTCGCCGCGACCCGCTTTCCGCGCTGTACTGTTATTTTTTATGCTAGGTGAGGTTTTTGCGATGTTGATCCGGCAAAGGGTGAAGATGTTTTTGGGCCGTATGCTTGGGTGACTGAATTCCCAGATGCAGTGTTTGCCGGCCTCCAACTTGCTTCCGTCTCCGCTCTGTTCTTCGAGTAACAGGTCACAATTTCGTGGTGATCCGGCTACTTCAACCCTGAGCGTTTGCAAACCGGTGAAGTATTCAAGCATCGCCCGTTCCGATTCCCCCAGGCCGCGGCTTGCAATACAGGAATATTCTGCGGGGATGGACTGCTTAAGGTTCGTGAACACAGCGCGGTAGCTTGAGCCCGCATTCAGGGCTGGAAGCCAGAGCGTCATGATCAACCCCCAGATCAGAACAACGCCCAGTGTCCAGTTTACAATGAAATCCGTATCTGCGCGTGTAATCGTGACGACCAGGAACAGCCACGCCAGGGAGTAGAAGAGCGCTGCAACCAGGAATATACCTTTTACGGCAGGGACATAATCCGGTTGGAAATCGTGCAGCTTTTGCGCGATGACCGCCGGAATGCCGGTTATCATGGTAAGCCATCCGAACCACAACACGAGTGCGAGGCCGCCGAAGAACAGAATGCTGAACCGGTTTCCGATGCTGTTGAGGCGAGCCGGGAGCTTCGGTAAACCCGGGAGCGCGATCAGGGATATCGGGAGCAGCATCGGCATGGCATAGAGTGAACGGTTCGTCGCGGATGCGCTGAGTATTGCGATCATCACCACGAATACGAGAAGGGGAATTTGATAAACGGGGTGGTCAAGGCGGGTTCGCCGGAAATGCCAGAGCGCCCATGCAGCCGGGAGCACGGCCGGCCATGCGAGCCATATCAGGTTCTCCAGATAATAGCCGTGGGAATCCGTGAGGTGTTCGTTGAAGCCCACAGTTCCGCCGTAGTTGTTTCCCAAAAAACGTCCGAAGTTCTCGCGCACGAACCAGTGCATGAAAAAATCGGGAGACCGGTGGAAAAGCGCAAGAGGCCATATGGTGAGCCAGGGCAGGGCTGCAGCACAGGCGATCATGAGGGAATGGCGGTAGTCTTTCCGGCGCCATGCAGGAAAAAGCAGGGGAAGAACGACGGCGGTAATGCCCAATACGCCCGGAGCGAGAAGCCCTTTTGACAAAAATCCGATTCCGGTTCCTGTTCCAATCCAGAATCCACCCAATGTTCTCCTTCTTCTGCAGAGCGCGAAACCGTAGAGAGCTATGGAAAATCCGGCAAACAGGCCAACATCGGTAATTATCTTGTGGGCGGCTTCTTGAAAAGATACGCAGCCAATCAGCAGAAATACGGCGCTGCCTCCGTATTCCGGCCCGTATAATTCCCGCGCTGTGAGCGCGAAAAACAAGACGGCAAGGGACATATAAAAAACAGTGGCCATGCGGCAGGCATCGTACAGTTCAAGCAGCGGGGAAAACAGCCTGCCGCATACCGCCGCGGTCGCATAATAGAGGGGGGGTTTTTCAAGGAAGGGTTCTCCGGTCAGCTTGGGCACAACCCAATCGCCAGACCGCATCATTTCATTGGCAATGCCGAAGCTGAAGGGCTCGTCGGCCTTCCAGGGCTCGCGGCCGATGAGGCCGGGAGCCATCCAGAACACGAACAGAATTATCAACGCTGTTACGGAATAAATGTTGTTCTTCACGGGTTCCAATCAATCACCAGGTGTTTAAGCATCAGACACTGTCCCATTATACAAGAGTTTGCAAGGGAAATCATTACCAATGAGACAATACAATTAAGATATCTGGATCGGAAGGGCACATACTATCGGCCAGAAGATAGCCGCTGACGCATGCGTGTGCTCGCGAGCTGTGCTGCAGTGTCGTCCTTTGTGGGATTGGACAAGACGGACACTACAAATGGCATTTGATCGGACAATGCGATTATGATATATTCATGCAAATCAACGGACCGGAGAATGCGCCGGTGCAGGTGGTTTGGTCGGCAGTGGAGGTAACTGTGGCATCAGCGTATAAAAAAAGGGCGATGAGGATCGCGGTGGCGGGATGGATCGTTCTGTTTCTTGCGGTGTCTGCGATTATCGCCGTTCACGGCAAACGGTCTGTCGTTCCTGCCTACCGGACCGCGGCGCTGAGCTGGATCAGCGGACAAAGCCTGTACGACAGCACCGGCGTAGGCGGCTTTGTGTATCTGCCGCAGTCGGCGGTTCTATTCGTTCCATTCGCGCTTTTGCCACCGACCGTCGGTGATATCCTCTGGCGGTTGGGCATGATCGCCGTGTTTGTTGCAGGCCTCTACCGGTTCGGCGGACTCGCGGGAGAGCGTTCAGCAGGTGAGTTTTTCCCGCTAATGTCGCTTGTGACCATTCCACTTGTCTGGGACTGTGCGCGCAACGGCCAGGCTACGCTGATCATCACCGGGCTGATGCTTCTCGCGGTTGCGGATATAGCTCTCGCCCGCTTGTGGCGGGCGACGCTCTGGCTGTCGCTCGGTGTTGCAATCAAGCCGCTGGTGCTTGTGCTCGTGCTGCTGGCCATGGCGATTGACCGTAGGATGAGCTGGCGGCTGCTCGTAGGTCTGGGAGTGACGGCGCTGTCGCCTTTTCTCACGCAAGCACCGGGCTATGTTGTGCAGCAATATAGCGCATGCGTGCAGAACATGACCACAGCCGCGCATGTAGGAGTCTCAAACCAAGGATGGACGTCTCCTTTCACCGCGTTGCGCGCCCTTGGTATTGTCGATGTTCCCGAAAGCATTCAGACTGCGATACGACTTGCCGGTGCGATTGCTACGCTGCTCCTTTGTTTTTTTGCGAGTCGGCGTCTGGAACCATCACGTGCCGCTCTCTATCTCTTCACGCTTGCATCACTGTATCTCATGCTGTTTAGTCCTAGGACCGAGAACAACACCTATGCCATGCTAAGTCCCGCGATTGCCGCTTTTCTTGCCTGCGCATTCCTGGTCGAACAAAGGAGGCAACAAGGCATGCTTCTCGCCTGCATGGTGCTTATGCTGGTCGGCAGCAGGTTTGTCGAGCGGTTGCTAGCCCCGCATGCCGAACAGGTGTGGTTATCTCCGTTCGTCGCCGTGCTCTTCGCCGCATACGCGCTTACCCGGTTGTTTACGGACGCGGCAAATCCGGTTACGGGGGGAAACGTTCCGCGCACAGGGGCTTCATGAAAATCGTCATTATTCTTCCGACTTATAACGAAAAAGAAAACATATCGCTCATGATCGATGCGCTCCTGAAGCAGTTTGCGCAGATTTCTCATCATATGAGCATCCTGGTTGTTGACGACAATTCCCCCGATGGTACCGCTGATGTCGTCAGAGCTGCAAGAAGCAAGGTGCCAAACGTGTTCCTGCTGACCGGAGAAAAGCGCGGCCTGGGAGCGGCGTACATCAGGGGCATGAAGCACGCGATCGATGTGTTACATGCCGACGTGGTTATGGAAATGGACTCAGACTTCTCGCATAAGCCTGAGGATGTACCGCGGTTGATCGAGGCCATCGACCAGGGAGCCGACTTCGTGATCGGCAGCAGGTACATTCCAGGCGGCTGTATTCCTCAAGACTGGGGGCTGCTGCGCAGAATGATCTCCAAATGGGGGAACGTGTTCGCGCGATATGTCGCCGGCATCTACAGGGTGAGGGACTGCACTGCGGGTTTTCGTGCGATTCGTGCGGACGTTATTAAACGGATCGATCTCGATGGGCTCCGGGTCCGGGGTTATGCATTCCAGATATCGCTGTTGCACGAGGCGATCGTCAATGGCGCGATAGTGAGCGAAATCCCGGTCCATTTTGTGGACAGGAAGCGGGGCAATACGAAAATGGGGATTTCGGATATCGGCGAATTCATGCTGAACGCCTGGTGGATCCGGTTCGAGCGGAGCAAGACCTTCCTGAAATTCCTCGTGGTTGGAGCGAGCGGCGTGATTGTGAATCTGGTCTTGTTCACGCTGCTCATGAATGCAGGGATAAGCAAGTTTCTCGCATCACCTATCGCGATAGAAATCTCGATCATCACCAACTTCCTCCTGAACAACTACTGGACGTTCTCCAAACGTGTGATGAATGATAAGCTCCATATCCGCGGTCTCAAATTCAATATCATTTCATTCGCTGCGCTTGTCGTTAGTTATACGACCTTTCTACTACTGAGCGCATTTGATCCCCGCGGTATTCCGCAGGTGCATCAGGCTGTGGGCATCGTACCCGCGACCCTCGTCAACTATTTTCTGAATTCTTACTGGACGTTCAAAAAACCAGGACCGCAATAAGATTTTTCTTGTTCACGACACAACGACGGCGATGCGGGAAAAAGACGCAGCTTTTGTTGTACTCCTTCCTGATAAATTAATAGCTAAGGCGTAAGCGCAGAGAATATACTTCAACAGGTCCCCGGTCACGGTTATAGCCGGGGTTCTGAATATACTGAAAATCCGGACTCAGCTGCGCATATGGACCGAACTGGACGCGATAATAAGTTTCAAGGATCTGCTCCAGTCCGTAATTGAGCCTGCCGTCACCGAGGAGGAACCCAGTGCCGCCGGCAGCCAGATAATCACGATGCTCAGGTGACAGGCCGTGCCACACATAAGCGATTCCGACGCGGTCGTCTGTACGGCCCCAACGTATTCCGCTCACTTGGACGCCGGTGCTCACGTGACGGTCTACTTCGGTAAACATAAAATCTTCCGTACGGCCGTCGTTCCAGCCGATCCGTGCAAAGGCTCCGGTTTCGCCGTCATCCGCAAGCGGTTGCTCTACATTGATGCCAAAACCATATTTTGAACGTCCGAGCCGCTCATCCGCCGTAATGTCCGGCGCTGATGAACTCGCGGCCCCGTTCGCAATCGCCTCTGCGTAATCACCCATGCGCGCCTGATTATGATAGGCCAGAAGGCGCACCACAGTACCCTGTCGATTCGGCTTGAGCGTCAGTTCCAGATTATCGCCGCGGGCCCGGTTGAGATGGCCGTCAAATTCATTGCCGTTGGCATTGGTCGCCACCTGATAGCTGCCGAAAGACAATCTCCAGGACGGCTCGACGAACGCAACGACAAGACCGTAGCTGTAGCCACGGGTATCAGCGGTAAAATCCCATGCGGTGTTGTTGATGAGCCCCCAGTTCATAAACTGGGTCCGCGTATTGTCGGCATAGCGGTTGAGATCGAAATCGTCAGTCGCGGCAATCTTCCCAATCTTCATCTCCACCCTGCTCGCGGGCTCAATTCCGGGCAGTTGATCCATCCCGCGGGTGGCCAGAGGATCTTTTTCCTGCGACAAGGGGATAAGGTATCGCAGGTAGAGCCGCGCAATGTACGGGTCCGTTCCCAAATCCGCCGAGCCCTGCCTAATCACATCGCCGTCCGTGATGCCGCCCAGCCCAACGCCGCGACTGATCCCATTCCCGCGGGCCTGTTCAATATCCAGGTAGGCCTGCAATGGCGGGGCTATTTGGGAGCCGAGATAGACGCCATACGATTCGGTGTGCCCATGGCCTTCGCCGTTTTCATACGTCAGGCTGTTCTGTCCTTCGTAGGGGTTTGAAAACGCCGGCATGTCTTGATAAATGATCGTCGCCTGCACCCCCAATAGTTGGGGCGCCCAAGCAGGTTCCGGCGCAGGTTCAGCGGACGCCGCGCCACAGACCGCGATGAACAGTACGGCAAAGAGCATGCTTTTTTCCAATAGTTGCCAGGAAAATTCAATGATTTCGATGAAGTCCATCCCCGTAACTTTGCCGGTTGCTTGTGATTGTGAATAAAGAACATCCACGGACCATGCCTCTGTGCATGTTTCCGCATGGTCCAGAAAGCGCTATCGGAAATAATGGAAAGAAGAAAACGGCGGTTAGGAAGAAAGGGACATAATGGAGGCGAGCAATGAACGGCCCCTTCCTTTCGTTATTACCGACAGCTTCAAGATCGAGATCTAGAACATGGTATGCATGCTGTTTGGGCCACCGTTCATTGACAAAACGGTAATTAAATAATCTGTTCTATCCCTATTGCTATTAATAAGAGTCCCGCCACAACAGAGGCCTTTTTGGATATATTCCATTTTAAAAAGAATTCTGCAATGTAGTTCCCTCCCCACAGGGCAACAAAACTGAGCACCGCAGACAAAAATCCCACCCAAAATGAGTTAAGTCCGATTATTCCGGCGCTTACTCCTCCTCCTACATTGTTTATTGACAGCGCAATGCCAAGGAAAGTTGCTTCTCTAAAATCGATATGTTTTGAATTATCCATATCAGCATTTTGGGGATTTAGCAAAACATGACAGGCACTTTTCTTATTTTCCTGGGCAGACTCGTCGTTACCATCATTGTCTTTTTTCAGGTATGGTTCTAATATTATCCACGCACCAATGGCGGTAAGCAGCAACATCGCTATCAGAGAGGATAGTTGTTTACTGATTACCCCTGATATGAAAGTTCCTGTGTAAGCTGCAAAAAATGAAATGACAAATGTAATTACAGAAATCCAAAGATTTACCAGCGGAGATATCATTATTCCTCGAATGCTGTATGCAATCCTGGCACCAACATTGTCAAAATTATTTGATAGGGCAATGAAAAACGTATAAACAAAATTATGCATGACCTCGGTCCTTCTAGTACGCAGGCGCACTCTTTTAGGGTATGCTTTTCATCTTCACGACGCGAAAAAAAGCTGACCCCCGTCTAATTGATAGCAGCAAACAGCTCGGTTGTTCACCCTCAATTTCGTAAAAAATCTCTCGAGACCTCTTATTACTAACTATACCAGATGCACGATTGATTTAAAGTATATTCATAGGTAAGTAATGAAAAAATTGCAATTCTTTTCACAAATGTTGAGATTCTCTGGATTCGTGAATTCCCGAGATACTCTTAGTCGCGATGCAAAATTCGCTCCCTACCCTGTTTATTTCATAACGCTTGAGCATTCCTCGACGATGGATGTTATCTATTATGCATTCCTGATCCAGAGCCGACCGAGAATTTAATGAAAACTTTATACTCTCTTCATACTTCTGTAACACTTGGCCTGTATTCTTTACGCAAGAATGACATCCATCTCCAAGGGGATTGAGACGTGGATGGATGTCATTCTTGCCAGAGAGCAATTTAGGCGGGAAGCTGGGAGGTTCGGCGCAGTCGTGTCCTGCACAGTGTCTTCATGCAGCGCCAAGGCCCGCCTGCTGGAGCAGAGTAGTCCACGCCAATTATAGCACTGACAGTCGTCGAACATGGTGTAATGAATTCGATTCAAACCACTAAGGAGGTGTCATCATGCCGAAACACACTGTGGCAGATTTTTCACGACACAGTTACAACAAAGAGAATGATTTGCACGTCCATGCTATTGACAAACTCGTTCAC
>DATJAP010000042.1:0-10705 GCA_035516155.1 Nitrospirota bacterium
ACGACTTCCTTCTTACGGTTGACGCTCCAGCGAACAACTTCGGGTGAAGCAGACGGCTTAACATCTTTTTCCATTTAACGGCCTCCTTGGACATAAGTTTTACCATAAAATCGTGTCCAAGAAAACCGGGGCCGCTATACATACTTTTGCTTCTCACTTGGTAATGGCAGGGGGCTTCTTCACAGCGGTCAAGGAGCTATTAAGTCATAAGGATATTAAGATGACGTAGAGGTCCGCGCACCTTGCGCCGGCACACAAGAGGAAGGCCGTAAATGTGATGAACCTGCTTTGAACCGGGAAGGATTCAACTAGCACAAAACTGACACAGGTAGAAGCTAAGGTTCAGGAGAATGAGGTTGTCTATGTCGGGGAACTTCTTAAATCTTAATGGGTTATATGGTAGGCCCGGGCGGTATCGAACCGCCGACCTCTACCGTGTCAAGGTAGCGCTCTCCCCCTGAGCTACGAGCCTAAATAGTCTATTTCGTAACGAGAGCGAATTTTATGAAATTTCAGCGGCTTTGTCAAGGATAAAAACATTTCCCATGACTTTTATGTCAATAACTTTGGCTTGAGTCCAATACGTTAAAAAAACGACCTGAAGCTTAAGAAGACACTCACGTTTGGCTATTTCATGGCACTGACAATTTCTTCTCAGGCGCCGGAACTCCACCGATATGCCCTTCTCAATTTTGCTGTAGAGGATTTTAGGAGGGGAATAAATCATATTCTTAGGCCTGTTAGTTTTAAGATCCTTTCCCAAAGCCCTGGCTGCTCTTTCAAGGATGATCTCAGTAACCGATATACTTGAAGGATCATACAACGGGTCCATAGCTGATCGACTGGTTCGTATATTTATAGTCAACGCAACCGCATCCGCGCCGGACCGAAGCCCTTCGGAAAATTTGCTGATTCCTGCAGAGCAACGATTTTTTTCGTTTCTCACCTTTTCCTAACACGAAAAACCGGAGTACGCGCGGCATCATCCTCACCGGATGATTCCACGAATGCGCTCCATGGCCTGCTTCAAGCGGTCATCCGGCACCGTGAGCGAAAGGCGGAAATATCCCTCACCGCATTGTCCGTATGCGATGCCTGGTGTCACAAGTACGCCAGCTTCTTCTAAAAGTTTTGTAGTGAACTCCAGCGAGGAAAAACCGGGAGGTACGGCGATCCACAGGTAGAATGTCCCGCCGCCACCCGTTGCGGAAATGCCGATTTCGTCGAAAACACGCAGTACGATATCCCGCCGCCGCTGATAGATTGTGATCATGTTTTTGATATCTTGGTCTCCCGCATCCATTGCCCTTACACTGGCAAGCTGAATGGCGTTGAACACGCCGGACGTTACGTTCTCCTTGTACCGAGACATGGCATGAATAATTTTGTCGCTGCCGACAGCCATTCCGATACGCCAGCCGGTCATGTTGTATGCCTTGCTTAAGGAGTTGAACTCCACTGCGACATCTTTACCACCCGGGACTTGCAGCAGACTCTGCCTGCGATCGGCCGGGAACACTATTTCGCTGTAGGGGTTGTCGTTTAACAGCAATAGCTTATTCTCTTTTGCCCACGTGACCAATCGTGAGAAAAAATTGCCGTCCGCACAGGCTCCGGTGGGATTGTTTGGATAATTGAGGAAGAATGCCCTTGCCTTCTGACAGACTTTTTTGGGGATCTCCTCAAAAATCGGCAAAAAATTATTTTTTTCCAGCAGAGGAACATCGTAGGCTTCGGCGCCGGCCATGTGGATATTGGCCCTGTATGCAGGATACCCGGGATTGGTCATGAGCACGATATCGCCCGGATTGACGGTCGCCATGACAAAACTATGAATGCCCTCCTTCAGGCCATTAAGGGCCAGTACTTCGGTTTCCGGATCGAGCGTCACACCGTACTTCCGGCCGTACCACCGCGCAACTGCCTGCCGGAATACCAGCATGCCTTTATGTTCATCGGTGGGATACTGATGGTTCGTCGGATCGAGCACGGCTTCTCTCAGCGCTTCTATGATGTAGGCAGGTGTGGGCTCAACAGGATCCCCGATGGCAAGGGAGATGAGGTCCACACCGTCAGCTTGTGCCTTTCTGATCTTGTCACGGAGCTGCATGAACAGGTAGGGCGGAACATTTTTCAGCCGGTCTGCAAGAATATCCATACGCAGTTTCTATCCCTTTCGAATTTCCAGAAAAGAAAATATGTTTTACCACTTTTAATCCTGAGCCCAAGCCCGGATGGCCCGGCCGAGCCGCTTGATGCTCTTTTCGGCGATCACGGGATAAACGCAGATTTCCAGGATCGAGGCCTCCTTGGGGCCCCCCTGGCTGTGAGGAGGAGTACCGCTGTGCTCGCAAAAGGGTTCGAGCTGGGAACAATCGGACATGTCCGTATTTTTTGTGTCGAAGCCCTCCTTGAGCAAATAAGCACGCAGATCATTCCGCTTTGAAGGTTCAACGGTCAAGGGGTAATAAACGTAAATATGGTCGCCTGTTGCCGAGGAGGGAACGTTGATCTTCGTTAACCCGCCGAGGCTTTCGGAGAGAACCTTTGCATTGCGTCTCGCTCCTTCATTAAAAGCGTCGATCCGGTTGAGTTGAAGAAGACCAATGGCCGCCTGTAAATTGGCTAGCCTGTACACACGAGGATTCGACGCGGCAAAGGTGCTCAGGAGCTCGCCACCGACCTCCGAGTCCATGAGAGGTTGTCCTAAAAAAAGCTTGAGGCGCAATACCGGGTATACGGTTACCCCGAAGACCTCAGGGCGGGTCAGCAACCACAGCATCCAGATGAATGCCGCATTTTTCAAGACCTTTCCCTTCGTGGGTATGGGCGCCCGCGCGAGAATTCCCCTGGCCCGTTTTGCGATCTCATCATCGGATGTAGCAATGGCGCCGCCGCCGAAGCATGGCATATTCTTGCCTTCGGCAAAACTGAAGATCCCGATGTCGCCGAAGGTGCCTACGGAGCGGCCGTCAACTCGTACTCCCAGAGCATGGGCGCAGTCCTCCATAAGGCGGATATTCCGCTTTTTTGCAAGCTCGGCAACCTCGTGGATAAAGCAGGGCTGGCCGAAAAGATGGGTCGCAAGCACCGCGCCGGTTCGCTCATTGATAAGAGGAGCGATCTGCTTTGGTCCAGAATTGAATGTCACGGGGTCCACGTCGCAGAAGACTGGTTTGTAGCCCAGCATCTTGGCCACCATGGGCATGACAGGAAAGGTGAATGTGGGAAAGATGATCTCTTTTCCCTCTGCCAGTCCGAGTGATTCCAGGGCCAATTGAAAGGCTGACCTGCCCGATGCGGCCCCGAACACGTGAGGTGCACCCAGCCAGGCGCTGAATTTTTTGGTAAAAGCCTCAAGTGCCGGACCTTCCTGAACCGTGCCCGTTAGTGCAGAGGTGACGAGCGTACGAAGCGCTCCTGGCGGAAGGTTCACACATCGTCGCGGGATGGTGCCGATTATTGCCATGCTTCATTTCTCCTTTTGCGTCAAAAAATTTTCCTGATGCCCAACAGGCTCCAGAGGATGTCAGGATTGTGCAGGTAGAATAACCCGTAACGCCACAGGTGGCGCAGGGCGAACCGGGGCCGGAATAGATAGCGCTTGTAAAAGCTTGAGCGCAGTTTCACCAACTCCTGCGGCGACACGGCTGCCAACGACACGATCGGACGGGCGTAATGGTAGAGCTGTTTTGATACGGAATCGGTTACCTGGTCTTTGTACAGGTCCCAGGCCTGTGACCCGGGATAGGGAGTATAGAAATGGACCTGGATGCTGTCGGAGTTGAGCTCCAATGCTAGTTGGATTGTCTGTTCGATCTCTTCCCGCGTTTCCGTCGGATTGCCGATCACATAGTAGGCGTTCGTGCCGATGCCCAAGCTCCGGGTCCAGCCGAATACCTGCCGGCAGAGATCGATCCACGAGCGGTTGGCGCCCTGCTTGTGCATGGCTTTGATGATCCGCTCACTTCCCGACTCCACGCCGATGCCGAGCATGACACAACCCGCTTTCTTCATGAGTGCCAGCAGTTCGTAGTTAAGCTCATCCACACGTACCCTGGCCATCCAGGGCATCTTCGAGGTACGGCTGACCAACTCCTCGCAGAGAGACTGCATGAACTTCCGGTTCGCCGAAAAGCTGTCGTCCTGGAACGAGCAGATGTTGACGCCCTGCTTGGCCAGATGCTCCATCTCGTCGGCCACGCTTGCGGCCGAGCGGCTTCTGAGCTTTCTGCCAGTACTGACGCGCATCACTTCGCTGCAGAACATGCAGTTGTGGGGACAGCCCCGCGTTGCGACGAGATAGCCCCAGACCACTCGTCGAGGGACCTGCACCGGGAATATGGATTGATAGGCAGCAAGTTCGTCGGCCGTATACGAAGGAAAAACCAGCCGATCCGGCTCCTCAACCAGGAAGCGTTTGCCGTCGTCAAAGGATTTTCGATAGTGTGTTTTCCAGTCTGCCACCGTCGTACCGTTAGCTCGTATGTGGTCGAAGAGCCGAAAAAACTCCTGCTCCGGCTCTCCCAGCAGAATGGCGTCGTACCTTTCCGTTTGTTCCCGCGCCAAGTCCCGGTGATGATAAAAACCTTGGCCGATCCCCACAATCAGAGGCGGATGTTGCTGCGTCTTCAGGGCATTGACGTACTGATCGGCCACGTCGATGTCAAAGCTCGATGCTGAAACGACTACGAGGTCTGGCATGATGGATGACGAATAGTCCAGGAGCCTAGAGATGCTCATCGGCCTGATCCAGCAATCGAGAAGATGGACCTGCAGGTCCCGTTTTTCTTCCAGGCCGGCCTGAAGACACTTGAGCGCGTAGGGGGGATCGAAGAACTGTGGATGCTCCACGTCCTTGTCCACGGACGAACTGACGCGCATCAGAAGAATAGTACGGATGTTCATGGTGCGATTTCCTTTTGTATGGCAGTAGAGCTGATCGTCGTGTCGCCCCTGTCTGGGCTGTCTTTCCAGGTGCGAAGGGCAATCGTTCTCCTGATTATCCAAGTAAAGGTACCCAAGAGGATGTGCAGCCAGAAATCAATGAACCGGTTCACGACGGTCAGAGATGCGGCAAGCGGCGTTGCTATGTTCACAAACCGCAGGCAGCTGAATAGCGTCAATTCTACAGCGCCTGCGCCTGAAGGGGTGAGCGGGAACGCGGTCACGATCATGGGGATCATGGTCAGGAACAGTGCCTCTCCCACGTTGAGATGCACATGGAATGACCTGGCTAAGAGGAAGAACCACAGGGTCTCCATTGTCCAGATGACCATTGTCAGAAAAAGAATGGGGACGATCTCTGCCCGGTTCGGCAGCATGCCAGTATGAAAGGCGCCGATCCTCTGGCGAACATTCTCGGGCACCCAGGCTGGTACGGCGCGCTTCAGAACGATGAAAGTCACGATAATGGAACTGGTGGCAAACGCTATCAAAAACGAGATCACCAAGGCCCAGGCAACGGACCTCGGGAGCGCCGCTTCAAAAAGGGACCACGAGGCAGCGGCGGCCAAAATGAGGACGAGCCACGCATCGATCATGCGCAGAAAAATGATGGAGCCCAGGGCCGCCGAGCGACGGACCCCGCAGTTGATGCGGGCAAGGTGCGAGGCATAGATATCTCCCAGTTTGGCCGGAACCACGTTGTCAACGAAATTATAAAAGAACACGAGCAGCCCGAACCTGGCGTTGCCGCAGCGATGCGGCACGTGGTTCAGGCTACGTCTCCAGCGGATCCCTCGCACCGGATAGGTGCCATAATGAGAGAGCGCGGCGAGGACGAGCAGCCGCTTATCGCTGGCAATCCATTCCCGCCAGACCTGCGCCAAGTCCACGTACGACACCAGGATGACAAGAAGCACAACGGTAATGGCAATGCTCGCCAGAGTATGCCAACCCCAGAGCTTTGGATTGTCCCCTTCGCCGAGGGTGAGCGGTATATTTTTTCCTTCGTTCAGGTATCTGTTCATTCTTTCGCCTAACATCATATCCTGTCAGCAGTTTGCTGCCGGGCTGCACGCGGTTTCAGGTCAAGACATCGGCCTATTGGATATAAGCAGCTTGTTGCCTTCTTCGCCCAGGACATAGGAGGATTTGAGCATGCGTTCAAACTGCAGGTACTGTTCCCGCCTGATGACGCATAGGACCCTTTTGTTTGAAGCTAGATAATGCGCTAGCTCTTGTTCACTGTTGAGAATGGTCGCTCGTCGGTTCGTGTAGAACAGGGCGGAATCCCAGAGCATCCGGAAAAAAACAAGATTTTCTCCGGGAGGAAGCATGCCGTCCATTTCTTTTGCCAGCACCTCGGTGGAGCGATACGGATTGATCAGAGGAATGTAGACCATGTTAATAACGCTGACACCCACGACGAACGTCGCGGCGAGGGCCACGAACGCGGCCCGGTAATGCCGGAGGACGTGGAAGAAAAGCGCAATGGTGACGATGCCTGTGACGACGATCAAGAAACCGTACAGGTCATGCAGGCTTATTCCGTACTGCATTTGCATCTTTTTTAACGGCGGTTGGAACAGCATAACGAACGCCGTACCTAACAAGAAAAGAACCGGTAGCGGCGCGAGGGACCAGGCAGTGACCCGATGCAAGCCGGCGGTCGGAGCCGTCATGATTTCGTGCCAGGCCTCGCCGATCAGCAAAGCAACCGCCGGGAGTGCAGGCAGGATATAGGTGCCCAGTTTCGAGCTTGCTAGAGAGAAGAAAAGGAAGATCACCAAAAACCAGCACAGAAGAAAAAGCACTCCGTCGTCGATCTTCTGCAGTCTCCTATTCAGCGGCCGGAGAAACGCCAGGGGTACGAAGCACGACCACGGCAGCATACCACTAAGCAGGACTGGAACGTAGTAATAAAAGGGCCGGGGATGGGTGGCTTGCGTCTTTGACAGAAAATTCCCGAAATTCTGCTTGAGGAAAAAATACGATAGATAATCCGGGTTTCTCACGCTGATGAGAACGTACCAGGGCGCGGCAACGAGCAGGAAAATAAGCGCTCCCCATCCCAAGGCCATCTCCTTCAGGAAATTGAGTCTGCCCTTCACCAGGAGAAAGAGCCCGATGATCATGCCCGGCAGCAGGAGTCCAATAGGACCCTTAGCCAACACGGCGAAACCCATCGCGGCATAACACAGGAACAGATGGGCCCGGCGATGTCGTTGATTGCCGTACGCGGTATAAAAGGAATACAGGGCCAAGCTGATGAAGAAGGCCAGAGAAATGTCGTGCATCACCGTTCGGGAAAGAACGATAAACAGCGGGCTGGTAGCCAAAACCACGCCTCCCAGGAGACCGACCCGGGAACCGAACAATCGCCTTCCAAACGCGTAGCTCACGAGAACGGTCGCAAGACCGAGGACCGCTGCCGGCAGCCGCGCCGCAAACTCTGTGAACCCGAACACGAGGAACGAGATTGAGACAAACCAGTTGAAAAGCACCGTCTTATCATAAAAATTTTCACCGTTCACTCTCGTCGTTACCCAATCTCCAGTCAACACCATATCCTTAGACGTTGCGGCGTGCATGCCTTCATCGACATCCCACAAGGGCCTGTCGCCCAGTTGAAAGAACAACACGACGAAGCAGAGAGCGCAGAGAACAAGAATGGTACGGTAATCCCCTCTCCTGGTCCCTTGATCTAACCTTTCCGGCGTGTGAGGTTTTATTACCAACGAGAACGTCATAATGCCCCTTCCTGTACTGCGCTAATTCTGATGAACTCATAAAAGGCTCGAGTCAACCAAGGAACCAAGAAGGACCCGGAGTGAACCAATTCATCAGATTTTTTGCTCTCTGTCTCGATGCCTCAGTGGCGGATTTTAACAATTCCAGATTTTAATTAATTTTGACTTCATCCAGCATCGGTCGGACAATCCCGAATACCCGCTCTGGAGTGATGCTCTGGAGACAGACATTGTTGTTGCATACGGTCTTGCGGTGGTTTGCCGCAGATACGCAGGGAGAACACGCAAGGTCGGCGAAAATCGGTGTCGCCTTGCCGAGCGGGCAGTAGAGCTTCGGTGTCTCCGGACCGAAAAAAACGAACATGGGCATGTCGGTCACCGATGCGAAGTGCGGCGGGCCAGAGTCATTGCTGAGCATAAAAACGCTCACCGAGTAAAGAGCGGGTAGTTCCGAAAGGCGCGTCTGTCCAGCAAAGTTGATACACCGCTCGTTACGGACTGCTGAGCTTATGGCCTCAAGCCATGCTCGATCCTCCTTCCCTCCCGTAAGCAAGATGACCGTTTCCGGGTAACGATGCAAGATGATTCCTGCCAGTGAAACATAATGCTCCCGCGGCCAGCGCCGAATGGGTAACAGATCCGAAGCGTTGGCATTGAACAGGACAATCCTGTGCCGCCCAGCTTCGTAAGCAGGAAAGACCTCTTTTATTTTTTGTCGGATCGATTCCTGCGCCGGTTCCCCTATCGCGACTTTACGCAGTCTGGTTTCATCATCCGAGATAAACGTCTTCGAGAGCGGGATTTCGGCTTTTTCCTCTATCAAGGCGTTTGCAAGCGCGATAAAGTTCTTTGACATATGCTGGTGAGGGTTATAGGACACTTTGTGTGTCAAGAAATCACCGCAGTATAGCCCCTCATTTAGGAAAGCATAAAACCCAACGGTGCGCTGCGCACCGGAATATCCTGTCAACAACGCGGAGAACCGGGAAAAGAGCTCCAGATCGATGACCGTATCGATACTCTTCCGCCGCGTCCAAAACAGGAGCCTGGTCGCATCGGCAACAAGCGCAACGAACGAGTTGTCGTCGATGGTGTAGATGTTTTCTTGTGGGACAGTGCCCAGGAGTTCCAAACTCGGGCGATTCTTCTTGAAGATGGCGAAGAAGATATTGGCCTGCAGCACGCGCTTCAGCTTTTGCATTGCCGGGTCCGCCAGGATCGTACTCCCCATCTCCGAAAGTTCGATCAGCAGTATATTCCGAGGGAGGGAATCGGTCTTCGGTTTCACAAAGAGGGCGAACACCTTCTTCATGATCGTCCCCGCAAAGCACAGAGGCACGCCGACAAAATAATCCACTTTTCTCATGGTGTCGACTTTCATTAACAGCTCCGATGACGCTCCCAAGAGATTCCTTATCAGGTCCCGAATAAGAGGTCCTTTTTTCAAAAAGCTCGAGAAATAATCCGCTCTAAAGTGGGCTCACAAAGACGAGTGAAAAACATGAATATATGGGTCAGATCCTCTTTTACGTTATTGAGTCCTTCTGCAGTGAAATTGCGTGGAGCCCGGTTGTCTTCCAAAGAAGTTCGCAAGCAATCATCCCTCTCCAAAGAGAGCTTCGAATAGGTTCTGGGATCGTGGTATTGGGCCTAGGAGCAATCGCTCCAAAATGACTTGATCTTTCGTTTAATAGATCCAACAAATGTCCCCAATATCGTCGATCAGCACACGTAATTGCAAAATATTTTTGAATATACACCTCGTTCCCGACGATGTCAATAAGTTGATAGGATGTTTTAGGGTAGGTTCTAATGAACCTCCCCGCAGCAAGCTGCGGAGTATCCTAAAAAACCTAAAACAACGTCATCTGCCCTCAATCATCTTTCGCTTTACCTTACGATATAATACGTTCAACGCTACCCCAATCGCCGTGCTCAGCTACTGCACCTGCGTAATATCCATCCGACCAAGACTTTCCGCCCCATACTTCCTTTTTCACTGCCCGGCGTGCGTCTGAATATCTCTCGCCCAGTGATCCTCTTAGCTATCTGAACGATCCGGGCCGCCGCAATTTCGAAATGCAACCCGCACAATGGATGGAGATGATCGTTATCCATGCTCATCCGCTCTATTTCTATTTCGTATCTTTCTAGAATTCGTATCGTGGTCTTTCTGATTATGTCAACCATATCTCTATCCAACAGGGCTTTTCTGTATTGCACAGGAAATGCGATGTGACAGTGAATTGACCAAGCACAATGATGTCCGTTTTTTACTTCAGCTCGCTCTTTCACGCTCAGAGATTACCATATCAGGTGACCCCGCAGCAAACTGCGGGGAATTTCAAGGTGATAATTAAGCTGATAAGGTACTACATCAAGAAGCTGGATCAGAAAATCGTTTCCATGAGATTAGAGAACGTTGCAAGGTTCTGGGGAGCATCAAGAAACATATTGGCTTTCCTTTTCATTTTTTAGAAATGCTTATGACTGAACCGTCCGCAATATTAGGCTGCTTCGAAAAATGGTACGATACTTATATGCGTTGATGGGGTTTCGATTGAAATGGAAGGCGCAAGAGTTGACAACTTATGATGCGGCTGCATTCTTTAAACAGCTTCGGACAATAGGAAGTACTGGTCTATCTCGTCCGATCACACTATAGCTCCCCAAGATCAAAGAGTAGCCAATAGTCACTAACGAGCGGCAACCTCACACGGGGATCCGAGGCTAATTTTGTGTAGAATTCGTTCCATCTGCCTTCGTCGAAGGAGAGCACAAAGCGGGCCCCAAAATACCGCCGAATCAGCTCAGCGGCATCAGAAGGGGCCTCTCGAGGAAGGCTGTACCAGAGGCGATAGAGCGTCGGGTCCTTCATATAGAAAAATGTCGGGTCAAGGGCGACGATAAATCGACGTTCCGGAAGTGCCAGCATAAGCTCCCCGGTGTACCCCCATTCTGTTGTAAATATCTGGCTGCCTGGCGGAATCAGCTTTTGGAGTTTGGACGCA
>DATJAP010000043.1:0-20135 GCA_035516155.1 Nitrospirota bacterium
CTGCGCAACAAGCAGGCTGCTGGCGAGAAGGCGTAAGGAGACGTGAGGGCCGGGAACAGTGCGAAACAAGGAAAACCGGGCAAGCTTTAATCATGCGAACGCCAGGGCGGTGAGAAATCACCGCCCTTTTGTGCTGGGGAAAATATTAATCAATCGCACCACAGAATTGACATAGTAACGACATATTATTCCTGTTCGCTTCTCTCGGGGATATTGTTTCCCCTTCGATTTTAGCCGGCTCCCCCCCTCGCGTCATTCAAGGCTGAAGAATTATTCAAAAAATTGCATTCTGTCAAGTCTCCATTATGCCTATTTGCACTCAGCGACGATCGTTTTCGGTGCCGGTCGTCCTGCTTGATCATTTCAATCTCTGGACAAGAGCTTCCGGAATGATTATCATCAGATCACATCCCGGAGGAGAGCAATGACTACTAAACGGCTTCGGTTCGTCGTTCATGAGCATAAATCAACAAGGCTTCACTACGATTTCCGTCTCGAGGTCGGCGGGGTGCTCAAATCATGGGCCATTCCGAAAGGACCGTCCATGGACGCGGCGGACAAACGGCTCGCAATTATGGTTCCCGACCATGATCTGGCTTATATCGATTTCGAAGGTGTCATTCCCAAGGGCAATTACGGCGCTGGGCCGGTGGTCGTCTGGGACACGGGAGAATTCGTGCCGCTTGAGACCGATGATCCCGAAGCGGCACTAACATCAGGCAAACTCAGCTTCGAATTGAAAGGGAAAAAACTCAAAGGCGCTTTTACCCTTGCGCAAATGAAGAGCCTCCCACAGGGCACAGGCAAGGAATGGCTGCTCATAAAGAAAAAGGACAACTTCTCGCTTCCCTACTTTGCGATCAGGACCGAGCTCACACCGGCGAGGATCGCGATGCTTAAAGAACGCATACCTCCTTGTGAAACAGAGTAACAAAGATCGCCGCTTTCCGAAAAAGGACGTCTGCGGGCCGCTGTTTTCAGACAATCCATTACCCCTGGCCTGCAGTCATTTTTCATTTCTCTACCTTCAAGTGCAAAGCAGAAAAGTCGATGAAAGAATCATATAATGCGGTAGAGTTGCAGCTCACATTACGGGACCTCTGGATAGATCACATATTCTGGGTCAGTCTAGTAGTATTTGCCACAAAATTCGGCGACACGGAAGCGGCAAAAGATTGCCGTCAATGCCTCCTGCCAACGCATAAGCTCACGTGGGACATCACATCGCTCAAATTGACGCAGTCGTGCAATTGCCAAGAAATATTGCTTGAGTTTTCATCTATAAAATACTATTATAGGCGTTTACAATAGCAAATTAATCACTATCTCCAACCATGGGGGGAAACACGGATGTCCAGGGCAGACAGGTTTTTGAAAGCGTGCCGGCGTGAGCCGGCCGATTGCACTCCGGTATGGATGATGCGCCAGGCAGGAAGGTATCTTCCTGAATATCGCGAGATCCGGAAAAAGCACACCTTCCTCGAGATGTGCAAGACTCCCGAGGTCGCCGCGGAAGTTACGATCCAGCCAGTGCGACGCTTCGAGATAGATGCAGCCATCATCTTTGCCGACATCCTTCTTCCGCTCGAACCGATGGGCATCGGCCTCGAATTCTCCAAGGGGGAAGGCCCGGTGATCCATAATCCCGTGCGCACCATGGCCGATGTTGAGAAGCTCAAACCCATTGACGCTGCATCACAGATCGATTACCTCATGAAGGCCATCAAAATCGTGTTGAAGGAATTGAACGGCAAAGTGCCGCTCATCGGTTTCACGGGCGCGCCGTTCACACTCGCTTCCTACATAATAGAAGGTGGCGGATCGCGCAACTATGAACACGCCAAAGCAATGATGTTCTCCCATCCCAGGACATGGCACAAGCTCATGGAGCACCTCACCGGCGTCATCATCAATTACCTGAATGCACAGATCGATACGGGTGTGCAGGTGGTGCAGATCTTCGACTCCTGGGTCGGGGCCCTGGGACCCAGCGACTATCGCGAGTTCGTGCTGCCGCATCAGAAAAACGTGATCGCGGGCATTAAAAAGACCGTCCCGATCATCCACTTCGCTCACGGCGCGAGCCATCTTCTCGAAATGGTGTCGGAAGCGGGAGGCGACGTGATCGGCCTCGACTGGCGCTGCGACCTGGACGCTGCCTGGAAACGCGTGGGATTCGACAAGGCGGTGCAGGGCAATCTCGATCCGATTGCCCTCTTCGGATCCAAGGAATTCATCCGGAAACGGACGAAGGAGATTATCGACCGGGCAGGTGGTAGAAACGGTCACATCATGAATCTCGGTCATGGCATCCTGCAGCAGACACTGCTCGATCACGCTGAAGAGTTCATCAACGCTACTCATGAGTTGAGCAAGCGATAGGGTCAAACATTCGGGTCAGGTACCGCGGAGGGGGAATCAAGGAGCAGGTGGGTCCTTTTCTCCTTGTCCCTTGCCGCTTTCTACGTGCCCCTTTTATATTCTATGTCCGACCAAACCGCAATCATACTCATCGCCCTAGGAGGACCGCGGTCGCTCGACGAGGTCGGCCCCTTCATGACAGCATTCATGGGTCGGTCCGTTCCGCCCCCTGTGGTTGCGGCGATCATAGAACGATATAAACTCATAGGCGGCAAATCACCGCTGCCGGAACTCGTGAAAGCACAGGCTGCCGCACTCGAACAGGAGCTAGCCGGCAATTACCGCGTTTATGAAGGTTTCCGGTATTCCCATCCAACCGTTCAGGAATCATTCGAGACAGCCGTCAAAGAGGGTGCTCGGCGGGTGATCGCACTGTCCATGTCCCCCTTTGCCACTGAGGTGACAACCGGCGCATACCGGAGCGCCTGCGAAGGCCTCGGGAACGGAGAGACGTGCCCGCTTTTCATCGCGAGCTGGCATGACAATCCGTTGTTCGTCAAAGCATGGCAGCAGAAGGTGCTCGATGGATTGAAGCGCTTCCCGGCAGAACATCGGGAAAACGCAGTCGTTATTTTTACGAGCCATAGCATACCCGTGCGCTACATCACTGCCGGAGATCCCTACCAGCGTCAGGTTGAGGAGACAGTGAAGCTCGTTGCGGACGGCCTGGCCTTGAAGCAATACCGTATTGCTTGGCAGAGCAGAGGGGCGCGCGCAACAGAGCCCTGGATCGAACCCGACGTAGAGACAGTGCTCGACCAGATTGCCCGAGAAGGCTGGCGGGATGTACTCGAAGTGCCCATCGGGTTTACCTGCGACCATATGGAGACCTTATACGATATCGATATTGTCCACCGCGCACACGCGAAAAAGCTGGGCATTGATTTCGAAAGAGCGGAGTCGCTGAACACGTCTCCGTTATTCATCAGGGCGTTGGACGACGTAGTCAAAAAAATATTATAGAAAATTGAGGTCTTGAGGTCAGTTGATGCTGCTCAACTCCACTCATTTGTGCCTCATACATCACAGAGAGGAAAAACCATGGCGAAAATCATCATCATAGGAGGCGGGATCGCCGGCCTTGCGGCCGCCGTTCATCTCAAAGCAGGGGCCAAATCCCACGACAAGACCGTCGAGGTGCTGTTGCTCGAAAAAAACGGGCGAATTGGAGGCAAATTCCTGACGGAGAAGCAGGACAAGTACCTCATTGAAGGCGGCCCCGACAGTTTCCTTCCGGAAAAGGTCTGGAGCGTCAACCTTGCAAAGCATCTCGGCCTTGAAGCGGAAATGCTACCGTCGAACGATCAGTTTAAAGGCACCTTTATCTACTCACGAAACAATCTCCATTCATTGCCCGAGGGGGTCATGCTTATGGTGCCCACTTCGTTCTGGCCCATGGCAAAATCCCATCTCATTACCTGGCCCGGAAAACTCCGCATGGGGATGGATGTTTTCATACCGAAGCGCAAAATCATGGAGGATGAGAGTCTTGCCTCCTTTGTCACGCGGAGGCTGGGACGCGAATGCCTGGAGAAGATCGCTGAGCCGCTCGTTGCTGGCATACACACGTCGAACCCCGACAACATGAGCGTACTGGCAACGTTCCCTCGCTTCGTGCAGATGGAACAAAAAAGCGGCAGCCTTATCCTCGGCATGCTTGCGTCGCTGAAAAGCAGGCCACATGCAACGCTGAGCGGTCCGCCTCCCAAGCCCGGCCAGCCGAAGATGACTTATTTCATGAGCTTTAAGAACGGAATGCAGACACTGTCGCAGGCCTGCGCTGACTATGTCGGCAAGGATTCTATCCGCATGGGATCCCCGGTCAAGGCCGTTGAACCAAAGGGCAAAGGTTATGCGGTCGTGCTCGAAAACGGCGAGACCCTTTACGCTGATCAGGTCATGATAGCATCGGCGGCGTATGACGCAGCTGCTATGGTAAAGGGGTTCGATCAACCGCTGGCCGCGCAGATGGGCAAAATCGAATGGTCGTCTTCATCCACCGTTTCGATCGCTTTCCGGAGGGAAGACATCAAGGTCCCACTCAAAGGGTTCGGCTTCATCGTTCCGCGAATCGAGGGCAAGAGGATCAATGCCGCGACCTATAGCTCGATTAAATGGTCCTTCCGCGCCCCCGACGATACTGTCCTGATCCGCGCATTCGTGGGTGGCGGCCATCACGAAGAACTGGTCCAAGAACTCGATGATGCGGGCATGGTCAAAATGGTGCTGGAGGAATTCGACAGTATTCTCGGGCTCAAAGCGAATGCCCAGTTCTCGAAAGTATACCGCTGGGACAAAGGAATGCCGAAATATACGGTCGGTCATCTGGACCGCATAGCCCTGCTCGACCGTATGCTCGCAACACACCCCGGACTCCACCTCATCGGCTGCTCGTATAAAGGGATCGGAATCGGCGACTGCGTGCATGAAGCGCAAATTGCGGCAGAGAAAATATTGAAGAGCTGACCCGGGTTCGACAACCGCGACTGGACCAGACGACAAAGACCGCAGGATTGATCCTTCCGGTCTTTTTTATTTTCCCTGCGACATTCATCTCGCCTTGCGCCTTGCCGCAAAACCCCCAATCGACGGCCCGCGGGGTTCATTTTCCGTCGAGTATCTCCTGGTAGCACTCAGAGTCACGAATAGCATCCAGGTCGGAGTCCTTTTTTATGTGATCCTACTACGTATATCCCTTGCCGACTGCCTTCTGAAGCCAGTTGCAGGATTCCAATCTTCTTCTCTACTGAAAAGAGACAAGACAGATTGTTATACGCGGAAACATATTCCGGATTCGCTTCAACAGCCTTAAAAAAATCGCCTGCGGTTCAAATAGGAATGGGCGATGTTCCTCGCCTTCACAATGCCGATCTGCGCGGTGCATTCCAGAATAATCTCTTCGGACTTCCGCACGGCAGCATACTCCGCGCAGAGGTCAACCTGCGCGTATGCGCACGATATCGCCAATAGCGAGAATATCAAAATATGTGCAGGAAAGGCTCTCTGATTCATGCTCCTTCTTGCAGAAAGCCGAGAGAGTGGACGTCGTGGACTGCCGGCAGAACAATGTCCTTCGGGGCTCATCGTGACACTTGAGTCAACAATATCGTCTGATCCTGTAAACCTGCTTCGTACTATCTGACTCTCGTCAGTCTGCATGATCCATTCTTACTTGCTTCCCTTGTCATTTCTGGCGCAATGTTCGGATGCGCGCGATGTCTTCCTGGTAGCCGTAGATATGGGCGCCAGCGCTGTACGCATACATGGGGCCGTTCTTTAGACCGGCTTCCGACGCCACATACCTTTTCAGAAGCTCAAGGCCGCCGAGATTCGTCGGGAAACCAGCCCAGAGATCCCAGGATCTGAAATAGCAGCTGAGGGACAGCACCAACTCTTCGTTCACCGGTATTGCCTTGAAGTCCAGAAGCCTGAGACAGGGGGGGTCGAGTTTTCCGTCATTGCCGATGCATACATCATGATCGTCGGGGGAACCTATTTCAACGATGGCCTGGTTTGTGAGTGGAGTATGCTTCAGCATCTCGATGACCCGATCAAGCTGCGTCCCCCCTTTGGGCATGGGATGCTGAATCCTGCTGGCATACGTGTACGTTTCATTTTCCGCAAGGTTCGGGTCCATTAAATATTTTACAAAATAGTCATCAATGTATTCCATGGTGGTCGGCGAAGGTATCCCGAGCGCGGGCGGGATCTGCGGGACCATGTCCTCAGAGGGGTGTTCGATAAATACGGCCAAGCCCGGATACTGCAGCCGGTATTGCTCCTTTTCAAAGGACCCCTTTTGAATCTTTTGTGTGTACGAGTGATCGAAGATGTTATAGATCAGCTGGAACCATGCATCAGATATGCTTTTCGCGTGCAGATAGAAAGGCAGCATCGTGTGTCTCCTGTCCCGGAAATAACGGGGGTGAATATGAAGGGATTAGATCCTGTGACTTGACAGGAGAAAGGTAACACTGAAACGATGTCATGTCAATACTCTTCGTGCCTGCCGGCCGGTGTATGCATATTCAACCGGCGGCAAACACCCCCGGGCTACGTGCATTGCATCACCTGCCGATCAACACGGAACATGCCGCATGACCGAGAATATTCCTCGATACACTGCCCAAGGTCCCCCTGATTCCCCGCAACCCCCGGCAGCCAACTGCGATGATATCCGCCTTCATAGCTTCTGATTGTTTCAATATTTCCGTGGACGGATCTCCCACCCTCGTGAGAGCTTCTATTTGTTTAAATCGTCCGCCCAGGAGATTCCTGGCCTGTTCGACATTTTTTTCAGCATGAGAATATTCCCTTGCCCGAATGCCGGCAACAGCATCCTTGACGCGTTCTCCAATCTCCGGGACGAACCGTTCAGGGATATCGA
Organism: Nitrospirota bacterium; assembly: GCA_035516155.1. Lineage (GTDB taxonomy): Bacteria > Nitrospirota > UBA9217 > UBA9217 > UBA9217 > JAJYKN01. Next base: position 6,809 of record DATJAP010000043.1, read on the forward strand.
GGAAGTTAGAGGATATGACATTCATGATCGTGATTCTGGCAGTCCGGGATAAGGGGAGTGAACTCAACATCCGTCCTGCGGCAAGGGAATGATCGGACCCGTCAGTGGCATAGAGGATATTTATTTCGTCTGACGGCACCAGGGTCTGCGGTTTTACAACCAGAACTGGCTTCGGCGCGTTGATTGCAACGGCCCTGGAGACACTCCCGAGAATGACCGATGCAAGCCCCTTTATGCCTCTCCCTCCGAGAACAATGATGTCCGCACCCGAGGTATCCGCCGCGGCGATAATACACTGATCAGGCGTGCACTGGTTCAAGGCACCTTCCACAATCTCAACGCTGATTTTCGCTTCGACGGTTTTGAGGATGGCAACGGCCGAATCAAGGATCCGGGGAGCACACTCTTTTTTTATGGCCTGGAGAGTTTTGAAATGAAACTTTTCATCTTCATGAAAAGGGATCGCGAAGATGACATGGAGAATGGTAATCGCATCGTCCCGGCTCCACGACATCCGCGTCAGAAAGCGGGTAGCGCCCTCGGAGTATTCGGAGCCGTCGGTTGCCAGCAAAATCTTCATGGAATCCACCTTTCAGAAAAATTTCGAATATATGTTTGCGTCCAAAAGTCGTCCGTGGTTCCCCATCGATCGTTAACCATGACCGCAATTTTATTATAGCGCATCCAGCGCAAAAAGGCCCGAATGCCGTCTTTCGGCCAAGGCTGCTTCTTGTCCCTGAAATCTCCCCTGACTGTGTTACCGTGTTCTGGGCACCGGTATACGTCGCAATCACCTTCCTTGAAATCACCATAGTAGGGTAATAGTTTTACTCTAGAAAGAAGGCACAAATTCGTCTTCACTCCGCGTTACGACGGATATTGTCGTGCCTCGATAAAGCCAAACCTTTTGCGAGAAGGGTGCGGAAAGCCACGGGTCTTCTCAACGTGAACAGGAAGAGAGCTGGTGACCGGATAGCTGTGTTCAAACCCGAAATCGTTGTGGCGGGCCATAAGACCCCGGATATGAAGAACAACCTTTTCTGCCTGACATTCACGATCTCTCCGCATATGACGATTTTCCGGCTTCTTCCAGGAACGCAGAGGAATTCAGGCAAAGGTACGAACGATGTTTCCGGGGCTCGGTCTTGAAATTATACTGAACCTGGCTTCTGACGCCGTTTTTCTGGGAGCAAAAAAAGCGGCGTCATACGAAGGCCAGCGAAGGTTCTTCCGGATATGAATTATGAACCAGATACACTTTCAGAATCGCGACGGGGGATGACAAGGTAAAGGAGCATTCCATTCATCAGACAGTTTTGAAACTGTTTAACAGTTTGCTGTTTTGTTGGATATAAGTGATTACCCTTTCAACATCCCCCTTCATTTCCTTTTTCCTTCTCCCCGTAATCACAAAAGATTCGTCCCGCAGCTTCCTGCCGGAAAAACCTGCGGCGGGATGCTTTCGGAGAAAGTCCTCGGGAATATCTTCCGGCGCGGCAACGTCGTTTATAATCGCCCAGGCAAGGGTCCATGCACGCGCAACGTTTGTAATGTCGTATCCTCCACCGCCCAAGGCCAGCCACTTCGGAGCCAGGGTTTTGATCAGGAAAACCATGTTGCAGAAGCCGTTCGTGGTGAGATTTAGATGCGCCAGGGGATCGTTGCGAAATGTATCAACCCCGAGTTGGCTCACGACAATGTCCGGCTTGAAGGCTTTAATAAATGGGGGGACTATTTGGGTAAAGGCATAGGTGAAAAGCTCATCGTCCGACTCCGGTGGCAGAGGGACATTCACACTGTAGCCCTTCCCCGCGCCTGCGCCGGTTTCCTGCTCGAATCCCGAACCGGGGAAAAGCATGAGCCCTGTTTCGTGCAGAGAAATGGTAAGGACCTGGTCCGTATCATAGAACGCGGCCTGGACGCCGTCACCGTGGTGAGCGTCGATGTCGATATAGGCGACTCTTCTTCCCCTGCTCACCAGCGATTTGATGGCAATCACGGGATCGTTGATATAACAGAATCCCGACGCATGATCGGCCATGGCATGATGGAGTCCGCCCGCGATATTGAATGCTACCTCCACTTCCCCGCTGTCCACGAGTTCGGCCGCCCTGAGCGACGCGCCGGCAACAAGCAGTGATCCGTCAAACACCCCCCGGAACACCGGATTATCACCGGGCCCGAGCCCGAAAAGATCGGCGCCCGCAATATGCCGGCCGCTGTTGGACCTTCGCAGTATGTCGATATATTCACGGGTATGATAGGTCAGCAGGTCATCGATACGCGCCGGAGAAGGCTCGACCAGCCGATGATCGGAAGGATGGAGCAGGCCGCAGGCTTTGATCAGTTCATAGGTAACCTTCAGGCGGACAAGTTTCAGGGGGTGAGCGGAGCCATAATCGAATCGAGCGAAGTCGTTGGAGTAGATGAAGGCTGTCTTCATAATGCATTTACAACGTTTGCTGTTATTGCATCTTCCTTATGCGCACTTCAATTTCCTTGTTGTCTTTCAGCAACGCAACGATCCGTGATGTTTCGGTATCTCCAAAGTGATACGGATACAATCTTTTCGGTTTGAACGCCTGCGCGGCCTCGGCGACCATCTCGAAAGACATGGTATAGGGCAGGTTCATCGGCAGGAATGCGATATCGATGTTCTTTAAGGCCTTCATCTCAAGTGTGTTTTCCGTATCTCCAGCGATATATATCCTCTTGTCCGCGCACGTCAGCACGTAGCCGTTCCCCTGGCCTTTGGGATGAAAAGGCTGCCCGTTCTCTCGCTTATGAAGAAGATTGTAGGCGGGCACGGCCTCGATTGCGATTCCCGCGACTGTCTTACTATCGCCGTTCTTCATAACCAAACCGCCGGACAGTTTCTCCGCACATTTTTCGGTAAGCACAACCTTTGTGTCTTTGGTCCGGATGAGCTCAATCGCTGCGAGATCGAGATGGTCTTGGTGCTCATGGGTGATGAGAAGCAGGTCGGCTTTCGGCAGCCTCGAGTAGTCTGCAAGTTTACTGAAGGGATCGATATGGATATTCTTGTCGTCGAATTTCAACATGAGCGATCCATGGCCGATGAAGGTTATTGCGAGATTACCGCATGATGTTTTGATCACATCCGTTTCGAATCCCTCCTGGGCTGAGGCTGGAAGGGCGAGAAGTGCAAACAACATGGCGGGCTGGATGGAAATCATAAAAAAATCTCCAACGCATTTACTCAAAACACTCCATATTCCGCTGTTTTCCGAACTCCGCATGGCGCTTCTCGCACCAGACATGGCCGATCTGCGGCGCTTCGCCTGATGGTTTGGTCAATTTCGCTTTCTTGCAGTCGAGACAGTGCCTTGCAGGCCTGCTGGCAGGCGGCGTAAAACACTGTATGGAGCGGTGCTTGGCCATCTGAATGCCCCGTTGAGCGCACCACACCGTATTCGGAGAAGGATGCTGTCCGCCGGGTTTGGTCTCGTGACCATATTTACATGTGCCGCAGGTATTGGCCATTTTTACGAATTCTGGCATAGGCCTGTTGTTCTGTCAAGAGGAAACGGTAATGCCGGATGCTCTGCAACGAAATAAAGAACAATGTTATCATGACCCAATATTATCTACGGCTTGGTTGCGTTTTTTCAGGATTGAACGTTCGTGAACTACGATGACATTCCGGACGAAAAAAAGGCCGAAAGGAATAAATCCCTCCGGCCTCTGTGCATTTCCTCGTGAAAGGAAACTGTATTCTTAGTACATTCCGCCCATGCCACCCATGCCGCCCATGCCGCCGGGCATCGGGGGCATTCCTGCGCCCTTCTCTTCCGGAATGTCAGTGATCATGACTTCCGTCGTAAGCATGAGGCTCGCCACGGAGGAGGCGTTTTGGAGCGCTGACCGGGTTACCTTGGTCGGGTCGATGATGCCCGCCTGGAGCATGTCTACATACTCTTCCTTCTGGGCATCGAACCCGAAATTCAGTTTGTCGCTGGACTTGACCTTGTCCACAATCACTGACGGCTCGAGGCCTGCATTGTTCACGATCTGGCGAATCGGTTCTTCGAGAGCCTTTTTTACGATATTGACGCCAATCTGCTCGTCGCCGCTGAGCTTCATCTTTTCCAGCACTGGGATACAGCGGATCAGCGCAACACCGCCCCCTGCCACGATGCCCTCTTCCATGGCCGCGCGAGTCGCATGAAGTGCGTCCTCGACGCGTGCCTTTTTCTCTTTCATCTCGGTCTCGGTTGCTGCGCCCACGTTGATGACCGCAACGCCACCCACGATCTTGGCGAGCCGCTCCTGGAGCTTCTCTTTATCGTAATCCGAGGTTGTTTCGGCAACCTGGGCCTTGATCTGCTTCACGCGGCCCTGGATTGCTTCATTCTTTCCTGCGCCTTCAACAATTGTGGTGTTGTCCTTGTCCACGGTGATCTTCTTAGCGCGGCCGAGGTCGTTAATCTTCACGTTCTCGAGCTTGAGGCCGATGTCCTCGGAGATCACCTGGCCTCCCGTGAGGATCGCGATATCCTCGAGCATGGCCTTACGGCGGTCGCCGAACCCGGGCGCCTTTACGGCGCAGACCTGCAGCGTACCGCGCAGCTTATTCACCACAAGCGTTGCCAAGGCCTCGCCCTCGACATCCTCGGCGATAATCACCATAGGCGCGCCCATCTTGGCAGTCTGTTCGAGGATCGGGAGCAGGTCCTTCATGCTCGAAATCTTCTTTTCGGACAGGAGGATAAAGGCATTCTCAAGAACAGCCTCCATCTTCTCGGCGTTGGTCACGAAGTAGGGCGAGATGTAGCCGCGGTCGAACTGCATACCCTCGACCACGTCTAGGCTGGTACCCATGCTCTTTGCCTCTTCCACGGTGATGACGCCGTCCTTGCCAACCTTGTCCACGGCCTCGGCGATCAGGTCGCCGATCGTCGCATCGCTGTTCGCGGAGATGCTGCCGACCTGGGAGATCTCCTTTTTGTCAAGGACGGGCTTGGAGTTCTTCTTGAGGTTCTCGATGACTGCATCAACAGCCTTCTCGATGCCACGCTTCAGATCCATGGGATTCGCGCCGGCTGTCACGTTTTTGATGCCTTCGCGGTAAATGGCCTGGGCCAGCACCGTCGCGGTCGTGGTTCCATCACCGGCCACGTCCGAGGTCTTGGACGCCACTTCGCGCACGAGTTGCGCGCCCATGTTCTCGTAGGCGTCCTTCAGCTCCACTTCCTTTGCTACGGACACGCCGTCCTTCGTGATCGTCGGCGCCCCGAATTTCTTGTCGATCATGACGTTGCGGCCTTTGGGTCCCAACGTCGCCTTCACGGCGTCCGTCAGAACATTCACGCCCTTCAGGATTGATGCACGCGCATCCTGGTCAAACATCAGCTGCTTTGCCATTTTTTTCCTCCTCGGGAATTCTTTGATATCGTTAATTACGTTTTCTTGATGCCGATGATTATGAGGAACCTAGCTCAGAACTCCGAGCACGTCCTCTTCTTTTACGATGAGGTACTCGACATTGTCGAGATTTATTTTGGATCCCGAATAGCGGTCAAAGAGAATCTTGTCTCCCACCTTAAGGGACTTCACATCATCGCCCACTGCCTCGACTTTGCCGCTCTGCGGCTTTTCCTTGGCAGTATCAGGAATGTAAAGACCTCCTGCAGTCTTCTCCAACTCCGCCGTATAGCTTACAAACACCCGGTCCTTCAATGGTTTAAATTTGACGCTCATACATTCAACTCCTTTCTGTGAGTTAATATTTATAATTATACCAGAGTATTAGCACTCCTTCAAGGCGAGTGCTAATATATTTCCCAGACAGTAAAAAAGCAACCCCTATTTTCGGTTAATTTTGGTAAAATTTAGTAGATTTAAGCTAATTTTAGCAGAATTTAAAGATTATCTAAATACTTTGATAAAATAATAAAAGCAGGACTGATTGTCCTGCTTTTATTATGGTTTAATGCCCTAATAATCAAGAAAAAGGCGCTTATATCCCTAATTATTCGTGTGACTTCACTTTTTCATCTTTCTTTGCTGCAAGGGGTATCGACTTGAAAACGTCTGATGCCACAACCGCTGGCGTCAGAATTTCAATTGCCTTCTGGAGCTGGATATCATCCTTATCGTCTTTCGGCAACGTCTCCAGCGTGAAGTCTTCCTCTTCCGCGGGCTTTTCTTTAATCTTGTCTTCTTTCACTGTGTCATTTTTCAAGTGATGTTCGAGGTCTTTCTCTCGAACCACCATGTGAACAGAATCGCCATTTTTCACCTCCTTGACCGCTGGAAGCTTCACTTCGATATCCGGCGTAATACCCACATTCTGGATCGAGCGCCCGCTCGGTGTATAATACTTTGCCGTCGTAAGCCGGAGGCCGCCACCGCCTTCGAGCGGGAACACAGTCTGGACCGATCCCTTGCCGAAGGTCTGCGTCCCCACGATGAGCGCGCGTTTGGCATCCTGAAGCGCGCCCGATACGATTTCCGATGCGCTTGCGCTGCCTGTGTTTACCAGCACGACGAGGGGATAATTCCGGGGCGTTTCCGTGCTCGTTGTCAGGAAGTCCTTTCGATCAGCCTTCTGTCTGCCCTGCAGGTACACCACAAGGCTGTCCTTGGGCAGGAACTTGCTGCTCACGTCCACCGACGCGTCGAGGAGCCCGCCTGGATCGTTTCGCAAGTCGAGAACCAGCTTTTTGATACCTTTGGCCTCGAGGCCTTCCAGAGCCTTTTCCAGTTCCTCGGTAGTCTGCCCCTGAAATTGGATGATCTTCACATATCCAATAGAGTCGTTGAGCATCCGGGATTTCACGCTCGCGACCTTAATAACGTCGCGGATGATCTTAAACTCCTTCGGCTTATCCCAACCGTCGCGAAGTATCAGCAGGCTAACCGGCGTGCCCCGGGGACCGCGCATCTTGTCCACAGCCTGTTCGATCGAGATGTCCTTGGTCCATTCGTCGTTGATCTTGAGAATCTTGTCGCCCGCGGCGAGGCCGGCTCGGAAGCCGGGCGTATCCTCGATCGGGGCGATGATCATAAGCTGCTGGTTTTTGATTCCAATCTGGATGCCGACGCCCGTGAACTCACCCCTAATATCCACGTTCATCTCTTTGAACTGCTGCTCGTTCATAAATGAGGAGTGCGGGTCCAGACTGGCAACCATGCCCCGAATAGCGCCCTCGATAAGCTCCCGGTTGTCGGGATTTTCGACATAATTACGCTTCACGATCTCGAGGGCCTGCGTGAAGGACTTCAGTTCTTCGTAAGTATCCGGCTTGGCCTGAACCATCTGCTGACCGATTACCATTCCCGTCAACAGGATCACCAGCGCGGCAATGATAAACTTCCTTTTGTTGATTCGTATCATATCGACATCCTCCGCTTCGTTCTGCATTGGTACTCTCCTGGAAGAATATAAGCAGAATAAAAATATATATGAAAATATCACGACTGCACGAAAATTGCAAAAATAAATTCTTTTTCGCCGTGCTCTATCGTTTAACTAGCCAGTGAAGAGGGTCTTGCGCCTCCCCGTTCCAGCGGACCTCAAAGTATAATTTTGATCCTTTCAGGCTCCCTGTTTCCCCCGCGAGTCCGAGTTCCTGGCCCCTGGCAACGTGGTCGCCCTTTGCGCGGTCCAGCTTGAAAAGATTTCCATAGAGGGTGTAGAAGCCGTCACCGTGGTCAAGGATCACGAGCTTCCCATACCCCTTGTACCAGTCTGCATAGGCTACCTCTCCGCTCTCAACCGCATAGACCGGCTGGCCCTCATGGGCGCTGATTTCAATCCCCCTGCGGAAAACCATGGTCCCGAATTGCGGGTGACGCTGCATGCCAAACCGCGTAAGCAGAGGCCCCTCAAGGGGCCAAGGCAGGCTGCCAGCTTCGCCGTGCACCGTGGCCGGAACGGCCGCATGTTTCGTGGACCGCCGCTCCTCCTCGTCCTTCCTGACCATGGCCCAGAGGCTGACCGACGCCTCCTCAAGCTCGTGCAGCGTTTGCGCATAAAGGCCCTTTTCCTGCCGCACATTTGCGAGAATGGCCGCCTTCCGCCTCCTCTTTGTCTCAAGCTCCGCTTTCTTTGCGGCGACTGCCCGTCTACTCTCGATTATCTCAGCTTTTTTTAAGGCAATCTGCTTCTGCTGCTCCGTCATCCGGCCGAGCGCGTTTCCGTATTCATCGATGATGCGACTGTCCCTCTCGGCAATCAGGCCCAGGTACTTGATATGCCTGGCAATGCCCTCCAGACCGTCCATTGCCGAAACCATGTCGGTTCCGCTGCTTCGGTGCATCTTGTACAGCGCCCGAATCCGTTGGCCATAGAGCGTTTTGAGTCCTCCCAGGTCCTTGCTGAGTCTGGCGCTGTTTGCTTCGATGAGGCGAAGGGAAGCCTCTGTCTCGATCAGCTGCTTTTGCTGGCCCACCAGTTCGCTGCTCCCCGATTGGATATCGCGATCAATTCTTTCGAGATCGCTGAGAACCGACCGTTCCTTCTGATTGGCCCGCCGGATATCCTTTCTCTTCTCCTGCATTTCGCGCTGAATGCGCTCTAATTCCTTCGCAGAGTCCGATGATCCGTCCTTCCCGAAAACAGGCAGCCCGGCAACTCCCAGGAGGAAGACTAACAGCGCAGTACAGAGGAAGACACGGGCGATTGTCATCGTTCCATCCCGTTTCAGCTACTCAAGGAACCTGCTGACCGACACCAGCCCTCCGGCTAGTCCAAGCAGGCCGCCACCGACTACCATGTATGCTACCACCGAGGGCGGCAAAAAGTCCAGACCATTTGGCCTCGACAGCAGCATCACCAACTCGGGCGGCAGCGTGTAGTAGAGCGCGGCCAGGATGCCGACCGCGAGGGCCGAACCAAGCACAGCGAGCAGAGTACCTTCGATCAGAAAGGGCCCTTTGATGAATCCGCGGGTGGCTCCGATCCACTGCATGAGTTCAATTTCCTGCCCCCGCGAATAGAGAGCGAGCCGTACCGAATTGGATATGATGAAAACGACAGACACGCCGAGCAGGATTGCGAGCGCCGTACCGCCGTATGCAATAAGCTTGTACAAAGTCGCGATCAGCTCAGCGCCCTGCTTACCATAGGACACATCCTCCACGCCCGGACAGGCAGAGATGTTCTTCGCAATAGCGGCAATCCGGTCCGGATCGGCATGGCTGTGGTCTATGGTCAGCTCAAAAGAGTCCGGGAGCGGATTTTCTCCCAGTCCTTCGACCAGCGCTTCCTGGCCTTTCAATTCTTTTTTAAACAGCGCAAGCGCTTGCTCCTTCGGCAGATAGACAGTTTTCCTGACGCCGGGCTCGTTTTTGATGCGGCCAAGCAGATAATCCTTTTCGTACTGTGTCAGGCCGTCCTTCAAGTACACCGACATTTCGAGCCGGTCATCAAGCGTGTTGACGGCCGAGCGGACGTTGAAGAAGACGATCAGAAAGAAACCGACGATGAGCATAGCCATGCTGATCGTGCCTATGGCAAGAAGGTTCACCAGGCTGTTGGAGCGAAGCCCGCGTATTGCTTCCGACAGGAAGTAAAACGGCCCGTACCCTCTCACAGCTCCCCCTCGCGCGCCGCCGGTCCGTCCGCGCTCTCCGCCGGCTCCAGAAACGAGAGCTGAGACTGGCTCTTCACGGCATTGCTTCCGTCGTCGATGATCCGCCCCCGTTCCATGGAGATAATACGGCGCCGCATTTTTCTCACCATGTCTCGGTCATGGGTGGCCACGAGCACCGTTGTCCCCTTCATATTGATGTCCCGGAACAGACGGAATACTTCCTGCGCGCTCTGAATGTCCAGGTTACCCGTTGGCTCATCAGCGAGAAGCACCTGCGGCTCGTTCACGAGCGCCCGCGCCACTGCAACTTTCTGTTGCTCGCCACCTGAGAGTTTAGGCGGTGTCAGGTGTCGTTTGTCGTGCATGCCGACTTTTTTTAGCACCTGGAAGGCCCGTCGTTCGATCTCGCCGTAGGGAGTGCCTACCACTTTGAGCGCCAGGGTGATGTTTTCGAAGACCGTTTTATGGGGAAGGAGTTTGTAATCCTGGAAGACGAAGCCCATGTTCCGCCGGAGATAGGGGATGGTCGAGGATTTCAGGTGAAATGTGTTCATGCCCTGGATGATGATCTGTCCTTCATCGGCACGTTCCGCGCAGAATATGACCTTAAGGAGCGTGCTTTTCCCCGCGCCGCTGGGGCCGGTAAGAAACACAAACTCGCCCTTTTCCACGTCGAAGCTTACATCGCTCAGGGCGGGAACGCCCTCATAGTATTTGGTAACCCGGTAAAGTTGGATCATGATTCAAAACGGATTATACGTTTCGACGCTTTCCGCTTACGCTAGGCTCCTAAAAAAATGAACCGCCAAGACGCGAAGAGCGCAAAGGTTGATACTGAACATCGGCTTTCTGCGCATCCTTCTCGACTTCGCGGTCCCGGCTGCATCTTCATTTTCATCTTCGTAATCGTTAAGGTCTCTTTTTCTTAATGACTTCTCTCACGGAAGCCGCAATGTTCTCAGCGGACATGCCGTAATGTTTGAGAAGCCCTTCTTGGTCTCCCGATGTGCCGAAGGCATCCTTGACCCCCACACGAACGAGCGGGACGGGCGCGGATTCCGACAGCACCTCTGCCACTGCGCCGCCCAAGCCGCCTATGATCGAATGCTCCTCGGCCGTTACCACGGCACCGCATCGGTTTGCGGCGGCGATGACAACATCGGCATCGATCGGCTTGATGGTGGACATGTTGATGACGCCGACATCAATCCCCTCGGCTGTGAGCAGGTCTCTCGCTTTCAGGGCTTCGGCTACCATAATGCCCGCGGCAATGATTGCCGCATCCCTGCCCTTGTTGAATACATGGGCTTTGCCGATCTTGAATTTGTAATCTGCGCCGAAGAGTGTCGGGACTTTATTTCGGCCCACCCGCACGTAGCAAGGGCCCTTGAGCTCGGCTGCCGCCTCAATAGCCTGCATCGTTTCGGGACCGTCCGCCGGGACGATCACCGTCATGTTCGGAATCACGCGCATCACAGCGATGTCCTCAATGGACTGATGCGAACCGCCGTCCTCTCCCACGGTGATCCCCGCATGGCTTGCCACGATCTTGACACTCAGGTTTGGATAGCAGATCGACTGCCGCACCTGCTCCCATGCCCGTCCGGTGGCGAAAACCGCAAAGGTGCTCACGAAGGGCAGCTTGCCACCGACGGCAAGCCCCGCGGCAGTACCCATCATGTCCTGCTCGGCTATCCCGATGTTGAAAAACCGGTCCGGGAACACCTTGGCGAACTTCGATGTCTTTGTGGATCCTGAAAGGTCAGCATCGAGCACAACCACATCGTTCCTTTTTTTCCCGAGGATGACAAGCGCGTCCCCGTATGCATCTCTCGTAGCAACTTTTGTCACATTTCCTCCAGAATCTCTAGACAGGATCCCGGGATACCGTCCGGCGGAGAGCCCGCCGGCTTCTCACTGTGCATCGATCTGTCTAATTCGTTGTTTAATGCAGTATCGTTTTTTTTCTTTTTTTCTCTGTGGGGAACAAATTATTTGCACACCGCTTCCTCAGAAAGTTCTTTCATGGCGATTTCCAGCTCTTCTTTGGACGGTGTTGTGCCATGGAATTCGACTTTGCCTTCGAACACCTTCGAGCCCTTTCCTTTGACCGTCCGGCAAACGATCATCGTCGGCTTTCCTTTCACGGTCTCGGCCTTGTCAAGGGCCTCAATGATTTTCGCCATATCGTGGCCGTCGATATCAATGACTTCCCAGCCGAAGGCACGCCATTTGTCCGTGATTGGTTCCACACCCATCACCTTGGCCACCGGTCCATCGATCTGCAGGCCGTTGTTGTCCACCAGCGCGCAGAGATTGTCAAGTTTGTAATGGGCCGCGGTCATGGCCGCTTCCCAGATCTGCCCTTCCTGAAGTTCTCCGTCTCCGAGCAAAGCGTAGACCCGGTTCGGGGTCTTATCGAGCTTGTGCGCAAGGCCGATCCCGTTGGCCACGGACAGGCCCTGGCCGAGCGAACCCGTGGAAATTTCAACTCCCGGGAGGTATTTGCTGTCAGGATGTCCCTGGAGCCGGGAACCGAGTTTGCGGAGCGTGCAGAGCTCCGCGTGTTCGATAAATCCGGCGTGGGCCAAAACCGTGTACAGGAGCGGTGCTGCATGGCCCTTTGAGAGAATAAAGTAGTCACGGCCTTTCCAGTCAGGTTTTTTCGCATCGTATTTCATCTTATAAAAATAAAGCGCCGTCGCGATGTCGGCCGAGGACAGGCTGCCCCCCGTATGGCCGGAACCGCACCCGGTCAGCATCTTCAGTATATCGATCCTGATTCTTCGTGCCCTGTCCGTCAGGGCCTTCAACTGCTCGTTCGTAACTGCCATGCAGCTAACCTCCCGTATATCCCAGCGTTATAATGTGCTCCAAACCGGTGCATGCGCTTGGTGCAAATTCGGTAGTGATTGGACTGATGCGGCAAAAAGCGCGATAGTCGGCAATCAATGGTGGTACTTTGTGGCGGCGAATCTATTTCTTCCGGCTCCCTTCTTTTTGCTCCTGTGCTAAAAAGTCCAGGATGATGTCATCGAGACTTTTTTCTTTCTCCTCGGCCTTTGGATCCGGGGGATTCGGAACAGGCGCGGACCTTACAGGCTCCTTTTCCTTGCCCGGCACAGCCGGCGCTTCTTTGGCCGCAGGAGCAACCTTAGGGGATGGAGACGAATAAGAGGATGCTTCGCGCGGGGCAGCATGAATCTCGAGCTTACCCTGCATCAGATCGCGGATCATATGCTTATGCTGCTCCATCATGAGCTCACGCACAACTTCTTCCAAGCAGTCTGCCTTGAGAATATCGGCATAGCTTGTCTTGCGTGAGGAGAGAATTGCGCCCTGATGGTACAGGAGGGAGGTTATGAAGGGGCTGTTTGATCCTCCGTCTTCGGTTTGTACGTGATAGATTTTCCCCTGAAATTTAAAATCGGTATTATACCCCGTAAGCATAGATGATCATTATACAAATCCAAACAACAAGATGCAAGCCTTTTTACTTGACATGTCAAGCCAAAGTTAAAATGTCCTATTTTTACCAAAGTTAAAATGTCCGGTTTTGTGATACTGCCTGACGTTGACTTCGTGCTTTAGCCATTGCCCTCGCGGGAGACTTCCACGGATGCGTTACTGGCTGCTGACGCACCCTTATGATTCTCGATTTCCTTGATGGTATCTCTTCCTTCATCGGCCGATCATCGATTTTCTTGTATTTTAGTCGCTGTCCGTCATGGAGGATATGCATGCTGCCATCAGTTCTCTCTTCTACA
>DATJAP010000044.1:0-158395 GCA_035516155.1 Nitrospirota bacterium
GAGAAGCGAGAGCCCTGCTCTCGTGTCCCATTCATCGTTGTTGCATGAAAGGATCAGTCGCTTTATAAACCACCAACGATCCGAGACAAGCATCACAGGCCGGGATTGGGGGGCGTACGATATCGCCATTCAGGCGTTTGAAGCTATGCAGAACACCATCGCACGTCAAAAGCTTGCTGCTTATCCACCAGACATCGTCATAGATATTGCCCGGAACGCATGCCGGTCACTGGAGTATGATCGGGCGTCCGAGATGATCGATTTAGGATATAGAAAGGCAAAAGAGTGCCTGTCTCGAGCTGCCTAGTAAAAGCGGAACGATGGACACTAACATCGTGCTGCAGTGGACCGCCAATTTTATCCCGTTCCGTCAGCAGTGACCACGATGTCGAGTAGCCATAACGGAAGCACAGGAGCGAGCTTCTTCGCTTCAAGATCTGTCACATAGCAAATGCGCACGTTGTCCCTCAGACCTTCATGACCCTGCCGACCGGGTTCGTGAAATCAGAAAAAACAATCCCATTCCTCTGACCATTAATTGGCTGCGTGGTAGAATACTTGACGAAGAAACCCAAGCTCCTTTTTGACGGTCGACGAATGTGCCTTTCGTTTCCCGTGCATGATCTCTCCGTTCAACCTCTTCACTTTGTACGTTGAAAGCAAAGATTTCGAAACATCCGACCTTCTACCCATTTTTTATCCATTCGACATCCCCATTCGACAGCAATCACAAACATAATATCTTGACAAAGCCATCGGCAAAGTTTAAATTAATTCACCTAATGAAAGGGTATCCATGCGCTGGAACAAACGCATTACTGTTTTATTCATTCTGCTTTTCCTTGCTTCCACGTTCGTGGCGGTATCGCACCACCATGAAAATACGGCGGACAATCACGACTGCCCAATTTGTATTGCCATTAATCATGTCCCCGTAACCAGCCAATCGATGGTTGCTTTTGATAGTGTCCCCTGTTTCACGGAAGTAATAGTTGTCGCTCCTTTACCTCTTTTTGCCGAAAATCTCTTTTTGTATTCCCTGAACAATCGCGCCCCCCCTGTCTAAATGCCTGCAAATTTGCATCTCGCAATCAAATAGTAAGAGCGGGACTTCCCTATCTATCATCGATTAGTCGGGAAGGAAACTGCCTTCTTAATCTTTCCGCAATAGTTTACATCTTTCGGAAAAATTGCGTCCCCGCGCGATAAAGTGCTCGCTCTATCTATTTGTGCGCATAATCAACTCATCCATGTAGGACCTTCCGATAGGAGCATTTTGCCTTTATTTTTCTTTCTGCTCGTTCAGTCCGGCGTTACGAGCAGGTCTGACTACGGTTCCTTCTACTGTGGGCGGGGAGAGGTCTTACCGAGCAACTTTATAATCTTAGATAGTCTGGCGTTACAAGCTGTTCGCCACCATAGGATAGAATAGGAGAATGCAATGCGATCAATAAAGGCTTTAACGGGCTCCGCATTGGCGCTCGCTCTTTTCATCATAATGGCGGCCGTGGTTTATGCCGCCCCTGGAGCTACTGACGAAATTCATGGAACGATCAAGGACGCCCTGGGAAGACCCCTGTCCGGGGCAAGCCTGGTACTGAAATCACCCGATGAAACTATCATCGACAGGACTCAAAGTGATGCCGACGGCCAATTCGTGTTTTCGAGTGTAACGCCGGGCAACTATGCGGTCATGGCGGAAAAAACCGGTTTTCAGGCAGGCACCGCCAAAGTGACGGTTGAGGCCGGAACAATAGCCACGACATCACTGACTCTGACCGCCAAGGAAGCACTTGAAGTGTCACTCGTGGCAGAGCGCTTGAACCAGGCTCGAAACAGTCTGTCACCAAAAACGGGAGGCAGTGAATATAATTTTAATCAGAATGATATTGCCGTCTTACCTCAGGGGGAGAATACGTCCTTCAACCAGGTGTTGCTCCAGGCGCCCGGCGTGGCCAATGACTCGTTCGGCCAGCTGCATGTGCGGGGTGACCACGCTAATCTCCAGTACCGCCTTAATGGTGTTATCCTGCCCGAGGGGATTACCGGATTCGGCCAGGCGCTAGATCCCCGGTTTGTCGACCGGATGGACCTTCTGACCGGTGCGCTGCCGGCCCAATACGGCCTCCGCACGGCGGGAGTAATCGAAATAGATACCAAAGCCACCTACGAGACAGCAGGGCGTATCGATCTCTACGGAGGAAGCAACAACACTGTGCAACCGAGCTTCGAGTTCGGAAGTTCGAAGGGGAATCTGACCTACTATCTGACCGGTTCCTACCTGCAAAACGACTTGGGCATTGAAAACCCCACCTCCAGCTTCAACGCGATCCATGACAAGACGGAACAATACAAGGGCTTCGGGTATTTATCATACCTCGTCAATCCCACGACGCGGTTAAGTCTTATGTTCGGCAGCTACGATGGTTACTTTCAAATTCCCAATAATCCAGGACAACCTGTCACCAACCCGAGCTACCTCACCCAGCTGGGCCTTGCCGGCTACAACTCTGCCATATTGAACGAGAATCAGTACGAGAACAATCGCTATGGGGTCGTAGCATTGCAAAGTTCTATCGGATCGGACTTCGATTACCAAATCTCCACGGTCACCCACTATACGAGCGTCCATTTCACGCCTGATCCTATCGGCGACCTGGTTTTCAACGGCATCGCCTCGGATGTTTTCCAAAGCAGTTTAAGCCAGGGCTTACAGGGTGACGGCAGTTACCGCTTAAACGTTGCTCACACGATCCGGATGGGATTTTTTACGAGCATCGAAAATACAGAAAGCAACAACACGTCCTTGGTTTTTCCGGTAAACGCTGCCGGTAACGCAACCGGCCCGCCGGAAACAATCACGGACAACAACCCGGTGAGCAGTAACACCCTCCTGTCATTGTACCTGCAGGATGAGTGGAAACCGTCTGAAAAATTGACGGTAAACTATGGTCTTCGGTATGACGAGATAGATTTTTATTATGGGGAAGCCAGTCAACTGAGTCCCCGTCTGGGCCTGGTTTATAAGGCGACACCGGAGACCACGCTGCACGCCGCCTATGCCCGAGATTTCACACCGCCGCCAACCGAGCTGGTCCTGACGAAGACACAGAGCGCGTTCGCAGGCACCTCCGGTGCGGTGCCGGGCGAAAATTCACCCGTTGTGCCGGAACGGTCCCATTATTTCGACGCCGGAGTAACCCAGAAGATCAATCCATCGCTGACCATCGGCGTTGATGGCTACTACAAGATAATCAGGGATCTGATCGACGAGGGCCAATTCGGCCAAGCCCTGATCTTTACCCCTTTTAATTATTCACAGGGGAAAATCTACGGTGTGGAGCTGACCGGCAATTACCGCTCCGGTAATTTTGCCGCATATGCAAATTTTGCCTATACCGTCAGTCTGGCCAAGGAGGTTTCGTCGGCACAGTTTAACTTCCCTCAGGATGAGTTGAACTACATCGCCAACAACTGGATACATACGGACCATGACCAGACCTCTACCGCCTCCGCCGGCATCTCCTATCTCTGGTTGGGAACTCAATTCAGCTCCGATGCCACCTTTGGAAGCGGCTTACGGAGCGGGTTCGCCAATACAGATCACGTGCCGAGCAGCACCCAGGTCAATCTGGGGGCGACGCGTAAGTTTGTGTTGGGAAGCTTCGGCCCCATGGAGGCGCGTCTGAGCGTTATCAATGTTTTTGACAAGGTTAATATAATCAGGAACGGAACCGGAATCGGCGTATTTGCGCCCCAGTACGGGCCGCGGATTGGGTACTTCGCCGGCATCAGCAAATTATTTTAAGGTTGACGGAGGGGAACTCGTTCCCCTCCACATCTATCTATTGGATTGAGAGGTTTACGATGCAAGAACTACATATAGCTTTAGAAGCGTTGAGATTCGGCGGCGCGATGGTCTATCCGTTATTGGTGCTCGCGGTTTTGGCAGCGGTTGTCGTACTCGACAAGGCGTTCGTTTATTGGCGGTACGTGCGCCTTCCGGGATCACTGCTTGAACTTGTTGAAACCTATGATTTTTCGTGGGCCGATTTAGAGCGGCAATTGACAGAGCTAAACCAGCAAAACTATTTTCAGCGGTTTTTCCGCGTCGTCATGGACAACCGCGGGAAGCCGGTCTGGTGGGTGGAATCGCGCGCCGGCGATGAAGCCCAATTGATTGAGCAGTCATTAAGCCGGGGGCTCTGGGTGCTTGAAACCATCGTTACGGCTGCCCCTCTTTTGGGACTGCTAGGCACGATCACCGGGATGATGCATGCTTTCAACCTGATCGGCAGCAATGGCTTGGTGGACCCAACCGGAGTGACAGGAGGGGTGGCTCAGGCACTGATCGCGACCGCGCTGGGTCTCTTCATTGCCGTCATTGCCCTGTTCGCTTTCAATTTCTTTTCGCGTCGACAGACACAAATGCTTGATGAAATGGAACGACTGGGGACGCGGCTGGTGGACAACATCCGCATGGCTGAGGTTGTTCAGGAGGACGCCCATGAAACTGCGTAAATCCCGCCAACACCGGCGCGGCCGAATCGAAATTATCCCGATGATCGATGTGATGTTCTTTCTCCTCGTCACGTTCATGCTTGCTTCGCTCTCCATGCAGAACCTGCATTCACTGGCGGTCAATCTCCCCCAGGGGCATGCTGCTGCCATGCAGCCCAAGACCCCGGTGACGCTTACCATCACCCGGGACAGCCGCATCCTCTTGGACGAGATCCCGGTGACTCTGGAGACGCTTGCCGCGTTCTTGAAACCGATGCTCAAGGAGGACTCGAGTGTCATTGTGGCGGCCGACAGCGCAGTGCCTTACGGAGTAACGGTCCAGGCGATGATGCAGTGCCGTGAGGCGGGTGCCCAGCATTTTCTTATCGCGGTTAAACATGTCAGGTGAGATTATATTAATGAGAACGTCACGAAGCATAGATAGCCCTTGGCACCGCCTCCCCTGGACGCTGCCGACAGCCCTGCTGATTTGGGCCTTGGCGTTATTGGGGTTAACATATTTTATGGAAAAGCCCACTCATCAGCCGCTGGAGCCGTCTGCCATCGATGCCCAGTTGTTGATTGAGCAGTCCGTATCGCCTGCGTCTGCCGCCGTGCACCAACCCAAACCACTGCCCCAAGTCAGGCCACAGCCGGCTCCTGTGATATCTAAGGTGAGCCCCACTACCGAGCAGAAGCCACCAGTCCAGAAGGCGGAAGAGACAACTAACGCTCCCAGTAACGCTCATGCCACGCCGAGTGAGGGACCGGTAACGGGATCGGTGAACACCTCTGCGAACGGTCGCACCCAGGCCGGGTCATATAACGGAACGGGTTCGTCTCAGGGTGATATAAACGCAAGCAGCGGAGCCAGGGCAATTGTTCAACCAATGCCGCAAATCCCGGATGACCTGCGGGCGGAAGTGTTCAATTTCATTGCGCTGGCGCGCTTCCATATTGCCGTCGATGGCAGCGTAAAGGTGGAACTCGCTAAGCCGACCCCGAATCCACGTCTGAATAGGATCTTGCTAGATAGCCTCAAGAAGTGGCGGTTTATTCCGGCAATTAAGAACGGCAAGCCCGTGGACTCGACAGAAGATATCGTTGTCAAGATAGAGGTCAAATGATTACAAAGCGAATAGAAGCCGGTAGTCACGCACTTGTCTGGCCGGATATCAATCGGCGTTCAAATCGCGTTCAATGATACAAGTGGAATTCTTTACCCTTGTCACAAAATTGACTATGCAGACTTGTAGGTGGATCTCGCGGAGATCCTATTTTAATTTAAGAACATAATATAGGTTGTAACTTTTAATGCAGTTTTCTTGCTGTATTTGGTATGAGCTTGGCTATTCCGATCCAAGCCGACCCACTGCTCCGGTGAGATATCCAGCCACGATTCTGATTTGATCCATAAGACCATTAGCCATTTTTCGGCAAAATTAACTCATTCGTATTGTTATTATTCCCGCCCGGATAATGACCATGATAATTAACGTCATTTGCATATAGGGCAAGAATATTTTTATAATGGGGGGATTATAGAAAATTAAGGTTCTATAAGACCGATGAGGAAAAAACTATTACAATTCCACTACAGTCACAAAAAGAAGATTTACAGATAGTGCAGCAACTCCATGAAATGATTGATTTCTGAAGGTAACCCGAACACTTGTAATCGCCTTGAAAAGGCGCTTATACGCGTAAAAAATTTGAGCACTGAAAAATGCTATAACTAATTGATTTAAATTGTTAATTTGGCGTCCCCAGGGGGATTCGAACCCCCGTTATCGCCGTGAAAGGGCGGTGTCCTGGGCCGGGCTAGACGATGGGGACAGCAAGGTAGTTTTTTAGTTTTGAGTTCTTTGTGTTGAGTTTTGGTTTTGAAGGCTACCTTATCTTGAGGTTAACTCATCACTCACAGCCAAAAACTCTTAACTGTTGATATTTGGTGAGCCGGCTGGGATTCGAACCCAGGACACCCGCCTTAAAAGGGCGGTGCTCTACCTACTGAGCTACCGGCCCGCTCTCGCGGTTTTCTTCAAAGACGCGTATATTATCAAAGAAATACTCCCCTTGTCAACAAAAAACCGGCACTCCGCAGGGTAAGGGGTCATATAGCAAGGGGCATGGCCCTGCGAATCACTCTCATCCTCCAAAAATGTCTTAAACTTTTTTTTCAGTTTTCTGGAAAGGCTGTTGCAGGATGATCGTTTCATCGCGCCGCGCGCCGGTGGAAATGATCGCTGGTTTGACACCGCACAGTCCACACAATTTTTCTACGTAGGTCCGCGCCTTTTTCGGCAGGTCGCCGTATTTGCGGATACCGACGGTGTTCTGCTTCCATCCGGGCATGGTAATATATTGCGGCGTCCCTTTTTCGAGTACAGTGAGCTCCGAGGGCATCTCATCGTAGAGCTTGCCTTTATGTTTATATCCCACGCAGATCTTAATCTCATCGAGTGTATCGAGCACGTCGAGCTTGGTGATAGCCACGCTCGTCATGCCATTTACGCGTACAGCGTGGCGAATGATCAGAGTGTCCGCCCAACCGCACCGCCGCGGCCTGCCAGTCGTAGCCCCGTACTCTCTGCCATGAGCCCGTAGTAGCTCTCCGAGCTTGTTCTCCTGCTCAGTGGGGAACGGCCCGCTGCCCACGCGCGTTGTGTAGGCCTTAACGATACCCATAACCTCAGTTATGGTATTCGGTCCGATACCCAGTCCAGTACACGCGCCTCCCGCCGTGGGGCTCGACGACGTGACAAAGGGATAGGTGCCATGGTCCACATCCAGATGCGTTCCTTGGGCACCCTCGGCCAGTATTTTTTTTCTGCTTCCTATGGACTCGTTAAGAAACAGCGTGGTATCGCTGATATATTTTCTGAGACGCCTTGCATAGCCAAGGTACTCCTCATAGATCTGGTCGAGATGCACCAGCGGCGCATCGTAGAACCGTTCAAGCAGGAAGTTCGCCTCGCCGGTATTGCACGCCAGCTTCTCTCGGAAGGTTTTGGCGTCTAGGAAGTCCGCCATCCTGATGCCCTTGCGGTTGATCTTGTCGGCATAGGCCGGCCCGATACCGCGCCCAGTGGTCCCGATCTTCTTGTTGCCTTTTAGCTTCTCGCTCGCCACGTCGAGGGCCTTATGGTACGGCATGATCAGATGCGCGTTTTTGCTGATAAGCAAGTTTCTTTCAAACTTGATGCCCCGTCGTACTAGAGCGTCCATTTCCTCAAGGAGCGCGGAAGGATCCACCACAACGCCATTCCCGATAATGCACTTCTTGCCCTTATGCAAGATCCCCGAGGGAATCAGGTGCAGAATAAATTCGTCCGTCCCAACAACGACCGTGTGTCCTGCGTTGTGACCGCCCTGATACCGCGCGACCACGTCCGCCCGCTCGGTAAGAAGGTCGATAATCTTTCCCTTACCTTCATCGCCCCACTGGGCGCCAACAACCACTAATACTGGCATTGATTCTCCTTCAGCAAACCTTCAGTCGGAAACCGGAACCAGGCATGCTATATCTTCACCTGCTTCACCGACAGTACATTAGGTAGTTTCTTGATTTTTTCCATGAGATCGTCAGACACGGTGCTGTCGATGCTCACCACCGACATCGCCAAGCCACCCTGTTTTTCGCGGCCGAACTGCATGCGCGCAATGTTGACACCGTTTTGTCCCAGCAGCGTTCCGATTCCACCGATGACGCCGGGCTTGTCGTTGTTCATGAGGACGAGCATATCGCCTTCGGGCACAGTCTCCATGGGGAAGTTATCCACCTGGATGATGCGTGGTTCCTTCTTGCTGTTCAACGTTCCCGAAGCGGACACGTCCTTGCTACCGGCCTTGATCCTGAGCGTGACAAGGCTCGTGTACTCTGTTGCCTCGCTGGAATTGGATACTTTGACGTCGATGCCCCGATCCTTTGCGATGAGCGGGGCATTCACGTAATTCACGTTCTCCTGGAGCGTCGGCGTGAGCAGGCCCTTGAGGGCTGACAGCGTGATCGGCTCCTGCTTCAGGTTCACAACCTCGCCACTATACTCCACCATCACCTGCGTGAGTCCGCCCTCATAGAGTTGGGCGATGAACAGCCCCATTCGCTCAGCGAGGTTTATGTAGGGTGACAGCGTCGGGAGTTGGTCCGCAGGGACCGACGGTACATTCACAGCGTTCCGCACGGTTCCGGCAATCAAGTAATCGACAATCTGTTCGGCCACGGCCACCGCCACGTTTTCCTGAGCCTCCAGCGTTGAAGCGCCGAGATGGGGCGTGGCGATGAAATTATCGAGCGTGAGGAGCGGATGATTCTCGGGCGGTTCCTTCTCGAACACGTCGAAGGCTGCCGCGGCGACCTTACCGTTCTTGAGGGCCTCGTAGAGATCCTGCTCGTTCACGATGCCGCCGCGGGCGCAGTTGATAATCCGCACGCCATTTTTCATTTGGGCAATCGTGTCCTTGTTGATGAGGTTGGCCGTCTCTTTTGTTTTCGGTGTATGGACCGTGATGAAATCGGACCGTTTGTAGATCGTCGGCAGATCGACGAGCTCGATGCCGAGGGATTTCGCTTTTTCCGTCGAGATGAAGGGGTCATAAGCCAGGATTTTCATGCCGAGCCCAATCGCGCGGCTAGCCACAACACCGCCTATGGCGCCGAGGCCAATGACGCCGAGCGTCTTGTCGTAGAGTTCGACGCCCTCGAATTTCTTCTTTTCCCACTTTCCCGCTTTGAGCGAAGCATAGGACTGCGGGATCATGCGGGCGCAGGCGAAAATCATGCCGATCGTATGCTCCGCTGTCGTGACCGTGTTACCGCCCGGTGTGTTCATCACCACCACGCCCTTTTTCGTTGCCGCGGGAATGTCGACGTTGTCGAGGCCGCTGCCGGCCCTCCCGACAACCTTGAGCTTCGCCGCCTTTTCGAGCAGACCCGCCGTGACCTTCGTGGCTGACCGGATGATCAGGGCGTCGTAGTCTCCGATGATCTTCTCGATTTCCTCAATCGTGGTCTTGCTCCGGGCATCGACATCGAGCCCGGCCTTTTTCAATATCTCCACCCCGATCGGGGCGAGATTGTCGCTGATGAGAACCTTCATGAATTCCTCCGTCAAACGATCGTTACCTAATTACCTACGGATGAACACGGTGAAGCAAAACCGACAAAGCACAGAGAAAAAAATTAAGCTTCTCTATAATAAAACGGCTTATCTACTGTGATCATCCCGGCGTCCGGCGCAGCCGGACTCATGCTCCTAATTTGCTATTTCATTAAAATTTCCTGTGCCGCGCCGACACCCGTACCGAACTTCACCGGATATCCCAAGCCTTTAAGCACCATTTCGATGCCTGCAATGGCGGTGATCACGTCGAACGTGTCAGCATAACCCAGGTGAGCGATGCGGAAAATCTTGCCCTTGAGCTTGTCTTGGCCGCCCGCGCCGGTGATGCCGTACTTCACGCGCAAATCCTTGTAGATCGCCTGGCCGTCAACACCTGCAGGCGCTTCAATAGCGGTTAGCGCATTGCTCGGGCTTTCCTTCGGGAAGAGCCTGAGGCCGAGTGCCCCCGCTCCAGCGCGCATCGCCCTAGCGAGCCGCTCGTGCCTCGCGAGCACGTGGTCCAGTCCCTCTGCCTGCAACATCTTGACGCACTCGTTCAGCCCAATGATCAGGGTAACTGCCGACGTGAAGAGCGTCTGGTTTTTTGCCAAGTTCTCGCGCTCTTTTTTGAAGTTAAAGTAGAACTTCGGCGTCTTGGCACCATCGGCCATCTTCCAGGCTTTGTCGCTCACGGAAACAAAAGCAAGTCCCGGGGGAAGCATGACGCCCTTCTGGGAGCCGCCGATCATGACGTCGATTCCCCATTCATCGGTCCTGATATCGTGCGCAACGAGTGCGGAAATGGCGTCGACAACAAAGATCGCATCGGTCTTTTTCACTATGCTGGCAAGAGTTTTGACGTCATGAAACACGCCCGTCGAGGTCTCATTGGCTTGGACGAACACGGCCTTGATCTTCTGGTTTTTCTTAAGCGCCGCCTCGATCTGCTCGGGTTTCACAGTGTAGCCCCATTCCACCAAGATCTCTTCCACTTTCATGCCGTAAGCCTGGCAGATCTTGGTCCAGCGTTCGCCGAATTTACCGCCATTGATCACGAGCACATCGTCTCCTGGGCTCAGGAAGTTATTCACCGATCCGACCATACCACCGGTGCCGGTTGAGCAGAGGATAAGCACGTCGTTTTTTGTCTGGTAGAGCCACTGGAGGCCCTTTTTCGCGGAATCGAGCACGGGAAGGAAATCCGGTGCACGGTGATGTATAATCGGCATGGCCATGGCTAGAAGTGCCTCAGGCGGCACCGGTGTCGGGCCAGGGGCCAAAAGATATTTTTTTTGCATAGGTATATCCTCCATTAATTATGAGCGTAAACGTCCGTCAGGATGTTTACGAGAACTGATGTTAGAAACGTAATTATTTTGTCTGACGAAGATTATAGTCCCGCCGGGGCGGGACCTATGCCCGGGGTTGGCGTATCGCTGGGATATTGCGGATGTCTGTGCTGTTTCAAGGAAAAACTGCCTCTCTTTGTCTATTTCAGGCCAAAGACCACATGACAGTAGCATAAGCCGGCGAAAATTGTCAAGAAAATAGTTCGATCGGTTCCGCACAGGCAGACTACATTTATGATCTGCAATTGCGTCATTTTTGCACGACATCCATATAGAGGCTGAATGAAATTACCGGATTCGTCCGATCATTGGAAAAAACGCTGAAATACTTGGAAAGAGGACCGCTTCTCCCCGTCGTATCCACGGTCGCATTGATCTGTCCGACAGTCCCCGAATCTAGGTGATTAGAACTAATCACCGCTGCAGCACACCCTCAGGAGGGAACCACCCGATCTATGATCAATGGTTCGTTCCCGACATTACGGACCTCGAAAATATGGCTTACCTGCGTCCCCTGTATGACTTTTCCAAAATCGTATTTAATTTCCACAGCTTCAAGCTTCGGCCCGTTTACCTCTTGGGCCAGAAGATGTCCCGCAAACACCGTCAATACAATAAAAAAACCGATGGAAACCAGTATCTTTTTCATGGACCAACCTTTCGCGATCGAATGCCTTCTCCCATAAATATTCAAGAGAGCCACATAACGTTTTCGTGCTCCGCTGTCCTCAATCTGCTACAAACCCATTTTTTTTTGATAAATCATGCTGACCAGTTCTTCGCGAGAGATCAGTCCTTTTTCAATGAGTAGCGTGGTCAACGCGTCGATCCGGGTTTTGCTTTCCTGAATTGCCTGGTTTAACAACTCCTCCTTGGACTGAAAGGGAGAATTTGGATCATTCTCCCCCGTTCGCGGCATATTCAAGTCGCTGCCGCGGATGATTTCCATTTTCCCGCCGTCGATTCGTCCGCGTTGATGAAATAACGGTTGAGCCCGAGAGATTTCCTCTCCTTTGTAATATTTTTTGATCGCATCCTCGATTTCCGACTTCATGACCAGCGCCGGCTTAATTGTCATGCCAGTAATGAACCGTATCTGATCGATAGCCTCGATGTCGAGGGGATCCAACATGGCCACTACGAGCGTCCCTCTTTCTTTCTTAACCGGTATGACGTTGTACTTGCTCGCTATTTCAGGCTTGATAAGCTTGATGATGCTCTCGTCTATTTCAGGTTTAAAGAGGTCTATATAGGGAATATGCAGTTTGTCGGCAACCACACGGGCAATATCAACCTCCCGAACGAATTCGAGCTCAACCAGTATATTCCCGAGCTTTCCTCCCCAGTTGCGTTGGTGGGAGAGCGCCGCTTCGAGCTGAAAATCATCAATAAGACCAGCTTCTTTCAGCAGATCGCCGAGCCTTTTGACCGCGGACATAAATACAAACCTCCCTCATAAACAACAAATTCTTAAAGTACAAGCGATTGATTATATGCCCCCCGACCATATAATGTCAACGATTTTTAAAGGGAAAATCCTCTTCTGCATGAGGATTCCGGCTAAAATGACATGATAAAATACCTTAATAGGAAAAGTCTGAAAAGATGTTCTTTACGTTGCCGCTTACCTGGGCCCCGCGATCAATACGGCAAGACCGGGTTTCGCGGCTGTCCCGTGTGAGAGTTCGACGCATCGTACTCATCTGGAGCCTTCACCAGTAAATGACGATGTTCTACATCGGCAAGCGCGGCGAGCATGCTCCCCTTGATTCCGGGTCGTTCGCGATCCAGTTCAGCAAGCAGGTTTTTAATTCTGGACCGCTTCAGGTCCTGATTTCCACAGGCAGGGCAGGCGCAGCAAGTGATGGGGAATCCGGCTTCAGCGGCATAGCGGAGTATCTCATCCTCGGGAACGTACACGAGGGGCCGGATCACCACATTCCAGCCATCATCAGCGCGAAGAAGCGGTGCCATGGCTTTGATCTTCCCGTTGTAGAACAGATTCAGAAGGAGTGTTTCGATGAAATCATCACGGTGGTGACCGAGGGCTATTTTGGTACATCCCATTTCCCGCGCTTGGGAGTAGAGCACGCCGCGCTTAAGTCGGGAACAGAGCGCGCAGGGGGTATCATCCGGTCCCAGTTTGTCGAGCATGAGACGATGGACCGGGGCAGGGACTATGCGGTACTCGATGTCCTGCTTCCTGAGGTAGTCTTCGATCAATCCGGTTTGAAACCCAGGAAAGCCCGGATGGATAGTGACAGCGATAAGCGAAAAGGCCACAGGAGCTCTCTTTTGCAGGCTCTGTAGGACATGGAGCAGCGTCCAGCTGTCCTTCCCTCCCGACAGTGCGACAAGAATCCGGTCGCGGTTCGCGATCAGACCGAAATCCCCGATCGCCCTGCCCGCGAGCCTCCTGATCTCGTGCTCTCTCTGTTCTCTTTCTGCCATCGGAGAATCTTAAATCTCGTCGGACCTTTCGTCAACAAAAAAGGGCTCCCGATATTATTCGGAAGCCCGGTTAAATGAGCGGCGCTCGTTATCTTTTTTTTCTTGCCGTTTTTTTCTTTGCTTTTTTCTTGGCTGCTTTTTTCCCAGATGTCTTTTTCTTTGTGGCTTTTTTTTTCGTTGCTTTCTTCTTCACTGCTTTTTTTGCAGCTTTTTTCACAGCCTTCTTTTTTGCCGCTTTCTTCTTCACCGCAGGCTTTTTCCTGGCAGCCGCTTTGGGAACGGTCGAAGCTTCAGGAATGTTTACTGTGGTTGTTTCCATTCCGCAGCAATACACCGGTTCCTCATACACTTCCCCTGTTCTCGCGACCTCGATCTTTCTACCGCATACCCTGCACTGGTACTGCATAATTTTCTCTATAGCCATACGCGTTGCCCTCCTTAAATAAGCTGATAACCCGCTGTGACACGGGCAGAATAACGCTTCAGGGCAGAAACGGCAATCCAGCTGTCTGTTTGCGAAGGAACCGCGGGAATAATGTGTTCGGATTTACATCGTTAAAGTAACTGTAAAATCATCGAGGGGAAATGTCAAGTTTTTTGTGAATTTCCTGCTCATGACCATAAACGCGGCTGCTTCTTGTTGGCATTGACCATTGCAATCCGTCGCTCTTTGGCCTGATGCAGCTCTAATATCTTCTCCATGCCTTCGATTGCAGTTGAAAGGGCTTCGTCGGTCGACTTCCCTTCCCAGTTCTTTGTCTCGGCAAGCCGGTAGAGCTCAAGGATCACTTCTTCAAGATTCATAAAATCTCCTTTTATACAACAGGTTATATCAAAACTGACATCCGAAGTCCCATCCCGGACCCTTGACGAGGATATAAAAAAACCGGGAGAAACCCTCCCGGCTTGTTACATACAAATGGTATTTTCACTTCACCTCCAGTGCAGGTGACCTCTTTTTGTCGTAGAAGAAGGAGAAGGAAGAGAAAGCAAAGCCTAGATCAAGTGTCTTCTCTTGATGCTTTCCCTCGCTTCTTAGTCGACGGAAAACCAGGCTTTTTATGACTACCCACATTTGGAGAACCCGCAGCCTCGGCAGAAAGCGCAGCCCTCGCCGAATTCCAAGAGACCACCGCAATCAGGGCATTCAGGGCAGAGTCCGAGATTGTTCTTGTAGCCGCCTTTCGCGCAGTCAGAAGTGGAATAGGCGACCGTCGGGTGCGCAACTACAGCCTTTGGCCTGGCGTGAGGCTGATGCCGCTGGCTCATGCCATCCTTGGTGTAGCGCTCCAGCGCCCTTCCAATGGCGTCGGGGCAGGACAGAATCGAACCTCCCTCACCCCAAGCCGGCGACGGGCAGCGGATGCCCTTGACCTGCTTGATGATCGAATCGAGGGACACTCCAGAGCGTAGCGCAAGAGAAACCATACGGCTTACCGCCTCGGACTGGCTAGCTGCGCATCCACCCGACTTGCCCATGGTAGAGAAGACCTCGCAGATGCCCTCTTCGTCCTCGTTGATCGTGATGTAGAGATTGCCGCACCCGGTGGGTATCTTCTGGGTAACACCATGTGTGAGCACCGGCCGATTCCGTGGTTTCTTCTCCTCGGCCAACTCCGGTGACGCCGAGGCGACCGTAACCAGCTGGGCAGTAGCCTTGCGCGCCTTCTCCGTGGCGCCTGTGGAGAGCACCTGCTCGTCGCGGGATCCGTCGCGATAGATCGTCACGCCTTTGCAGCCTGTTTTGTAAGCAAGCATATAGGCCTTCTCAACGTCCTTCTGCGTGGCGCTATGCGGGAAATTCACCGTTTTGGAAACGGCGTTATCAGTATATTTCTGGAAAGCGGCTTGCATGCGGATATGCGACTCCGGTGTGATGTCATGGGCCGTGACGAACACGCGCTGCACATCCTCGGGCACGGTAGGAACGCTCGTGCACCCGCCGTGCTCGGCGATTTCCTTCATAAGCTGTTCGGAATAAAAGCCGCGCTTCTTTGCCATTTTTTCGAACACAGGATTTACCTCGATCAGTTCCGCGCCGTCAAGCACCTTCCGCATAAAGGTCAGGCCGAAGAGCGGTTCAATGCCGCTCGAACAGCCAGCGATGATGGACAGTGTCCCCGTCGGCGCGATGGTCGTGACCGTCGCATTCCGGATTGGCGCCCTTCCCGGCTTATCGAAGATGCTGCCCTTAAAGTTCGGGAAAGCCCCGCGCTCCACGGCAAGTTCCTCGCTCATTTTCCGGCCCTCGTCGGTAATGAATTTCATCACCATCTCGCCGGTCCGCTCGGCTTGCTCAGAGTTGTAAGGCACGCCCATTTCGAGTAACATGTCGGCGAAGCCCATGACGCCCAGGCCGATTTTGCGGTTCGACCGCGTCATCTGGCTGATTTTTTCAATCGGATAACGGTTCACGTCGATCACGTTGTCGAGAAAGTGGACTGCATGTCGCACGGTATGGCGAAGCTTGTCGAAATCGATCGAGTTGCCATTGGCTGCAAGCATCTTCGCGAGGTTAATCGAGCCAAGGTTGCACGATTCATAGGGAAGCAGCGGCTGCTCGCCGCACGGATTGGTGGATTCCACCATACCCACGTGCGGAGTGGGATTGTACTGGTTGATTCGGTCCAGGAAGATAATGCCCGGATCGCCGTTTTTCCATGCCATGTTCACGATGGTATCGAAGACCTTGCGGGCCTCGAGCCGCTTGACCACTGCCCTGTTGCGGGGGGACACCAACTCGTACTCGCCGTTCCTATCCACGGCATCCATGAACTGGTCAGTCATGGCCACGGAGATGTTGAAGTTGTTGAGCCGGTCATTCTGTTGCTTGCAGGTCACGAAATCGAGAACGTCCGGGTGGTCAACCTGAAGGATGCCCATATTCGCGCCGCGGCGGGTGCCACCTTGCTTTACCGTCTCCGTCGCCGCATCGAAAACAGTCATAAAGGAGATGGGGCCCGATGAAACGCCTTTGGTGGACTTGACCACATCGTTCTTCGGCCGGATGCGGGAGAAGGAGAAACCGGTGCCGCCTCCCGACTTGTGGATGAGCGCCGCGTTCTTCACGGACTCGAAGATCTCGTCCATGGAGTCTCCCACAGGCAGCACGAAGCAGGCGGAAAGCTGGCCGAGCTCGCGCCCCGCGTTCATGAGCGTAGGGCTGTTCGGCAGAAACTCAAGGGACGTCATGAGACGGTAGAACTCGGTCGCTGTCCGCTCCACATCGGCGTCGGTCCCGCCATAGGCGCGGTCGCCCTCGGCAATGGTCCGCGCCACGCGCGTAAACATGTCAACTGCTGTTTCAATAACAGCCCCATCTTCATTCCGCTTGAGGTAGCGTTTTTCAAGAACTTTGAGACTGTTCTCGGAAAGATTAAGGCCCTTACCGGAAGCTGTTGTGGAAACAGAAGCTGCACTCTTCATAAATCTTCCTCCTCAAGATGGTATAGTTAAAATGTATGGATACAAATTAGGAAAGAGCACCCCGAAGGCTGCTCTTTAAAATACTGTCGGTAATTGTTTGGCGATTTTTCGGTGAAACGGCATGCCACTCTATTTTGTGGAACGAAATAATTATAGCCACAAGATATTGTGTTTGTCAAACTAAATATAAAAAAAGATCGCAAACAAAGGAGGTTCAAAGAAGTGAGGATTTATGCGGTTATTTTAATCTCGACATAGTTCTCATCGCGCCAGGCAAGGACGAAATAAAACGGAGCATGAAAAACAGCAGGCCCATGCCCCTTTTCCCCCCTTGGGACCTCCAAGAGGGAATTTCCGTGGAGCGGTTTGGTCTGGTTTAGGGAAAAATATACCCTACTTGAGTTCCTGCTCTCGAACTCCGCCTGAGATTGGCGGATGCCCGAGCGAGTGTGCGAACACTTCGAACACTCCTAAGGCGAGCAGTCTGGTGGTCTAACGATCACACGTTTGTTGTTACGTCTGGTGTTGTGTGTGGTAAACAGTTTAATTTTTCCAAGACGGATTCCAGAATAGATTTATTGAGCCCCCCTAGGCCGCAGCCCCGTTCGGGCGATACCTGCCGTTTTCCGATTTCGTTGGTATCAACGTGTTGGTTTATTCCACTACCCAAACTGCACAATTCTTGGCCTCGTGGATGAGCCGGTTCGATGTGCTGCCGAAGAGGAACTCCTCGGCTTTCGTCTTGTGGTGACGACCGACGACTACGGTGCAGCAGGTGAGATCGCACCGGGTCTCCAAGATGGCATCGGACATGGACTTTGACTCTCCCATACAGGCTCGGTAGCGCACCTTGTTCTCGGGAAACCCGGACTGAATCAGGATCTGCCGGTAGTTCTTCAGCATCTTGTTGGCGGTGTCGAGCTCTTTCTTCAACCAATCGTTCATTTCTGCCTCGGAGTCGAAGAAGTCCAGCTCGGCGTCGGGGATGATCGATAGCAGTGTGACGGTAAACCCCGGGAAGCCTCCGAGAAAATCGGCCACATAGAGCACGGCTCGGCGCGAGCTGTCCGTCTCGTCAACCGCGATCAAGAGATGCTTGTCTTTCACCACGTTATCGACTTCGGGTTTCATGAAAGGGCTCCTTTCGACAAACGAAATCTTTTTTCCACAGACATTGCAGCGGCCGGGGAGATTTAAAACCCGGTCAGATTGACTGTTTCCTTTTCAATGAAATCATTTCTTTTCAACACCGCGGTCCTTGACTACCCTCGTCACTCAGGGAGCCAATTCTTCCCGCGCATCTCCCAAGTCTTCAAGCAGTTCCCGGGTCTCTTCATAGTAAACCGGCGCACTTAAAGCGAAATGCATCAGAACCCGGTTCAATTTTCCGGGAATGTAGGGGAATATCTTTTTCAGGTTGTTCACCCGGTTGTGAAATACGATGTTCACATCGTCCTCCGTCAACCGTTCGAGCAATCCGGGATTTTCCTTGAGCAGCCGGTACGTGGTAATGTCTCCCCGGCCGGTGATGAAAAGCAGGACATTGCCGAGTCCGAAAAGATCGTAGCCGAAACGGCTTTCGCTATGACGGTAGTTGAAATCGAAGTCGATCCAGCGGTACCTGCCCGTTGACGCATCCTGGATGATATGGTCGCGCC
This sequence comes from Nitrospirota bacterium, assembly GCA_035516155.1. Classification (GTDB taxonomy): domain Bacteria; phylum Nitrospirota; class UBA9217; order UBA9217; family UBA9217; genus JAJYKN01. The sequence goes on from DATJAP010000044.1 coordinate 18,487, forward strand.
GTATATCTCCGTGTTTTTCATCGTTCTCGTGCAAAAACTGGATTGCGCCGACGATGCCCATGAACTCATCGAGCAGCATGGGAAAATAATGATAGAAATAGTCCTCGTGGTCTTTGCCCATCTCAAGCGTAATCTGGCCGAGGGTTTTACCTTTGATGTAGTCCAAAATACGAAGCTGGTTTCCTGCCGAATCTAGCACGGTCTTCCCCTGCATGAAATCCGGTCTGCCGCGCACGAGTTCAAGAATGCGCGCTTCTTTTTGCGGGCTCCTGACGCATTCGAACACGAGGGTTCCGATTTTTGCCTGGAACCGTTCCTTGAAGACCCATTTCAGGATGGTAATATCGCCGGTAAGGAGATTGCGCGCCCGCTTGACCCAGAACTTCTGCTCGTCGTCAATGCCGAACCTGCCTTCTCGCTCATTGTTCCGTATAAAATAGGGTACACCGTCGAGCACAACCACATCGTCGTAGTCCACGCGGAAGAAATCCGATGTGTCCTTAACTTGCACGCGTTTGGGCACTCGATCGCGAGGAACCACCTTGCGGACCATTCGCAAGAGGTCCTTCTCCGAATATCCTCCGTTATCAACCGCCATATATGCCGCTCCTTAGTATTTAAATTATAGCAGAGCCAGCTTTTCTGGACCCGGAAATCTGACTACCCGATCTCACGCGGCAGTCAACGCAAAACAGCGTTTTCCGTCTTGCCGCGGCCGACGTGCTTAATCAACACGTTTAGATGAGGCATCATCTCAATTTTGCGAAGCGAGACCAGAGCAGTTCGTGGTAGATAAGTATGAATTGAAGTACGGCAAAAAGCCCGGCGGCGTTTCAGAACGGGGAAAAGGAGAGGATGGGGCTGATGAATGTTGACATCTGTGCGAAAAAAAGTTCTGGCGGTTGAATATACAAAATGCCTCCACATCAGCATGGTCTCCCTGCTTTTCAAATTATTTTTCCTGAATCAACCCATTCAGTATGCTTTTATTAATAGATACATTGCGGCGTAATCACATATTTCTTGACAGCGCATAAACTCTTGAATAGAATGTGCTCCTATATCGCCGAGGGCCGAGCTCAGATCAACTCGAAGGGTCAAGGGCATAATATATTCGACCATCGTGTTTGTCTCGCTAGTTTCCCGTTGGCGAACGTTTTTATTATATTGATATATGAATAGTTATCAAGCAACCGAATATTATTTTAAGGTATCCAAGTGCATGTTAAAGAAAACGTGCAGGAGCCAAGGAACAAAGCAAAGAGATTGAATCGAGGTGCTGAGGGGGCTGGCAAAGAAGGTCTTGATTTTCCCCCGCAAGACCACAAGCGTAAAAATCCCCCTGGTGCCACCCATCTTGAAGGAAAGCTGATATGATACCGGCAGGGGATGCCGGGCAGCAGACGTATGCCGGATCCTGACAGCCTGTCTTTTTACTTGACTTTTCGGGCAAATAGAGATAATTTCACTTTAACTTTGTTGGCACGGACGGGTCTCTCCACCCCTGTGCGGAGGCATCGAATCGTTCATGTCGTACCAGATCAAACTTGAGATTTTTGAAGGTCCCATGGACCTTCTCCTGCATCTCATCAAAAAGCACGAACTCGACATCTACTCCATCCCCATATCACTCATCACCCAGCAATATCTAGAATACATCGAGCTCATGAAGAGTCTCGATATGGAGATCGCTGGCGATTTTCTGGTGATGGCATCGACGCTCACGCATATCAAGTCCAAAATGCTTCTGCCTCCATCCGAGAATCCTGAAAAAGACGAAGATGGCGTCGACCCCCGGGAAGAACTGATCAGACGGCTGCTTGAATACAAGAGTTTCAAGGATGCTGCCGCTTCCCTGGAGAACAAGGAAGAAACCTGGTCGAGAGTTTATATGCGCCCGGCCGAAACAGCACCCAATCTCCCGGGCGACGATGAACCCCTGCTTTTTGATTTCCACCTCTTCGACCTCCTTGCAGCGCTCAAAGAGGTAATGGCTCGCGTTCCCGATGCCAGCTTCGAAATCACGGCCGAGGCTGTATCCATCACCGAGAAGATTTCCCTGATTCTGGCCCGTCTCGAGGCCGTGGAAAGTCTGCTCTTTGCCGACTTGTTCGAGGGGAACATGACCAGGGCTCAAGTGATCGGCACCTTCCTGGCGCTCCTCGAACTCATAAAGACCCGCGTCATCAAAGCCGTACAGGTCGAGCAGTTCGGCGCCATCAGGATCATGAAAGCAGTAAACGAGACAACGGCCCGCGATACAGCCACCGGCAATCTGTTCGGCTAGGTGACAATACCGGAGAAAGTTGAGTTGTGCATGCTGTTTAACAGCCTGAACGAAAGGTCAATGAAACCCGATATCAAATCACTTGCTCAGCAGAAGAAATTCGGTGACATCGAAACCGCAGTGTACGGCGACCGCTCGCTTATCGGCGACCTCGTCGCGCTCCTGTCCGAGAAGAATGGCGATGTCCGCTCCGGCGTACTGAACCTCCTGTCCCGCGTGGGATTTGATTATCCGAAAGATACGAGGCCCCATCTCCCGGTGCTCATCGCTCTCCTCGATGACCCTGACATGTTCATTAAGATCGATGCGGCGAACGCCGTGGGGAACTTGGGCTTCAATTTCAAGGATTCGGCCTCTCAGGCTTCGCCCAAGCTCAAAGCGTTGCTGGACCATGCGCAGAGCTTGGTGCGTCAGGAAGCGGCCTATGCACTCGGGAACATCGGATTTGCCCACACCGATCTAGTCAAAGACGCGGTGCCACGCCTGATCATGATGCTCGAACGGGGTGACGACGATGAACGCGAGGCTGCCGCCCACGCCCTCGGCAAAGTCGGCATTAATGCCCCGGAGCTGATCCACGGCATCCTCCCGAAGCTCGTTGAGGTGCTCGAATTTTCCAAAGAGGCGACCTGCGGCGGCGTGCTCTTCGCCTTGGGAGCTATCGGCCTCCACTATCCCGAGGAAGTGGCAGGGCTCGTGCCGCGGTTGATGCAGTATCTGGAAAGCAGCCAGCCGAACGCGGTGAAGAATGCCGTCGCGGCCATCGGAAACATCGGGAGTTCCAATCCCGAGCTCGTGAAGGACGCCATTCCGAAGATCCTCAAAATCATGGAAACCACGACGGATATCGACGTGAAGATGAACGCCAAAGTAGCGCTCGGCAGGTTGGGCGATCCTTCGGTGATGTGAGAAACAAAGTTTCAGGCGCGAATGAATACGGGCTGATATAGGAATGCTTTCCTGAAACCCGGAGATCCGTTTTGGATTTTTCTTTTATTGGCATTCATCCGTTGTGCCCCATCATTTGATTCTGTGAGGTTTAATTTTGGAAGATCAAGAATTGAAATCGGCAATCGAAGCCGTTCTTTTCATCGCAGGCTATCCCCTGTCCGTGGACAGGCTGAAAAGCCTGTTTGAGGAAGCGACACAGGAGCAGATCGAAGCGCAGCTTGCCGGGCTCAGGCAGGCCTATGACGACCGCGGCGCCGGCATTATGCTGGCGGAAATTGCCGGCGGGTATCAGCTGGCCACCAGGCCGGAGCATGCAGGGTGGCTGAGAAAGTTCCGCTCCGTCAAGGTCTCCACGAGGCTGTCGAAGCCAGCTCTTGAGACGCTTGCCATTATAGCCTATAAGCAGCCGATTACGCGCACGGAGATGGAAGTTATCCGGGGGGTAAACATCGGCGGCATCATGCGGAACCTCATGGAACGCCGGCTCGTGAAAATCGTCGGCAAGAAGGACGTGCCCGGCAGGCCCATGCTCTACGGCACTACCCCCGAATTTCTTCAGTATTTCGGGTTAAAGGATCTCTCCGCGCTGCCTACACTCAAGGAGTTCCAGGAGCTTGAGGCCGGCGAGGAGGTTATGGAAGAGGTCGTGGGGGAGGAGGATGCCGAGGCAGCAGAAGCACAGGCATCGGAGGATACGGCAACGTCGGGGGAACCAACGGCGACGGAAGCGGCGGACGACGAACCGGTGGCTTCTGCCGCATCCGGGGAGAATGTCACGGGATGATAGAACTCCAGGATGCTCTGCGCAAGAAGGAAATCTGGGCAATCGGCGGCGGAAAGGGTGGGATCGGCAAAAGCCTGCTCACCGGGAATATCGGCATCTCACTTGCCCGTCTCAAGAAAAAAGTGCTCCTTGTTGACGCCGACCTCGGCGGCGCGAACCTTCATACCACGCTTGGCATTGGGGTCCCCCAGACTACGCTCTCGGACTTTCTGAACCGTCGCGTGGACAGTATTCAGGACGTTATCATCAAGACGAGCGTTCCGAACCTGAGCCTCATCAGCGGGGCCCAGGATTTCCTCGATGCGGCAAACCCCAATTTCGCTCAGAAGACCCGGCTGCTCAGACACCTTGAGACCTTAGATGCCGATTATATCCTCCTCGATCTTGGTGCTGGAACCTCCTTCAACATACTTGACTTTTTTCTCTTCTCGGACCACGGCATCCTGGTCGTACTACCCGAACCTACGGCGATCGAGAATGCGTACCGTTTCATTAAGAGCGCCTTTTACCGCAGGTTCAAGAAGGTCGTGGCGAACCAGAACATCAAGGACCTTATTGACACGGCCATGGACCAGAAGAACAGCATGGGCATCCGTACACCCTATGACCTGATCGAGCGCGTAAAGACCATAGAGCGCGAGGTCGGCGAAATACTCGAACTCGAGGTGCTCAAATTCAAGCCAAAGCTTGTGGTAAACCAGGTGCGGACCAAGAACGACATCCAGATCGGGTTTTCTATGAAAAGCGCGTGCCAGAAATACTTCGGAATCAACCTTGAATATCTTGGATACGTGGAATATGACGACTGCGTATGGCAATCCATTCGGAGCAAGCGGCCGCTTGCCATTGAATACCCCTACTCGCGGCCCTCGCGGTGCATCGAACGCATTGTCCACAATCTGCTTCGCAAGGAACAGCTGACGCTAAGCATGCTCTACTAGGGAACGGTGCCGTGATGAAAAAAATAGAAGACCTGAACTTCTATGAACTGCTGGAAGTGAGTCCATTGGCTACCACGCAGGAAATCCACAAGGCCTATGAGCGGGTTAGACGGGTGTACGAGCCGAATTCGATCGCGCTGTACTCGCTCTTCACACCGGAAGAGACCGCCGTAATCCATCAGCGGGTAGAGGAGGCATACCGTACCCTGATCTACGAAGATAACCGGAAAATATATGATGCTCAATTGCAGGAGCGGAACGAGATTCCCGACCTACCTGCTTGTCCTCCCCAGCCCCAGGCACATCCTGGCCGGCTTAACCAGCAGTTGATGATATTCTCTGATGAACACCTCCCTCTCCCTGATGCTGAACCAAAGCCTCAACCGCCTGCCGCGGCATGCGCGCCGACAAGGGAACCGTCAACTCCCGTGTCTGAGTTTATCGGAGAATTCACCGGCCCCGCCATCAAAGCCCTGAGAGAGCAGCACGGCCAGAATCTGCGGGGCATAGCGGATCTGACGAAAGTAAGCGCTCGCTATCTTGAATTCATCGAAGAAGAAAATTTCCAGAAGCTTCCGGCACGGACGTATATCAGAGGATTTCTCATGCTCTACGCCAAGGCCCTCGGCTGCGCCAACGCTGAGCGGCTTGCAGTCGACTACCTGAAGCGATACGACGCCGCCATGAAACCGCCAGCGAAAAAATAATATCGGTCATACAGCATGCTGAAAGGTGGGGGCACCCCTCAACCCTCCTGCTGGCTCCCTTCTCCCCTCTTTTGCTTACTACCAAGGACTACTGTCTCGCATCAACTGCTTTGCTCAATTCCTGTTCCTTCCAGATCACATAGATTGCTGGATAGATAATCAACTCAAGAATCGTCGAGGTTATAACACCACCGACCATGGGCGCGGCGATCCGCTTCATCACATCGGCGCCGGTGCCTGACGAGAACATGATTGGTACGAGGCCCGCCAGGATCACGGACACGGTCATGATCTTCGGCCTGATGCGCTTGACCGCGCCTTCCATTACTGAGTCCTCGATATCGTGAAGTGTGTTGATCCTGCCTTCCTGGTGCCAGCGATTATACGACAGATCGAGATACAGCAGCATCACAATACCGGTCTCCGCATCGAGTCCCGCCAGGGCGATCACACCAACCCACACAGCCGTGCTCATATGGTAACCCAAAATATAAAGGAACCATACCGAGCCCACCAGCGAGAAGGGCACCGCCAGGAGCACGACCACTGTCTTCAGCCATGATGCGGTATTCAGGTAGATCAGCACGATAATGATAAGAAGCGTCAGTGGAATGACGTAAACAAGTCTCGCCTTAACGTTCTCCATGTACTCGTACTGTCCACTCCATTGGAGCGTGTATCCCGAAGGAATGCTCACCTTCTCGGCAATTGCCTTCTTCGCCTTTTCTACATAGCCCCCGAAATCGCTGCCCGATATCGAAAGCGTAACTGCGGCCGTGAGCTTGCCCCCTTCGCTCTGAACCATGCCGGGGCCACGCGTCACCTGGATGTCGGCGAGCTGCCCCAGCGGCACTTGGGCGCCACCCATAACCGGCACAAGCACCCGCTTGAGCTTTTCTACATCGTCACGCAGTTCCCGCCCGTAGCGGATATTTACCGGGTAGCGTTCCCTGCCTTCGATGGTGGTCGTCAGATTCATCCCTCCGATGGCGGACTCGATGATTTCCTGCACGTCCTCCACCACGAGGCCGTAGCGGGCGATCTCGTCCCGATTGACGGTAAAATCAAGAAAGTATCCTGTATTGGCCCGTTCTGCGTAGACGCTTCGTGTTCCGGGCACAGTCCGAAGCGCCCGTTCCAGGTCGAGCCCGATCCGCTCGATGCCTTCGAGCTGGGGCCCGAAAATCTTGATTCCCAGAGGTGTCCGGATGCCCGTCGAAAGCATGTCGATTCTGCCGATGATCGGCATGGTCCAGGTGTTGGCCACGCCTGGCATGGCGAGGGCGTTGTCCATATCGTCCCGGAGATCCTCCCATTTTTTGTACTGGGGCCGCCACTGGCTCATGGGCTTCAGCATCACGTTGGTTTCGATCATCTCGAGGGGCGCAGGATCGGTCGGCGTTTCAGCCCTGCCCGTCTTGCCAAACACTCGTTCCACCTCAGGGAACTGTTTGATGATCCGGTCCTCAGCTTGCAGGACGCTGCTCATGGTCGTAATGGACGCTCCAGGAACTGACGACGGCATGAACAGGAGCGTGCCCTCGTAAAGAGGAGGCATGAATTCCGAGCCGAGCTTCGTGAAGGGATAGACGGTAACTGCGACGATAACGGCCGCCAGAATGATCACAAGCGTTCGGAAGCGAAGCGCGAATTCGGCGACTGGATGGTAGATCCGGCTAAGAATATGACTGACCGGGTTCTTGTCCTCGTGCCGGATTTTCCCCCTGATAAAGAGTGTCATGAGCACCGGCGTGAGCGTTATGGCGAGGAAACTGGCAAACAGCATGGCAAAGGTCTTGGTATAGGCAAGCGGCTTAAACAGCCTGCCAGCCTGTTCCTCGAGAGTGAAGATTGGCAGAAAGCCGACGGTGATGACCAGCAGCGAGAAAAAAAGTGACGGCCCCACCTCCTTCGCAGCATCAATGATCACGTCGGTGCGCGAACCGTGGACCCTGCCGGTCCGCTCCCAATCTTCCAGCTTCTTATGGGCGTTTTCGACCATGATGATCGAAGCGTCAACCATGGCGCCAATGGCGATGGCGATGCCGCCAAGGCTCATGATGTTCGAGCTAATCCGGAGATAGTGCATGCAGATGAACGAGATGAGGATCGATACCGGCAGAGTCAGAATCACCACAAGGGCGCTCGGAAGATGAAAGAGAAATACCATACATACCACGCTCACGGCGATCCCCAGCTTGATCACCTCGTCGCGGAGGGTTTCCACGGAGCTGTGGATCAGCTCTGAGCGGTCGTAGGTCGTGACGATCTTCACACCCGCAGGAAGGGACGGCTTGATTTCGTTGATCTTCGCCTTTACCCGGTCAATCACATCGAGTACGTTCTCGCCGAAGCGGACCACGACGATCCCGCCCACAGCCTCACCCTTGCCGTCCAAGTCTGCAGCACCACGCCGTATCTCGGGGCCGAGCTGGACCTGGCCGATGTCCCTGAGGAGGATGGGCGTACCTTGCTCATTGGTGCCCACGGCTATCCTTTCGATGTCCGACTGGTCATAAATGTAACCGCGACCACGAACCATGTACTCCCTGCCGTTCCATTCCACCACGCGTCCTTCCACATCGCGGTTGCTTCGCCTCACTGCCTCTGCGACCTTCATCAGAGGCAACTTGAAGACAGCCAGTCGGTTCGGATCGATCGTGATCTGGTACTGTTTTACGAACCCCCCCACGCTCGCCACTTCCGCCACGCCGGGAACCGATTCCAGTGCGTACTTGAGATTCCAATCCTGGAGTGAACGCAGCTGGGAGAGATCCTGCGTCCCGCTCTCGTCCTCCAGGGCATACTGGAAACCCCATCCCACACCAGTTGCGTCCGGCCCGAGCTGCGGCGTCACACCTGAAGGCAGCTTGCCCTGCACGCCCTGGAGATATTCGACCACCCGGCTCCGCGCCCAGTAGATGTCCGTACCATCCTCGAAGATGGCGTACACGAAGGACAGTCCGAGAAAAGACTTCCCGCGGACGACGCGCACCTTCGGCGCCGCAAGAAGCGTGGACACGATGGGATAGGTGATCTGGTCCTCGACAAGGTCGGGGCTCCTGCCCGGCCACTCGGTGAACACGATCACTTGGGCGTCCGATAGGTCGGGGATGGCGTCGAGGGGAGTATGGTAAACCGCCCATATACCCCACGCCGTGAGGAATCCGACCACAAGGAAAACAAGAAACTTATTGCGTGCTGATAGTTCGATAATTTTTGATAGCATTTATGAACCTCTGTTCAAAAGTTCAGAGTTCATGGTTCAACGTTCGAAGAATAAAACTGAGTGAATCTGGATATTCACCTTTACTCTGGACTCTGACTCCGAACACTGCTATTAATTGCTCGTCCTCAACTGGCTTTCGGAATCGATCAGGAAATTTCCCGACGTCACGACGCGGTCCCCCTTCACAATTCCCTTCACTATCTCGACAGAGTCCTCGCCGCGCAGACCCAGCGTCACCTGACGCTGCTCATAGACACCCGGCTTTTTCTCCACATAGACGATCTGGCGCATGCCGGAGTCTATCACCGCGCTCCGGGGGATTACGAGCCGGGATCCCGAGAAAACGTTGATCTCGACGTTCGCAAACATTTCGGGCTTGAGCAAGAGACGGGGGTTCTTCATGACTAGCCGCACCTTCACTGTCCGGGTGACCGGATCCAGCGTCGGATAGACGTAATTCACTTCCGCCCGGTAAGCTTCTCCGGACTGATAGGGCAGGGTAACCCGCGCTGACTGCCCAATCCTGACGAGCGGCACTTCATACTCATAGATATCAGCCAGAATCCAGATTGTCGAGAGGTCGGCAATCCGGTACAGATTCATGCCCGGTGAGATATACGCTCCCTCGAGCACCATTTTTTCGAGCACAATCCCGCTGAGCGGGGCCTCGATGATCATGTCGGTTTGGGGTTTGCCGTTCTTTTCGAGCTCGGCGATCTGCTGATCCGTAATGTCCCAGAGTTGGAGACGTCGTTTTGCTGATTCGATCAGTTCCTGCTGTGAGGACTCGAGCTCGCCGCTGCCACCAGATCCAGACTTCGCAGCCTGGATCGCGATCAGATATTCCTCCTGGGCCGTAACCAAGTCAGGACTGTAGAGGGAAAGGAGCGGCTGCCCCTTCACGACTTCCTTGCCCGTGTAATCGACATACAGCTTCTTTACCCACCCCGACACTTTGGTGTTCACGTAAGCAAGACGGGTCTCATCGGGAACCACCTTTCCCACAGTCCGTATCTCTTTGCCCAGTGGTCGATATTCGGCAACGGCGGTGCGCACCCCGATAAGCTGTACCTTGTCCGGGCTCAAGGTGATAACCGGCAGGGCGGCCTGCTGTTTTGTTGTTTCCGCTTCCTTCCCATTGCCCGACGCCCCCTGGCCCTGCGCCTGCCCGCCAATGCGGTCCTGGGCAAGAGCCACGTTGCCGAATGCTGAAAGGAACAAGCAGCAGGCCAGGGAAATTCCCGCTTTTACGATATCGGGCACAATCATGATTCGGTCATTTTTCATTTAATTTCTTCTCCAGTAAGCTCCCCCATCATTGAAACATACTTGTTCCAGTTCACCAGCTCCTCTTGATCCATCAGTTGATACTTGAGCAGAAGGCTTTCATTATCAACAAGTGTGAGAAAGTCCGTTTTCCCTACCTGGTAGTTTGTTGTCGCGGACTGCAAGGACAGACGGGCCTGGGGAATGATACCTTCTTCATACAGATGCAGATGGTGCTCGGAAGTCTTGATTGTGGAATAAAGATCCTTCACCCGGGCGAGTGTATCGAGCCGGACGGCTTCGTAATCGTACTCCGCAGAATGAACATCGGCCGCGGCGGCCTTGACGCCCGTTGACTTGTTCCAGAAATAAAGCGGCACCTTGAACATGACACTGGCCTGCCAGACATCGGGCAAATCTCCCCGCGTAAACCACCCACCGGACACGACCATGTCGGGCAGATACTCCCGCTTGCTGAGCGACAGTTCGTACTTGCTCTGCTCGACCATGCGTTTGCGTTCTTCGAGCATGGGAGAATGCTTCAGCGCCATGGCAGTCATTTCGTCCTGACTCCTGTCGAAGGAGGCCGGGGCCAACTCAGCGGGCTTGCCCAGGGGCGTCATGGGATCGCGGCCCACGAGTTTGTTGATCACGGCCGCCTGTGCGTCCTTCTTCTGTTCCTGCTCGGCGATCCTGTCAAGGAGCATGGAAACCTCTACCTGGGCGCGCAGGACATCCTGCTGCATGCCCTGCCCCGTGCCATAGCGAGTCTCGGCAATCCGCTCGATGTTTTTCATCAAGTCCTTGGTCTGTCCCAGAATCTCTGCGGATTTCCAGGCAAGGTAATACTCGTAGTACGCGCCCCTGAGGCTGTTCAGAACCCTGAGCCGGGTTTCACGCACCGCTTCATCCATCCGCTCCGCTTCTTTCTCTGCCGCGAGTCCCCTGGTGCCCAGCTTTCCCGGAAACGGGATTTCCTGGGTGAAAACCACGCCCTGCATGCTCATAGGACGCGCTTCGTTGCCCACACTCCATGCGAGCGGCGCACCCTCATTCTGCACCATGTAACCGATCATGGGATCAGGTAGGGCTGAGGCAAGAGACTTCCTCTCTCCGGAGGATTCAGCCTTTTTTGCGGCCATGAGAATCTCGGGGTTATTGAGGAGGGCTTCTTGCTCTAAATCCATCAAGGTGAGAAGAGGCTCCTCAGCGCGGACGCTAAAAGGTAGTAATGCCAGGATCAAAAAAAGTATCAGCAATTTTGTTCGCATTGCGGACCTCCTCGGTGCCATTGAATGCAATGTTCAGACCATTAGAGACGAGGTTGTTTATCAAGATAAATCAAACTATTATGAGCAGCCGGGGCAAGTTGCCGCACTTGGTTTGGAGCGTCTGCTGATGGCGCTGTAGTATTTCATACAGTCGTACCAGTGATCGGGAAATTATACATGCTCAGTCATGATTCATAGGATGAAGACCTCGTAAAAGCAGTATTTTAAAATTGTACCGCTTTTCGGTCTTCACGGGATTGTTTCGTTTCAGCATCTCTCTCGACACGATGATCCCCCAAACCCGGAATGATGGCAAAAGCATATGATCTCGTTTATTACGATGCTGTTTCATATAGTTTACAGATGAGAGAACGAAATATACGGCAGGATGGATATTGGACGACTTGCGTGCAGATGTAGTAACCGTCTTGTCATTTCCGAACGATTCGATCGTGGAGAACCGGCATACCCTCGCAGCGTCGCTGGGGGAAACGTCGGTTTTAAGGCAGTTCGAGTTTTGTGAAGTCTGTTTCTCCAGACAGACTATTGCTTTTTTTTCTCCAGATTCTTCCAGTCCGCCAGAAACCTGTCGATGCCGATGTCGGTAAGGGGATGCTTCACGAGCTGGTCTATGACATTGAAGGGTATGGTAGCAATATGGGCTCCGGCAAGCGCCGCATCAACGACATGGAGCGGATTTCGGATGCTTGCGACGATAATCTCGGTTTCATAGCCGTAATTATTGTAGATTCCCAGGATCTGGCGCACCAGGTCCATGCCATAGTGGCTGATGTCATCGAGCCTTCCGACAAAAGGGCTTACATAGGCCGCGCCGACCTTTGCGGCAAGCAGTGCCTGGCTGGGCGAGAAGACGAGTGTCATGTTCACCTTGATTTCTTTTCCTGCAAGAATCTTTGTCGCCTTCAGCCCTTCCTTGGTCATAGGAAGCTTCACTACGATGTTCTGGTGGATATTAGCGAGTTCGACGCCCTCGGCAACCATCTTATCCGCCGCCAGGCTTACGGCCTCTGCGCTGATCGGGCCGTGAACGATGGAGCAAATCTCGCTGATAACCTCCTTGAAATCACGGCCTTCCTTCGCGATAAGCGATGGATTGGTCGTAACGCCGTCCACGACCCCGAGGCTTGCCGCCTCTCGGATTTCCTTCACGTTTGCCGTGTCGATGAAAAATTTCATTCCTTATTCTCCCTCTCATGCACAATGTACCGGCCCTCGTTAATCCTGCGTCCTGGCCACACTGTTTCCGCATACCCTGAGCGCCTCTTCCACCACCTGCACCGTATGAAGCACCTCTATCTTCGAGCCCACCAGTTTCAGAGCATTGTTTATCTGCATGCGGCAGCCCGGACATCCGGTTACCACGGCCGACGCCTCTGTCGCAATAATATTTTTTGCCTTATCTTCTGCGATGCCGTCGGAAAGCTTTTGATGGGTAATCCGCATGACGCCGCCGAATCCGCAGCAGCGGTCTGCGTTGTTCATCTCCACCAGCGTAAGACCGGGAAGGGCGCGGAGAATGCTGCGCACCATTCCGGACAATCCCTGCCCCCTGCCGAGGTGGCAGGGATCGTGATAGGTCACCGTTCTTCGGACAGATCCCACCGGCATGCCCGGAAGCGCGCGAGCGAGGAATTCATGGATGTCGAGGATAACAGGCGGCTTTCCCGACGGCCGCAGCAGTTTAGGGTATTCCTTTTTAAAAGTCAAGCCGCAGGAGGCGCAGGCAGTGACTATGGCGTCCGCTCGAAGTGCTTCGAAGAGCGCCGAGTTATGTGCAGCCAATTCCTCCGCAGCCGTGCGGTCGCCGAGAGAAAGCAGCGGTCTGCCGCAGCAACATAGGCCGTCCGGAATGACAACCTCGTACCCAAGCCTGCCGAGGACGGATATCACGGCCCTGCCAATATCCTTTTGCATTGAATTGACCGCGCAGCCGGGGAAAAAAGCTACCTTCCCTTTGCTCTTTTTCCCGTGTCCTGACTTCTCGCCCTTTGAACGTTGAATGCTGAGCTCCGAGCTTCCCTTTGTATAATGCAGCGCAACCGGAGCGAGCCACGCAGTTGCGCTCAAGGCAGCCGGATGCCTCAGCACACCGGAAACGATCCTTCCAATGATCCCCGGGCCCGATTCTGCGACAGCCTGCTCCTTCGCAGCCTGGATGATCTTCGTAACCGGCACGCTGTTAGGGCAGGAAGACTCGCAGGCAAGGCAGGTCGTGCATGTTGCAAGACGATCCTTGAATATCTCCGACACCGCGAGCTTTCCGTCAAGGACGGCTTTTACGAGCACCATCCTTCCGCGAGCGGACTGCGATTCACGCCGCTCCCATAGGAACGTCGGACACACGGCGCTGCAGGTCCCGCACTTAACGCAGCGTTCAATCTCGCGGCGGTACGGTTCAAGCAGCGGGGCAGGCGGAGTATGAGGTGATGTTCTTCTCCTCATGGTAGGATTGTCACCAGCGTGCTGAAGGGCACACTGCGGTAGAGTTCATCGATATCGGAATCGCCAGTGCCATACACTCGTCGGTCCATTTCACATTGGAGAGAGGCCGGTCTGCCGTTGATTCTGCAGTCATCCGGCCATGAATGTCCACAGCCCAGCCGAGCGGCTGCGTTTTCCACGGTGGCTGCTGCCGTTTCTCGACCACCTTATAATATCAGCGCATATTCATCCGGCGATATTACTCCGGATAGAAGACTGTATTCAGCATGTTTTAGATCGGGGTAGCTCCACCCGAAAAATTTATAGAACAGCTTTCTTTCCTTCATCAGACAGCTTCGCCCTATCAATACCCCCCTGCCAACCAGGGCCTTGCGGCTCTTGACAGGCCGGCCCCCCTTCCAGAGAGTGTCAGGGCATAGACGGTATCGATAACGATTCTGCTATCTCCGGGAAATGATGCTATGGGCGACTGGAGCGTTTCCGGTATCGGCGCCGTGGATTCCGGTAAGAGGATATGAAGCAAACGGGAGCAAATCTAACAGCCTAGTGAGATACATATCGTTCCTTTTGAGACCAGACCGCTCCGTAAAGCCCGGATCAGGTTTTGATTTTTTCCTCATAGCGCTTAGCGCAGGTTTCGCTGCAGAAGGAGCATAGCTTTCCTCCAATACGGCGTGTGACGGCGCGAGCCTTGGGTATATAGGTTCGGCATTCAGGGTCCTGTATCATCTCTTCACCCATGAGGCGGTCGCTTTTCCTGTCCTCCTCGTGGTAGGACCGGACCGCGGTGCGAAAGACGGTTTTGAGGGCGTAATAGACCACCATAACGCAAAAAAGAATAAACAAGCCACGTATCATCGAACGTCCTTTTTGTCCCCTTTTTTGAGCTTGGCGATGTTCGTTCGTAAGAGTTCCCCGCCTGAGAATAATGGTGGGCCAGCTTCAGGATCTCTCCCCGTACATGAATAGTTGCCTGATCATCCTTTTTAGCGTTGCAAAAAACGACCTCCTATTGAAACAGGCGTTCAAGTGCAAGGGATCATATTCAAACGCAAGGCGGTATTCCGTGAGCGACCCGTCAACGTGACCCAGATTGCGAGAGGAGACCCATGTCCGTCCGGACGTCCTTGTTCCGAGGGACAATCCGCAGCGTCCGCTCGCAGGCCGTGATGGCATCCCGCCAAGCGCTGCTTTCGAAGTAAGCATCCCTGAGCGTTATAGCAGCAAATTTATCCGGGTCTGCCGCAAGGATAAGACCGGTTTTCTTCGATCAAACCCGCGTCATTCGGTATCTTGTCCCGTTCCGCATCGCCGGAATGCTGCGACCGGAGATAGCGCGGATGGGGATTTTTTCTCCTGCGATTTAGTACCGCGCGAGAGAAGGAAATAAAAAAAGCAGAGAACAGTCCTATCGAAAATAACGTTCATGACAGTTACCAGAGCCTTCCTGTCACCACCAAGACTGCCGGCCTGCGTGAAAAGGTGAAAATTCGCTGCCCCGCGGGAGGAATGTTGCCCTTCAAAGCTGAGGTGCATCAGGCGCCATGCCGTAGCATCAATGCCTGAAGTGCCTCATCCCCGTCATCACCATGGCTATGCCATGTTCGTCTGCCGCTTTGATTATTTCCTCGTCCTTGAGTGAGCCGCCGGTCTGAATCACCGCGGTAACGCCAGCCCGGGCTGCTTCGTCAAGCCCGTCGCGGAAGGGGAAAAACGCATCAGACGCAAGCACAGTCCCCTTGAGCGGGAACTGCGCCTTCATCTTCGCGATGCGGACCGAATCGAGACGGCTCATCTGGCCCGCGCCAATACCGACCGTCCGGTCCCTGGTCGTAAACACGATGGCGTTAGACTTGATATGCTTGCACACCTTCCAGGCGAAGGCGAGCGCTTCGTATTCTTCGTCCGTGGGGTTTCGTTTCGTTGCTACGCGAAGCGCGCGGATATCGGCAATTTTACCGAGATCGCGGTCCTGATAAATGAGCCCGCCGACCACCTTTTTCAGGTCCATGCCTTCAGCTGCTCCCCTGACCGTGGGGCCGACATCGAGAAGCCGCAAATCTTTTTTCTTTCTGAGTTCCTCGACCGCATCGGGTGCAAATTCCGGCGCCACGACCACTTCCACGAAAGTTGCCGTTAATTCTTTGGCCGTTTCGAAATCCACCATGCGGTTAAATGCAATAACACCGCCGAAGGCCGACACGGGGTCACAGTCGCGAGCCTTGCGATAGGCATTGACAAGCGTTGAGGAAATGGCCGCGCCGCAGGGATTATTATGCTTCACGATCACGGCGGCTGTTTCGTCGAACTCTTTTACAAGTTCGAGGGCGCTGTTCGCGTCGAGGAAGTTATTGAATGACATTTCCTTACCCTGGAGTTGCTTTGCGCTGGATACGGAGGGCTCCTTTCGCCCGAACTCGCGGTAGAAGGCGCCTTGCTGATGTGGGTTCTCGCCGTAGCGCAGGTTCTGCACCTTCTCAAACTGAAGCGTAAGGATATTGGGGAAGCGGGTTTTTTCATCTGACGGCACCTGACTGTCGAGCCAGGCCGAGATCGCGCTATCATAGCGGGCGGTGTGAAGGAATACGGTGCGGCAAAGCTCAAAGCGCGTCTTAGCTGACACCTCCCCGTTTTTTTGAAGTTCTTCGAGCACGCGGCCGTAGTCGCGGGGCGACACAACCACGGTAACGTCATTATGGTTTTTGGCTGCGGAACGCAGCATCGTAGGACCGCCGATATCAATATTTTCAATAGCTTCCTCGAAGGTGCAGCCCGGCTTCGCTATGGTCTGCTCAAAAGGATACAGGTTCACGACCACGAGGTCGATTGGCTCGATACCGTGCTGCTTCATCTGTTTCACGTGGTTGGGGTTGTTCCGTTTGCCGAGAATGCCGCCGTGGACTTTGGGGTGCAGCGTCTTGACCCTTCCGTCAAGCATCTCGGGAAAGCCAGTGAATTCGGACACGTCCTTCACCGGGATCCCGACGTCGCGAAGCATTTTTGCCGTGCCACCAGTAGAGAGAATTTCGATGCCAAGCTTCGAAATACCCCTCGCAAAATCAAGGATGCCTTCTTTGTTGGACACACTGATGAGTGCGCGCGTCACTTTAGCCACAGGTTGGCCCTCCGAGAAAAATAATGGGAAATCGTTGCAGAATGTGTAGAATTGTAACCGAACAAAGGGGGAATGTCAATTTTAATAGACCCGCATTTTAAGAGACCCGCAGGGAGACTCAGCCTACTACGTTATATTCCCGGACACGAAACTTCGCGCCCAGTTCCCCGGCGATCTTCCGGCAGGTTTCGATGTCCACGTCCGGCGCGGATACGACAGTGGCAGTTACGTCAGGGATATACTTTGTTGCTTCGCGGATAAATTCCTTGACCGCTTCATACGTCGGAGGACCAAATTTCGGCTGCGTCAGTTTATCATATACCTCGGCGTTCTGGGCGTTCAGACTCACGCTCACGGCGTCTACGAGCCCGGCGAGCTCGGGCAGGATATTGCGCTTGTAGATCAACGTTCCATGGCCGTTGGTATCGATGCGGACGTTTCCGCCTCGCCGCTTCACTTCGGCGGAAACGACTTTCACCACGTCGAGCCTCAGCGTCGGCTCGCCGTATCCGCAGAACACGATCTCGGCATATCGTTTCGGATCGCCGATTTCCTTGATGATCGCTTCGGCCGACGGCTCCTCGGCAAGCCTCAGATTGTGCCCCTTCACGAAATCGGTGTGATAACGCACGCAAAATGTGCAGGCAGCCGTGCAACGGTTCGTGATATTCAGGTAGAGCGAGTTCCTGATGGGATAGGTAATCTGGCCCTCCTTCGGGATCGTGCCGATGCCGAAAAGCTGCATGGCATTGAAGCTCGTAATCCGGGCAACATCGTCGAAGGTAAGACCCTTGACCTGCGCGATCATTTCCGCCGTATACCGGATAAAGGCTGGCTCGTTCCGCTTCCCGCGCACGGACTGGGGTGCGAGATAGGGCGCATCGGTCTCGATGAGCAGGTGCTCGATGGGAATCTGCTTCACGACCTCGCGTAACGATTCCGCCTTGGGAAAGGTCACGGGGCCCGCAATGGAAATGGAGAAGCCCATATCGATAACCTTTATCGCCATGGCGGCGTCGCCGGAAAAGCAGTGCATCACGCCGCCCAAGTCGGGAGACCATTCCTCGGATAGGATCTGCAGCGTGTCGTCATGAGCCTCGCGGTCATGTATGATGACAGGAAGATCGAGTTCCCGCGCCTCGCGCAGCATGTCACGGAACTTTCTCTTCTGGTCCGTTCGGGGAGAATGTTCGTAGTGATAGTCCAGCCCGATCTCGCCGTAGGCCACCACTTTCTTATGCTGTGCGAAATGCCTGATGATCTCGTAGGCGGGATGGAGGATGTCCTTCACTTCATGGGGGTGGATGCCGATAGCAGCGTAGATAAAGTCGTACTTGTCCGCCAGCATCACCGCATCGCGACTCGACTCGACCGTCGTGCCGATGGTTACAATATATTCAACGCCTGCTTCCCGCGCTCGCTTAATCACGTTCTCGCGGTCGTCGTTGAAGTCGGGCATTTCCAAGTGCGCATGAGTGTCGATGAGCATTGGCTCCACCAGTACAGCTGAACAGGGGCCGCCAGGATCTGCCCCTGTAACATCATTCCGTATGTTTCATGAACAGGCACACACGGGCGTTAAACCTACTTCACCCGGCTACCGGTCTTAGTCTCCCGGTCGAATGTGGCGATGGCAAGAAGGTCGCCGTCGCTCGCGGCAAGGAGCATGCCCTGGGATTCTACTCCCATGAGTTTGGCAGGCTTCAGGTTCGCGACGATCACGATGGACTTGCCTGTAAGCTCCTCGGGTGTATAGCTCTTCCCGATTCCAGCCACGACCTGGCGCGTTTCCGTACCGATGTCCACCTTGAGCTTCACAAGCTTCGCGGACTTTTCAACGCGTTCGGCGGAAACGATCCTCCCCACGCGCAGGTCAACTTTCATGAAATCTTCGATACCGACAAGCTCAGGCCCGGCAGCTGCGGGTTGCGGCGCCGGTTGTTTTGGTTCTTCTGCAGTCTTCTCCATCTTTTTCTCCGTCTTCTTTTTTTGGTCAATTCGGGGGAAGAGCTGCGACCCGGGTCGGACAGCGGCGCTGTGAGCCAACCTTCCCCATATGAGTTCCTCCTGCATACGGCATGAACTCAACGGCCTATCGACGCCAAGAGCGCTCCAGATTTTCTGGCAGGTAGAAGGCATCACCGGATAGAGGTAGAGCCCGATCAGCCGGAGTGCTTCCGAGAGGTTATAGAGTACATTTCCAAGCCGTTCAAAGTCTTTGTTCTTCGCAAGCGTCCAGGGCGCGCTTTCCTCCACATAGCGGTTGGCGCGCGTTACGAGTGTCCAGACGTCCTGGAGGTACCTCGTAAAGGAGAGCGATGAGAGATCGTCCTCCACTTTCAGGGGAATCGAAACAGCGGTCTCGCGCAATTCCCGATCGAGGGGATGCTCGGGCCCTGCTGGCGGAATCTCCCCCCCAAAATATTTGCTGATCATAGTGAGTACGCGGGAAAGGAGGTTCCCGAGATCATTCGCAAGCTCGGTATTGAACCGCGTAGTGAAGGTCTGGACCGAAAAATCGCCGTCAAGCCCGAAGGGCACCTCGCGTAGCACGAAATACCGGAACGCATCCGCACTGTAGGCATCGACAATCGTGTTTGGATCAATTACGTTTCCGAGCGATTTGGACATCTTCTTGCCGTCCTGCGTCCACCACCCATGGGCGAAGATGTTCCCAGGAAGCCGCAGGCCGAGTGCCATGAGCATGGTGGACCAGTAGACGCTGTGTGTGGTTAGGATGTCCTTGCCCACCAGATGATGGTTTGCCGGCCACCAGAATTGCTCACGTTTCAAAACATCCATTGAACCTTCCACCGCTGGACTCAGGTAACGCGTAGCCGAAAGATAGTTCACGAGAGCATCGAACCAGACATAGGTGACAAAGTCCCGGTCAAAGGGAAGCTCGATGCCCCAGGAAAGGCGTGCTTTGGGCCTGGAGATGCAGAGGTCTCCGAGCGGCTGCGTTCTCAGGAACCCGAGTACTTCATTGCGACGGCTTTCCGGCCGGATGTAGTTCGGGTTCTGATCGATGTGCTGTATCAGGCGATCCTGATACCTGCTCATCATAAAAAAGTAATTGTCTTCGGTGATGCGTTCGACGGGCCTGCCACAGTCGGGGCACCTGCCCTCCACAATTTCCTTTTCCGTCCAGAACCGCTCGTCGGGCGTGCAGTACCAGCCTTCGTAGGTCCGACGTTCGATCTCGCCTTTGTCGTAAAGCTTCTGCAACAGTTCCTGGACCACGGCAATATGCTCCAGGTCTGTGGTGCGGATGAAGGCGTCATGTGAGATTTCGAGCTTCCTCCAGAGGCCCTGGAAATTCACGATCATGAGATCCGCGTGTGCCTTCGGCGTAAGCCCCCGCTCCAGCGCTGCTTTCTCAACCTTCTGGCCATGTTCGTCGGTGCCGGTGAGAAAGAATACGGTATCGCCCCTTAAGCGGTGATACCGCGCTAGCGTGTCCGCGGCGATGGTCGTATAGGCGTGGCCGATGTGCGGCACGTCGTTTACGTAGTAGATTGGTGTCGTAATGTAGAATTTAGCGGGCATAAAAATAGTTTACCACGAAGATCATGAAGAGCACAGTGGCAGAGTATCGCAGATTGCCATGCAGAAGCATTGCCGCTTCAACCGTATCGTGCTCGATTTACAGGTTCTTCCTGCTGCAGGGTTTTGATAGTATTGCAAAAAAGCCCTCAAGCCCGCCTACCGCTTTCAGATCACGACGTTTCCGGGCCCTGGGTCTTGATTTCACCACCCGGCTGTCCCTTCTTTTTCTTGCGCCAGAACCGGCGTTTTTTCCGCTTCCCGGTTTTATCGCCTTCCTGCTGAGGCCGCTGGGCCGCCTGCTCTTCGGTCGGCCTCTTTTCCTCTTTTACCTGCCGTTGCGCTTCTGACGGTTGCTGGGCTGTCTTTGACCGCTGAGGCTCCTTCTTCTTTTCGGGCCTGCCTCCTCGCTGGTCATCCTTCTTTTTTCCGCGTCGTCCTTCCTCCTGTTTGCGCTCATCCTGGCGCTTCATATCCTCAGCCTGCCTGCGCTCCTCGGCATCTTTCTGCTCCTCGGCAACGCGCCGCTCATCTTCCTCTTTCTTTTCCTTCACCGCTGCATCGCGCATACCAGCCATGTCTTTCTTGATTTCGTCGTATATTTCGTACTCATAGGAGAGGCAGCAGAGCAGCCTGCCGCAAACACCCGAAATTTTCGCCGGGTTCAGCACCATCTCCTGCTTTTTAGCCATGCGGATGGAAACGGGCTCGAAATTCTTGAGGAACGACGCGCAGCAGAGCTCCCTGCCACAGGGCCCGAACCCGCCGATCATGCGCGCCACGTCCCTCACGCCGATCTGGCGCATCTCGATCCTGCTCTTGAGCTTGTAGGCCAGGTCCTTCACAAGCTCCCGGAAGTCGACCCGCGTTTCGGAGAAAAAGAAAAATGTAACGCGCGATGCGTCGAAGGAATATTCCACGCGTATCAGTTTCATCGGCATTTCTCGTTCGGTGATCATGTCCTGGCCGATTTTAAAGGCCTCTGCCTCGCGCTCCATGTTTTTCGATTCGCGGACGAGATCGTCCTCGTTGGCTCTGCGCAGTATTTTCCGCAGCACCTGTGGCTTCTGCTTGCTGTCATCCGCGGCTTCAACCGGAGCCGCATCGGTGTCAACCTCTTCTTCGACCTGTAGGCCGTGTTCCATCTGAACCACCGGTTGCGGTTCGGCCGGCGGGAATTGCCCTAGATGTTTTTTCAGGCGCACCACCGTGGCAAATCCCTGCCCGCGTTCGGAATCAACGATCACCTTGTCGCCAATCGCGACCTCAATATCGGTTGCATCGAAATCGTAAACTTTCCAGTTTTCCCGGAAACGTACTCCCGCTATTTTTATAATTCTCTCAGTCATGAATTAGGTATGCTCTGCCTTCTCCCGGAAGCCTTTTTCGACTATCGGACTTTCCGGAAAATCATTCAATATCCTCTTTTGCCGGGATTGCAGCTTCATCCCGCGTGCCTGCTAAAACACCTGTTAATCAGTTTAGTATCGTCCTAATTTAAAAAAAAGATTCTCTGCCACGAGCTGAGCGCTAACGCGGCGGTCGATCAAATGTCTGCTCGCGATAAGCAGGTCCAGATCGGCAAGCATTCCCGGGAGAGGGAACCGTTCCGCTTCCCGCCTATACCGTTCTCCGGACCCGGTCTGAACAAGCAGTATCTCTTCTCCTGTTTCCCGGTAGACAAGCGCATCACGAATACTTTCAACGCCGATTTCGAGCAGCCGGTCTAATTGCTCCCGGTCTTTAACGTACCGTTCAGCGAGGTCGAGCACCTCGGCATCGCTCATCCGGCCGATATTGTTCCACAACGACAGGAACTTCTCCCGTTCGGCTTTTTCCTGTTCCACATCCATCGCCAGGCCGCGGCCGATACTCCCGCAGGCGAGGGCCGCAAGAAACCAGGCATCTCCCTCCGAAAGCCCGCGCTCCCTCATGAGAACCTGTGCCAGCGTCCTGCGCGGCAGGGGCTGGAAGCGGATTTCCTGGCACCGCGAGCGGATGGTCGTCAGCAAGCTCTGCGGCATGGACGTGATCAGGATGATGAGCGAGTCTCCCGGTGGCTCTTCGAGTGTTTTCAAGAAAGCGTTCGACGACGACTGATTCATACGCTCTGCGAAATCGACGATCAGCGTCTTTTTTGCTCCCTCAAAGGGCTTGAGCGCCAGGTCCGCCTGTATCAGCCTGATCTGGTCAATTTTGATTTCTTCACCATCGGGAACCAGCAAATGAATATCAGGGTGCCCCCCCGATACGGTCTTGCGGCACGAGGGACAAGTGCCGCAGCCACCCTGAGGCCCGAGGTTCGGACAATTGACCGCGGCGGCAAGCGCGATTGCCGTGAGCTTCTTGCCGATCCCCTCATCGCCGGAAAAAAGATAGGCATGGGCGAGCGTGTTGTTTGCCAGCGCCCGCTTCAATATGGTAACAGGCCGTTCATGCCCTTTTATCGTTGCAAACGACATGTCTTCTGCACCCTGAAAGCGACCGGGGACACGCTCACCCGACGCGCATCTACTGCCGAACCTAATGCCTTTCAGCGCGAATTGCGGCTTGCAGCATTTCTCTTATGGTCTGCCGATTTTTGATCTCAACAATTCATCAATCAGTCGGCGAAGCTTATTCTGAATCACCTCAGGATTCGGTAACGCATTGACGATGCGGAATCGGTCCGGCTCTTGCCTCGCCAGATCAAGATAACCTTGCCGCACCCGCTCATGAAATGAAAGGTGCTCATTCTCGAAGCGAGCTTCGGCCTCCAGCCCCCCGCGGCTGTTTCTCCCGCGTGCCCGGTCAAGCCCTGTTGCCGCGTCGATATCAAGGAGAATGGTCAGGTCAGGCCGAATGCCGTCCGTCACAATCCTATCCAAAGAACGGATCAATCCGAGATCGAGCCCGCGCCCGTACCCTTGGTATGCCAGCGTTGCGTCCGAGAATCGGTCACAGAGCACAATCCGTCCGGCTGCGCGTTCAGGAGCGATAAGCTCCGCCAGGTGCTGCGCCCTGCCGGCAGCATAGAGCAGTAATTCCGCCCTAGGATTAAGAGATGTATTCTCCGGATTGAGCAGAATTTTTCGTACCTGGTCGCCAATCGACGTTCCGCCGGGCTCGCGGGTGAGCGTAACGGCTTTACCGTGCGCGGTGAGGTAATTCGCGAGTAATACGATCTGTGTGGACTTGCCGGAGCCTTCGATTCCCTCGAAGGTTATGAAGGGACCCATCATCTATTTGAGCTCCGCGACGACGTCATCCGCCGCCCTGAGCGAGGCATTCGATGTGAAGAAGAGCACCTGGGTTTTCGCACCGAGCGCGCGCAGTATCTGGCATGCCGCCTGCTGCCGTGCAGGATCAAAACCGGCAAGCGCATCGTCCAAAACAAAGGAAAGTCGCAGTTTCCCCGCCAGCGCCTCTACCAATCCGGCTCTGAAGCAGAAATATACGAGCGCCTTCGTGCCATGGCTGAGATCGTCGACTTTTAAGACTGAATCATCCTTCGCATGCACGACCATCGGGCCATTATGGTCGAGTTCAACCCGCACATACCTGCCGCCCGTGACGGCTGACAAATTTCTCTGCGTTGCTGCTTCGACTGCAGCCAATAGCGTATCCATTTCAATGCCACTGATCCTGCTGGCAATATCCAATTCGGCAACCCCGTCTGATGGTACGGAGGGCGCTGCGTTAAATTCGGTCGGCAGGTCCACTTCCCCGCTCACGCCCGCCCATCCCGTCCCGGAAGACGATAACTCGGACTCCAGCCGTTCGATATCCTGCCTGATGCTATAAGTATCCACGGCATAATGGGCAACAGCCCGCGCCGCCTCTTCCAGCCGGCGAACCTCATCCTGCTGTTTTTGGCTCTGCTGCCGCAGAGACTCAGGCGTCACGCCGCCGAGAATGCGTTGACGCACCTCCTCCTGGTCTTGAAGCAGTGACCGCAAATGGCGGTAATTCTCCGCTTTTTCCTTAAGCTCTCCCGTGGTCGCCGCTCCGATGGAACGCGTGTAGCCCGCGACAACAGCGCCGTCGTGCACGGCCTCTCGTTCCAACACAGTAAGTTCATTCTGGACGGTGTCCGCTTCCTTCTTCACGGCCTTGAATTGCGCGTTTTTTCGCGAACTGTTATACCAGGAAGTGGCCATGAGTATCAGTGAAAGAAATATCCCGATCGGGAACAGGTATGCATAGGCAGCAGTCAGGATGTACAATCCGACCACCAGTGACAGGATACCGAGAACCGCTCCGAGAAGAAACAACTTATTCGTTGCGAAATTGGACATCGGGATGCTTGACAGCTGAATGTTTAGCCCTTCAAGCTCCCTGCGAAGGTCCTCTGCATCGGCCCTCTTCTGTCCCTGGTGACGCTCGTGCTCCTCAAGCACCTCATTCAGATTCCCCGGAAGGGTTTCACACGCCTTGAGTTCTGCCAGGGAAGATTCGATCTCTGCGTTCTTTTTTTCGATCTCGTCAAGCGAGGCCAGTTTCTTATTGATTTCTTCCTGGGCAAGTCTTGCCGACTGGTAGCGGTAGTCAGCATCCGCTGCATCCTCTGCTTTACGCAGGGTCTCGCGCAGCTCCGCAAGCCTTGTCTGGGCAGCGGAATCTTTCACCGCGGCCTCGGGCGCTGATTTGGGCAGCGAAGCCCGACTTGTTGCCGCAGCAGCCGGCGCTCCAGGCACGGAACGGTTGTGGAAATGTTCGCGCCGGAGCACGAACACCTTCCCATAATCCTCCTCCGGCACGTCGGAGATAAGACCTCTCATGAATTTTGTCGTGTTGTCCCAGTCCTTATGCACAAGGTTAAACTCTTTGGTGGCCGGATTATACTTCGAAAGGTTCACCGCGCTCTTCACAAAATCCTGGATCACGCGGTAGTATAAGCCGTCACTGGAGCATACCACAAGGGCGCTCCGTGAAGCATCAGGCGTATATCTTGATATGAGAGTTTCCCCGGTCCTTGCCTGGTTGGAGGGGAAAAGCAGGCGCTGCAGCGTGTCGACAGCCGTGGTTTTTCCCGATTCATTGCCGGCAATGACTATGTTAAAACCGTTCTGGAATCTCAGGCGCGCTAGTTCACGGATTCCACGCACGCCCTGTATCACAAGTTCCACAAGGAACATAGACCGTGCTCCTTTCTCTCATTAATGAAGCTTCTTAATATATCGCAAGTAGGCTAAAGATGCAACAGGGAAAAGCTCCGGCTACAGCATCGTAAGCGCTTTCTTGAGCGCCTCCGCCTTCTCGATCGTCTCCCGGTATTCCGCCTCGGGGTCGGAGTCGGCGACGATCCCGGCACCGACCTGCAGGTACGCGATTCCATCCTTTACAACAAACGTCCGGATGATGATATTCATATCCATATCGCCAGTATTCGAAAAATAGCCGATGGACCCAGTATAGAGCCCGCGCGCAACCGGCTCAAGTTCGTCGATGATCTCCATACAGCGCACCTTCGGCACTCCCGTTATCGTGCCACCGGGGAAAACAGCGCGAACAAGGTCGAAAGCATCCTTCCCCGGTGCAAGTTTACCGCGAATATTCGAAACAATATGAATCACATGGGAATAGTTCTCGACGACCATGATTTCATCGACGACAACCGAGCCGTAAGAGCACACTTTCCCGAGATCGTTCCGCTCCAGGTCCAGCAGCATAATATGCTCCGCGCGCTCCTTCTCGCTCGTCAAGAGCTCCGTGGAGAGCTCCCGCATTTCCGCCTGATCGCCGCCCCTGCGGCGAGTGCCCGCAATCGGTCGCGTGTCGGCAACCCCTTCGCGCAGCCGGATAAGCCGCTCCGGCGAGGAACTCACCAGCTGGAGATCTCCGAAATCTAGATAAGCGGCGAATGGTGACGGGTTGACGGTTCGCAGAATTTTGTACAAACTGAGCGTGTCGGTCCCGTCGATAGTCGTAGAGAATCGCTGGGACAAATTGGCCTGATAGATGTCTCCCGCCGAGATGTACTCTTTGCATCGGATGACCATGGCCTCAAATTCGGTCTGGCTCAGACCGGCGGAAAGAGCAAACTCCCTCCCCCTCGTAACCGGGTGCAGGGCGCCATCGCGACATGCAGCCGATTCCATCCGGATGACGGTTGTTCTCAGTCTTTCCCTGGCTTCATCGAAAATCCGTTCCCACTGACCCGGTTCAGGCCGCCTGAAACCCAGCTCCTGCTCCCGCGCCCCTGGGTTCACGATCACCCAAGCCTTGTTCAGGACATGGTCAAAAGCGACCACGAGATCGACAAAAATGAAGCAGGCTTCGGGGACATCGACATCGGCTGCTGCCTGGCGAGGCAGCTTTTCAAACTGATGGGAAAAATCGTAGGAGAAGTATCCGACAGCACCACCAGTAAAAGGGGGCAAGCCAGGAATGCGAAAGGTCCGGTAATTACTAAGCAATTCGCGAAGTTTATCTAGTGGCTTTCGCTTCGTCGTGGCCCGACTACCGTATTTCCCTTCGGGAGTTTTCGGCAGAATAAGTTCTACTGTGTCGCCACGGGATTTAAAAATCAGATAAGGATCGGCGGTTACGAACGAATATCTCCCGGTTTTCTCGTTAACACGCGCGCTTTCAAGCAGGACAGGATAACCGTCATGGCGCAGAACTTCGAGTGCTATCAACGGTGTAAATCCCTGAACGCAGATTTCCGAGGCCAGGGGCATGATA
Source organism: Nitrospirota bacterium (assembly GCA_035516155.1). Taxonomy (GTDB): domain Bacteria; phylum Nitrospirota; class UBA9217; order UBA9217; family UBA9217; genus JAJYKN01. Next base: position 45,713 of record DATJAP010000044.1, read on the forward strand.
ACGCCCTGCCGGAGCTGCTCAAAAAATCCTTTTTTTGTGGGGTTTAGAATATCCATGCGTAACCTGCGAAATTGTAAAGATAATTCAACGGTTGGTCAAGACAATTCTGGGAGAATAATCCAGCAAACGTACCGAGAATATGGTATATTATTAGTAAGAGATTAGGCACTCGTAAACGTTCTTTGAAGATATGAAGAATTCAGATGGCGTTGCCGAACCAGCACCGATAGGTGTACAGATGATAACCCGTTATAAAGGGGATCAGGCACCGGAAATGATGGAGCGCCGAAGCCGGAGAGAGGACAGCAAGTTGGGCGGTCAGACTCCCGGTTGATTCACAGGCATCCACAGGAAGGAAGAGCCGAAGACCCTAAGGTGCGGGCGTACACGGGAAGAGGCGAGGAGTCATTTACACACACGACGCTTCATAGGGTCTGCAAAGCGGAGCCGCAGAAGCAGGATGTACTTCCCGCAGTAGACGCAGCTCAACGGAATATCAAGACCGGTTCGGGGGCAACGCCTTTTTTTATGGCCTTTTTCATCACAAGGTTTTCCTCTCGGTAATATATTTATTTCCCAATACTATACTAGATCGTAATCGTAAATAAACGTTAATCCGACTTGTTCAGAAGCACATAGCTGAAGCTTGGCTATTGTGCAACATTTAATAACTCCCTAAGACAATCCAGAAATATACTTATATCCACATCTTCCCCTCGACAAAAAGCCAATTTTATTTTAAACTGATCCCGTTTCTTGAACTCGCGATTTGATGACCTGCCCAAAGGGAGTTTGCCATGAACCATACCATGGACGTTCATATCTACTATGAGGACACGGACTGCGGCGGAGTTGTCTATTATGCTAACTATCTGCGTTACATGGAACGGGCGCGCACAGAGTATCTAGCGTCGAGGGGGTACTCGGTCAAAAAACTCATGGACGAAGGCACGATCTTCATGGTGCTCCGGGTTGAGATCGATTACAAGTCCCCTGCGCGATATGGCGACATCATCGAAATCGAGACTTGGGTAAGGGATGTGACCCGGGTGACAATGATGTTCGAGCATATCATGCGGGAGAAAACATCAGGCCGAGTCTTTGTGGAATGCCGCGCAAAGGTTGTGTGTGTCGACAAGAATGGCAGGCCAAAGCGCTTGCCTGACGACTACGTAGAAAAAATGAGATGAACTCCTTTACCCACGACCAAATCGCGCTTCGCGGGGCAGGCATGGTGAATATTACACAGCCTGAAAAAGGCGCCCGCTTCACGCTGGACAGTCTCCTTCTCGCCGACTTCTGCCGCTTCAAACCCCGGGACGCCATTCTGGAACCGGGATCGGGTACGGGAGTCATATCTCTCCTTCTCGCAAAAAAGTACCCGCGCGCATCCGTTGTTTCCGTCGAGGTGCAGGCCACTGTTGCCAAGCTTTGTTCCCAAAATATAGCGGATAATGGCCTCGACGGCCGCATTGTATTGCTCAACCAGGACATCAGGGAAATTCATCGTTCCCTGAAGCCCGCCTCCTTTGATGCTATTGTTGCCAATCCGCCCTATTCACGGATAGGAACCGGTAGACAGAGCCCTGTTCAGGATCGGTCGACGTCACGTCATGACCGGTTGGGGACGATACAAGCCTGGTTAGACCTTCGGATTTTTCTCAGGAACAGAGGCCGCTATTTCCTCGTCTTCCCCGCTGGCCGTACAGCGGAAATTCTTTCGTTGCTGCGAGCGGGAAAACTGGAGCCCAAGCGCATTCGGTTCGTCCATACGCGGCAGGATAATCCAGCTTTGCTTATCTTGATCGAAGCAATGAAGTCAGCAGGCCCCGGCCTTGAAGTCCTTGCGCCGCTCATTGTGCATGAAGCCGGAGGCTTTTCCCCGGAAATGCGGCAAATCTACGATGCTGAACTCTCCCACCACTAAATCACTTGCTCAATTGTAGTGGGGGTTTCACAATTCTCGACGGTTGCGTTCTGAAGACTTTCGTCCTTAACCCATCTTACTATCATTTCCCTGTGCATCACTTCGTCCGGTTCCTTGGGAAACCCCGTCCGCTTGACCCCTTCTGGCGTTTCAGGTCCGCCGCATCTTCCCGACGAACTGTGATATAGTTATAATAGACCATAAAAAGAGGCTTTTTCACCGTTCTGAGATGAAATATCTCGGGAGCCAGTCGAAATGCAATATCGGGTGGAGGTTCTCAATGGCCGGCGCAGCATATACTTATATAATAATCGGATCAGGATTGGCTGGAGTATCTGCCATGGACGGCATCCGGGAGCGGGACAATAAGGGTGGCATCCTGCTCATCGGCGCAGAAAAACACCTTCCCTATGACCGACCGCCGCTTTCGAAAAAGCTCTGGTTTGGCAAAAAGAAAGTCGAAGAAATCTTTCTTCATGATCAGAGTTATTACGACCGTAAGGATGTCACCCTGGCATCAGGCGTCTCAGTGACCTCGATTGATGCGAAGCAGAAATCCATTACGACAAACAAGGGGAACACCTACTACTATCAAAAGCTCCTCCTCGCAACCGGCGGCGTGCCCCGGACCATGAACCTGCCGGGAGGCGACTTGGAAGGCATTTTTTATTTCCGTACGCTCGACGATTATCTGAGATTGCGGCAGGAGTCATCAGAAGGGAAAACTGCCGTTGTCGTCGGCGGCGGCTTCATCGGTTCGGAACTCGCCGCGGCTCTGACAATTAACAGAGTAAAGGTGACCATGATTTACCCTGAGCCCGTCCTCGTCAGCCGGGTCTTCCCCGGGTACCTGGGCAAGGCGATTCGGGACGATTACCTTAACCGGGGAGTAACACTTCTGGCAGGAGAAAAGCCCGCTTCATTCAGCAAAAAAGGAAACGAGTTTATTACCCGCACCGAAAGCGGGAAGGAGATCACATCAGATATGGTGGTTGTGGGCATCGGGATAGTGCTTTCCCTTGATTTGCCTCGGAAGGCCGGCTTGCAGACAGCCAATGGAATTATTGTAGATGAATATCTTCAGACATCGCTCCCTGATATTTATGCAGCGGGGGACAATGCGTTCTTTCCCTACCGGGCCCTGGGGAAACAAATGCGCGTTGAGCACTGGGACAATGCCCTCAACCAGGGAAAGTGGGCAGGACGAAACATGGCCGGCGCCGGGATGCCTTATACGTACATGCCCTACTTTTTCTCGGACCTATTCGATTTCGGATACGAGGCCGTCGGGGAGGTAGACTCACAGCTTGAAACCTTCGCAGACTGGCAGAAGGAAAACGAGAAGGGGGTGATTTACTACCTCAGGGACGGCAAGGTCAGGGGCGCGATAATGTGCAATGTCTGGGATAAAGTCGACGCTGCGCGCACGCTGATCCAAGCTGATCAACGCGTAACAAAGAAGAGTCTGCGTGGAATGATTGGGTAAAACAAGAACTACCGACGAGCGCTTTAATATGCCGTGAACTATATCCGCGACATTGATCATTCGTCGTCGGCGGATCGCGGTGATATCGATCTGAGGAGGCTACCATGAAACTGGCATTGCAAACGGCAAAACCCATAACAAAAAGCACCCCTCCCCTTTCACGGCAGGACGTTGTGCTGCTCCTTCGTGAAATCCCCGAGTGGTCGCTGGGTGAACAGACAATCGGAAGGCAATTTCTCTTCAAGGATTTCCGGACCGCCATGGACTTCGTGAATGGCGTCGCCCTGATTGCGAACAAGCAGGACCATCACCCCGATATGTTCATTTCCTACAACAAGGTACAGCTGACCCTGTCGACGCATAATATCGGCGGTTTGACACTGAACGATTTTATCGTGGCTGCGAAGATAGACGCTCTTGCAAACCAGCCACGAATCAGGAAGGCCGCGTGACAAGCCATATCACGGACCGAAGCGTTCCTAAGCCGCTGGAGGGCAAAATCGCGCTGATTACCGGCGCAAGCAAGCGCATCGGCCGCGCAATCGCGATCGCGCTTGCTGAAGAGGGAGTGGGCATCGTGGCTCATGACCGAAGCGCCCTGGAGGGGGAGATTGTGAAGGTCTGTGATGAAGTGGCAGGGTGCGGCGCGAAGTCGTGGAAAATCATCGCAGATCTGGAGAAAAAGGAGGACTATGAGTCGCTCATTTCACGGTCGATCCAGACAGCGGGATCGCTTGAAATCCTCATCAACAACGCATCCATCTTCTTTCCCAGTACCATTGCGGACGTAGGCTTCAGGGACATTACGCGGCACGTGCAGGTGAACGCTTGGACGCCTTTTGTCCTTTGCCGCGAATTCGCCAGGCTCGGGGGCCGCGGAAAGATCATAAACCTGCTTGATACAAGGATTGCCGGCTACGACCGGGAGCACGTAGCATACATCCTAAGCAAACGGATGCTCGCAACAATGACCAGAATGTGCGCCCTAGAATACGCACCAGCGATTACGGTGAATGGCGTAGCGCCCGGTTTGATCCTCCCCCCTGCGGGAAAAGACGAGGACTATCTTGCGCGACTTGCACAAACCATGCCGCTCAGGAGGCACGGGGAGCCCGGTGATGTCACGGGCGCAGTGCTCTATCTACTCGGAAGCGACTATATCACCGGCCAGATAATCTATGTCGACGGCGGCCAACATCTTCTGGAGGACGGCAATGGACAGGATTCTAATTGGTGATCTTCTGGTGCGGTGTATTATCGGCGTGGGCGAGGAAGAACGGCGCGAACGACAGGATGTCGTGATCAACCTGTCCCTGGCAACGGACTTGAGCAGAGCAGGGAGAAGCGATAATTTCAATGACGCTGTAGACTACCGCGACCTGAAAAAGCAGATCGTAAATATGGCCGAACAATCGACCTATCACCTTGTGGAGGCCCTGGCCGAGGCGGTTGCAGATATGTGCCTCGTCCATCCGGCCATATCGCAGGTCCAGGTCCGTGTGGATAAACCCGGAGCCCTGCGATTCGCCAGAAGCGTGGGTGTGGAAATCACGCGGGACCAGCGGAAGAAGGAGCCATGACCCGGGCGTTCATAGGCGTAGGGTCCAATATCGAGCCTGCGAAAAACACCGAAAAGGCGATCCGCATGCTTGCCCGTGAAACACAGGTAGTCGGCGTATCGATGGTGTATCTCACTGAAGCCGAAGGCAGAACCGGGCAGCCGCCCTATTATAATTGCGTGGTCGAAATCGAAACGGATTTGCCGCCAGCCGAATTGAAGCATCGGATCCTCCGCGGTATTGAGGCAATGCTTGGACGTATCCGAACCGAAGACAAATACGCTGACAGAACGATCGATCTCGATCTGCTTCTCTATGATGATCTTGCTATGGCATCCGGCGATCTTACGCTCCCAGACCCGGATATCGTTCGCAGGCCGTTTTTAGCGGTCCCGCTGCGGGAGCTAATCCCGGGATCGACCCTGCCGGGAACCGGTCTCTGCATCGACGACATTGCCGCGAGCCTCGCGGGAAACCCGATGAAACCGCTCGCAAACTACACCGAACAAATCCGAAAGGACATTCTCCATGATCGAAAACAGGGAACGGGTCGAGACACTAGTACGAGAGCTGCTCGTTGAACTGGGCGAGGACCCCGGGAGAGAAGGCCTGGTCAAAACGCCCAAGCGCGTAGCCGAAGCCCTCGCCTATCTGACGTCTGGGTATCACGCGGATGTCCAGCGGCTGATCAACGAAGCCATATTCGAGCAGGAAACGACCAGCATGGTCGTGGTTAAGGATATCGAGGTTTACAGCCTCTGCGAGCATCACATGCTGCCGTTCTACGGGCGCTGCCATATCGGCTACATCCCACGGGGGCGCGTGTTCGGTATCAGCAAGCTGGCCCGTCTTGTCGACATGTATGCCCGACGACTCCAGATCCAGGAGCGGCTGACTGAACAGATTGCCTACGCTATCAAGGATTCCATTAATGCCGACGGCGTCGGCGTCATGATTGAGGCGCGCCACCTCTGCATGATGATGCGGGGTGTCGAAAAACAGAATTCGATGTTCGTAACCTCGTCGGTGCTCGGCGTTTTTCGTTCCAATCCGGCCACGAGGGAGGAATTCCTGTCGATCATCAACAGGCCAAGGACGGACATTTGATCCCCCCAGACAGTGAAGCGCGGATAACAAGGGCAATTAATGAAGAGGCCAGAAAAATGAAAAGACTTTTTCCACAGAACGCACAGGCAGTAAGATAAAACGATCCGAAATGACCATGTGACGAGGGGGGTCAGCATCCATCGGGCAGGATGCAATCGGAGGCCGGGGGCAGGGGTAAGGGACGCAACAGCCGTTAATCCAGTCGGGCAGCCAGCATCATCGCCCGGATTCCTTTCTCGTTCTTAGGAGGTGCTTCTCAATCATTCGTTTGATTGCTTCCCTGATCTCACCATCACCAACCTCATGAACGGACTGATCGATCATTTCCCGTTCCTCCCGGGAAATGACTGCGGGAACCTCTTCCCCCTCGGGTTGCATGGGCGACGATGAGAGCTCGCCGAGCTTTAGCGTGATATCCCGTATAATTTCCGCACCCAGGTTGCTGTTCAGTTTTGCGATAATCTCCGGCTTCATCAGCGAGATCTGCTGCATCCATGCCGGGCTGTCCACAATCAGCAGAAGCCTGCCCCCCCGGAGTGTCCGTGGCTGGGCATGCCGGGCTATTGCCGCCCCCACCGTGCCGGCCCACCGGCTTGAGACACGATACTCGGGCACCCGGCTTTGCATCCCCCGCGCTTTGAGAATTTTATCGATGGTTGCCGAAAGTTTATCGATCGTCCGTGCCATATAGACATCCACAAGAGGGAATAAGCTCCCCTTAAAACGGTAACAAGGTATCACCCCAAAGGAGCAAGAGCCGCGAAGGTTTGCAAGAGAAAACGCCCGAAAGAGCGTTTACAGCTTTTCTTTGCGCCATCGCGGTTCGCTGTTCTTTCGTTCATCCCGTACGGCTTTTGCTATCATAACACATCAAGAGTTATTTTGACAACGGGGAATGGGATGGATATAATAGTAAAATCCGCTGTTGTGGCAACGCGGAATGAGGAGAGAATAATGCCGGAATTACGGAAAGACCCTATAACGGGTCGGTGGGTCATTATTTCATCGGAGAGGGGCAAGCGGCCGAACGAATTTCAGGACCAGCGCAACAAAAAAAGGACAGGGTTCTGCCCCTTCTGCGCGGGCAACGAACGGACCACGCCGCACGAGATCCTTGCCTACCGGGACAACGGCCAGCCCGACGGGCCTGGCTGGCGCCTTCGCACCGTACCGAACAAATTTCCAGCCCTCCAGATCGAGGGAGACCTGAACAAACAGGGTGAAGGTATCTTTGACAAGATGAACGGCATAGGCGCCCATGAAGTCATCATCGAAAGTCCGGACCATAGTGCGACCCTCGCAACGCTGTCGGCGAAAGCGATGGAGGAGGTGCTCTGGGCTTATCGCGACCGCATGGAGGACCTGAAAAGGGACAAACGCTTCCAGTATACGCTGATCTTCAAGAACGAAGGTCTTATCGCGGGCGCTACGCTCGAGCACACCCATTCGCAGCTTATCGCCCTGCCGATCGTGCCGATACAAGTGCAGGAGGAGATTGAGGGTTGCAAGCGGCATTACGAACTCAAGGAGCGCTGCATTTACTGCGATATCATCAGACAGGAGATGCAGAGCGCGATACGCGTAATCATCGAAACACAGCTCTTCATCGCTCTCGCTCCCTATGCTCCGCGGTTCCCTTTCGAGACGTGGATTCTTCCCAAAAAGCACCTCTCCTGCTATTCCTGTTCGACGAATGACGATTTTCGGGACCTCGCCGGCCTCCTGCAGAACGTCCTGCGCAGGATCGACCGGGCGCTTTCTAACCCCCCCTACAATTATGTAATCCATACCTCCCCGTTTCGCGACGAGCGTAACGATTATTACCACTGGCACATCGAGTTGATGCCCAAGCTTACGAACGTCGCCGGTTTCGAGCGGGGATCAGGATTTTATATTAACCCCACGCCGCCCGAAGACTCTGCCAAGTTTCTTCGGGAAATCAAACCATGAATATTCTTTTTGCGGCTTCGGAAGCGGCTCCCTTTGCGAAGACCGGCGGCCTCGCTGACGTCGCCGGGAGCCTGCCGGCCGCTCTCGCATCGCTTGGTCATGACATCAGCGTTGTCCTGCCACGCTACCGGCAAGTGGACGTTGAACGGTACAAGTTGAAACCCGTTACTTCCTTCTTCGTCCCGCTCGGCGCCTGGCAGGAGCGCTGCGACGTACTCAAAGGCGCCTCCAGCGGCGGAGTGACGGTCTATTTCATCAACGCGGACTTTTACTTCAACCGGCCTGAGCTTTATGGGACGGGACGGGTGGATTATCCAGACAACGCCGAACGCTTCATTTTTTTTTCGCGAGCCGTTCTCGAATTATGCATCGTCTTGGACCTGCGGCCCGAAATCGTGCACTGCAATGACTGGCAAACGGGACTCGTTCCGCTCTACCTGAGGCAAATCTACCGCAGATCTGAATCGCTGCGCTGGGCAAGATCAATATTCACGATCCACAATCTGGGATACCAAGGACTGTTTCGGTATGAAGATATGCACCTGACCGGCCTCGAGGGAAACGTCTTTACGCCTGAGGGGCTTGAGTTCTGGGGAAAAATGAATTTTTTAAAAGCCGGCCTCGTCTATGCCGATTTGATCACGACGGTCAGTAAGACCTACAGTAGGGAAATTCAGACACCCGAATACGGTTCCGGACTCGATGGTGTGCTCAGGAACCGCTCCACCGACCTTTTCGGGATCGTGAACGGCATCGACTATTCGGAGTGGGACCCTTCGCGCGACCATGCCATACCCCAAGCCTACAGTGCATCGCGGCTTTTCGGGAAAACGGTCTGCAGAAGAAAGCTGCTTGCGCGTCTCGGCATGCCCGAATCCTTCGGACCCGTTGTCGGCATGGTCACGCGCCTCGTTGACCAGAAGGGGCTCGATATCGTGACGGAAGCATTGCCGGAAATCATGTCCCTGGGAATACAGCTCATCATCCTGGGCACGGGCGACGAAAAATATCATCGCATCCTAAGCGACGCGGCAAGCCGTTACCCCGGCAGGATGCGCGTGCTATTGCAGTACAACGACGGTCTCGCGAAGACCATCTACGCGGGCTGCGACCTGTTCCTGATGCCGTCGCAGTACGAGCCCTGCGGACTCGGTCAGATGATTGCGCTCCGGTACGGCGCCGTGCCTCTCGTGCGCAAAACCGGAGGGCTTGCGGACACGGTTCTGGATTACTCCGTGAAAACCGGCCGCGGAACGGGCTTTGTCTTTGAAGAATATGCGGCACCAGCGATCATTGATTGCCTCCTGAGGGCGCTCGAGGTCTTTAGCAACAAAAAAAAATGGAAGCATCTCATGCAGTCCGGCATGAAGCAAGACCTGTCCTGGGTGCGGTCTGCAAAGGAATATGTGAAGGTGTATAGAAGAGCTATGAGGAAAAAAGAGGGACAAAGGACATCGGATAAGCGGTAAATTTTGACCCATGCTCCTTTACCTCTAATTGACAATCATGGAAGCACTCGAAAAAACAGAGCTCAGCATCCTGAGCGAAATCAGCCACATATCGAATTCCGCCATCGATCTCACCGAGAAGCTCAGGCGCATCGAGGAAGTCGTTGTCCGGGGCATGGGCAAGGACGGCGCGTCCGTGTTTCTGGTCGACCAGTCCGGGAAGACGGTCACACTCGCCGCGGCTATCGGCCTGAACCAAGAATCGGTGGGAAAGATGAGCTTTCCCCTCGGCATGGGGATAGCGGGATGGGTGGCGGAGCAGAAGGTGCCGCTCGCGCTCGAAGACCCTTACTCCGACCCACGGTTCGTCTATGTGCCCGACTCGGGCATCGGGAATTTCAAGTCCCTTGTGGCCGCGCCCATCATGGATGAAGAACGCTGCCTCGGCGTGATCTTCGTACTTTCGCTGTCGGTGTGGCAGGCGACGTCATCGGAGCTCACCCTCCTTACAACCACGGCAAACGAAATTGCAGGGGTGATCAAAAACACCAAGCTGATTCAGAACATTCAGGACCGCCTGTCCGAGCTTTCTACTATCTACGAAATCGGCATGGCTCTCACCTCCACACTTGACCTCGAACAGCTTCTGTCGCTTATCGCCAAGAACAGCGTTCAGTCGCTCCGTGCCCAGGGCTGCACCATCCGTCTTGTGAACATTCCTGAAATTTCCTCCCGCAAGACGTTCGCGGCACACAATATCGCGGGCAACGTGATTATGGACATCGATGCGCGGATCGGGCAGATTGTGACCGACCGGGTCGCGAGGGAAAAACGCCCGATCCTCATCCAGAACGCGCATCAGGATGCCGCTCTCTGTGAACTCCTGACTGCTGGCGCCTGCTCCCTCATCAGCGTCCCCCTGCTTTTCCGAGAAAAGGTCATCGGGATTATCACGGTCTACACCACGGACGAACGCAGTCCCTTCAGGGAGAACGACCTGCAATTCCTGACCACCGTAGCCAGCGGCGCCGCGATTGCCGTCGAAAACGCGGCCATGTACGAGCGCATGGAATCCCTCGCCATGGAGGCGCGAACCCGGGCCCAGGAACTCGCCATTCTCAACGACATCGGCACAGCCATGAGCACCACGCTCAACCTCGATCGACTGCTCAGAATCATTCTTACGGCGGCAACCATGGGAGGCAGCGGCCTCGGATTCAACCGCGCGATACTTCTGCTCATGAACGAACGGACCGACATGCTGCAGGGGATGATGGGTATCGGGCCGACAAGCTGGGAAGAAGCCGGCCGGGCATGGAGCGAGGTATCGAGCAAGCATAAAAGCCTGATGGAGTGGATCCAGACCGGTGAGCTTTTCGAACACCATGACTCTGCGCTCAACGCCCTTGCGCGAAGCATCAGGGTCTCGCTCACTCCGTCTGAAGGGGTAATTGCGCTTACTGTCCTGAACAAGCGGCCCTACAACATCACGAATGCCTCCTCTGACCCGCTCGTCCGCCGCGAGCTGCGCGACGCGCTGGGGGTGAACAGCTTCGCCACAGTCCCGCTCATCTCGAAAGACCGCGTCATCGGCGTCATCCTCGTCGACAATATGTTTAACGAGCGGCCGATCACGGAGGAAGACATCCGGTTCCTCACCATGTTCGCGCACCAATCGGCCCTCGCCATTGAAAACGCTATCATCCATACGAACCTCGAAACCATGAATAAGGACATGCGCGCCCTGCACGAGCAGCTCGTCCAGTCCGAAAAAATGGCCGCTCTCGGCGCAATGATGGCTGAGATAACCCATGAAATCAGAAACCCCCTGGTCTCCATCGGCGGCTTTACACGGAGGCTCGCGAAAAAACTGCAGCACAGCGAGGAAAAAAAATATATCGACATCATCCTGAGCGAGGTCACCCGCCTTGAAGGTATCATCCACGACAATCTATCCTACATCAAAGAGGTGGCCCCCCAGCCTGTCGAGACGGACATCGCCTCCCTAATTCGGGAAATCCTTATGCTCTACGAGGACGAACTCGCTCAACGGCGCATCCGCGTGGAAACGGATTTCTCCCCGGCCCTCCCGGGCCTCATGATTGACGCCCATCAGATCAAGCAGGCCGCCATCAACATCCTGAAAAACGCCATGGAGGCCATGGAGAACGGCGGCACCTTAACCATCAGAACCTACCCGGCCGATGGAGCAAGGGAAGCCGCAATCGAATTCGGAGACACGGGACCAGGCATATCCGCGAAGGTCATGCACAATGTCTTCAATCCCTACTACACCACCAAACCGCGCGGTACGGGACTGGGGCTTCCGATCTCAAACCGGATAATCAAGGCGCACCGGGGCAGGATCGAGCTGCGGAACAAGGATACCGGAGGGGCGGTCTTTACGATCAAGCTGCCCTACGGCGAGTAGGTGGATAAAAAGCAGGCGTAATTCGCCGTTCTGTACTTATTCACATCGGTTTTTAGAAGCGGTACTATACAGCACAGCGTTATCTACAGGGAGGCACCAATGAAAAAAATACTGGTTGTCGATGATGAGGAAAACATCCGGGAGTTGTACCGGATCGAGTTCGAGGACATGGGATATATCGTGACCGTTGTCTCCGACGGAATTCAAGCGCTCGCGAAGATGGACTCGGACAAGTTCGACCTTGTCACGCTGGACATGCGCATGCCGGATATAGACGGCATCGAGACTCTGCGCAAGATGAAGGAAAAAGACAGTTCGCTGCCGGTCATTATCTGCACTGCCTACGAAGAATACAAGCAGGACTTTGGCAGCTGGTGTTCCGAAGCCTACGTCGTGAAATCGGCCGATACCTCACTCCTCCGAGAAACGGTTAAAAAGATCCTCGGATGAACGAGCGCATTGAGCTCACTATTGAAAAACTGGTCCACGGCGGCAAAGGACTGGCGCGCCTTGGCAGTGGCCAGGCCGTGTTCGTGTCCGGCGTCCTCCCGGGCGAGCGAGTTGTCGTGGCGATCAAGCGGAAGCGAAAAGGCATTCTCGAGGCTGACCTCATCGAGGTTTTGACCTCCTCACAGGACCGCATTGATCCGCCCTGCATCGGGGAAAAGCAGTGTACCGGCGCAACGTGGCCGCACATCGCCTATCCAGCGCAGCTGCGGTTCAAGCAGGAGATACTGCTCGATACGCTGGCGAAGATCGGCGGCATAACGCCAACCCGTCCCCTTTCCATTCTTCCCTCTCCCCGGATTGACCATTACCGGCTGCGCGCGCAGTTTAATGTTCGGCCATCAGGAGGAAAACAGCAGATCGGTTTTTTTCGGCCGGGTTCCTATGACCTCATCGAGGTCGACGACGCCTTCCTCATCGACCCGCTCATCAACAGGACGCTGAAAGCCGTGCGGTCCCTGGAACCGCAGCTGCCACCCCTGAAGGAAGTCCATATCAACGCAACACCGGCCGGGGAAGTGCATTTATTGCTCTACGGTGAGCAGGACACACTGCCTTCAATGAATGCGTTCTTTTTCGGACTCAGGAAGGCCGTACCCGAAGTAGTCGGGATAACGGGATTCGCAAACCGTAAAAAAGCGTTCACCTTGGGGAATAACCGGTTGACACTTGAATGCGAGGGGTTGACGTTCCACGCTACGGAGAGGAACTTTTACCAAGTCAACTGGGAGCAGAACAGAAACATGGTGAAGACCGTGCTTGATTTTGCCGCCCTCGCAGGAGATGAAATCGTGCTCGACCTCTACTGCGGAATCGGGAACTTCGCCCTGCCCCTCGCGAAGCAAGCTAAAACTGTGATCGGCGTTGAATCGGGATATACTGCCATCGACGATGCAAAAGCCAACGCCATATTGAATGGAATCGAGAACACCGAATTCATCGCCGATGACCTGCAGAGGGGACTCAAGACCCTGATGCAGCGCAAAATGCGCGCCCCAACCATCGTCCTTGACCCGCCCCGCTCCGGCGCGACTCTAAAAACACTGGAGCGGGTCCTTGCCTTCGTTCCGCAGAAAATCATCTATGTTTCCTGCAATCCATCGACGCTCGCGCGGGACCTGAAATTCTTTCACCTCTTCGGGTTGCGCCTAGACCGGCTTCAACCTGTGGATATGTTCCCCTGGACCTATCACATTGAATGCGTAGCAGAGATGGCGAGGCAAGAGAAGTAGAAGAAACTATTAAATGCCAATAAGGCCCGGAATCTTATCAGAAAGAGCGAGTGCGGATAGATTGAAGGCAAAAACAAAAATCATGTCGTATGTTGCCCCTGTCTTCTATTGACTCCCGTAAGATTTCTCAATGGCGTTCTGAGCGGCATTCATGATGACCCTGCTGCTGTTCGTCGCGCCGGATACGGCATCCACGTTTGTCGATTGTTTCTCGATGATTCTCCGCGGAATTATCTGTTCGGCTTTCCTGCCAATCGACGAGGCCCAATGACTTACGATACGCACATCGGTGATGAGTCCATTCACAATCGTAACATTCACAACCGCCCTATTAGGCCAGGAGCGGAAGGTCCCTTCATAGGTCCCGTTCTCCGCTTTTCCTCTCCGTACGGGCTCACCGAGGATTGGTGCTGGTCTGCAGCCTACGGGGGAAAGGGATACGGTCAGGACGAGTATCAGCAAGATAATTATGCCAAGTCTCGCAATCATGCCATCACCTTTCTCCTTTTGAGCCACTGACGCTCAGAACCTTCGCTCCCCTTATCTTCCGTTCTTTTAGTTCTAGAAGGGCCCTGTTGGCCTGCTCGAGCGGGTACTCCTCAATTTCCGGCCTGATCCGCATCTCCGCCGCAAGAGGGAGAAACTCCTCGACGTCCCTGCGCGTTATGTTCGCCACACTCTTCATCTCCTTCTCCATCCAGAGATCGCGTGAGTAATCGAGGGTAAGCAGCGCTTCTTTGTCGCTTTCTTCTTTGCGTATTGCATTGATAACGAGACGGCCGCCGCGGACAAGATGCTTCATGGCTTCGACGACCGGCTTCCAGACAGGCGTTGTATCAATGATGGCATGGAGTTTTTCAGGTGGACTATCCGATGTATCACCTGCCCATTGGGCGCCGAGTTCCCGGGCGAATACCCGCTCCTGTTCCGTGCGGGAAAAGATAAAAATCCCCGCATTTGGATAGAGATGCTTTACCATCTTGAGCACGAGATGGGCCGATGCGCCGAATCCCGTAAGCCCGATGTTTCCACGGTCGTGCATATTGGCAAGGCGGAGCGACCGGTATCCAATGGCACCTGCGCATAGAAGCGGCGCTGCTTCGGCATCGGTAAACGGCTGCGGTATAGCGTAGGCGAAACCTTCCGGCACGGTCGTGAATTCCCCATACCCGCCTTGCGCATCCCGGCCCGTTGCTTTGAAATCACCACACAGGTTTTCCATACCACCTCTGCAGTATTCGCATCTGCCGCAGGCTGAATGGATCCAAGCGATGCCGACGCGGTCGCCGATATTAAACCGGCTTGCTTTGCTCCCGGTCTTTTCCACGCGGCCCACAATCTGGTGTCCTGGAATGATCGGAAATTTCGGAGGTGATGTTCTGCCCTCAATCTCGTCAAGCTCCGTGTGGCAAACGCCGCAGACCGAGACTTTTACGAGGATTTCGCGGTCGTTCGGTATAGGAACAGGCAAATCAGTAAGTTCAAGAGGGGATTTATTGACTTCAAGACGAGTGATCTCTCTGAGTACCATGACTTTCATGATTTCACCTCGGCATGCAAAGAACGCAGAGACAGCTATAAGGTGTGCTACTATTTGGGCGATGCGGTCTTCTGAAACTTATTATAGCAGGATCAAGGGGAGGAGCATCAACAATCAACAACAGCTCTTTCAGGAGGACTTCAGACAGGCCATTCCGTTTGGAGGATTGTTTATCCGATGCAGGATGGCCGATGGCCACAACAGCCATGAGTTCCATGTTTTCCGGCAGGCTGAGGAGCAACCGCACCGCATCGGCGTTCTTCAGAATTTCGCCGAGCCACACGGCCCCCAAACCCAAGGCGTGGGTGGCAAGCAGCATATTCTGGATGAAGGCACCCAAGGACCGGTGGTCCTTAACGTCGTTGTACATCACGCTCCTGTCCCGAACACAGCGATACATGCGGGTGCACGTTCAATGGTGAAATTGTATCTGATGTTCTTCGCCAGTTCTTTTCGCATCTCATCGATTCGTACGATCACGAACCGCCAGGGCTGGTTGTTCAATCCCGACGGCGCCCAGATGCCGGCCTTGATGATTTCGATCAGCAATTCGCGGTTCACCGGCTGGTTGGTGAATTGCCGGATGCTTCGGCGCGTGCAGATTCCTTCAAGAAGGTTCATGGGGAATGTCTCCCTTGCAATACGCCATGACTCTTTTTCCAGCATTGGGAATACGTGTTGGGAAGGCAGGACGGGTCGTTTTGAGAAGACTTCGATGCGAAACGATGCTACTTTACGAGATCCCCATACTCCACGGGTCTGCGGTGCTTGAGAAACCCCCATGTATCCGTGGCGGCTTTGCGCTCTGCCAGGTCAATGTCGGCAATGACAATAGACTCCTTGCCTCCCGCCAGGTCCGATACCATCTCGCCCCACGGGTCGGCGCAGAAGCTCCTTCCGTAGAACGAGATGCCCTCTTCCTGTCCCACCCGATTCACGCGGAAGATGAAGAGGTTGTTCGCAAAAGCATTTGCCATGATCGCCCGCTCCCACAGGCTGTGGGTATTGATCGATGCTGCCGTGGGCGAGAAGATGATCTCCGCCCCTTTGAGTGCCAAGATGCGTGCGCCTTCGGGAAACAGGTTGTCCCAGCAGATCTGGACGCCAATCCTGCCGCGCGATGTTTCAAACACGGGGAATCCCGATGAACCGGGAGAGAAATAAAATTGTTCCCGGTAGAGCGGCAGGTCGGGCACGTGCACCTTGCGGTATATGCCGGTCAGCTTGCCGACATCGATCACCGCCGCGCTGTTATAGTACTCGCCGTTTGCAGACTCGAAAAAAGGTACGATGAGCACTGATTTGGCGCTCTCGGAAAAAGCCCGAAATCGTTTCAGCGATTCGCTCGAGGCGTCCAACGCCCGGGAAAGATGCGACTTTTCCTCCTCCCTGGGAAACCAGGGATTCAGGAACAGGGCGGGATAGCATATGATTCCAGCGCCCTTTTCAACCGCAATCTCCGCCATTTCGATGGCGCGCAGAATATTCCGATCGATGTCTTGGCCAGCGATCATTTGTATACCGGCAATCCGTATGGCATCTGATTTAAACCGTGTCATGGCGAGTCCAAAGGTCGTTTTCAGATTTGCATTTCCGCACCACTCAGGAAGCGAGATAAATAGGCAGTCTGTTCCGGCAATTATATCGATTTCCACAGGAAATGTAAATTAGATATTCTCAGTTTTGGAAATCGCTCTATTGCGGAACGTTCCCTCAGGAGAGGCTTGGAGCCATGCAAGACAGAATCCCCGCAGGCTCAGTTGCAATACCAGCGGGGCTCGCATATCTTTGATGCCGCCTTCCGACGGCAGTGCGTTGATAGGGCCGGTAAGGCACAACCCTGGCGGCAGAGACTGGATCGACCGTATGGTTGGGAAAGTGAGTGGCTTCGACCTCTCCATCTCCAGGACCCAGAGCAAGATACATCCTAATGACCAGCGTATCAAGTCGATTTCGGCGCAGCTGGACTTATTTCCGTGGACGTATTGCTGTTCACATGCCAGCAGAGCTGCCGAGAGCCAAACAGGCAGTGTACCTTCTTCGCGGCCGGCATGGCTTCTATGCCACCAGTGCGAAAATTGGCCCGGAATATAACCAGGGATCCAAATACTGCATCGGCACGGTGCGCGCATTGGACGATAAAGGGACGAGTAAACGCCGAGCTCGCGGTCACGTCTACGATGTCTATATTATCCAGAAAATCACCAACAGGCCGATTTCCCAAACACGGCAAGGCTACCTTCAAGTTCGGGTATCAGGCTTATGATTTCGATACACGGCCAGCAACAACTGGGCGGACGCTCCGACGAAGATCCCGACCTGCGGCCTCTCCCGCGAACGCCCGTATGCTTGCGCCAATTGAGACGACGAACGATATTTGTGCTACATTTGAAGTGCGGTTCTCGCTCTCAGTGACGCGGTTGCCGCATATGTCCAGGAAAGGAGGATTTGTATGGCTATTTTAAGAAGTTTGGCAATGCTCCTATTCCTCTTCCTGCCCGTTGCATTCCTTCCACCCGGGGATACTTATGGCGCAGAGTCGAAAAAAGCGACGACCATCGACGAACTTGCTGCGATGTACGACTCGTCGAAGTGCAAGGAATGTCATGAAAATATCTACAACGACTGGGAGAAATCGATCCACGCCCGGTCCATTTTCGGCACAGGCCGTACCGCGGCCACCATCAAGACTACGGTCACCGTCGGTCTCATGGGATGGAAGTATTCCGGCGTGAAGAAGCCCGAGGATGTGCAGGTTAAACATCTCATGATCTGTGCGAAATGCCACCTTCCGCAGCTCGCCGAGGCGACTGATGATGTGGCCAGGGAGATCGTAAAAAACGTGTTCGTTTACACGGACCCCGATGCAAGCGATGAGGCGAGGAACAAGGCTATCGCAATGCTTTCAAAAGTGAACATCAACTGCCTCATCTGCCATCAACGGAACGCCATTATTCACAAATGGGTGGACGGCTTTCCGGAAAAAAATACGGTTTACGGATTCAAGGACGGAGAGCATGCCGATTTGGCCCACCCAAAGATGAAGGCAAGCCCCATCATGGACGAGTCCATCCTCTGCGGACAGTGCCACGGTTTGGGACCGAACTTTGAGCTTGAGAACCCCTCGCAGTGCGCCACGCTGTACGCAAGCTACAATATGGCCTACCGCGCTGAGGGTGGCCAGGAAAAATGCCAGGAATGCCACATGAAAAAGAGCAAGCTCGGGCATAACATGCAGAGCTACCGAGATCCCGGCATGGCAAAGGCAGCGGTGGACTTCAAGGTCGAGGCCATGGGGTATCAGTGGCGTGACGGCTCACGGATGGTTCCCCAGGCAATTGTGAAGGTCGAGATGATCAACCGGGCGGGCCATGGCATACCGGATGGCTGACCGACTCCCAACCGGCTGGTCCTGGACGTGACCGCGAGAGACAGTAAGGGTAACGAGGTATTCAAGCAGTCGAAGATCTACATGCCCATTCCTCTGCAGCTCGGTCGCGGCGACAAGATGGGACGCGGACCCTATGAAAAGAGCGGCATGCTGCGCGACACGAGTCTGCCGCCCAATCGCCCGGTAAACGAAAGTTTCGACATCCCGTTCCCTGCGGAATTCTCAAAAGAGGGCGGAAAGGACATAACCACGATTCTGGATTACGATATGACCGTGGATGTGGAACTCACGTATCTGCCCTTCGGCACCAAGGAGAGTGGACAGTTCACTTGGCAGAAAGTGACGAAGAAAGTGAGCATTGAAAAAGGCGGAGTGTAAAGACACTTTTTGACAAAGAGGCATTCCAAGCGCCGTCGGAACGAAAGTCTTTCCGCCGCATTCCGACGGTTCTTAAATGTACTCGATCATTCATTCGGTACCATATCGACGCTCATCCCGCAATGCGATGATCTGCTGATAGACAAATTCCAAACCAGGCACCACCCCTTCGCAAGGATCACTGGCACCGATTACGTTAAACTTTTCAGCGGCAGAGAATGAACGAGAAAGGTAATGCCAATTTTCGTGGCAGGCTATAAAAAATACGGCAGTCCTATTTTTCCCGAGCTGCCGTAGCATTGTGATTACGTCTTCACCGCAAACAGAGCTGTACCTCCCACCCTTGTGAAATTCCAGTTTGCTAATTATCAGCGGGTTGCCTCCGTGACGAATGAAAATTCCACGAAAAAGGTTGGCATATTGGATGAAATTTCCCCGTATTTTTCACCCAACACATGAAAATAAATTTTGAGCGAAAATACAGTTTGTCTTTCGCGGTATTGCATCACCTCAAAAAATGAATCGCCAGGCGGCAAGCTGCGTGGTATCGAGGGGAAGATTGTCCTAAGAGAATCTGTGGTTTCTCCTATTCTTCCCTCTCTGAGGTGACGCTGCAGCGAACTACAGGGAATGTAAGTTAAAGTACGCATAAAAATTATCCCCCGCGCGCTCACTATTTCCGGGAGGATATGAACATATAAAGGATCCGAGCCATTTAGTCATGTCTTGCAACCTGCGGCCTCCCGGAGGATATTTGCGGTTGTTTGCTGTCAAAATTGTCCTGATCTTTAATTTTCGCGTTTCTGGATATATCTATCGAAAGAGCTTCATGTCTCGAAACCGGATAGGTTCTCCTTGGCCAGTTCATCGGTCCCGCGCTCTAGTTCCGCGATAACCTGGGCACCCAACAGCAGGATCAATGCTACAGCCTCAGTGGTCAGAAGTGCCACCACTACCGTGGCAAAGGATCCATAAATTAAATTTACCATGGATATAACCGAGTAATACCAGACCAGCACCCGGCGCGTGATCTCCCATAAAATCGTTGCGGCTAACCCGCCAATCAAAGCGCGGCGGAACGTGATATGGACAACAGGCATGACCAGATAGATTGATGTGAGCAGCAGCACCTCACCAATGATCCCCAGGACATACAACACAATGCCGGATATTCCTTCCAGGCCCAATGTCCAACCGAACAGGATCAATTGCCTTCTTTCAAGGGTCTCCATTGCTCCCGTAATGAATGATACCAGCAAGATGCCCAGACCCAACACAAAGATATACACATATGGAATCAGCGTGGAAATCAGGAAGGGACGGTGTTTTACTCTGACCCGGTGAAAAAAGATAACGGACATGGCGTTTTCAAGAACAGTAAATGCTATGGAGCTGAAAAAGAGCATCACCAGGAATCCAATGACACCGACCACATCCCGATGCGCGAGAAATACCCGCACCTGTTCAGTCAGCGTTGCAGCATAGCCGGGAATGATCATTTCCAGATAGATGGATAAGGTATGAAATAACTGTTCCTCCTCGATAAAATGAGACAACCCGATAAGGGCGAGAATCGACATCGGCACAATGGACAACAGGGTGTAATACGCAACAGCGCCGCATAGCAACAGACCCTGATTGCGCTTGAAATCGCGTAGAACTCTCACCAGGAAGCTGAAGATCCGGCTCAGTCCCTTCGTGCCTAAGTGTCGGTAGTCAAACATGGGTCAGGAAATGATAACAATCCTTGCTTTTTCTTTCGCGATCATTTCTTCGTGAAAGAGGATAGGGCGAACAAATCTCGAGATAATCATTGTTCGAGCATGCGTGCATTCATTGGAACAGCCAATAATGGTCGCGTGCCGTACTTCTGAAGCGCGTCAGCACGGCACGTTCAAGATCAAGTTGGATCACGAGAAGGGGAAGCGTATTCACGATCCCTGCCCTTTATCTCCGGGCGGATGGAAGAAGGAAGCGCAAAAAAAAGGAAAGGCACGCTCCCTTGCATGCCCTTTCTTCGAAAACCTTCTGGATCCAACTTCTCATCTCAGGGGAAGCTGTCCTCGTATAGCGCGGAATTTAGTCACCGTATCTACACGGCTCATGCATGCTGCCACTTTTCTTTCTCCTGAGTATACGCATTCTTGCCTGCATCGATGGCGCTCGCAACTGCTGTTCTGCCTTCCTCATAGAGTTCCTTCCCCTTGTCGATGGCCAGGGCAACCCGGTCCTTCGTAGTAGTGGCAAACCGCTTCACGTCATTCCTTATTTCCTTCCCCGGCTTTGGCGCGAACAGCAATGCTACTCCTGCCCCCACAACACCACCCACGAGGAATGGCACCATAATGTTGATGCCCTTATTCGTCAGTTCTTCTTTCATAATCATCACCTCTTCCTTTGTTCAGCGCCTTTGCGAGGGCTGCGTCCCCTGAGTAATACCGCCTGCGTTTTCTCCTTTCTTGCAAGTTCTTTACGGTGTTGGATTCTACTTTAAGTATATCACTAGCTCTTAAAACGCGGGGAGGATGGAAAAACAAACTCAGCGGTTCAAAAAAAGGAACTACCGGTAACCGGTAACTCCTCGATTTGCTTGGCCTCCCCAAGCACCATGTCGTGGAACCACATAGAACCCTGCCTTATGGCCCTCCACGGACTCAAGCAAAACCTTATAGTTAAAAAGGTTAATAAATATGGGCCATTGGGAAGAGCTAAGTGTCAAGTCAATGGCTTTTTACTCCCATTAAAGGTTGGAACTGGGTTTGCTGTTGCGACGCGGCTCATTACATCCATTAAGGAAGCAACGAAATGCCGCACAATGCCGCAGAGAAAAAAGCCAGATAATATTGCTGGGATGCAAGCCAGAGTTATTGAGCGACTCCTCTACGGAGATACCATCACGGCTGCTACAAAATTTGCGGGGATTTCAAGAACATTCATCGATGGGAAAAAGACGATTGGAATTCCCAATCTGACCTGAACAGGCGCATGAAGGAAATGCAGGATGCAATAAGCACACGTCTATTATTGTTGGCCTTATCTGCTTCGGCAGTTGTCGAAAAGGCAATTAAGAAAGGTGATGTTAAAGCATCTATAGCCAAAACAAATTGCTTGCAATTACAGGAAATTATCTGTAATTTAAATAATAGATATTTTAGTAATTTAATTATTGGAAAATATATCCTCAGCAAGATAATCTGCATCTCAATCATTCCCTTGCGGGACGAATGCGATCATCAATGTAATTTCAGCAAAAACCATGATAATAGCCGCCTGGAAAAAATACATTTACGGGTTGATTGCAAATGAACTGTCATTGATCACCCGTTACTATGATCGGGTCCTGCAATGCATGCCACGGCCAGAAGATAGCGGGTTGCTCATAGCTGCTCTTGACTGCCAGCAGAAAGAGTTGATTAAAGAATTTGACACCTTCCCTGACCTATCCAGTGAACAGACAACCCGAACCGCTGTTCTTCTCAATGCTACGATCAATCATCATTTTGATGTCGAGGGACTGTTGCGACAGATAGCCCCCCGACTATCGCGGACATCGAGAATATTGATAGTTGCCTACAATCCTTATTTGAGCTGGCTCTATCGCTTAGCCAATCGAATCGGCCTCAGAAAGGGCGAGGTACCTACGACCTTCATCACCCGCATTGACCTGGAAAATATAGCTAAACTCGCTGGTTACACCATAGTTAGAACACGTTTGGGGGTTTATTTCCCCTGGAAACTTTTTGGCTTTGGTACCATTTTGAACCATGTTCTTTCATCTATACCTATCGTACGCTGGTTTGGACTCGTTTACCTGGCAGTACTTCGTCCGATAGCGCCAGAGGCATCAGGAGACCATCCATCGTTATCATGTGTAGTCCCTGCACGAAATGAGCGCGGCAATATAGAAAACTGCATTCGACGTTTTCCTAACCTTGGATGCGACCTAGAGATCATTTTCGTCGAGGGGCATTCAACGGACGGGACTTGGGAAGAGATATTACGGGTTAAAGAAGTGTATGGGACCCGTTTTAACATCAAAGCATTTCAACAGTCCGGGAAGGGTAAAAAAAACGCTGTTAGACTCGGTTTTTCGCAGGCGAGAGGAGAGCTGCTGACGATTCTCGATGCGGACCTGACCATGCCTCCGGAGCTACTGGGTCGTTTTTACTCGGCATACTGCAAGGGACATGCTGATTTTATCAACGGCTCCCGCCTAGTGTATCCCATGGAAGGCAATGCAATGCGGTTCCTGAACCGCTTGGGGAACGTGTTCTTTGCGAAAGCTTTAAGTTGGGTGCTTGACACACAGCTCGGCGACACCCTGTGTGGTACGAAGCTCCTAGCCCGGCACGATTACAAACGGATGGTGGCCTGGCAAAGGGACTTCGGGGATTTTGATCCTTTCGGAGACTTCGAACTCATTTTCCCCGCAGCCGTTCTGGGGCTGGGGATCGTGGACGTTCCGATCCGATACCGAAACCGCACCTACGGCAGTACCAACATAAGCCGGTTCCGCCATGGTTTTATGCTGCTGAAAATGACACTTGTAGGGCTGTACCGTATAAAACTAGGGATGGGAAGAAAAAAGCTGGGGCAAATTTAAGGGCACCAACTGCATATACCGCTTTTTCATTTTTAGGATTCAATTTTTTAATGCTTAACATAAGTGATACTTGATGCACTCGTAAAAAAGGCTCCCAAAGGCCATTGCGTGCGAAGCTAAGCAATTTCACAGTTCCTAACCACCTTCATACTTAATAATTGAGATTGCCGCGCATTGCAGGATTTACCGAGCAGAGCCAGGAAAGTTTCCCCCTAACGTCAGCACAGGGTGCTATACAGGGCCATCCATAATTAAACAATTCGTCAAGTTAATAGGACGGCATACGAACGATATGAGAGCGCGCAATTTCGTTGAAATCTTGTCTGATAAACATAAATACGCTGTACCTGTATTATTACTCGTCATTACATTTATGACATACTTCCAAATTACCGGTCACGATTTCATAAGCTATGATGATCCAGCATATATAACGGAAAATGTTCATGTAATGAACGGCCTGAATTATAACAGTATTAAGTGGGCATTTACGTCGGTTGGAATATCGTATTGGCACCCGATGACATGGATCTCTCATATGGTCGATTATCAAATATATGGGAGTAATCCTTTCGGTCATCATATGACAAATATTATTATACACACATTAAATACTCTTCTATTGTTTTATCTTCTATATTATTCAACAAAACAATATTGGAAAAGCCTGTTTGTTGCCGCGGTTTTCGCATTACATCCTTTGCATGTTGAATCAGTCGCATGGGCAGCTGAACGTAAAGATCTTCTTAGCACATTTTTCATGATGCTGACGTTGCTTTTTTATAGCGCCTCCGTGATTAATAAAAACAGAAGATTTTATGTTCTAACGATCTTGTTCTATATTTTAGGCCTCATGTCCAAACCGATGCTAGTCAGCCTTCCGCTGGTGCTCATTTTGTGGGACTACTGGCCTCTAGACAGATACAGCACCCATGATGTCCGAACGGTAGATTTGATACGGGAGAAATTACCCTTCTTTTTTCTCGCATTATTAACATCCCTCATAACCTATTACGCACAACTTAAAGTAGGGGCTGTCATGGGCATCGATTCTGCCCCTTTTTTTCTCAGGATATTAAATGCGCTTTCCAGCTACATGAACTATATCTATAAAATGTTCTGGCCTCAGCACCTTGCTGTTATATACC
Organism: Nitrospirota bacterium; assembly: GCA_035516155.1. Classification (GTDB taxonomy): domain Bacteria; phylum Nitrospirota; class UBA9217; order UBA9217; family UBA9217; genus JAJYKN01. The sequence goes on from DATJAP010000044.1 coordinate 70,420, forward strand.
CGCTTACTCACAATATTTCGGTCATTCAGGGAATTATCAGCGGCTTATTGCTGCTCGGGATATCAACTATCGTATACCGATATCGGAAAAGCCATCATTATTTGACGACAGGCTGGGTCTGGTATTTGATAACATTGCTGCCGGTCATAGGGATTGTACAGGTGGGGTCACAGTCAATGGCTAATCGTTATACGTATACAACCCAAATTGGATTATACATTATGATTGCCTGGAGTATTGCCAACTTGCTTGAAAAATATCAATATAAATATTTAATAAGCTCTTTTGCCGGAATTATCGTGATCTCCGCGCTTACCGTTAGCACATGGATACAGTTGACTTACTGGATGGACAGCATCACCCTCTTCAATCATGCCGCCCATTGCGTAGATAATAACTACATAGCATACAGGATGTTGGGGGATAACTATGGGAAAATCGGCAACGTCCAGGCAGCCATTGCATCTTTTACCGAGGCAATTAAAATAGAGCCTAATGATTCAAAAGCCCATGAAGGCCTGGGTGTTGCTCTCATTGAGCAAAAAAGGTACGAAGAGGCCATGTACCATTTAAGTACAGCTATAGCTCTTAACCCTCAAAACGATAATGCTTATTATAATTTGGGCGTTGTACTTGCATACAATCACAGATATGAAGACGCAATCTATAGCTATATGCAGTCACTCAGAATTAACCCGGAGAAAAAAGGCGCTCGTGCAAACATCGGTGCAGCATTATTTCATTTGGGCAAATTTGATGAGGCAATTCATTATTTTCAAGAGGAGTTGAAAATTGATCCTGGCAATGAAGCCATAAAGAATTATATTGGCGCGGCCATCAATATTAAAAACGCAGCGAAATGACGTTTTCGTTGTAATTCTCTTGGAAAGCCCAAAGTGGCCAGTCGCGGCATGATTTATTGCAGTCCACATCGGTTCTTAATTATAAATTCATTTGAAGTGTTCTCATTGCGGAATATCTCTGACAGGCAGTCGCTCTAAAGGCAGGAAAGAATATTACTCTTACTATCGCTGACCTCAGTGCAAAAAAGTGAACGTCCGGAACGAAAAGCTGAAACGGCGGTATACCGTCCTTCCCACATCTTTACAGATTAACCCTCGTAGCATGAACTTGTTTAAAGCGATTGTCCTTGATGTGTGGAAGGACAGGCAGAGTGAGAAGAAAGCCTTGATCGCTGAGCTCGAACGTAATATTGACAAAATTGAAGCGAAGAGAAGTATATTCACCGATGCATTGGTTGACGAATTAATTATAAAAGCAGTACACGATAAAAAAATAGGGAAACTGACGGACGAATCAGAGTCGGCCAAATCAGAGTTAGAACTTCTGCGAGACGATAGCTTTGACCCAACAGGAGTCTTGGACTTCGCCGAGTGTTTTATGGTTCAACCACATGAAACATGGGCAGGCTTAGCTATACGTAAAAAGAAAGTGTTCCAGAATGCTGTTTTTCCTCAGGGAATCACATTTGATGGGGAGAAACTTGAAACCGCTAAAATATCCTTGATTTACAGCATGTTAAAGAATTTCTCGGCCCAGACATCAAAATTGACGTCCCCAATGGAATTTGCCCCCCCTCATCAAGGCGCAATGCTTAAACTAAAAAAATCCTCATGGTAAGGGGCGTTAACATTCCACTCGATAATATTGCACTCAAAAAAAGCTGCTTGAGTTATCAGGCTAGATATTTGTCTATTCTGCCAGCCTCGTGAATAACACCTTGTTCATCTTGACTTTCAGTCACCCACTTCAACTTTCACGCGTTCTCAAGAGGCCATAACGACGGCTGTACGTTCTCACATCTCGTGAAATTCCAGGTTGCTAATTATCAACGAGTTACAGATCTTACAGATGAAAATTTCACGATAATATTCGCACATCAGATGAAATTTTCCTGTATTTTTCGCTCAACTGATGAAATTAAAACAAGAGCTAAATATTGTCTGTATTTTCAACATATTACATCACCTCAAAAATTAAGGAGAACTGCAGTTGATCCCGCGACAAATTTACTGCTGTAATTTCCTTCGACATATTTTCTCTAAGAAAACGGCTCCGTTAATATAATCGGTGGGAATAATAACACCCTTAAAGACTATCATGACATTAATAAATCCATTATAGGTTTGTTAAAATACTTCTGGTAATCTTCTCTTGACTTAAACACGTGGCACAGCCGGTTGTTTGCTCCTAGTTCAACTATCTTTCTCCACTGAGCTTCTCTCATATTTAAAGCAGTAACCATTTCAGCGAATATTGGCTGCAATGGTGTATGGCCTACATTACTAACCAGATATAATCCCTCAGCAAGATTTATTAATAATTTCTTTGTAAGTTTTCCACTGTGTAAAGGTGACATGCTATTTCCTCGCGTCCAATAAGCACATAAGGAATCCACAGACTTATGCTTGTTCCGATGAATCCGCGCACGTACCACGCCGGTAAAATAGTAGAGACCCCGTATGGTCAAAAAACTCATGCTGCCTCACTGTAATAATATTTGAGCAGTCCACCAATCCTCTTGCGGCATTTGACGGGATGGCCATGTCTATGCTCTGATTGTGGCACGGGGAATATCAGCACATTGCCTATTCCTTGATGGTTTCGCTCTCGATGATAGTGATCAGTATACTCTCCTATGGCATGCCGAAGAGATCTCTCTCCAAATAGAACTATTTTTGATAGGCACTCTTCCTTGATGGACCTCACCCATCTCTCGGCATAAGCATTTAAATTCGGGCTGCGGGGAGGAAGGGCGATACTTCTGACTCCACCTCCCCTAAGTGTTTTCTGAAAGGATAGACAGAATTTTCCGTCCCGATCGTGGATCAACGACTGTCCGGAAGCGAGAAAGCCCCATTCATCCATAGTAATATTCCGGGCAATCTGAGTCATCCAGCTTTGATTTGGGTTTGGCGTTATACCCGCCACATGGATTTCTCTCGTACTGAGCCGGATGAAGAAGAGGATGTAATAGGTTGTCAAGCCGCAAGCGGTCCACACTTCCGCGGTGAAAAAATCCGCTGCCGCAAGTAGGTCCCAATGGGTGCGGATAAATTCTTTCCACGTGCTCGTCTTTTTCCGCTCGGGTGCAGGTGCTAGGTCGTGGCGTTTTAAGATATTTCCCACTGTCTGATCACTAACTGTATACCCCAGGTTGGCCAATGCCCCGACAATACGATCATAACCCCAGCTTCGATTTTCTTTCGCCAGGCGTACGATTAATGCTTTCAGTTCCGCTTCCGTCTCGGGTCTGCCAGGAGTTGATCTCTTTTTTGAACCATCGAATTTGCGTGCGATCAATCTGCGGTGCCATGATAAAATGGTCTCCGGCCTGACGATGTTGGCGACCTCGTCCAATGCCTTTTTCCCCAAACGCTTTCCGATCTCCGCCAAGGTCTTCCGCTCCCTGTCGGTAAGCCGCAGGCGGCCTTTAAGTTGATCCCGTAATATGCGGTTTTCTGTTACCAGGTATTCGTTCCGCAGAAGCAGTTCCTGATCAACAGTTCCAGAAATATAGGCAAGAAGTCGTTTCCAGTCCACGTCGTCCTCTCCCTGATATGTTTTTTGAAAAACATCAGAAAGAGTATAGCCGGTTGGATTCATGCGTGCAAGGGGAAAGGGGCGACAAACTATGTTAAAAAACCATGTAAAACAGACGGTTTGAATTTTTTGACCTTACGCCATATGGCAGCATTATATCAAAACGAATTATTTGAAATGACTACTGCGAGATCTGGGATGTCGAAGTTACAGCAATTTGGCATTACTTTTGGATATCGATTCGTTGTCATCTATATAGAACCGTCTGAATCCGAATTTATACGTGTTACGACGAATACAGCAAGGACTCAGCTGCTTATGAATAACGAACCCCTACCTTGGGCTGACTGGGCAATTGAGTTTCGGGAAAATATGCCTGAGGATATCAAGCGACTGATTGAAGAAAAGGCTGCAGGCTCGGCAGCAACTGACCATACAAAGACAATTCGAGAGAGACTAAGAGATCTTTTAGGTTTGTATAATGTGAGCCGCTATAAACCGGTGCACGGGGGCACGATCCTTTTTGACGAGGACAGGATCATTCACGCCGGACCTTCACCTGAATCTGCCATCGTCAGTGGAAAAGGGGGTTTTAGCGAAGGCGCTGGAAGTGGAAAAGCAGGGCAGAAGGATGGCGGACTCGGAAATGTTTACGCGCTGTTTGAGAAGAAGGATGGCACACCCGGGGAGAAAGTTAAAGCAGATCCATTTCCACGTACTCGTTGGATTAGTATTATCGATGGGACTCGTGAGTATGGAATGATTGAAGATCGAGCTGCCAAATATCTCGACGATCAAAATTTGCTTCTTATTAATGCTGACTTCCGTGTGTTTACCGACATGATAGACCACTTTATGAATGATTTTGGAGGTTCAACAGGTATTAAAGATTTGGTTGTAGATACCGTTCATTCGTGGTTTGAACAGTCTCTAATCGAAACAATAATGGGTATCCATGCTTTACGTAATAGTAAAGAATGGTCTGTGCAGGATATTGAAGAGGCGTTATCAGAGGCTTCTTTAACAGCGGTAGTCGTGCAGAGGTATCATATTGTCAATGCAGTTCGTCGGCACTTGGGAATTAAGCTGGGGGCGCAAATGATTGCATCGAAATCATGATAGGTAAAAGTCCCATACTTGCATGCGTGAATGCTAACCATTTTTATCAAAAAGAGTCTTATAGCTTAGATAGCTTTTATAATCACCTTTTATTCTATCTTTGTCCAGTGCTTTCTTGTGGGTCTTAAGGAGTGAAAAATGTACAAGAAGTTAATGGCTTCTCCCAGAAGATTGTCCGCTATATTTCCATACGCCGAATCCGTACATATAAGCACTGGTTGTGCCTCTTAGAACGGCCCTTTTTTTCACAAGGAGGAGCTTATGAGCATTTCAACAACTGGTTGGTCCAACAAAGGTGGCACCGCCGACAGAGCGTGCAGCTGTGGAACATGGAAACAACACTGGATAAATTTTTCTGAAAAAGCATGGCCCGCAAGCTGCTCAGTTGAAAGATGTTCCAATCTGCCCACTATAGGTGGTCACGTCATTAATCCGAGTGTGGACGGAGAGCGGATTGTTCCCATGTGCGATTCATGTAATAAGCTCAGCGGTACTTTCACGCTGAAGGGTGGCGTTTCTGTTCCAAGTGCTAACCAATCACAAACCTGCGCAAAAAAGGCATAAACCGTCGTTCAAAGGGACGCTGAGCGATAAAGCCGCGCAGCGCCCCTGAACTCAAACGTTCATATGCAGGTTTCAACCGGGATTCCGCAATTTTTTTTGCACGCACTGGTGCAAGATCGTAGGTGAGGAATACAACATCTGGAAATTTGGTAAATACCCTATTTCAAGGTGAAGCATGGTTACGAATAGCGTTTAAAGTAACTGTCAGCACAAATACTTTTCACTATAAATAAAATGAAGCCTCTTTCGAAAACAGAACTACAATCTATAATTTCGAAAGCGCTCTCTACATTCCTTGGAGATCAAAAGAACGAAAAAGGCGGTCCCAAGACCGATTGGACCGCCCAGACAGGCTAATTTCACCCGATGCACGAATTTATTTCACCCGATGCGCACGGAATTTCATTCGATGCGGGAGCTTACAACGGCAATTATTTCCCGTGACACTTCTTGTACTTGAGCCCGCTCCCGCAGGGGCACGGGTCGTTCCGTCCAACTTTCTGTGCTACGTGCACCGGGACGGCTTTCGCCGTTGCGGCGTCGCCCGAGCCTACAAACCTCAGGTTCGCAACCTGGCGGCGCTGCTTACGCTCAATCTCCTGGCTCTGCTCCTTCGCCGCGACCTTGATGCGGAACAGGCTTTCCACCGTCGTCTCGACTATGCGAAGCTTCATCTCCTCGAACATGTCGAAGCCTTCTTTTTTATATTCGATGAGTGGATCCTTCTGTCCGTAGCCCCTGAGGCCGATGCCTTCCTTCAGGTGGTCCATGGCCAAGAGGTGGTCCTTCCACTGATGGTCCACGGCCTGAAGCATGAAGACTCTTTCGAGGTGGCGCATGACCTCTGAACCGATTTCCTGCTCCTTTTCATCATAGCTCTTCTTAACTGCTTCCCAGAGGATTTCCCGCAGATCCTCGCGCGTCTTGGACTGGAGATCGATGCCGGTGAGGCGGTACGAGAACTTGGCTGCCAGCACGTCGGTCAGGCCGGTGGTATCCCATGTCTCAGGATAAGCATCCTCGGGGCAGTAAATGCCGAGCATGCCGTCGAGCATCTCCTCGGCCAGACCGAGCACTTCATCCTTCAGGTTTTCGCCGGCCAGGATCTCGCGCCGCTGCTCGTAGATCACTTTCCTCTGCTGGTTCATCACATCGTCATACTCGAGGATATGCTTGCGTATCTCGAAGTTGTGTTCTTCAACCTTTTTTTGTGCGTTCTCGATAGCGCGGGACACCATTCGGTGCTCGATCGGTACATCTTCTTCCATGCCGAGTTTGCCCATGAGACCGGAGATCCGGTCCGAACCGAAGATGCGCAGGAGATCGTCCTCAAGAGAGAGATAAAACCGTGATGACCCTGGATCTCCCTGTCGCCCCGAACGTCCGCGAAGCTGGTTGTCGATTCGCCGCGACTCGTGCCGCTCGGTACCCAGGATGTGGAGTCCGCCCGCGGTAATGACTTTTTCTTTTTCTCCGGCGCAAACGGTTTTGAACTGCTCAAGTGTCTTATCCCACTGTTCCTTGGTAAACTCCTTCGCCTTAAGCGCTTGGCGAGCAAGCCCCTCGGGATTGCCACCGAGCACGATGTCCGTTCCACGTCCTGCCATGTTCGTGGCAATGGTGACTGCTCCGTGCCGACCTGCCTGGGCCACGATCTCCGCTTCCATTTCATGGTACTTCGCGTTCAGGACCGTATGTTTGATCCCCTTCTTTTTGAGCATGGCCGACAGGGTCTCCGACTTGACAATCGAGATCGTGCCAACCAGGACGGGCTGGCCCTTTTTGTTCAATGCCTCGATCTCATTGATGGCCGCGTTGAACTTGGCCTGCTCGGTTTTATAAATGAAATCCGCATTGTCGATACGCACCATGGGCCGATGGGTCGGAATAACCACTACATCGAGATTGTAGATCTTCGCGAACTCCGCCGCCTCCGTCTCGGCAGTGCCGGTCATGCCCGCCAGCTTGCTGAAAAGCCGGAAGTAGTTCTGGAAAGTGATCGAGGCCAAGGTCTGGTTCTCGTTTTCGATCTTGACGTTTTCCTTGGCTTCGATTGCCTGGTGAAGCCCGTCGCTCCAGCGTCGCCCGGGCATAAGACGCCCCGTGAACTCATCCACAATCATCACCTGGTCATCCTTGACCACGTAGTCCACATCGCGATGAAAGAGTGCGTGCGCTTTCAGGGCCTGGTGTACGTGATGGACCAGGTCAACATTCGAAGGATCGTAAAGATTCCCTGAGTTGAGCATGCGCTCGACCTTGATATTTCCTTCCTCGGTCAGCGTCGCGGTCTTTGTTTTCTCCTCGATGGTGTAGTCGATCTCTTTCTTGAGGCTGGGGATGACGCGGTTGATCTTGTAGTACTTGTCCGTGGACTCTTCAGCAGGACCGGATATGATGAGGGGAGTCCTCGCTTCGTCGATGAGGATCGAATCGACTTCATCGACGATGGCGAAGTTCAACTCCCGCTGCACGTAATCCTTGAGATCGAACTTCATGTTGTCGCGCAGATAATCGAAGCCGAACTCATTGTTCGTGCCGTAAGTCACGTCGGCGGCGTAAGCTGCCTGCCTCTCTTCGTCAGAAAGACCGTGGACGATGACGCCGACGCTCAGGCCGAGGAACTGATACACCGGCCCCATCCATTGGGCGTCGCGCCGCGCGAGGTAGTCGTTCACTGTGACTACGTGTACGCCGTTGCCTGGTAATGCATTCAGGTACACGGGAAGTGTTGCCACCAGCGTTTTTCCCTCCCCGGTCTTCATCTCGGCGATCTTCCCTGAATGGAGCACGATGCCACCGATAAGCTGGGCATCGAAGTGCCGCATGCCGAGCACCCGCTTCGATGCCTCGCGCACCACCGCAAAAGACTCGGGAAGAAGATCGTCCAGCGTTTCCCCGTCCTCCAGACGCTTCCGGAACTCGCCGGTTTTGGCGCGAAGTGCGTCATCCGAGAGACCGGAAATTTCTCCTTCGAAGCTATTTATCCGGTCTACATACACCTGAATACGCTTTAGCTCACGCTCATTCGCGGTGCCGAATATTTTTTTCAGAAGCGAACCGATCATTATCATTTCTCCATCTGCCTTAATTTCTTATGATAATCTTTTATATTATCATTTTTATACAGGATTTCAAGAAAATAATCGGGAAGATAGCCCGGTAGATTTTCCAACATCAGAAAAAATGAACGGTGATTTGTCGTGAAAGCAAAGGGCGCCGCGAATGCCTTGTACACCGTTTGCTTTGATTCCGCAGCTCACGGCATTTCCACCATGAAAGTGCTAATCATCTACCTTCATTAATCAAAACATTCGTTCTAAATTCAACCGACGAATATAAAGTTATTTACTACTTGACAAAAAATGCTGTTCCCTGTAAAACAGAAAACATGAAAGCGTTGATCCATGATAAAGCAATTTTTGAAATGCAGGCGGACATCTGCAAGACGCTCACCAACCCGAAGCGAATCGAAATTTTAAATGTACTGAAAAACGAAGAGAAGACCGTTTCCGAACTGGTGACAGTCCTCGGTGCTTCCAAGGCGAATGTATCGCAGCATCTGGCTGTTATGCGGCATAAAGGTATTCTCATGACACGGCGCGAAGGCGTGAACATCTTCTACCGCGTGTCAAATCCAAAAGTCATTGAAGCGTGCATGCTGATGAAGGAGGTTCTCTTCGAGCAGCATGCAGCAAAGAAAAAAGCCATCACCGGGTTCTGACGCAATTTTCGATTCCTGTCCCTCTCCTGCAAACGCTGCCGGCGTTCCTGACCGCGTGTCGTCCTCCCCTGCCAGTGAAGAAGGTGACAATAAAAGCCCCGAAGATGGGGGATCCTTCGGGGCCACGCATAAGAGCAGTGCATAAACAAATGCCAGTAAGAGTGAAGACTATCAGCCTACTTTTCCACAGAACCCTTTGCCACGTTCGAGGCTTGCGGGCCTTTTTCTCCCTGGATAACATCAAACTCGACGACCTGGCCTTCGGATAGCGTCTTATAGCCCTCTCCCTGGATGGCCGAATAGTGTACGAATATATCCCTTCCGCCTCCATCCGGCTCAATAAAACCATACCCCTTTGACTCGTTAAACCACTTCACTTTTCCCATCGACATAAAACTCGCTCCCTCCTTGATTGTTGCCGCTGCCGCCCGGATCATTCAGAAACCGAACTGCGGAAACGGTTATTACGCAGGGGAAGGAGCGTCGATCATATCCCCCATGCTCCTATCCCCGGCCCATATGGTTCGCAATAAATTATGTATGAAAAAGAAAGGAGTTAAAAAAGATGATGAGGCGTCTTAACATCAGAGCCTCTTAATTCAAGTACTTTACGGGATTCACGGGCAATCCATTTAGCCGAACTTCATAGTGGAGATGCGGCCCCGTGCTGGATCCGGTATCGCCCACGTAGGAGATAACATCTCCTCGCCTGACTTGCTGGCCCGCTTTCACATTGAGCCGTGAGTTATGCCCGAAAATCGTCTTCAAGCCGTACCCGTGGCTGATTTCCACCATGTTGCCATATCCCGGACTGAATTCCGCTTTGACGACGACACCATCGGCCGGCGCAATGACCGGCGTTCCGGTCTGGGCTGCGATATCCATTCCTTCATGGAATGTGGGGATACCGCTAAATGGTGAAGTGCGGGGGCCGAATGGTGAGGTGACCCAGCCTCGAACAGGCCATATCGACGGCGTGGAGGCATAGAGCGATCGCTTGTCCTCAAAGTATTCGATCAGCATTTGCAGACTGGTTTCCTGCCGCGTTGCAGCACCCTTAAGCTGCGACAGTTCCTGATGCATTTCTTTGAGCGCTTCTTCCTGTTTCATTTCGCCCATTTGCGTAAGATTCTGGAGCCCCAGCTCATCAGGACCGCCTATGCCGAGCGCCTGCTGTGCCCGGTCCCGGGGACCGAGGCTCACGACGCGGCGGAGCTTGGTATCCAGGTCGCGCAGGAGGAACATCTGACGTTTGTAATCCAGGAGATTAAGAGCAAAACTCTGAACCTGGGCTTTTTGCTGCATCAACTCCTCGCGAACGGACTGCAACTCCCAGACTTTATCTTGGGCTTCATTATATTCGTAGACAAGATACAGGGAAAGAATCACGACTGCTACCACGGAAAGAAGAGCGGTCTTGAGAGCCGACTTTGATATGCTTAAAGTCCTTACCCTTTCATTCGGGCCGGGAAGAAACATAAAAGTGAAATATTCTTTTTTCCTGAGCTTCCTAAGCTTTGTTACCCTCATCATACCTCCAAAAAAAGGGCGTAAATAACCAGCTAAAGGCTAGCATAAAGTATTCGATATTGTCAAGATATAATTCTTCTATCGTCAAAATTTTGACGTTTATAATATGCCAGATGCATGAAAAACAACTTTATAGCAAAAAAGCATTTTAACCCTATATTAATATAATTTAAATTTAAAAACAATTACTTATGAGCCTCTCGCTTAAACTCTCGTTGTTTTCCTTCTCAGCACTCGTTTAAAACAGCCCCCTTCCGATGTCTCATCAATGCATTGAATTCATAGAAAAAATCGTTTCCTTCTCTTAAAATTCTCCGTAAGCTCTCTTCAAGTCGTACAAATTATGACTTTTCCTGATATTTAAAATGGCTGATTAATTTTTTTGTAACTGGTGAAACAATAAATTAAAATGCAAAATGTATGCTAGAGCACTCTTTTCTTCTCGGGTTCGTTCTTTATTCTCCCCTTCCAAGCGCAGGAACTTATCATGCAATCATCCTTTTGTTGCATCCCATAGCCACGAGAGATACTCCGGCGAGCCGCCGATGACCGGTAGAGCCAATATCTCCGGTATCGTATAAGAGTGGAGCTCTTTCACACGCAAGGTGAGCTTATCCAAAAGCTGTTGCCTGCTTTTACAGAGGAGGAGTGTCTCGTGCTCGTTCCGGGTCTTTCCTTCCCAGAAGAACACGGAGCGTATCGCGGGTACGATATTCACGCAGGCAGCCAGGTGCTCCTCTACAAGTGTTGTCCCGATTTTTGCGGCTTCGTCGTTCGACGATGCCGTTATCAGCACGATAATTTCCCCTGCCATGAGTCCCTCTGCATAACTCTTAGTTGGCTTTCCCTTTACTACCAATGCCTCTCAGATCAAAGAGGATCGTGTAGCGATCGTCTCCCGGTTTCTCGCTCACGAGGACCTTGACTCCCCAGCACTGACTTGCATAATTCACGGAGTAATCCTGCTCGGTCGTCATTTTGTTATATATATCGCGCCACCACTCGCCGCTAAAAGTCCACTTGCCGTGCTTCAGCGTGCCGCCTCCAATCAAATAATGGGACGCCGGATTTTGCACATAATTTTCCGCAAGATTGAGTGAGACGACGTCTCCCGTATAAGACGTTCCCACTAACCGGTCCGTTACAATGTGGGTATAGGCATCATAGTCAGCGCTGGCGGTCATCGTGAACGCTTTTGGAGTCCTCACGTACAACTGGCCATTAATGACTGAAAGGGCATGGCCCGAAGTATTCTGATCACGCCCCGCCTTCAGGTCATATGCCTCGGACAGTTTGAAGACGAGCAAGTCAAAGGTTGAGAACTGCTGCGATTCCTTTGATTCCTTGTAGTGGGCGGTCAGGCGGTTGATGAGGGAAAAGGTCACTGTGCTTTGCGTTACCGGGCTGTCCACGGAATCAAACTGAGGGATGTTTTGCTGATCCACATTGGGGATATAGATGTAGGAGATCGTGGGCTCGATTGAATGCCGGATGCGTCCGATCCCGGTATCGCCATCAACGCCGAAGACCTTTGATACCCTTGCGTTCAGATCAGCTCCAACGTAAGCATATTTCCTCTCTACCGGCTCGTCACTCATGGTATTCCGGTCGTAAAATGTGGCACGTGCTCCCACCCGGGGAGTCAGGCTCAATCCGCTGCTTGCAAAAACAGCCGTCAGCTCCGGATTGAAATCCATGCGGCGCGTGTCCCTGCCGGCCTGTTCATAGAAATTCGTCGCCGATCCATCGAAATTAAGATGAAGCGGGCCTGCCAAGTTTTCCTCATAGATAGTGTAGCGGAGTTCGGGCAATTTCTGGATGGTGTTCTCGTTTGTCCGCGTAAGATCCGTTGAATCCTGCCCCAAAAGATACAGTGATGCGGTGTTCCACCGCTCGACATAGAAGGCGTTGGAGTCAACATAGGGCCTAGCCCTCACCTCCAGATCGTATTCAAGATCGTGATAGTAATTATAATCGCTCACCTGATTGATGTCCACACGCGCGGAGAGGTCTTCTGCGAATTCCTCCATGTGTTTTAAGCGAAATTCCCACCGCGAAACCTCAGTATGGTATATGTCCCAGAATTTTGCATATGCTTCTCCCCGGGATTCCTGGGAGTTGTTGTAACGGTAGTCGATGCTTGTTCCATGGCCAATCCTCGCGCGGTAATCCGACGAGATTGTCGCATCCTGTGAATCGGAGATGGCCCAGAAGAACGAATTGTAGAGCGTGACCCCTTGACTCCTGCTGTATGACGGCTCTGGGAGCAGAAAACCGGACTGCCGGCGGACCGGAAAAAGGAAATAGGGGGTATAGAACATCGGCAAACCGGCCACTTTAAAGTACACGTTGTCGCCGGTGGCGTAGCCGGCCAAGTCGATGTTCAACTCCTTGGCCTTGATGAACCAGTCGTCCTCGTCGCAGGTCGTGAATTCGCCCTGCTCGACATGATAAACCGTTTCCGACTTTCGCTCGATAACGTCACCTTTGAGATGATAGTTGTCCTTTTTCATGAAGACGTCGCCCTTGTAGATGACGCCCTCGGAGGTACGGAGATTCGTTGTCAATTTCGCTGCGCGGACAACGTTTCCCTGGTCCTGGAGGTAAACATTTCCTTCCGCCTCAGCCACGCCAGTCTTGTTGTTCAGGATGACCTTATCCGCTTCAAGCCTGATCCCCGCCTGTTCTATTTTTACATGACCCGCCGCAATATAGACATCAGTATCCCGGTCGTAATCGAGTTTATCAGCGGTCACGTTCACGGGGATTTTCTTCGGCGGCGTCTCGGAATAAGCGCACCGTGGTGCTCCGGCTGGAAGACCGGCTGATACTACAAGAACGAGTATGATTGCTTTCCAGAGATTCCCCATGAATTCCTTCATCAAGACCGACGCACAACCGGAGTGAACACCGTTCTTTCATCCTTCTCTTCCGCACTGACATGGCACATGCTGCGCCACAACGTCAGTTTCGATCATCCCTTAAGATCCGCAAGCGCGCCGGTGCGGTCCCTGTCGGTAACAAAAAGCGATCGCGCGTCACCCACAACATAGAGCGAACCCGTAACGAGGATGAGATCGTCTGCTGATGCGACGTCCCTTGCCCTGGACACAGCTTCTCCGACAGTCTCCGCGGTGGACACCTTGGCATGCAGCCTGCCAATTTCATCAGCAAGGACTTTCACGTCAAGAGCGCGGGAATACTGCGGTTTCGTTACCACTACACAGTCGGCCAATGGAGCAAGTTCTCCGACGATCCCACGATAGTCCTTGTCACCAAGAATGCCAATTATGAGAATCAATCGGCGATAGGCGGGCATCAGATCCCTGATAAGCATGGCGAGTTTTTTTGCCGAAGCCGGATTGTGCGCGCCGTCCAGAAATATATCGGGCCTTTGAAACACCCGCTCCATCCGGCCTTCCCACCTCGTCTGTTCAAGACCGTGCCGGATCGCATCTTCACGGATTTCGATGCCGGCATTCTGCAGGCATTCCACCGCCGCCAGCGCGAGACATGCGTTGTCAATCTGATGCCGGCCGAGCATCTGCAGCCGCAAGCCGGAATAGTGCGCCTGGATACCGTGGTAATCAAAAATCTGTTCAGAACCTCTGCCAGCATATTCGGCGGAAAAATCCTTCCCCAGGCGGAATACCTGCGCTTGCAGCGCCGCTGCTGCGCTTTCGACCACCTCGATCGCTTCCGGCTGTTTTACTCCTGTGACCAGCGGGATGCCGGGCTTAATGATCCCTGCCTTCTCTCCGGCAATCTGTTCCAGCGTGCCGCCCAAAAACTCCGTATGTTCGAGATCAATATTGGTGATCACCGATACCAGCGGTCTAATCACGTTCGTCGAGTCGAGTCGGCCGCCCATGCCCACTTCGATAACCGCAATATCGATGCCTTCTTCTGCGAAGCAGATGAAGGCCATGGCTGTCGTTACCTCGAAGAACGTCGGACTCATTTCGCCGGAATCGCCAATCGCCGGGAGGCGCCGGTATGCATCTCGCACGCGCTGCGCGAGATCAACGACACGTGCTTCCGCGATCGGCGTGCCGTTGATTCTGATCCGCTCCGTAAAGCTCACGAGATGGGGAGAGGTGTAGAGGCCGACGCGGAAACCAGCAGCCATGAGCATGCCCGCAATATACGCCGACGTTGAGCCCTTTCCATTCGTACCTGCAACATGAACAGCCCGGAATTTCCGGTTCGGATTGTCCAGGAGCTCCATGAGGCGGTAGCTGTTTGCAAGCGCCAGCTTGATTCCGTGCTTCTGGAGTGCATAGAGGTACTCTATGATTCCCTTATATGATCGGTCGTCGGACATGCTCGCAGGTAATCGTTCCCTCAGGCTGATAGGATGCTTGCTATTTCAGGATAAACCGGACCGGTCAGTGGACATCCGGCGGCGACGGCGCAGTTTCCGCTGCGGGAGGCGGCGGCTCTGCGGGATGGGGCGCCGATGCTGCAGGCGCCGCTTGCTCTGCCCGTTGCGGCTGCGCGCGTTCTTCAACCGATATTGGCGCAGCCTTCAGTTTCAGAACAAAGGGGATCGGCGCGGCTGCCGGGAATGAATTAAACTGTTGCTGGTTGTAGCTTATTTTTGCTGTTGGTTCTATCCGGTTAAATAAAAACGTTAGCTCCTTGGCTGTAAGGCTGGCAGAGATCTCCCTCCTGGATTCCGAAAACTTCATCTTTCGCAGCTTGCTGCGGCCGTGCATGATTTCATTGATCGTAGCTATTGCCGACGTGTTGTTTTCGGGGATGAGTGTAACGATCAGCGGTTCCAAAGCATGATTCATTGCAGCAACGGACAAGGCCGCAGTCTTTTTCGGTATCGCTGAGTGCGAAGAGGATGCCGTGACGCTTGATGTGGACAAGGGCAGATTGTCGGCCGCCGCTGTGCTAGAAGGCGCAGTCTTGACTATGCGTTCAATCTCAAGATCGAGCTGTCGCGGAGTCACCTCGTAGTAGTACACAGCACCGGCGATCAGCATGATTCCCGTGATCCAGAGCGGTCGATAGAAAACCTTCTTCAGTTTGCCGAGGGTCGAAACGCCTTCCTTCATTTTTCCGATGACCCCTTCAGGCGCATTGATGTCCTTCAGTATCTGCCGAGTCTCCTCTGCATGCCTGAGACCCTCATACTCCGACCGGCACAAAACGCACTGCGAGAGATGACGCTCGATCCTTGCACGGCTTGTCGCGAACACATGGCCGTGCAGATATTTCGGCAGCGCTTGCCTAGTCCTTTCACATTCTTTTTTCATGGTTGTGACCTCTGCGCCCCGGCGGCTTCACCTTACCATCCCGCGGGCGTTCAAACGACATCAGGCGTTTTGTTCCATTCCCTTCCGTTCGGCGCATCACACGCCACCCACCCGCACCTGTTGGGCATGGTGGAGCGAATCGCCGAGAAACCGCTTCCCGATCTTTTCGAAACGCGACGGCAGATCGGTAACATAGAATTTTCTCACGCCCTCGCCCGGCCCCTCTATGCGCCATTTCAGCTTGTCGAGCACGTCTTCTACCTCTTTGGCCGTTTCCGTGGCTGAATCGATGAGCCTGATATCCGGGTCAACCGCCCGGGTAATGACTGCTTTGAACAAGGGGTAGTGCGTGCACCCCAGGACGAGTGTATCGATGCCCGTTTTCCGGAGCGGGGCAAGGTATTTACTGGCTATGAGCTGCGCCACGTCGTTGTCCGTCCAGCCCTCTTCCGCAAGAGGAACGAAGAGTGGGCAGGCCAGACTGTGGACCTCGACATCCGGCGCCAGCCTTTTTATTGCAGTCTCGTATGCGCGGCTCGCAATAGTAGCTTCCGTTCCGATGACGCCCAGTTTCCGTGTTCTCGTTGCGGCAACGGCCGCCCGTGCGCCAGGCTCAAGTACACCGATAATCGGCAAGGGGAATTCCTTCTTCACTGCGTCGAGGCTTATTGCAGACGCCGTATTGCATGCGACGACAAGCATCTTTATCTCCTGGGAGAGAAGGAACTGCGTGTTCTCAAAGCTGTACCGCGTCACCGTCTCGGCTGAGCGGATACCGTAGGGCACGCGCGCCGTGTCGCCGAGATAGATGATGTTCTCCAGCGGCAACTTCGCCACGATTTCCTTGACCACGGTGAGCCCGCCGATGCCGGAATCAAATATGCCGATAGCTTTTTGCATGATAAATGAATACTGGTATTGAATTTTTCTGTCTTGAGTTCGGCGTCACATTGCCCTGAATACCGAACCCGTGAACAGGAGACTCGAAACACGTGTGTGTATGATGCTACGGCCTTATCAAGTCCATCCTTTTTCCGTACTTTCGTGTCAGGTCTATGTGTCCCGCAAGGGTTCCGGTTTCCCTCCCATTCATGAGAAACACAATCTGTTTAATCTCTTCGAAGTTCTGCGTGAGCGTATTTACCATTGCATAAATGGCGAGTTGTTCATCCCAGGCCGACGCTCTCACTGCCTGCTGCTGGTCCGTCGCGAGATCGATATAGGCGGTTCCCTGCGAGTCGAGGTAAAAGGCGCGAAGCTTGACGTCCCGCAGCACAGAGGCCTGTACAGCCTGCTGATCTTGAAATAGAGCAAGAAGAGTTTCCCTGGCCTGGGCCTGCGCGTCGGGCTGCCGCTTTACTGATGCGGGAGAGGCAACAAGCATGCCGTCCTGGGGATAATAAAGCGTAACCGAGAGCGGTTCGTTGTGGAACGCCGGCTGGATAAGCGGGTACTGGCTCTGCTCCGACTGCCTCGGGACCACAAGCGAGGAAGTCCTGTGGGACCAATAGAAAAATGCGCCAGCCGCAACGATGAAAACTAGGCCGATGACGATCACGAGCAGCAGCCGGTTGTCCCGGATGGCCCTATCGGTTGTCCATGACATACTGCTCGATCCCTCCGGCGATGGCTTCCGCTGCGCGCGCCCGGTCTTGCCCCATGCCGACCTCGACCATGACGGCAGCCGCATCAACGGCCTTCAGCCCTACAAGAGGCGCCTGAACAGGCTCTGCACTGTCGTTGCCCGCGAGCAGCCTCGCAATCTTCCTGCCCAGCACTCCGCTCTGCTCCGCATGTGCCGCCTGCTGGCTCCCCCAAGTCATGTCCCGCTGTTCACTCTCCGATTCATAGCCGATAAAGTCGCCGCTCACTGGTTGGTTTTGAACCATCGAACCGGCCGTTTCATAGACTAGATCCTGAATATAGACCCGCGTACCATCAGCCGGAGCCGCATGGATGCTCACAAAAATCGACTCGCCCGCATTGTTGGCCAGGGCCGCACGCTCGTCGAGCGTGAGTGACAAGTCCCGGTCGCGGGTGAGTACAACCTTGAACCTGTCGGGTTTATGTTGAAGCAGAATTTTCCTCACGGCAAGTGCAAGTTCAAGGTCGATGTTTTTTTCAATCCCCTGGCCCGTGAGAAGACCCATGTCCTTGCCGCCGTGTCCAGGATCAAGGACGACTACGATGGGGCGACCGGCTGCAGGTAAGGGTAGCGCAACGTTCCCGGTCTTCGCGATATCAACCACGATCCGGTCCGGTCCGCGAAGCGTAAAATCCTTCACCTGGCCTGCCGATGCTTCCAGCCTGATCACCGCGTAAGTCCTGCCCGCTTCCTCCCAGGGCTCCATACCCGCCACAACGCTGTCATGTATCAAGGGCAAGGGAGACCGGAGGACAAAGGGCCCTTCATAGGAGCTCAGCATGATGCTGTGTCCATCCTGGGACCGGGTCAGGACATAAGGCGCTGCCACCTCAACCTCGAACACGATGCGCGTAAATGCCGTGTAGGTCGAATAACGCACGCCTTTGACAATCAGTCCCTTTTCGGACGCCCCAATGCCGACGGGAAATAGGACGAGAAGAAGAAACAAAATTTTTTTCCATGTCCGCATAGAAGCAATTATAGTAACATAACGAATAAATTAGTGCAACTAAAAGGGGGCAAAAACCCAAAATAAACGGGGTCATGCAACTAGAATTTGCATTATCACCAGCCCCGTGTTAATCTACGGGCTCATGAATGCTTTAAAGATCTTCGGCGGATCAGGGATGATCGCTCAGGCCATGAATCGGGCCTACGAGCTCCGGCCCCAGCAAATCGAGATGGCCAGCGCCGTGGAAAAGGCCCTCTCCACGAAGACACACCTCATTGTCGAAGCGGGAACGGGCGTCGGCAAGAGCCTTGCTTATCTCGTACCTCTCATTCTTTGGACGCGCGGCGAGAACAGCCGCGCCGTCGTCGCGACCTATACGAAAGCCCTTCAGCAGCAACTCGTGGGCAAGGACTTGCCCTTCCTGAAAAACGTGCTTGGTGATTTCCGGTACGCTCTCTGTGTGGGTAGTGAGAACTATCTCTGTATCCGCCGGTTTGACCATCTTCGCACTGGGGACCTCTATGAGCAGAACGAACGGGAGCCCCTGAACCGGCTTTTCGAGTGGTCCACCGTGACGAGGACTGGCCTGCGGAGCGAACTCGCCGTCGAACCACCGCCGGGACTCTGGTCAAAATCCTGCCGCCAGGCCGACCTCTGCTTCGGTAAGGATTGCTCCTATTATCGAGACTGCTTCTACATGAAGGCAAAAGCGATCGAGCATCAGGCCAATATCCTCGTCGCGAACCACCATCTTTTCTTCGCCGACATGGCGACGAAGGGCAATGTTCTTCCGCAGTACAAGGCAATCGTATTCGACGAAGCGCACCAGGTCGAGGATGTGGCCACCGATTATTTGGGCATTGAAATATCAAACTTTTCCGTCCGCTATCTCCTGGACACGCTCCTGAGCCAGCGTACGCGCAAAGGCCTGCTTACGCGCCTGGCCGCGCAGGGACCAGAGACTGAGACGCTCCGCGGTATGGTCGACGGTCTGCGGGTTGTCGCGGACAATTTCTTCCTTAACCTTCACCCCCTTCTCTTGAAGGAGACGGCTGTCAGGATCAGACAGGGTAACATTATTCCGGATATTCTAAGCGAGCCGCTCATGGAACTCGGCGATGCACTGCTCGTACTCATTGCAGAGTCCCAAGAGGAGGAGATGGAGGTCAAGGCTTTCGCGTCACGAGCCCGGTCTCTTGCATCGGCCGTGCGGATAAACCTGGGCCAAAACGCCGAAGGTTTCGTGTATTGGGCCGAGCGCGAGAACCAGCGCTACCGGCTCATTGCCTCGCCCATCGACGTCGCCGCAACGCTGCGGGAGGAACTCTTCGGGAAAACGGACACTGTGGTGCTTACGTCGGCGACGCTCTCTGCCGCGGGGACCTTCACTTATCTGAAAAACCGCCTTGGCCTCGACGCGCCCGTGGAGCTCCTGCTCGACTCGCCCTTCGATTTCGAGAACCAGGTTTTACTCTATATCGCGCCAGAACTGGATGATCAGCAGGCTGAAGGGTATCAGGAAAAATTCAACGATGAGCTTCGGGCAGTACTGTCCATCACCCAAGGGAGGACCCTGGTACTCTTCACGAGCTACGGCCAGCTGCGGAAAAGTTCGGAGAAACTGCGGCGGGAGTTGCCGGACATAGGGTTCCTCTGCCAGGGGGAGATGCCTGCTTACCGCCTGATCGAGCAATTTAAAGGAGCGCAGAATGCCGTTATCATGGGCACGGCGTCCTTTTGGCAGGGGATCGATGTCCCCGGCGATGCACTCCAATGCGTGGTGATCGCTAAACTCCCCTTTGCCGTTCCTGACGATCCGATCGTCGAATCGCGCATGGAACGGCTCAAAAACCCCTTCTACGAATACCAGGTCCCGCAGGCAACCCTCCTCTTCCGCCAGGGCTTCGGCAGGCTCATCCGCACCAAAACAGACCGCGGCGCCGTCGCAGTCCTCGATTCCCGGATCATGACGAGGAACTACGGCAAATCGTTCCTGAAATCGATCCCGAAGTGCAAGATCACCGACGACCGGCAGGAGTTCGCACAATTCTTCGACCTCCTCAAAACGGAAGACCATCGCAACCATGCGGCGAAAACAGAGCCCGTCTAAATAACGATGCGGCCGCTCCTCGTTCTGGATTCGTTGTTCGGCAATAACCGTCTCTTGATTATCGACGTTCAATACAGTAAAATCATCCAGGGACATCATGACTGCGATTACGGCACGCGAACTGGAAATCATTCTCGACTCAACCCATGATGGCATTCTCGCCGTCAATGAAGAGGGAATCGTCACACTCTTCAACAAGGCTGCGGAGCGCATTACCGGCCTCCGGCATGATGACGTCGTCGGCAGGAGCGCGGCCGTCGTCATCCCCAACACCCGCCTCCCAGCCATCCTGAAGGAAGGCAATCCTGAGATCAACCGTGAACAGAACCTGGGAAACACGATCATCATTACCAGCCGCATGCCACTCCGCAACGAGTCCGGCACGATCATCGGAGCGGTTGCTGTCTTCCGGGATATCACCGAAATCCGGGGGCTCATGGAGAAGATCACTGGCCTCTGGAATGTGCGAAGCCTGCTCGAGGCTGTTATCGAATCCACGGCTGACGCCATCTCCGTTGCCGACGAGCACGGGAACAACATCATTGTAAACCCCGCCTACACGCGGATCACCGGCCTTCCGAAAGAAGCGGTCCTCAGCAAGCCGGCGACCGTAGACATCGCCGAGGGCGAGAGCATGCATCTCAAAGTCCTCCGGAGCGGAAAGCCCGTGCGGAACGTGCGTATGAAGGTGGGCCCGCTAAAAAAAGAAGTGATCGTGAATGTGGCCCCCATCCGCGTGGAAGGAAAAATCCGTGGCAGCGTGGGAGTGATCCACGACATCTCGGAGATCATCGGACTGACGGAGGAACTGGCCCACGCACGCAAACTGATCCGCCGCCTTGAAGCGCGTTACACCTGGGATGATATCGTTGGAACGGGCGCCGCCCTTACTCATGCCAAGGAACAGGCCATGCGCGCGGCAGGAACACCCGCCACCGTGCTGCTCCGCGGCGAAAGCGGGACCGGCAAGGAGCTGTTCGCCCATGCGATCCATAACGCGAGCAGCAGGAGCAACGGCCAGTTCGTGCGCGTAAACTGCGCGGCGCTTCCTGAGCAGTTGCTCGAAAGCGAACTCTTCGGTTACGAGGAGGGAGCCTTTACCGGCGCGGCCAGGGGTGGGAAGAGGGGTCTCTTTGAAGAGGCGAGCCGCGGCACGCTCTTCCTGGACGAGATCGGCGACATCACCATGCCCCTACAGAAGAAACTGCTCCGGGTTCTGCAGGAAAAGGAAATCATGAAAGTCGGCAGCACCCTACCAATACCCGTGGATGTACGTGTCATTGCAGCGACCAATGCAGATCTGGAGCGAAAGATCAAGGACGGCTCCTTCCGCGAGGACCTTTACTACCGTTTGAACGTGCTGCCCATCGAGATCCCGCCCCTCCGGAGCATCAGGGATGATCTCCCCCTGATCGCGAATCATGCGCTCATGCGCCTGAACCAGGATTATGGACGGCAGGTGGAGCGGATCACCGGTGAAGCTATGAAAGCACTGCAGGACTATCCATGGCCCGGCAATGTGCGCGAGTTGGAGAGCATTATTGGACGGGCCATGATAAACATGAATCCCGCGGAGAAGGTAATCGAGGTGACGCATCTGCCCTTGTTCGAGTGCGAACGGATCGAGCAGATCATCCCGGGGTCCGAGGGGCCTGTCCTGCCACTGAGCCGGGCGACCGCCGAGGCCGAAAAGACCGCGATCGAGCGAGCGCTCCATGAAACAGGCGGGAACCGGGAAAAAGCCGCTCAGCTTCTCGGCACGGCGGTACGGAACCTCTATTATAAAATAAAGAAGTACCGGATTAAAATCCGGGATGATGCCTAGGCCGCCCGCGGAACGTTGAGGGTCTTCTTGTCGTCGGACACCGCAATCACCGGAGTTGCCGTCTTTCCGGAGCTGGTTTTTGCGTAGGAATAGTCTAAGCTGTGCCGGCCATGACGATGATTTTCGCGATTTTTTCCAGCACTCACCCCACGTTCGGCATTTCGACTATGATAATCGATGCTTTTGTGTATCTTTTCAGCCCCGATCCTCTCTAGTTTAACGCACTTTCTGCTTTTGCGAAATCGTTCACGAACAGGGGAAACGTCGCGTACCTGCACGGGTTGCTTGCCGTTTAGCCATATCCGCTTTCCTCCTCTGTATCAAATCTGCCGCCTGCGGGCGGGTAAAAAGCTGCTTTAAGAAATTCGTCTCCAGTAGCTAATTCTATTTGATTATAGAAGAAAACAGGCTGCAAGCAGGGGAATAGCATGCTATGCTAAACACTACGCAATCGTCTGCCTGCAATTATTTTCAAAAATGAAAACCATTGCACGAGGGCAAGCCAATCATCATTTTGCACGATATTCTAACTGGCTTTTCATATCAACCAGTTGTCGTTTTCTTTTCTCCAGGCATCTTTCTGGAACGATACTTGCTGGAGATAGTATGCATTGAACATTTCTCGCTGTTTTAGTCATCAAGCGTCCGAAAACCGCTTGACTTCAGAGAGCAAGGAAACATATAGTAGTCCAGCAGACGGTATGAATGCCGACCCGATATCCATCATCAGACGATGGAACGGGGGGACGCGCTTTTCGGGAGGTCTTGATATGACAAAAGCAAGTTCAGCCGGCGCCCGATTCCTGGCCGCGCTCAGGGAGGAAAAACCGCTCCAGGTGGTTGGCGCGATCAATGCCTATGCCGCGCGGCTGGCAGAGAGGAGTGGGTTCAAGGCATTGTATGTATCGGGCGGAGGCGTTGCTGCGAGTTCTCTCGGCCTTCCGGACCTCGGCATCAGCACCATGGACGATGTGCTGACCGATGTCCGGCGCATAACGGACAACACCGGCCTCCCAGTGCTCGTGGATATTGACACGGGATGGGGCAGTGCCTTCAACATTGCCAGATCGATCAAGTCCATGATAAAGTTCGGCGCAGCCGCAGTCCATATCGAAGACCAAGTTCAAGCAAAACGCTGCGGCCACAGGCCGGGCAAGGCGATTGTGTCGAGGGAAGAGATGGTGGACCGGATTAAAGCAGCCGTGGATGCCAGGACCGATCCCGATTTTGTCATCATGGCAAGGACCGATGCCATTGCCGTTGAAGGACTCGAAGCAGCCATTGACCGGGCGGCTGCCTGCGTCGCGGCAGGCGCTGACATGATATTTCCCGAAGCGGTGAAAGATCTCGCGACGTACAAAAAATTCGCGCAGGCGGTGAAGGTGCCGATCCTCGCCAATATCACCGAGTTCGGCTCAACGCCGCTCTTTACCGTGGACGAGCTTCGCAGCGCCGATGTGTCCCTTGTGCTCTATCCACTCTCCGCGTTCCGCGCCATGAGCAAGGCAGCCCTCGCGGTCTACGAAGAGATCAGGACGGAAGGTACGCAGAAGAACGTTATCGACCGCATGCAGACCCGCACTGAACTTTACGATTACCTCGGCTACCATGCCTTTGAACAAAAGCTTGATGCAATCTTTTCCAGGGAGGAAAAATCATGAGTTCAACTATCGACGCAACGACGACAGCTGATGCCCCCGCTCCCAAAGTGAAGAAATCAGTAGCCCTATCCGGCGTAATCGCCGGCAATTCGTCGGTCTGCACCGTGGGACGGACCGGGAATGACCTTCACTACCGGGGGTACGACATTATCGAGCTTGCGAAGAAATCAACTTTCGAGGAAACAGCCTATCTTCTGGTTCACGGCGATCTTCCGACTGAGCCGCAGTTAAAGGACTACAAAAAGAAGTTGAATAAGCTGCGCGGCATCCCCGCGCAGGTGAAGGAGGTCCTGGAACAGATTCCCGCTGCCGCCCATCCCATGGATGTGATGCGGACCGCCTGTGCCTACCTCGGAACGGTCCTGCCGGAGAAGGACGACCAAAACATCCAGGGGGCACGCGACATTATTGACCGTTTAATCACTTCGTTCGGCTCTATGCTGCTCTACTGGTGGCATTTCAGCCAGAACGGACACCGCATTGACGTGGAAACGGACGATGACACCGTGGCGGGCCACTTCCTGCACCTGCTCCACGGAAAGAAACCCTCCTCACTCCATGAACGGGCATTGGATCAGTCCCTCATCCTCTACGCCGAACATGAATTCACGGCATCCACATTCACCGCCCGCGTGATCAGCGGAACGCTGTCCGACGTTTATTCGGCCGTAACCGGCGCCATCGGCGCCCTGCGAGGCCCCAAACATGGCGGCGCGAACGAGGCAGCCCGCGAAATCCAGCGGCGGTACCGCAATCCTGATGAAGCTGAAACCGATATCATGGCGCGGGTAGCCAGAAAAGAGATCGTCATCGGCTTCGGCCACCCCGTGTACACCGTGAGCGACCCGCGGAATGCCACGATCAAGGCAATCGCAAAGGGGTTGTGCGAGGCAGGCGGCAACATGAACCTCCATCATATCGCCGACCGGATCGAAATGGTGATGAAACGAGAGAAGAACATGTTCGCGAACCTGGATTGGTACTCGGCGGTGACCTATCACATGCTCGGGGTGCCCACGTCCCTTTTCACCCCGATCTTCGTAATTTCCCGCACCTCAGGCTGGGGCGCGCATATCATTGAACAACGCATGGACAACAAGATAATCCGGCCATCGGCGAACTACACCGGGCCTGATGACCGGGCGTACGTGCCGATGAAGGAACGGGAGTGATAATGCAGGGTGAGGAGCAAGGGACAAACAGCAAGGTTTGAACTTCCTTGTTACATGCCGCTTTCTCTTAGCGCCCTTGTTAGTCGTTGCGTTTAAAAAGTTGACTATCGCATGCCGGTTATTATTCGCCGAACGATCTCCGAAAGGAAAACCCATCCATGTCTTCTCCTCTTTCCAACGTCCGGCCTGATCCGGACAAGGTCCTTGTGGACATTGCCAACTATGTCCGTGACTATTCCATCACCTCCAACGAGGCCTTTGATACGGCCAGGCATTGCCTCATCGACACCATCGGCTGCGGCATTGAAGCCCTAGGTTACCCAGCCTGCACCAAGATTCTGGGGCCGATCGTACCGGGCACTATTGTGCCAAACGGCGCAAAGGTGCCGGGTACGCAGTTCCAGCTTGACCCGGTCCAAGCTGCCTTCAACATCGGCGCTATGGTGCGGTGGCTCGATTTCAATGACACCTGGCTTGCTGCGGAATGGGGTCATCCGTCGGACAACCTGGGAGGAATTCTCGCGACCGCGGACTGGCTCTCGCGCACCCGTGTTGCGAACGGGAACCCCCCGCTCGTGATGAGGACCGTGCTCGAGGGCATGATCAAGGCCCACGAAATCCAGGGTGTCATCGCCCTGGAAAATGCATTCAACCGCGTGGGCCTCGACCATGTTGTTCTGGTGAAGGCTGCATCCGCCGCCGTATGCGCCTGGCTCATGGGTGGGACTCAGGAGGAAATAATTAACGCTGTATCCCAGGCCTTTGTGGACGGCCAGTCCCTGCGAACCTACCGCCACGTGCCGAACACGGGATCGCGAAAATCCTGGGCAGCGGGCGACGCAACAAGCCGGGCAGTTCGCCTTGCCCTCTTCTCCCTCAAGGGAGAGATGGGCATCCCGACCGTGCTCACGGCAAAAGACTGGGGCTTTTACGATGTGCTCTTCAAGGGCAAGGAATTCAAATTCCAACGGCCCTATGGATCGTATGTGATGGAACAGGTGCTGTTCAAGATCTCTTTTCCTGCCGAGTTTCACTCCCAGACCGCGGTCGAGTGCGCCATGACTCTGCATCAAAAGCTGGAGCGCATGGGCAAGACGAGCGATAATATTAAGAAAATCAATATCCGCACCCACGAAGCAGCACTCCGCATCATCGATAAAAAAGGCCCCTTGAATAATCCCGCTGACCGCGATCATTGCATCCAGTATATGGTCGCAGTGCCGCTCATCTTCGGACGTCTCACGGCAGCTGATTATGAGGACGACATCGCATCCGATCCGCGCATCGATGCGTTGAGAGAAAAAATTGTCTGCCTCGAGGATCCGCAGTTCACGAAGGATTACCACGACCCTGAAAAACGATCCATTGCCAATGGTTTGACCGTGGAATTGAACGACGGCACGAAGCTTCCGGAAGTCCTGGTCGAGTACCCCATCGGCCACCGCCGCCGGCGCAAGGAAGGCATGCCGCTGCTGATTGAAAAGTTCAAGACCAATCTGGCCCGCCGTTTCCCGGCAAAGCAACAGAAGACGATACTCGATGCGAGTCTCGACCATCGGGCGCTGGAAACCCTGCCGGTGAATGAATATGTTGATCTGTTTGTGATATGACGGCGTGAACGGCGTGACCGACAACGCAAGTCATCGCCTTTGAACGGGGAGACAATCCACGCTCTTTGCAGAATAAGGAATCATTGATCGGAGAGGGCTTGAGCCGCTATCTGTTCGAGCGAAATCCCGAATTCGTCGTTCAACTGACCGAGAAATGTCCTCGATATTTCAGCCGCGCGTTCGAACCGCTGAAGGAATCCTTCGTTCCCCTGATACCGTGCCGAGATCGACGTGAAACGGCGTTCCAGCGTCGTCGGTCTGTCGAACTCAACCATGCCATCAATCAGAGGCACAAGGCGCTGCTCAAGGGTGGCAGGGATGAAGTCCTGATCGGGCAGACCATGCAGGACAGCCTCGGCTGCCGGCATGCCGCAAAGCACATGAGAGGCGCAAATAAAAGCCTCACGGCAATGACCAAGCCCCACCAGGAGACGGTAACCTTCAACGCCGTGCAGAATGGGATCATGCGTCTTGTACCTCCCGATATCATGCAGGAGCGCTCCTACCTTGAGGTAGTTGGTATCGATGCCACTCTTCGGCGCTATAATCTCCGCCATGCTCGCTGCAACCCGGGAAACCGCAATACAATGCCTGATCCAAGCAGCCTGGTTGCCGTATTGATAGAGCAGCCTTAACGCATCATCGTAGGAAAGCATAATCTTTCTCTTCTTCGGTCCTGAATGCTCGGCTTGTCGGCTCAAAGCAGGGGTAAGTCCCCCGAACAGGCAAAATGAGGCATATTCCTGTTTTTCACGAAATCAGCCATTTTGCCTTTTTGCCGACCTCTTCTGGCATGCCTTTGATCCATTGGCTCTTTTATTTGCATAACCGAACCAAAGAGGACAAACCTCATATAACCAGAATTACGTCTAAAGTACCTTAACCGACTTTTTTGGGGACAAATATTGTCAAGAAAGATAAATATATTTCATAAAAATCAATATGTTATTTACATAAGACAAAACAATCCTTGACATTGTTCACAAAATGTGCAATTATATTATATAAAATAAAAAATGATCATGCCGCAAAGTAGACATCTTTGTGGCTTTTTTATTTAATTTCAATAATTTAGGATGGAAACATGCCCAGCAATCAAAATTATAAGGAAAAAATGGAAATCAAAAAAAATGCCATTCTAGCCTCTGGCCGGGTTTCCGAACGCCTTCCGGATGTCGCAAGTATTGTATTCCGTATGACCTATTATCAGCGAGCCGCTGGGCCGGTCCTGATGACCCGGACGGTCAACTTCGTTCCCACCGATTATGCCTGCTTTCACTTGGATTGTACGAGGGAAGAATGCACGAACGGCGGATTTGATCTCGCCCCCGTTGTAGCCAACTTGGTAAAGAGACGCAAGAAGTCAGTCAAAGGAAACCTTTCGTGCCGGGGGAAAAGCGAATCCCTCCGCTTCGGCCACGCAAGCATCGCCTACGAAGTAAGTATAGAGTACAATAAACGGAGCAAATCCTCAAGATAATAGTAAACGCATCATAGTTTCACCACACACTTTGCCGTTCGATCGCCAGGACGTCTTCTCAGGGTTCTCCACAGGTGTAGGATACTCCTTAGCTCCGCACGTTGAGACCATTCTCCATCCCGGTGCTTTTCGCTTTCTCAATCACAAACAACAACTGGCCTTCCTGTACCGTATCGTTGAGCTTGATGCAGACCTCGACGATCTGTCCGTCCATGGGCGCGAGAATCGCGTTCTCCATCTTCATGGCCTCAAGGTTTGCTATTTCCTCCCCTTTGTGGACAATGTCGCCGAGCTTGAGCACACCTCTCGCGGGATTTCCCGTACGCCAAATATTGCCGTTAATCGGAGCACCGATATCGTTCGGTCCCTTTGCCATCCTGATCTCGGTTTTTTTGGCTCTCGGGGTCATTACGGTGTAGACCCTCGTTTTGTTGTTCACGCGCATCACGACATGAACGACACCTTCATGCTCCGCGCCGATCGATACCAGCTCGATGGAATAGGGTTTGCCCCAGAGCTCGAAATCCACCTTCTCCCCGGGCTTGGTCAGACCTTTTCGCCAGACATCCGTGGGAAGCACGAGCGGCGCCTCGCCGAATGTCCCCCGAAACTCGATGAATTCAAGTGCGTCCTTCGGGTGCATGAGATAAAGAATAAATTCCTCTTCCGTTGCCGCCCGCCCCAGCTTGTCGTGGAGTTCCCTGCGCAGCTTTTCGAGGTCGTCGTCGGGCACCGAATCGAGCGGTGACAGCTCTTTTCGCTCCGCGATTTTATCCTTCCCTTCGTCACCAAACGTGCTGAGGTATATCCATTCCGCAGGCCAGCCGACAGGGAGCTTTCCGTAGTTCCCGAGCAGCAGGTTTTTAAAATCACCGGGCGCATTGCGGAACAGCTCAAGTAATTCTTCCTGCTCCTGGGGGGTCATCGCCGCATAGTCCTGTGATTTTTTCTTCACGAACTTCGTCAGGAGATCAATGACGTGCGCTACCCCGGCATCACCGCGCTCTTTCGCGTACCGGTTCACAATGCCGCTGCAGGTAACCCAGGTGATCTGCGACCCGGGAGTTACGTCGAAATATTTTACGATCCTGTTGTAGAGAGACATGACCTTGAGGATCGCGGGCATGAGATGGAGGAACTCGCCTTTATCTGCCTGCTCAAAGGAACTGGGGAAAGCGCCACCCGGCATGCGGTGACTCGTCACCGTGTGGTCGAGGCCTTTGAATGGCGACTCCGCCCAGTCGTAATGGCCGATCCACTCTCTGACCTTTCGCACCGCTGCTTCCGCTTCCGGCCTGCTGAGATGCACAGGGATTCCCGACTCCTCAAAAATCGCCTGCACCGCGAGAATGGGCGAATGCCCGTAAAACCGGACGAGCGAGTCTTCCTCCACATCGAAGATCGTCGCGCCAGCCTTTGCCGCCGCCAGGAATGCGGGGATCGCGAGCCCATCGGTGATATGGCGGTGATAGTTGATCACCAACTTCGGATAGGCCTGCTTGACGGCATCGATAAGATTGCCGATGCGGCTCACATCGCCAACGCCCGCCATATCCTTGATGCACAGCACGATCTCCTCAATCCCTGCGCAGAGAGCCACTATCTCGCGGACAACGCCGAGATAATACGCATTCGTGGCCCAGTCAGCAACAGTAAACGATATGGTCGGCTCAAACAGCCTTCCCCGTTTCATGACCACTTCGGCGACGGCATGCATGTTCCGCACATCGTTCAGGAAGGAAAAGCACCTCCACACGTCGATGTCCACCCGGGACACGGCCTGCTCGATTACATTCCTGGGATAAGGCCGGTACCCCCAGAGGTTCGTTTCGCGGATGAGGGTCTGCTGCAGCACATTCGGCATAAGTTCTCTGAGGATGGCGACCTCTTCGAAGGGACTTTCCCGTCTGTTCATGATCCCCACGTGCCAACGCGCACCGCCGTGAGTCTCGGCGCTAAACAGTCCCATGGCATTGTAATACGGCGCAAGGGTCTTCAGATCATAGATGCGGTGGCGGTTCTTAAAATCCGACTGACCCGCATCCCGCATCCCCACCGAGGTGAGGCAAACGCCTTTCAGTGAGCGCACGGCGCTCACGATCTGCTTCGGCGACATGCCGGGTTTGACGAATATTGCGTCTGTCATAATTCTCCCAATTCAGCAATAGATAAAACCTCTGGAACCGCCACGGTTCAGAGAGAGCGGGAAGTGTTTTTACGTTTCTTAACAATAAATATGAGATGACATTCTTGACAGCTTTGGCATCATTGCGGGAAATTTACCTGCCCGTTTTGCTACATCCACTTCTGTGGGCCTAGGGCTGACATTTCCGCCACGTACCGGGCTATCTTGAGCACTTCGTCCTCGCTGTCCTTTTCCTGGAACATGGATATTAGCTCGCCCATGCGCTCTTCAATAAAACGAGTCGAAAATTCTCCGGCAACGAACGCGGGATGACGAATAATGCTGAGCAGGAGCGGAGCCAGTGTCTTCACTCCTTCTACCCGCAGGTTTCTGCTGATCGAGCGGTCCATGGCCCTCACCGCATCCTCGCGGTCCGCACCCGCGGTCATCAGCAGCATGAACAGGGAGTCGTAATAGGGGGGAATGTCTCCGCCTTCGTAAATGCCCGATGCGACCCGGACGCCCGGTCCCATCGGCACTTGGAGCCTCGTTACCTTCCCGAAAGAGGGGCTGAAGGTCTTCGGGTCCTCAGCGTTCATGCGGACCTCCAGCGCCCACCGGTTCGGACGAATGTCGGACTGTTTGAAGGGGAGCTTCTTGCCCGTCACCACCTCGAGCATGATGCCAACGATGTCCAGGCCCGTGATCAGTTCCGTGATGCCATGCTCCACCTGCAGCCGTGTGTTCACTTCTAAAAAATAGAATTTTCGCGTTAATGAGTCGAAAATGAACTCAACAGTGCCCGCCGTGGTATAGCCGATCTCGCGCATCAGGCGCGTTGCTGTGAAACAGATCTCCTGCCGCAAGCCGTCGTCCAGTGTGGGCGAAGGTGCTTCTTCGATGATCTTCTGGTTTCGACGCTGGATGGTGCATTCCCGTTCATAGAGATGGACGACGTTGCCCTGCTCATCGGCAACGATCTGAACCTCAATGTGCCTGCCCCGTTCAATATATTTCTCAACAAGGATCGTTTCGTCGCCGAAGGCCTTTTTGGCCTCGGACCGTGCCTGTGCCAGGCCCTGCGCCATCTGTTCATCGTTCTCGATCTTCACCATACCCTTGCCGCCGCCGCCCGCAGCGGCCTTGATCATTATGGGAAAGGCTACCTTTTCGTCGCGCATCCACTTTTTTATCTGCTCGATACCCGTTACATTGCTGATGCCCGGGATGGTGGGAACATTGGCTTTCTGGGCCAGAACCTTTGCCTGGATCTTGTCCCCCATCATCCTGATGACTTTCGGAGACGGTCCGACCCAGATCAGGCCCGCATCGATCACTTTCTGGGCGAATACTTCGTTCTCCGCCAGGAAGCCCCATCCCGGGTGGATTGCGTTGGACCCGCTTCGGATTGCGGCATCGATCATTTTATCCATGTTGAGGTAGGACTCGACTGGCGGAGCCTCCCCAATGTGCACTGCTGTGTCGGCCATGAACACATGGTGCGCAAGACGGTCGGGAGTGCTGTAGACAGCGGTTGTCGGTATCTTCCGGTCTCTGCAGGTGTGCATGATCCGGACCGCCGGCACGCCCCGATTTGCGATTAGCAACTTCTGAATCATCATGCTTATGGAGAACCCTTTCCCGAAGCGGCATTTCCGCCGCTTCGTAAAGACTGAATTTTTTCCCAAAACGCTGAATTTGTCAAGCATTCTTTTTCCCGATTCTTTGAGCATTGCCGCTTGACTTTCAGCGCCCTATTCCTTATTCTCAGAGAAGAAATGCTTCTTTCATTGACACACCTGACTACAACACTTCCCCGGGGATGCGGCCCCAAGGAGAGATGCAGTTTTTGCTCCCGCTCATCGGAAAATATATATTCCTCGTCGGTTTCCTATCCCTTCTCTGCCAACCGATGGCCGCGCTGTTCTTCCGGACAACAGGCACAGGCATAGCCGATGCAGGCTCCTGCCTCACGAGCACGGTCTGGGCCGATGAAGTCGATTCCAAAACCACTTTGCCGGTGCAACCCACAGCAGCCACGGCGCCGACCACAACGGCTGCACTCACGACCGCAGCAACGATCTCCACTGCTCCAACGGGAACAAACAAGCCTCGCTCCGGTTTCTTTGATTTGCTGCACGGCGAGCTGTCGCAGCAGCTCGTGGATGCCGCCGCGTGGATGGATTCCTTTTTCGCAGACACCAGCTATGTGAAAGAGGAGAACCACTCCTATGTCAAGGTCCGGTATGATATATTCAAGGAGGAACGGGCCAAGATGACCTTTGACCCTGCCTTTGATCTGCGTCTGGCTCTCCCGGAGTTGGAGCGTAAAACGCACCTTGTTTTTTCATCAGAGCCGGCCCAGCCCGTCAACAACGTCAATGCGCCAGTGCAAACTGCGAGCGAACGCTTCGGGCAAACGGATCAGCGGACGCTTACGACAGCCATCCATTATTTTTTTCGGGATACCGAGCAGGAAAGCTTCTTTTTAAGGACGGGGATACAGTTCAGCAGATTATCGCCCGTCATTGTCCTGGAGCCGCGGTATCGGGTGCTCTTTCCCTACACGAATTGGAATATCCGGTTTACGCAGGACGTCCTCTGGCGGTCGGACACGAGCTGGCAGACGGACACGCGGTTTGATTTTGAGCGGCTTCTCCCTTCTTCCCTTTTTTTCCGAACGAGTCTTGACGGGCTCTGGGCCGCGCAGGTAAAAGGTTATGTTTACAGTCTCAGCTACTTGCTGCGGCAGCCCCTTGCGCCGACTTATGCCTTGGATTACGAATGGATCAACACCTACCAGACAAGGCCAGAGGGCGAGCTGACAGAAATTGATTTCCGCGTCCGGTATCGGCACAGTTTCTGGCGGGAGTGGCTGTTTTTCGAAATTTCTCCCCAAGCCCGGCTCCCCCGAACGTCAAACTTCCATCTTCTGCCCGGTATTTTGTTCCGGCTTGAAATGTTTTTCGGCGGGTAATGACGAATAGTCGCACAGATGCGGCTGTTAATAAATCCCGGACGATCTCCCGCAGGACAACGTGCAGATACTATTGAAAAAAATAGTTGTCACCGAATTTTTGTGGATGAGCGCGAAGATGGGAGGATTTCATTGTGTTTTAAGACCATTCACCTTAAGGCCGACGCTTCATTTAGGCGTTCATGAACCTTTTTATTATTTTTTTTATTCCCGGGGGTACACTCGAGTCCGCAGTCAATGCTTTATGCAAAGTAACGCATCACTCCCGCCGACGGCTGATTTTCCAGGCCTCTTTTGAGCATCAATTTCTCGGCCCCCCTGCGACAATCCTGCTGTATCTCATTTACTGGACCGTGAAGATTGTCCTTCCCGAAAAAAACAACTTATCCACACAACTTAACTCCCACTGAATGCCATAGACGAGGATGGAGCAATCAACGGCTTTCTTGAGGAGGAAAACGAACTGCACTGCTTCAGCAAAGAGCACAACCGCCAGCAATATTAGCAATAATACTTTAATTCGCTTGACTTCGCCCTGGTCTCTCGTTTTAATTAAATTATAGAAGGACAATCGACATTATTTTCCTGCTAGAGCCGCTTATCGCCCCTCCAGTCACAAGAGGTCGTCGGAGCGTCGATAGAGGAGAGGTGGGATGAAACATCCGTTCAAAAACGAGGGTGTCATCAATATCCGCAGTGTTTTCGGAGTCACGGAAACCATGGACCGAATTGAGTCTGTTGTGTGGGCCCGGTGTATGAAGGTCTTTGCCCGGATCAACCAGCAGCACGAGGCAAAGCTGTCCGGCCTCGACCTGAAGCCGATGCAACTCCTGATCTTCGGCGATCTTCGGACCTGTGTTCCGCTTATGGAAGCCTATCCGTCAACAGCCCTTGACCTGCCGCTCAAAGTACTGGTATGGGAAACATCGGAGGGAGAAGTCTGGGTCAGCTTTTACAGTACGGACTACCTGTGCATGCGGCACGGCGTCGAAGAAAGCCGCTTTCCCCGGGTCGAAGACCTGATCCGGAAAGCACTGCGATGAGCAATGGGCGCACGCGAAAGCCCAGCTCCTTGTCTTTCTTTTTCGGACTATCCTCTCACGGGCAGCGTCGGCTGAAAATGCTGTATCTAGTTTAATGTTTATGATATATTCCCGAGTGAGAGTGCGAATACTATTCTCCGGCCGATGGCGCTGCACAGGATTTTGAAAGGAGATTTTCTGAACATGCAGGGTGACGCTTCTGAAGGGCATATACAATCCAAAATGGGACTCGAGTTGTTTGTACGGGATGTCATGACAACAAATGTCATCGCGATCTCGAAATATGAGACCATCATGAAGGTGGCGAACATTTTGACGAACAAAAATATAAGCGGACTTCCGGTAGTTGATAAGGAAAATAAAGTTCTCGGTATCGTAACTCAGGCGGACATTCTTTCGATGGTGGGCGTAAGCAGGGAGCACACGTTCAAAGATCTTTTGAAATACATGCTCGGCGAACGGCTGCATGAGCGCAAGATGGGCGACCTTGCAGGCGACATTATGACCTCCCCGGCCCTTACCATAAAACCAGATGCAAACATCGCCGAGGCAGTGCGGATCATGGAGGAAAAAAGGATCAGGCGGCTGACCGTCGTGGATGACAAGAATGCCCTGATCGGCATTTTAACGCGGGCCGACATTCTGAAAGCAGTAATTAACAAACTGAAGGGTTAAGCCCCTCATGGTTTCTTTTTTACCGGAGACATCGCTGAGGAGTCAACACCCTTGATGAAGTGTCGGAGATGTTTCCGTTCAAATCCCGCTCTCACCTCAGCGTTCCCTCCCGTAACAGCGCGGCACTTGTCCCACCTGGATAACGATCCATCTTTGATCCCTGAAGGCTTCGCGTATCAATCGTTCCCAGTGACGACTGCTTCGTTCCCCTCCGCATTGGCTATCGGTGCAGGTGTTGAAGTGCTGCCCTTCATTTCAATGATGCTCAAGGGACATTCTGCAACACAAACGCCGTCGCGCCTGCATTTCTCCTGATCAATGACAAACAGGCTCATGCTATCTTTTCTTTCAAATGTCATGCTGGGGCCCGGAAAAGGACGCCGCGCTTTCACTGAGCATGGAGTTCAGGTCGTTGGCGTATTACAACATAATCCTCCGCGCTATTTCTTCAGCCTGCCGCAGAAATTTTTCCGGGAGCTCGGCGGGAGTTTTTGGCGTTGTACCGTAAGCGCGTAACAAGTGGCTTTCTGTGAACCGGTACCACTTGAAAAACTGGTTATAACGCGGGAACACGTCGGCGAACCGGTTTTCCGGCCCTCCCTGGGTGATGATAAACACCAGTTTCTTGCCCGGGGCGATTCGCACAGGCTGCGGGTTTGTCATATAGTCTGGTTTCAGGTAGGAAAAAGTACGGTCAATAAATGCCTTGAGCTGGCTCGTGATTTCCCCATAAAACGTTCCTGTGGCCAGAACGATGACATCGGACTGGCCGACCGCATGGAGAACGCCGGTCAGATCATCCTTGAGGATACATTTTTCGAGCTTCGTCTTGCATGCGTAGCAACCCTGGCATCCCCGGTAATTGAGTTCGTTGAGAGCAAAGGTCGTTGATTGAGCACCGAGGTTTTCCGCTGTTTTGAGAAAATGCTTGGCGAGGGTGGTGCTGTTCCCTTCAGGACGCGGACTCCCGAATAAACTTACGATCTTCATGATGAACCTCCATTTTTTATATACTCTGTTCCGCCGGAGGGAATGAATATCGACGGATATCCCGCCATCCCTGGCTGCTTATTTATTATCCATCGAATACCAAAGATAAAGAGACGCGACGCTTCGATAAGGCTTCCAGCGTTCCCCGTATTTCTCAATATCCTTCGGCTCTGGCACTTTGGACAGTCCGTAGAGTTGAGCGACGGCCTTTCGAATGCCAAAGTCCAGCGTCGGGAAAATGTCCGCACGGCCGAGATTAAAAATGAGGTACATTTCGACCGTCCACCGACCCACACCTTTGATCTGAGTAAACTCTTTGATAATCTGTTCATCCGACATTTCCTTCAGCTTTTCGAGCGGCGACAACTTTCCCTCTAAATATTTCCGGGCGAGGTCTTTTAAAAAAGAGACCTTCATAAGTGAAAGACCCGCTTTACGCAGATCGGCGTCGGCGGTGTTCAGGATTCTCGTGGGATCGGGATGGCCGTCCTCGGTAATCAGCGCGTTTACTCGGTTCAATATCGTTCCCGCAGCCTTTGATGAAAGTTGTTGACTGGTTATTGCCTGGATAAGCGCAGCTAGAGGCTCCTTTTTCAGGAGAGGCTGGAATTGCAATGGTCCCACCTTTTTTATCAACCGCGCAATAGACTTGTCCTTTTTTTGTAATGTCTTGGTAGCCTTCTGCCATAGCGCCGGCGTTGCTATGACGCCGGATTTTTTCAAGCTGACGCCTTCAAGCTCAAGGAGCGCGGCTTTCGTTTCCACGCCGCCAGGAGCGGAATATCCACCCAACTTTCCCTGAGAGGCAACCACGCGATGACAGGGAACGACGAGTGGTATTGGATTTTTGCCGAGAGCGGCTCCCACTGCGCGTGCGGCATTGGGTTTGCCGATACGAGCGGCCATTTCACTGTAAGTCACAACCTCCCCAGAACGGATTTTTTGCGCGGACCGGTATACGGAACGCATGAATTCTGATATGTCGATAAAGTGCACCGGGAGGTTGGAGAAATCCTGGGCCTCTCCTTTGAGATGGGCTATCACTTTTCCGGTGAGTTCCTTTATCCAGGAAGGCGGAACAGCGGAAGCTCTCTTGCTCTTGGTCATTCTTTTCAGGCGCGTCTCAACACGCTTTCCCGCTGACTCGGGAAGAAAGAAAGATGTTATCCCCTGAGCGTCCCAACTCACCCCGCAATTCCCCAGAGAGGTCGGAAAAGTAAGCCAGGCTGCTTCCTGTTTTTGCATTCTCACCCTGCCTCCTGATAAATCGGGACCACGGCTGCTTCCCTGTCTCGAATCGCTGTTATGACTAACCCCTTTATAAAAGTCTATCAGAATCAGCCCATGGAAATCAACTCATTCCTGCTTGTAAGGAACGACACCCTTGCGGTGGAATCAATTTCGGAGGAGAGCCTCTCGTGTCAAGGAATTAGACAGGATTATAGTATTCATACGCCGGAAGTTTTAGAAATGACCGGAGAGCCGTCGTAATTTATAGAGCGCCCATTACACTAAAACCAGAAGCCTTTGCAAAAAAGCCGACCTGGTCATTCAGGAAATAAACGTCCGGTTGTCAATGATACCTGCCTACTCCATAGCCTCTCGAAAATCTGTGATCGGGCTTATCATTCATCTGGGATGATACAGCAATGAATTTTGCTGAGACTCTCTCCCACGGAGGGTAAAATAGGGGGGGTAAATGGTAGAGGCCGAAGATCTAGCTCCAAAAAGGGAAAAACCTCCATTCCCGCATCATCGTTCGGGAATGGAGGATCCGTCCCTAACAGGCAAAATGTCTAGGAAACAAATACGGTCGCGCGCTTCAGCTCGTTCAGCTTCGCGAGCAGGGCATGGTGCTTCTGTTCATCGGCGATCAAATAGGAAAGAATATAACGAGTCACGAAAAGCTTGCTTTCGTTCAGCGCGGCATCGGCGATTTCAAGCGTTTTCGCCTCAGCGGCAAGATGCTTGTTGAGGCCATCGGAAAGCTCCACGAGATCGTCGGGCGTGAGGACGAGCGCTTCCTTGGTCAGGCTGTCGGCCAGGAGCTTTTGCATTGCCTTGTGCTTCTGGGAATCGCTCTTGATCATTTCCATCGTCATCTTCACAAGTTTGTTCTTCGTTTTCTTGAGCATTGCGTCCGCATGCTTAATCGTCTCATCTTCAAGTACCATCCACTCTTCCAGCGCAGCGATAAGTTTGTCCGTGTCTTCTGCTGACGATTTCTTTTTTGCCATGATTTTTCCCCTTTCGTTGCATGAATTGGCGTCTTGATTCGTCTCATGGTATAGCGGCCTACGCCGAGGCGAGCTTGTTTTATACCATATAGACTAAAATTATTTCAACAGAAAAATGATTTTAAGCGAAAAGGAGCAAACGACGGGGATACCCCTTTTGAAAAATTCCCGGGATTCTGTCAGATCATGGCTCGTACACCATAAGGTTGCTCGTTGCAGTGGCTATCAACTTGTGTTTCTCGTTGTGGGCCTCGGCGTATAGCTGCACGAGCCTTCTGCTTTTCGATTTGAATTCCGCGCGTATCGTCACGATTTCCCCCGACCTTAGTGGTCTCATGAAATTCACATTCATATCGATCGATATGCAGGGTTTACGGAGTGTGGCAAAAGAGAGCGGCCCGAAAACATTGTCAAAATAACTGCTCAAAATTCCGCCCTGCAGATATCCTAGAGGATTTGTCTGGTTTTCATGCACGGGAAACTTCACCGTCAGACTCTTGTTTACTTCGTGTGCAGTGATCTTCGCGCCTGATTCCAGAAAGCAGAGCGGAGGCATTTTCACTTCGGGGTATTGTTTCCGGAACTCTTCGTCGTGAAAGAACTTCTCTGCGTCAAAATTTGAGGTGTTTGACTCGCTGGTGTCGGAACCCATTCATTCTCCCCTTGAAGGACGATTTCCCTGATAACCGGCGGCCCCTATCTGGAGCCCCCGCTTTTTATTAAGCATATTCTTTTTTTTCTCAGCCTGCAACCTTGAGTACGATTTTCCCCGTCGACTGCCTGCCTTCAAGAAGGCGATGTGCTTTTTCGGCCTCGGCCAGCGAATAGACCTCCTTGATGCGCAATTTCAGCCAGCCTTCCTGTATGGCATTCAGGACCTCCTTTGACCTGTGGGACAGCTCTCCCCGCGATGCGATGAAATTAACCAGACTCCCGCCGGAGATAGAGATCGACTTCGCCCCGAGCGAATTCGGTAAAACGGGGTCTGCAGGCCCGCTTGCGGACCCGAAAACCACTATGTGCCCGCGGATCGCCACCGCTTCCAGGTCACTCGGGAATGTGGTCTTCGCGACTCCGTCGATGATAAGATCAGCTCCCCGTCCGCCCGTGATTCGTTTCACCTCGCTCACGAAATCCTGCCGCGTGTAAAGTATCACCTGATCTGCGCCTGCCTCTCTGGCGATGCGCGCCTTCTCGTCTGTGGAGACCGTCCCGATGACCCGAGCGCCGAGGCGCTTCGCCCATTGCACAAGAAGAAGACCTACCCCGCCTGCGGCCGCGTGTATCAAGACCGTGTCGCTTTTTTTCGGCATACGGAATTCATGGATCAGGTAATGCGCCGTCATTCCCTGCAGCGGAAATGCTGCCCCCTGTTCAAAGGACATCTCCTTCGGCAGCAGAATCAACCTTGCCGCCTCGATAACCGCAAACTCGCTGTAACTCCCGAGATGACCCGTGTATGCCACGCGATCACCGGGCCGCACATCCGTGACGCCGTCGCTGACGGATTCCACAACACCCGATGCCTCCAACCCCGGGATGTAGGGAAGCTTCACGGGGTAGGTTCCCCGCCGCTGGTAGATATCTACGAAATTTACGCCGGCGGCATGAATTTTTACCAGTGCCTGTCCTGCAACGGGCGCTGGTTTCGGCTCTTCTGTCAGTTTTAACACAGAGGCATCGCCGTAGTTTGATATCGTGATGGCCTTCATTGTCTTGCCTCCCTTTTCATCTGCTTTTACGTTCCTTCAATTCCAGCATGCGCAGAATTCGACGCTTCAGGGAAAAAGCCCTGCCTCTGTTCCTGCGGAATCACGAGCTGCTGCTCAGAGACCCTGCACCGACTTTTTCACTTCGGTCTTTTACCTCTGTCTGCGGCCTCCGGCCTCGGTCCTGACGGTCGACCATCCACCCCGGATATTCCGGCGGCAATGCGCTCGCGGCGCTCAGCTGGGTCACGTGCTCGGCGGACAACTGCACATCGCTCGCGGCCAGGTTGTCCACGAGCTGTTCGCGTGTCTTCGCTCCGATGATGACACTCGTAACAAAAGAACGCGTCAGCAGCCAGGCAAGGGCCACCCGCGCAATGGAGATGCCCATGGCAAGGGAAACCGTCCTCATTGCGCCAAGTACTTTCTTGGTGCGCTCGCGATCAACGGGGGGGAAATCGTAAGAAGTTCTCCGTGCGCCCTCGGGTCCGGGTTTCTCCAGGTCGAACTTTCCGGAAAGGAGTCCCCCTGCAAGCGGACTCCAAGGGAGGAATGCAAGACCCTGGTCCTTTGCAAGCGGCGCGACTTCGCGTTCAATGTCCCTGCCTGCGATCGAGTAGTACATCTGTGCGCTCACAAACCGTGCCAGGTTATGGCCATCTGAATAGGCAAGAGCCTTCATCGCCTGCCAGGCAGGCAAATTGCAATAGCCGATGGAGCGTGCCTTGCCGCTGTGGACGACGTCGTCGAGCGCGCGCAGCGTCTCCTCAATAGGCGTGTCAAGATCAGTGCCGTGGATCTGGTAAAGGTCAACATATTCCAGTTTCAGGCGCCGGAGACTTGCGTCAATCGAGTCCATGATATGCTTGCGCGACAAACCGATCTGGTTCGGGCCCGGCCCGGTGCGACCACGCACCTTTGTCGCGACAATGATTTGATCGCGCGGTCTCCCCAGCGAGGCAAGCGCCGCGCCGACATGCTTTTCCGATTCCCCCTCGGAGTAGACGTCCGCCGTGTCGATGAAGTTCACGCCCAAATCAAGCGCCGTGCCGATGATTTCCTCGACTTCGGATGCCGTAAGCCTTCCGATGACTTCCCAGAACCCTTTCCCGCCGAACGTCATGGTCCCGAGGCAAAGCTCGGAAACGTAGAGACCCGTTTTCCCTAAGAGACGATAACGCATGACTGTCCTCCTTTCCTGCAGGCCCGTTTGGGGAACTCATTATACACGGAACAGCAATGCTCAATCTTCATGATTTTGTTAAAAGGCATGATTTTTGTTTTTGACTTCATTTCGATTCGTCTGGAATCGTTTCTTTCCAGTATGTTGTTTGGCTATAGTATCGCGCACAAGCCGGAACGACGATGATTCACATGTCAATCAATTTTCATCTTATAAACAAAGCATATCAGATATTTTAAGAAGATGAGTGCATGGATTTGCGTTTGCGCTTTACGGGCATAAACCAGTCCGGAACGAACGCCGAAAATTTTGTATACACTGACAATACCTTAGTCTGCGTAAACTCTTTTTTGAATTTTGGAATCACTCTCTTTCTCAGGTTGGAGTAGCGCGCAGGGAGGTGGCAGTCAAACGAGCTGGGGGCGAAAGCCCTTTAGAGCTCAGCCGTCACGAGTCGTGCCCCCGCTACAAGCGTTCAAACGATTCAGAAGCGAGAGAGCTCATGAGACACTTGCGTTGCGCCGCAAGCTATGGGATTATACAATAAATAATTCCGCGCAAGGGGAGGAACGGATAATTAAACCAAATTCGTTCACCCGTGTCGAATTGTTAAACAGCAATTGTGATGCATGGCAACAGAGATCGTTGATCAATCTTAGGATACGAGGAGGTACACCGTATGAAAAAACAAAAACTTGCACCGTTCGGCATTGCCGCCTTTCTCTGGATAGTCGGACTGGGGATCCCGGCGTCGGGGAACGCTGGGGTCAATGTCGACATTTCGATTCCTCTGCCCGGCCTGGTGATTCCTGCTCCGCCGGCAATGATCGTAATTCCAGGGACTTCTGTGTATTATCCGCCCGATGTGCAAGCGGATATCTTTTTTTATCATGGTTACTGGTACCGCCCCTATCGCGGCCACTGGTTCATATCAGCTGGATATAACGGACCATGGGGCGGCATCGCCATCGGGAGAGTGCCGCGACCTCTGCTTGGCATACCTCCGCATTTTCGTCATGTCGCGCCAGGATACGAACGAGTGCCTTACGGGGTCATGAGAAGAAACTGGCGCGCTTGGGAGCGAGACCGGTACTGGGAGAAACGAGAGGGACGGA
This sequence comes from Nitrospirota bacterium, assembly GCA_035516155.1. GTDB lineage: Bacteria > Nitrospirota > UBA9217 > UBA9217 > UBA9217 > JAJYKN01. The sequence goes on from DATJAP010000044.1 coordinate 112,697, forward strand.
GAGAGTATCGCAGAGATGAGCGAAGAGAACGGGAATTCAGGCATTGAGCGATCGCTGCCGGGCGATGAAATGGAAGGATGTTTTCACTTTGAAAACATCCTTTCCGTCCTCGAAACTGCTCTTGTATTCACGCACTAAATCTGATACTTTTAATTCCGGTAGTGTTTTCACTGCCATTGGGTGTATTCCTCCTCTTCTCGATTGAGATGGCCAAAAGGAGAATACACCCTTTTTTATTTCTATGGGAATTTTACACAGAGAATTTTACACTACCTCACCCGGACATAATTTGACATCATTGATTCACTATGCAATAATATGCTCTATATTAATTAGAGTAGAGAGGCGATCTCTCATCCTCGGGAAGGGGAAAAGCTGTTCAGCGGGGATATAGTTTCTCTATTCATTCAGCACGCTCTCCGTTTTGCGGATAGAAGGCGAGGCCCCGATGACGACCGATCATCCCGCCGATGAACAGGATCCTCAACTGCCGAACAAGTCAATAAACTATGCGCTCCTGGTGGACGGTTATGTGAGGGACCTTTTTACGACCGGCATGATCCTCCAGCGGCTCGATTACGATGTATTCATTGCGAACTCGGGCGAGGATGCCCTCAAACTTATTGAGGTAGCCTTGCCGGAACTGGTGATAACCGAGCTTTCCCTGCACAACATGTCGGGTCTGGAACTGTTGTTTCAGCTCAAGCACGCTCCCGCCACCAAAGACATTCCCGTAATCATCCATACGGCGATCGGGGACGAAAAGTGGGAAAATCACTGCCGTGCCACAGGATGCGCCGCCTTTCTGAGAAAACCGGTGGATCTCGACGAACTCTATAGCGCAATCCAGCGCGCGACGGAGGACAAACCACGGCAATATGTGCGGCTGCGGACTCTGTTGCCCGTCAGGGTAGGCGGCCATCTATCAACCGACGCGGCCGCTAGCGTCGAATATATTTCAGAGCTGTCGGAAAACGGCATCTTCGTGCGCACGCTGACCCCCCGGCCGGTCAATGCCGTTCTCCCGGTAAATATCATTCTCAACTCGCTGCCGATCAAGCTGAAGGCGGTCGTCGTACGCAGGGTCAGCATCGGTCAGGGGCTGTTCAAGGAGCCCGGCATGGGGATGCAGTTCGTCGAGATTTCTGAACCCCATCGGGAGTTAATAAGAAACTTCATAAAAGGACACATCATGCGCGATATCAACCCAGCCTGACAGACCGGTCGTGCGATCACCAACATAGCAGGGGAGAACGTCCCGCAAAACTGCTCTTCAGCGTTTCGAACGTTTCTTGTATAGCCTCCCGTTTCCGGGGGCAAAAACAAGCTTCATTCATAATCAGGATCCCGGCGTCTCACCTTTCCGCATCTCCACGTATCTCGCTGCACCAAGCGCCGCTACGCACCCATCTGCGGCCGCTACCACGATCTGGTTTGCAAATTTCTGCCTCAGGTCCCCGGCGGCGAATATCCCCGACACACTTGTAGCGCATTTCTCATCGGTCACCACAAAACCGAATTCGTCGGTCCGGACTGCGGAGGGAACCAGCTGGTTGTTGGGCGAGAACCCGACAAAAATAAAAACCCCGTCCGTGGACAATTCCCCCTTTTCCCCGGTGGCAAGATTTTCGAAGGAAACCGCTCGGACGGTTTTCTCGTCACCCAAGACCGATTTGATGACCGTGTTCCAGAGGATTTGAATCCCCGGTTCGGCCGCCAGACGGCTTTGAAGCAGTTTGCCTGCCCGCAATGAGTCTCTGCGGTGCACCAAGTATACTTTCCTGGCCAGCCTAGAGAGATAGATCGCTTCCTCCACAGCCGTATCTCCGCCGCCAATAACAACGACTGTCTTGTTCCGGAAAAAAAACCCGTCGCAGGTGGCACAGTAGGAAACACCAGCGCCAAGGTATTCGGCTTCACCGGGAATGCCAAGTTTGCGGGCTGTACCGCCCGCGGCGAGAATCAATGCAACTGTCTGCAATTGGTCGCCGTTTGCGAGTTCTACGGTGTGAATACCAGTCCCGGCGGTGACCGCAACAACCTCCTGCTGGACAACAGGAAGAGCAAATGCTTCAGCATGGTGGACCAGCTTCTCGGCTAGATCAAAGCCGGTTATCCCCTCCACGCCGGGGTAGTTTTCAACCTCTTTTGATATGGCAATCTGGCCGCCGAGCACCCCTTTTTCGAGAAGAACAGTTTTCAGCGCAGCCCTCTTGCAGTAGAGCCCGGCTACAAGCCCTGCTGGTCCTCCGCCTACTATTATCACTTCATAGCTTTCCTTCATCGTCATGGCCAGACTTCCAGAGAGAGATCCCTTCCTTTCCTTATTTTATTATTATACATCAGATCATTCTTTAGAAATGTTTATATTCTGGTAAAAAAGAGATGATTCTCTATAGCAATCGCAGTCGGACAAAGGGGCACACATGAATGAGGCAACGGACAAGGAGAGGATAATCGACACCGTCACCGGCCTTTCAATCAGCACGGACAACGGGGACCGGCCTGGTATCAAAGCCCTGTTTGTTCCCCGCGTCCTGTTCGGCATGGCATCGCTTGCGGGAAGACAACCCGTAACCACCATGCCCCAGGCGATCATCGACGGATGGGACAAGGGACTCAAGCTTTGAAAGGCCATACACCATCAGGCAGGCAATTTTCTGTGGACGTTGGAAGCAATGAAGCGCAGGTATTCTGTTATGGCATAACTTGGTATTATTTGCCGAACAGGACAAAAAAACCAGAACTATGAAAGACAGCTCTGATGTGTATCTGGCGAACCCGGGAGGAGAATGGAAGATAGGCCGGTTCAAATTCAATCTGAAATTCATTGACGGGAATCCTGCGCCGGAGAAGAGTTCGAACAGTGAACCGATACCGTTTCAAAGAGTGCAAGAAGCAATAAGCGGATCTACCTGTCTTGCCGCGGGACCCCCTTCACTTCGCTCCGCCATGTTTCTCGCGACAGCAATCGGACGGATGCACGGCATAACAGTCAAAATGGCGACATCAGAGCAAGGTGGAAGATGATACCTTTAAACTAAGACATTAATGTCTGAGATCATCTCTTTGAAGGAGGGTTATAATATGAAAGCAGTGAAATTGACGTTGTACGTTGCGTTCACCGTACTTCTTGCCGCATCACTCGGTTTCGCGGCATCCGGGGTGTTTAAGACAAAACTGAGCGGCAAGGAGGTCGTGCCGCCAGTGGAGACAAAAGCCACGGGCTATGCTCAATTCAAACTGAGCAAGGACGGCAAGGAAATCACCTACATCCTCAGGATGAAGGACATTGACGATGTGACAGCAGCCCATATCCACGCCGGGAAAAAAGGCGAAAGCGGTGCGCCAGTCGCAGGTCTGTTCATGGGGCCGAAAAAAGAGGGTAAATTCAGCGGCGTGCTTGCCAAAGGCACCGTAACGGACAAGAACCTCGTCGGTAAGCTGGCGGGCGAGACAATCGGTGACCTTGCCAAGTTAATCAAGGACGGCGAAGCCTACGTAAATGTCCACACCGTCAAGAACCCGAACGGTGAAATCCGCGGCCAGATCAAGTAAAGGCAATGGAATACCGGTTCGGACAATTGTTCAGAGAAAAATGAAAAAGCGGAGCAGGAATCGATTCCTGTTCCGCTTTTTTTATTTTGTCACCCAAAGGTCATTTGAGGGAAAAGAAAAAGACCTCGGAGTTTAGTCCCGTTTCATTCGTTTATCGGCAGAGCTTGCCGACAACCGCCAGAACCTGACCTCCCCGCGAACATCACCGGCGGATTCACAAGCCAGAGTCAGGCATAAATACTGATCCAACCCTCTTGATAATGAAGAACTGCAAGGCCTTCGTAACCTTCGCATTTTTTCCCAGCACAACACCCAAGGCCTGTTCGGACCGGCTAGCCTGCTTACGCGCTTCCAAGCTCACTTCTATCTGCACATTATCTTGTTGGGTCTGCATCGCCACGCTGATGCTTTCGTTAGTTTTGATACCATTTCCGCCGTATCAGAGGGCCGAAAAGTTGATAAGGTTGTCCACCCATTTGACCAGATCGGTCTTATCCTTTGGCGGACCATCCACACGAATGAGTTCCACGCCATTTCGATAGACTATGAAGGTCGGTGTTTTTTCGATCTTGAACCTCTGGGCGAGATAAACATCCGATTCGATGTCGACTTTCATGACCTTCAGCTTTCCCGCCCGCTCCCGCGCCAGGTTGTTCACCACGGGGTCGAATATCTTGCAGTAGAGACACATTGGGGCAGTGAATTCGAGGAGGAGTGTTTCGGCCCAATGAGCGATTGAGCGGTCAAGGCTATCCCGTTTCGCATACATCGGCTCGGAGGGGATTTGGAGAGTTACCTTGCAATTACCGCAGGCGGGATTACCCCCAAGTTTTGACTGAGGGACACGGTTCAGGATCAGACAATTAGCGCAGCGGATAATAGCGGAACTGTCAGACATAACTAATTTTTACCTATCGTTTTCGAATTCATACTTTAGAATGAAACAATCTATATTGATCAGTTTAAGCAATTGAACGGCAATAGTCAAGCGAAGAGAGCTTCCCCTTTGCCGGTCTGGTACGACCGCAAGAGTATAAACGAGGACAGCATCCAACCCTGAGCACAAGCTTGAAATTGCGGATCCCTGTTTTCGTCCCGTGAAAAGTCATTCTCTGCGAATCTTATTCCGTAAGAAGCTTTTTTTCTCGACTGGCCGGTTTCGCTTCGTCTAATATTTCAAACCCGGGTTTCAATGACCAGGATGAAACCGGACAATAATAGTGGTAAATTTAAAGAGGAAGAACATTTTTAACGCTAAAGAGGCTCGCGTCATGTCGGAACAATGTACCATAAACGAATGTCTGACGAGAAAGACTGATACAGGCCAGACATGTTATGCAGAAAGGGGCTCAGTCGGCGAGCAAATGCGCCAACTGGTCAGTCAGTATGAAAAGCTCATCGAGTCTCTTCCCGATGCAATGGTCATTATCAACCGCGTTGGTAGAATCGTAACGGTAAATGCCCAGATAGAAAAGCTCTTCGGCTACGGGAGAGAAGAACTGCAGGGGAGAAATCTTGAGATCCTGATGCCGGCGAGGTTTCGCGCCCGCCATCGTAAAAATGTGTCAGAATTCCTTAGCCAGCCCCGTATCCGTCCCATGGGGACGGGGCTTGAGCTTTTCGGGCTGCGCAAGGACGGTGCGGAATTCCCCGTCGACATCAGCTTGAGTTTCTTTACGACTGGTGGTGAAGTGGCGGCCATAGCGGCCATCCGGGACATAACGGAGCGAAAAAAAACCGAACGCGATCTCAACTTGAATTACCTGATACAAAGAGCTATCAGTTCGGTCCTGAAAATTTCCCTGGAACCTGTTCTGCTCGAGGAGCAGCTAAGCAAGGTGCTCGACCTGATCATCACCCTCCCAAGTTTTGAAACTCATGCGCTGGGCAGCATTTACCTCGTCGAGGGCGAAGATCGCACCCTCGTCCTCAGAGCCATGCATGGATTCTCTGTGTCCCAGGCGACGTCCTGCCACTATTTACCGCTGGGAGAGGGCATAGACAGCGCTCGGGCAGCGGCCTGCCAGATCATATCCCCCAATTGTCTTGATGAGCTCGACGAAATCCAGTATGCGAGAGAGGGAAACACAGCACAGTATTGCGCTCCCATCGTCTTCGGAAAGCGGCCCCTCGGTTTGATCAATGTGGCGGTAAGTGAGGGACACCAGCGCATTCCCGAGGAGGAGGAGTTTCTTGCTGCAATCGCGAATTCGCTTGCAGGTCTCATTGAGCGATATCAAACCGAGACGGAAAAGAACCGACTCCGGGAACAGCTCGCTGAGACAGAAAAGTTCGTGGCCCTTGGGAGGATCACCGCCAATGTATCACACACAATCAAAAATCCCTTGACCGCGATCGGCGGTTTCGCAAACAGGTTGATGGACAAGCTTCCTGAAGGGACTCAAGAGAAAAAATACGCGGGTTTGATTTATACGGAAGCAGTACGGCTAGAGAATGTATTGCAGAATGTTCTCCTGTTCTCACGGCATGACAAAGACCGGCTGACCGCTTGCAGCATCCCGGAAATAGTCGAAAAAGCACTGGTGATGTACGAGGATATCTGCAGAGAAAAGTTAATCGCCATCAACAGGGACCTTAAAGACGTTCCCTTGATAACCGGGAATAAGGAGCAGTTGCTCCAAGCGATCGAAAACCTGCTATCCAATGCCATCGATGCAATGGCGCGGGGCGGCTCTCTTACGGTCGACACGGACGTTGAAAAAAAGGGAGAAAGCTCCTTCGTTCGCCTAAAAATAAGGGACACCGGCTATGGCATAGAAACCGAGAACATCAAAAGAATTTTTGAGCCTTTTTTTACGACGAAACTGCTTCTGAAAGGAACAGGGTTGGGCCTTTCCATCACCAAGAAGGTCGTGGATGATCACGGCGGCTTCATCCGGGTAGACAGCAGAGTGGGAAAGGGTACGACATTCGATGTTCTCTTTCCGATTAAACGGACATGATGCTCCTCTGGCAAGCAAACAAATTTAATTCCTGCGTTCGTCTGTTCCTTACTTCATTTCTCCAGCAGAATTGACAGGCACGTGAACAGTGGTCATCCCGATGAAGCGACATCAATGTCGCTGCGAGCCCCCATATTTTTGGGTATCTTGCTCATGGCTCGCTCGGACAGGGCAGCGATGGTGAGCGCGGGATTAACGCCCGGATTAGCCGAAATCATGGAACCGTCGCACACATACATGTTCTCATACCCGAAGACCCGGTTGTCCCTGTCGATCACGCCCTCATCGCCATTTCTCCCCATCACACAGCCACCGAGGATGTGGGCGGTGGTGGGTATACCGAACAACGTCTCAGTTAGCAGCACCATGGGTTTTCCCTTTACGATTTTCGCGTATCGGCCGGACAGCGCCCCGGCTTCCGGGACGAAGGCCGTCGGACGTTGCCCCGTCTCGGAAGAAGACTTCATGCCGAACCAGCCTCGCGAGAAGCGAAGAGTGCTGTCGAGGGTCTGCATGAACAGCAGGATCTGCGTTCTCTTAGCCCAGTCCCCGACGAAATAGACTCTCAGGTTCCTGACCGGATGCAGCACAAGGTCTCCCACTACTTTTAACAGTCTGACAAGCATATTGCTTCCTTGGGAAAGGGGGATCTCAAAGAGGCGCCAGAAACCCGATCCCGCGGGGTAGCGAACCGGCTCCACATGGCTATGATCATCGGAGTGAAGGATAGAGCTGATCGCGACGCCGTCGGAAAATACTGTTCCCTTGTCCAGCGATGTTATTCCGATCAGGCTTTCCGAATTGGTGCGTATGCACGACCCGACTTTTTGGGAAAGGTTCGGCAGGAAGGACTGTCTGAGTTTAAGGAGCAATGGAACGGTACCCAGCACGCCGCCGCTGAACACGACGCCGCCACAGGTGTACTCCCCCTTTTTCCCGAAAAATGATGTGGAGGTCCGCCACTTCACCCGATAGCCATCTGAACCATCCGGCTTTCCCAATGGGTGAATTTCGAAGACCTCGGCCTCGGGTTGAATGACGGCCCCCAGCTGTTCTGCAAGGTAGAGGTAGTTCTTGTCCAGGGTGTTTTTTGCGTTGTACCGGCACCCGACCATGCATCCTCCGCAGAAAGTGCAGCCACTGCGGTCCGGACCCTTCCCGTTGAAGTACGGGTCAGGCACGGTTTTTTCAGGCTCTCCGAAAAAAACAGCCACCTTTGTCGGCTCGAAGCGTTCTGATTTGCCTATCTGCTCCGCAAGAATTTTAAGCGCTTTGTCTCCGGTTTCGAACCGTGGACAAGGGACCCTACCGAGCATGGCAGAAGCGAGAGCATAGAACTCCATTAGTTCCTGCTCCCAGTCGGCGAGAGGAGCCCAGCTTGCAGCCCGGAAAAAGCTCTGCTTGGGCACGGTCAATGTATTAGCATAGACAAGCGAACCACCTCCGACACCCACGCCGGACAGGATCGTGACATGCCGAAACCATGTCAGCTTGAAAAAGCCGAAGAACCTCAGGCCCGGCAACCAGAGCCATCGCTTCAGGTTCCAGTTCGTCCGGGGAAAATCCTTTGCTCCGAGCCGCTTCCCCTTTTCAAGCACGAGCACCTTGTACCCTTTTTCAGCAAGCCGGAGCGCGGAGACGGACCCGCCGAAACCCGATCCGATGACAATATAGTTGTATTGAAGATCGCGCGGCAATTGCAATCACCTTGGCTGCTGTTCATTCGCCAACAATAATTCGCTCATTTCCCGCAGCATTTTTTGAACTTCCTCCCGCTGCCGCAAGGGCAGGGATCATTCCTTCCGGCCTTGGGTGATGACCTGACAATCTGCCTGGGCGGCAGCGCTTTTCCCGTGGTTAAATACCATCGGCCATTCTCTTTCTGAAAAGTGGATAATTCGTGGTGCTCCTGTCTAACGCCGTTCTCCGTAAATGACACTGCGAATTCTACTTCACCTGTCTGGTCCTCAGATCCGCCGGCGGTTGTTTTCAGTATCTCGATTCCGTGCCATTGGGCGCGTTCCGCCCAGTCACGGCTGATTTTCTCATCATAATCCGACCGATGATCCGGATGGAGGGAGGAAAGGAGGTAGTGCAATTCCTTTTTAACGTAAGCACTGTACCGGGAACGCATGAGCTGCTCCGCCGTAGCTGCCGGCTGTACGCCGGAAATCCGGAGAGCGCAGCATTCTGCATAGGGCAATTCAGAACCGCAGGGACATATGTCCATGGAGAACTCCTTTAAAATGAACGTGGTGAGCACCGAGACTAAAATAAGTCACAATGAATTGAAGGAGCATCGTGGTCAATCAATCAAAACGGGATCGTTTGCCGCGAAATTGGGAAACATCCTCGAGCGCGATGACGACACAAAAGTACCGCAACCGGTTCAGATCGCGATTACGCCATTTCTACCCCACCACGTCCCTGCCCTTTTACTCAGTAGCAAGTATCAGCCACCTTCTGGGTGAAGCGGCAGCCGCGTCCTGTTGGTAAAGCTGGGATACACCCGAAACTGCAGGCAGCTGTCCGACGCCGGAAAAGTCGCGCTCCGCAATCATGATCCGCCGTTTTTCCGCCAGTTCAAGCCCGGCCTTATCCAGATGTTCCTTCTCATCAGACAATCCCGGCAACCGCTAATTGTCCGCACTAATCACATGCCTTTCCCGCATGCGATGAAGAGCATTATCGAGACGGAGCATGAACACGTTCTTCCATCCCTCTCCTGGCTGAAACACAGCTGTCGAGTCTAAATGAAATATGCGGCATCGGAATCGACGACCACCAGGATGCACGAATCGGCTCCATGATTTTCGAGAGATAGTCTTCATGCCGGAGCAAAGAGTCATTCAAGGGGCTCATCCAGGGAGCGCCGGAATGTGCTATTATGTTCCTTTGCCGGCTGCGGCTTTCCAGTGATAAAATAAGGTTCCGAGGCGATGTCAGGAACGGCGCTGGGGCAACGCCCTGGGTTTCGTGATTACAAGGGGCACCTGTATCTCGCCGGATTTCTTGAAGACAAGGGTGAGGGTAAAATGATACCCCAGGTTCACATCAGCAGGTATACCCTCCAGCATGACATGAGAACTCCCGCTTGCAAGATCAAGGTTCCCCTTCGCCGGCACCGGCAAGGCCTTGGACAAGACCATCACGGAGCCTCTCATCTCATGGATGTCGGCCAAAGCTCCGGGGATGCTGGTTCTAGCTCCTATGAGCGTATCCTTTCCGCCGTCATTCTGTATGGTAAGAAAAACCGATGCCTCATCGCGCATCGCCTCGGAGAACTCAACACGCGCATTCTTAATGAGAAGTCTGGGCGGCTCGTTGCTACATCCCGTGAAGAATGCCATTCCGGACACAATCGCAAGCAGACACAATGTGACGAGACGCCTGTATTCGTCCCTATGCATATCCAAATCCTCCCTGAAAATCCTAATCATAGAACGATCATCACCGTTCGCAGAGCACAGCCCGAATTCAGGAGCAACTGATACTTCGGTTATTCACCTAAATACTATCCTCAAACGATTCAGCTTCGAATTCCGTCCCGCAGGGGAGGACCATTTGATAAGGAGTTTACAGTCATCCTAGCTCGACGGGAAAGAGGCTTGTTAAAAAAAACAGACTTTACTGTATACTTCATACTTCGTTTTTCTCTGCGATTTCTGCGCCAAACGCTTTTCTGTTTCCGGCTTGTCCGGATCAGGCGGACACCTTTTGACCGATGAAGTGGTCCTCCTTGTCCTTAAACAGCACGTTGAAGGTAGTAAGAGAACCATAAACCCTCGTGATGTACTGTTGCATTTCCACCTTTTCTCCGTCCGTAAGTACCTTGTGCGCGTTGATCTGCTGTTCCAGCACCCGCAAGCGATCGCGGATCATCACAATCTTATGGAAAAAGTTTTCGATGGGCATGCTCTTTAACGCGAGTTTGGGATCGCCCGGTTTAAGAATCATTTCTCCGTCTTTCCACCGGCTGCCCAATTCGATCTTCGGCAGATCTTCCCGGCTGACCTCTAAAGCAGCGAGTTTCATCATCTCATACGCCGCTGTCTCAGTGTCAGTCAGGAGTTGTAGCTCTTCGGACGTTGCTGCGGCCTTTTGGTCCATTCGGGGAAAATAGACCGTGCACTGCTGAACGCCTCCAATGCCGGAAGCTTCCTCGACGCGGCCTATACCGTGCTTCTCGTGACGCACCAGATCTCCCTGAATCAGATTTCCCATATGAGTTCTCCCCCTCACAGGCTGAATAAAAATTGTTCCCTGTTCACCTGCCAACGGCTTTGCGTACCGGCGATTAAAGGAACCAGGAAAAAGCCGTCGTGACTTCTTCCGAGAGCCTACAACAAATGCCCGGGATTTGCAAGAATTTTGGCTTTCCTCCCTTTAAAAAGCCCTCGCATTTCAATTTCTTTCGGTTATAATAACCCCATGTTTATCAGGGATATCCTAAAGCAAAATCCACTTGTCCTTGCGCCCATGGCCGGGATCACCGATTTCCCCTTTCGTATGATCTGCAGGGAACTTGGCGCGGGCCTCGTGTTCTCTGAGATGGTCAGCGTGGAAGCTCTGATCCGCGAGCACAAGCGTACCCATAGCATGCTTCGTACGGACCCCGCAGAACGGCCAGTTGTTTTCCAGATATTCGGGTCGAAACCCGCATCCATGGCCGAGGCGGCGCACATCGTATCGCAGGGGGAAGTGGACTTCATCGATATTAACATGGGCTGTCCTGTGCCGAAAATATTGAAGTCTGGCGCCGGTTCGGCCCTCCTTCGCGATATCGGGCTTGCAAAGGAAGTCATGGCCGCCGTCGTCAACGCGTCGAAGGTTCCAGTCACGGTAAAAATCCGCCTCGGTTGGGACGCAAAAAGCATCGTGGCGGTCGATCTCGCCCTTGCTGCAGAATCCGCCGGTATCGCCGCAGTGAGCGTCCATGGCCGCACCAAGGCACAGGCGTTTTCAGGTCACGCGGACTGGAACATGATCAAAACGGTCAAGGAATCGGTGGGAATACCGGTGATTGGAAACGGCGATGTCCGTTCAGCACTTGATACGAGGAGAATACTAGACGAAACAGGCTGCGACGGCGTCATGATCGGCCGGGCAATTCAGGGCAACCCATGGATTTTTCGCGAGTCGAAACAGTTCCTTGAAACGGGCGTTGTCCCTCCCCCTCCGTCCCCCGAAGAACGAAAGGCGGTCATGCTCAGGCACCTGGCTGATATGGTCAGACTCATCGGTAACAAGAGGGGCGTGTGCGAGATGCGGAAACACCTCTGCTGGTATACAAAAGGCCTTCATGGCGGTGCGGAGTTTAGGACAATGATTAATCATCTGACCAGCATGGAAGAGGTGAAGCAGGCAATCGGCGATTACATTGCGTCTCTGTCCTGCGCGCCTGCATCTCTTCCATCGTGACACCCAAAAACCCGAACGAACAGGCGCCTCAAGCAACGCAGGCTGATCTCTCTAGCATGCTGTCACCTTTCACGAGACGTCTTTATACCCGTTCCTTCTTGCTCCGGGAGCGCACGTATGACAACAAAAAAGACGCAAACAGACCGCAACGGACCTCAACACATTATCGCTGAAGCGCGGCGAGCGCGGGAGTTGCGCGAACAAGCCTATCGCGAACAGGCGCTCAAGATGTACCCCCATATCTGCGCGCGATGCGGTCGAGAATTCGAAGGCAAAAAGCTGCGCGAACTCACGGTTCACCACAAGAACCACAACCATGACAACAATCCCTCTGATGGCAGCAACTGGGAGCTGCTGTGCATTTACTGTCACGATAACGAGCATCAGAAATATCTGGAAGAGGACGCCCGTGGCGCATCCGCGGCAAGCGACGACAGGGATAAGCATGCCATGCATAAGCCCTTCGCCGCTCTCGAAGCTCTGCTGAAAAACAAAAAAAAGTAAACCCGTTTTTTTGTCCGGCTGGAAGGAACCATGCGCCTAAGAAAAAAGGAAGAACTCTTCAGAGTCTTTGACAGCCATTTCCATATCATCAACCATCGATTTCCCCTTGTCCCCAACAACGGTTTCACACCCGAAGAATTCACCTGCGAGGATTATCTCGAACATACCAAAAATTTGCCTCTGTCCGGTGGAGCGGTTGTCTCTGGCTCCTTTCAAGCTTTCGATCAAGCCTATCTGATCGATGCCATTCACAGGCTTGGCCCACGCTTCGTCGGCGTAACTCAATTGCCGGTCTCGGTTTCCGATGAAGAGATTATTAAACTGGATGGCTTAGGCGTCCGCGCTGTCCGCTTTAATATCAAACGTGGCGGCTCGGAGAGTATAAAGCATCTCGAAAAAATGGCCCTCCGTGTTTTTGACCTTGTCCGGTGGCATGTTGAGCTCTATATCGACTCCAAAGATTTGCCCAATCTCCGTGATATGCTTCTCAAACTCCCGCTGTGGCTATCGACCACCTCGGCCTGACCAAAACAGGCTTTTCTTCCCTTCTTTCGCTGGTAGAACAGGGCGTCCCGGTCAAGGCAACGGGCTTCGGCCGTGTGGACTTCGACGTAAAGAATGCCTTGCGAGCCATCAGCGCCGCCAACCCTGATGCTCTGATGTTCGGCACCGACCTCCCCTCAACCCGCGCATCACGCCCTTACAGGCAGGAGGACCTGAACCTTATTCTTGACGTTCTGGGGGGGAAAATAGGCGGAAAGGTCCTCTATGAAAACGCCGTGGCTATTTACCGACCCAAGGAACGCTTGAATTGATGATCCCCGGCTTGCCATGACCATTAAATTCTGATAAAGTCGACGAAATGATCAAGCTGTTTCTCTTCAAACTCGCCTAGCCTATGGTCTAGTGCTCGGAGGCCCCTGTGACACGGAAACCCGCTGCTCATATGCGCACTCTTTTCAGCGTGCCTGTCATCGTCGCAGCGCTCGGCTACTTCGTCGACATCTATGATCTGGTGCTGTTCAGCATCGTCCGGGTGCCGAGCCTCAAAGCGCTGGGGTTCAGCGGCCAGGGCCTGATCGATAACGGCGTGTTCCTGCTCAATATGCAGATGGCGGGAATGTTGATCGGCGGGATTCTCTGGGGCGTGCTGGGCGACCGTCGGGGCCGCCTGAAGATCATGTTCGGCTCGATTTTCCTGTACTCAATCGCCAACATGGCAAATGGGATGGCCTCGTCTTTCCCGGCCTATGCGGCCCTTCGCTTCATCGCCGGCATCGGGCTGGCAGGCGAACTGGGGGCAGGCATTACCCTCGTGTCGGAAGTCCTACACACCAGCATCCGGGGGTACGGGACCATGCTTGTCGCTTCCGTGGGCGTGTCGGGCGCAATTCTCGCAAACATCATTGCCAATACTTTCGATTGGCGGTACGCCTTCATCATCGGCGGCGGGCTCGGCCTCCTGCTGCTAATCGCGCGGATCAGTGTGGCCGAGTCGGGCATGTTCCAAGCCATGAAGGAGAAGGACGGTATCCATAAAGGAAACCTGTTTGCCCTCATCATTGACTGGCAGCGCTTCCTCCGTTATCTTAACTCTATCCTGATCGGCGTACCCATCTGGTTCATCGTTGGTATCCTGATCACCTTTTCGCCGGAGTTCGCCAGGGCTCTCGGGACGACCGGACCTGTTTCCGCAGGGAATGCGGTCATGTTCTGTTACCTAGGGCTTGTTTTTGGAGATTTTTCCAGCGGTCTCCTGAGTCAGGCGCTCAAGAGCAGAAAAAAAGTGGTACTCCTTTTTATGCTCCTGAGCATTGCCGCCATTGCCCTCTATTTCCTGCAGGGAAGCTCGAATCCAGACTTCTTCTATGGCGTGTGTCTTGTGCTCGGATACAGCAGCGGCTACTGGGCCATCTTCGTGACCATTGCCGCCGAGCAGTTCGGCACCAACCTCCGCGCGACCGTCGCCACAACCGTACCCAACTTCGTGCGCGGAATGGTGGTCCCTATCACCATCTTGTTCCAGTTCTTCAGGAAATTATTTGGACTTGAGCTCGGCGCGCTCGCGGTCGGGGCCCTCTGCGTCATTGCCGCATTCTTCGCGCTGGCATCACTGGAAGAGACCTTCCATAAGGACTTGGATTACTTCGAGGAATTCCCGTGACGGGCGGTGCCCTCCCAGGACCGATCTCCGAAACGAATCCTCCCCCCAAAAATAGTTAATCAATATTGCTATATTTATCTGACCACGCCTCTTGGCTAAAGACCAGGAGTTCTAACGGCAGTACCAGTAATCTCCCTAGCAACAGAAGTTCGGATGCCAATCTTGATTGCTGTTGTAATTCTCCTTTCCTTCTTTTTCGGCCAGCGGTCGTTGAAATGCACGGGCGTCATAGATCATCATTCGGGGAAATTGTGAATGAACGCTTTTCCTTAATGATATCGTCCAAGGAGACGACTTATGTCCACCTGATTAAGTGCCGCTTGTACCGTGAGGTCAAATTCTTTTTCCCTGACCGGTTTGCTTAAGCATTCAAACACACCCAATTCTGGTTCAATCTCCACTATATCATATCCCGTAAGCATAAGAACAGGAATGATGGGCATTGTCTGCCTGAGGGCCCTAATAAATTCAATTCCATTCATTACCGGCATTTGGTAATCGGTAATCACGAGATCAATGTCTGCACCTGACTTGATAAATGCGAGGGCGGATTGGGCGTCGCATTTCGTAATAACTTCATGCCCGAAGTCTTGCAACATCAATTCATGGACCGATAAAACAAGAGGATCGTCATCGATTAGCAGCACCGTAGCCATATCATTCCTCCTTAACTATTGAACAAGCAATTTCAGTACCCTTCATTCAATCCCCCCTCATTCTTATAACAAATCATTTTTATTACTTATTTTTCAATGATTTATATTGATAAAACTTTTTATTATCCATCTGAGATGAGCCAAACCTCGTCCATTTTGATGTTTTTTGTCCATATATTATGGTGAAAACACCATATTTTTGGTACGAAGAATGTACGGTGCTTACACGACTTCATCTGCATAATTATTGAGGTGCGTGGCGAGTAGATAGTGCTTGTGGCCTTCATCCACAAAGTTGTAGTGGCGCCTGATGAAAACGGTTATAGAAATTGGTTGTATTGTGCATCCATAAAGCCAGCCTCAGCCGCCTTCATGCCGGAGTAAAGATGTCAACAGGTCGGCCGACTGGAAAGTCTCATCGGGCCTTGGTAAGCAAGTCCCTAACTCTGTTGACCGAACAATCGTTTGAAACAGGTTTTGCTTGGCAAGTATAAGCATTCCCTACATTTCAGCAGGCTGCTTGACGAATATATGTGCTTTTTCAACAGTGTCCATAGCCGATTCCGATGACCGCTTCTCATAGGCAGCTGCCAAACAGGTCCGCACAGGAGCGATCATTTCAATACATGGCAAATCACCGTTTTGCATCTTTACGCATTCTTAAGTAGAGGAAACATTTATCAAAAACGAGAATCATGGTTTAGGAAGCTTGAGAATAATATTATGTTATAAATTGAGATTTTATTTCTTCAACAATACTCTTCAACAATACCTTGACGAAATAATCTTGAAGAGATAATATTAAACATTATTTCAATCTTTATTACTCCTATTCATCATTTCCTGCGTTCTCGAAACTAACAAGCAGCGGGCGAGAGAGGAGGTTCTGTCTTCTTCAAGAGCCATTGATTGCCATCGGCAAACATGATGACGATTTCAGCAATCCCCCAAATATCCTGGATAAACGTCTAGATCCTTAACCTCAGGATGTTCAACGGCAGAACGCCTCCTATCTGTGAAGGCAGCGAAACTTCTTGGCCCATTTGACGGTGCTAACAGGTAGGTGTCCTCGTAGCGGGTCATTTATGCCTCGATGCCGCCATCAATGTTAGAAAGAGGAGTGCTAAGGTTTAATCGTGTTACTGCATTGTACCTGGTACGACAGGACGTCGAAAAACCTCTACAAAGAGATAAATCTGGTTGTGAAACCCTCTAAAGAACGGAGGAAATTATGGACAAGATCCTGAGAATCAACGTAGGAGCGGAAGGTGGTCCCAAAGCGACAACAGTACCGGTTGGCGATTATGCGGGTCTCGGAGGCAGGGCATTGACGTCGGCGATTGTCTCGAAAGAGGTCCCGCCGCTCTGCCATCCGTTGGGCGGCGAGAATAAGCTGGTGATCGCACCAGGACTCCTGAGCGGGTCAGCCGGTGCCCAGTCGGGACGGATCTCCGTGGGCGGCAAGAGCCCGCTCACCGGAGGTATCAAGGAAGCAAACTCCGGTGGCCAGCCTTCCCAGGTCCTCGCAAAGCTCGGCTACAACGCCATTGTGCTCGAAGGTAAGCCGCAGAGCGACGACATCTACAAGATATTCATCAACAAGGATGGGGTAAAAATTACGAAGGACAACAGCCTCAGGATGCTCACCAACTACGACCTGATCGAGAAGATGAAAAAGGAGTACGGCGACAAAATATCCTGCATCTCGATCGGACCTGCTGGCGAGATGAAGATGGCGTCCGCCACCGTCGCCTTCACCGATATGGAGCTTCGCCCGACGCGCCATGCCGGCCGCGGAGGCTTGGGCGCGGTCATGGGCGCCAAGAACATCAAGGTCATCATCCTCGACGCCACCGGCATGCCGGTGCGGGCTCCCAAGGACCCGGCAAAGTTCCAGGATGCGAACAAACGGTTCGTCGACGGCCTCAAAAAACATCCGGTCACCGGCCAGGGCCTGCCTGCCTACGGCACGAACGTACTCACCAACATCCTGAATGAGGTGGGAGGCTATCCCACCTATAACTTCAAGCAGGGACGCTTCGATGGAGCAGCCAAGATCAGCGGAGAGACCCAGGCCGAGACCGAGACAAAGCGGGGGGGTCTAGCTACCCACGGCTGCCACCGCGGCTGCGTGATCCAGTGCTCGGGCACCTTTAATGACAAGGACGGTCATTTCCTCACCAAGCAACCCGAGTACGAGACCGTCTGGGCACACGGCGGCAACTGCGGCATCAGCGATCTGGATAAGATCGCCATGCTCGATTTTCTGGATGACAACTACGGTCTCGACACAATCGAGATGGGCGCAACGATCGCGGTCGCCATGGAGGCAGGCCTTGCCAAGTTCGGCGACGCCGATGCGGCGATCAATTTCGTGCATGAGGTCGGCAAGGGCACACATCTCGGCAGGATCCTTGGCAGCGGGGCCGCTGTGACGGGCAAGGTCTTCGGCGTCGAACGGGTCCCGGTGGTGAAAGGACAGGCCATGCCGGCCTACGATCCCCGCGCGGTTCAAGGCATCGGCGTCACTTACGCAACGAGCCCCATGGGCGCGGACCACACCGCGGGATACGCCGTTGCCACGAATGTGCTGAAGGTGGGTGGAGATGTGAATGCGCTCAAGCCCGAGGGTCAGGTCGATCTGTCGAGGAACCTCCAGATCGCGACCGCGGCGATCGATTCCACCGGTATGTGCCTGTTCATCGCCTTTGCGGTGCTCGATCAGCCCGATACATTCCAGGCGCTGCTCGACATGCTGAACGCCTTCTATGGCCTGAACCTGACGGGTGACGGGGTGACCGCCCTGGGAAAGAAAGTCCTCTCCATGGAGCGGGACTTCAATGCCCGCGCTGGATTTACCCCGCAACATGACCGGCTGCCGAGCTATTTCAAGACTGAGAAGTTCGCGCCGCACAATGTCACCTTCGCGGTCAAGGATGAAGACTTGGACAAGGTCTTCAACTGGTAGTCTGAATTCCCCCTTTTAAAAAAAGGAGAAACCCTGGTTTCTCCTTTTTATTATTATGCACCGCGGAGGGGATGCACTACGCCCCTCCCTCATAAAGGGGAAACGCGAGGGTCGAAAAAAGTGATATGAACCTGATCGATCGTTGCCCTGGTGGTGTTAAACCGATTCTTCATCTCGCGTTTGTCGTGGACGAACCTCTCGTCTCCCACTTTTTTATGCTGCTCCAGCAGGGGGTGACGGTCAGGTCCCGCGTCGGCCAAAGCGTCACCACCTATCTCCGGGAAGAGATCGGTACAAGTCCTGCAACAATCGAAAAAATACAGTCTGTCATCCTTGATGGGAAACCGGTCGATGACCTCGACTCAGCATGGATAAAAGACGGGTCGGTCCTCGCTCTCTCAGCTGCAATGCCCGGGCTCGTCGGTGCTACCCTCAGGCGAGGGGGTGCATACTCCTTGTTTCGGAGCGCGATCACCTATCGCGAAACAGGGCAAGAGTGCTTCTCGGGGGAGGGCTTTGTGCGGATAAAACTCTTCAACCTCCTTATGGCCGAGTTGGGCCCAAACCTGCTTCGGAAGGGCGTTATCCTCCGGTCCGAAGAGTTCCTCAGCTCCACAGCGGAACGATCAAAGAGTTTCTGGGAGGGTTGCAGACGAATCACCCTCGACGGCAAGCATGCTGACGTCAGTATGTTACAGGAAGCATCGTGGTTGTCGGGAAATGACCAGATTGTTCTTTCCATCTCTTCAAGTCAGGTTTGACGTCCTCCCTACAAGCCTAGCATCACTCGTTATCCACCGGCGATGGGGGGGAAGAGGGCGAGTTCGTCTCCCTCCTTGAGGGGATAATCTGCAGGTCTGTGTACTCCATTGACAATTCTGAGGAGCCTGATGTTTTGAGGAATCTTCACAAAGGTTACGGCATCATCAATCACGGCATTCTCGGGCAATTCAACCACCTGCTCATCAGGGCCGATTTTCCGCAACGATGCAAAAAGCTTTATCTTGACCTTCATGTCAAATTATACCATGTTTGCCGGGATGGCTGGAATTCATTCGGCCAGACTCCTTCATCCGTACTGATGTCATATGATGGAAATCATACCGCCTCGTAACAAGAATGTTAGTATATATCCATGGCAGCCAAAGATCATCCCTCTAAGCTCTTTGTCGAGGTGACGACCAGATGCAACCTTCAGTGCGGTATGTGCGTGAAGCAGAACGGTAGCGGCGGGATCCCGGACGGCAGTATGTCACCGGAAACCTTTGAACAGCTTGCCCCGGCCTTTCCGCATCTTGATACTCTTGTGCTGAACGGCATCGGCGAGCCCCTCCTCCATCCGTACCTGGAGGACTTCATCTCCCGTGCCCGAGCCCTCCTCCCCGCAGGTGCCTGGGTGGGATTCCAATCGAACGGCATGGCACTGACCGAGGAGCGGGCTGCGTCGCTCATCGATGCGGGGCTCGACTGTATCTGCCTCTCCCTCGACACGGCGTCTGATGACAACTTCCGCTCTATCCGAAGCGGCGGCGAGATGGGGGGGATGCTAGCGGCCTTCGCGAGTCTGAACAAGGTCAGGTCGCGGAGCAGGGAGCGCGATCTTAGGATCGGGATCGAGTTTGTGCTCATGCGCAGTAACCTTGCCGACCTTCCAGACGCTGTCCGCTGGGCAGGCAGATCCGGCGCCAGTTTCGCGATTGTCACCCAACTCCTCCCTTACCACAAAGACATCGTATCACAGGCAGCTTATGATACCAATACCACCACTGCCATCGCCATCTATGAGCGATGGGAAAAAAGAGCACAGCAGGAAGGTCTGGACATCCGCCAGTATCTCAAAACCATCACAAAGGTGGGGCGGACGCCGGAGGAAGAGTGTATCGTGCAGCTTGTCGAACAGATGAGGAATGACGCCGAGTCGCAGGGCATCACCCTGCACCTGGAGCGGCTGCTCCGGAGGGATACGGAGTGGCTGGCGTCGGTCGAGAAGGTGTTCGATGAGGCTCGAAAGGCTGCCCGGGAAGAGAAGGTTGAGCTGAAACTGCCGGCCATGGCGCCGAGGAACACCAGGAAGTGCGAGTTCGTCGAAGGAGACAGCGTCTTCGTCTCGTGGGATGGCAACGTGCATCCCTGCTACTTCCTCTGGCACCGCTATGCCTGCTATGTCGGCGGCATTGAAAAGCGGGTCAAGCCGTGGATCTTCGGCAACCTGCGCGATCGGGACGTCCTTGCCATTTGGAACGACGCGGGCTCCCGCTCATTCCGGGAGCGAGTGCTCGGCTATCGCTTCCCATTTTGTTTCGACTGCGGCTTCGCGCTCTGCGACTATGTCGGGGTGGAGGAGTTCGAGCAGGATTGCTATATCGAACGTGTCCCCTGCGGGGCCTGCCTCTGGTGTACTGGGCTGTTCCAGTGCCTGCAGTAAACAGCTAGCATTGCAATGACCTCACTCCACCTTTGCTGCCCTCTTACAATCAGTGCATGATATAATAAAAAAGCATTCTGACAGCAAAGGGAGGGAGGAAGGAACATGGCGGACAGAGCAGAGGAACGCGCAGCAACGGGGGGGTGGAGCCAGTGCCTCGATATCTCAGTGCAGCCGGTAACTTCGCAGCTAAGGGCCAATGACGGCAGGGAGATTCCCTTCACCAAGGCAATTCTGATGCTTCGTAATGTTTGCAAAGCAGAGGTGGTCAATGTTGTGCCCCACGCCACTCTCAGCCAGGAGGGTGGAACTATTCAGGATGTCACCATCTCCTTATCGCATTCGGCTCCTTCTTCAATTCCTTCTGGGGGGACTATCAGCTGGGACGTGTACGACCTCCTGCTGCCCGCTCATCCCGGGACCGCCAGTAAGATCCATATGTTCGGCTACCGGGCAGTCCTAAACTGGAGGTTTGATCTGGAAGTCTGGGCTCAATACCGGCGGTCGGTGACTTCCGAACCTTTGAAGACGCCCCTCTTGCGATGGTCATTTCGATGGACCGTAGAAGACCCTTCAACCGGAGCAGTGGGGCTGAACGTCGAAGAGATTAAGGACTAGCCGCATCTCTGCAGGGGCGGGACACATGGCGTAATTTATCAATCTTCGCGGCTTGTTTTTCGGGAAGGCATTGTGAAGAGTGTTCTCTGCACAATACCCTTGATCCCCGATCCGCCGGGCGGGCTTTTGCGAATCGAAGTGTTTATAAACGGGGATGCATGGAAGTGTGAGGGATATTTCACGATCGGCCATTGTCAGAAGTATCAGCCCTTCATCGCCTCCAACTCCTCCCACCGCTTGTATGCCTCAGCAAGCGCCTTCTCCACCACGTCAAGCCTTGCCTTGAATTCCGAGACCTTGGCCCCGCTTTTCCGATAAAAAGCCGGATCAGCCATCGAGTCGTGGATCTGCTGCTGCTCTTTCTCGAGTTCCTCGATTCGCTGCGGCAGGATTTCCAGCTCCCTCTGCTCCTTGAAGCTCAGCTTGCGCGGCTTCTCTTTCTCCGGCCGCGGTTGCGTTTTCTGTTTTGCCGGCGCCGCCGGAATCCCAGCTCCGCGCCGGCGTATCCAGTCATCATAGCCCCCCACGTACTCATTCACTCTGCCCTCGCCTTCGAGCGCCAGCGTGCTGGTGACCACATTATTGATGAATTCGCGGTCATGGCTCACGAGCAGCACCGTGCCGGGGTAGTCCATCAGAAGCTCTTCGAGCAGGTCGAGGGTCTCGATATCCAGGTCGTTCGTGGGTTCGTCGAGCACGAGAACGTTCGATGGTTTAGTGAAAAGCTTTGCGAGCAGGAGCCTGTTCCGCTCTCCTCCCGACAGGACCTTTACGGGGCTGCGCGCGCGGACGGGCGCAAAAAGAAAATCCCCGAGATAGCCGATTACGTGCCGACGCTGCCCCCCTACGGTCACGTAATCGCTGCCGTTCGCCACGTTGTCCTGAACCGTTTTTTCATCATCGAGCTGGGCCCGGTGCTGGTCAAGATAGGCGACTTCGAGATTCGTGCCGAGTTTAACCGTTCCCGCCTGCGGCTTCAGTTCTCCCAGAAGAAGTTTGAGCAGCGTTGTCTTGCCTGAGCCGTTCGGACCGATAATGCCGACCTTATCACCACGCATGATGGTCGTGGAAAAATCACGGATGACCGGGCGGTCGTCGTAGCTGAGACTCACGTTGTTCGCCTCGATTACCAGTTTGCCGGTACGCTCCGCTTCCTGCATCTGCATGCGCGCGGCGCCTGTCACCTCCCGCCGTTCGCTCCGGATCCTCCGCAGTGCCTTGAGCGCACGCACACGGCCTTCATTCCTCGTCCTCCGAGCCTTGACCCCCTGCCTGATCCAGACTTCCTCCGAAGCCAGCTTTTTATCGAACTTTGCGTTCTCCACGGCTTCGGCATCGAGCGCCGCCTGCTTGCGATCGAGATAGGTCTGGTAATCGCCAGGCCAGCTCATGAGACGGCCCCGGTCGAGATCGACGATTCGCGTGGCGAGCCGCTGGAGCAGAGCCCGGTCATGGGTTACAAACAAGAGGGTGCCGCCGAATTCAAGCAGGAACTGCTCGAGCCAGGCAATGGCATCAATATCAAGATGGTTCGTGGGCTCGTCCAGGAGCAGAAGATCCGGTTCTCCTGCCAGTGCCTTCGCAAGCAGTACCCGGCGCTTGAGACCGCCCGAGAGTTCGGAAAACTCGGCGTTTTCGGACAGCTGCAGCCGCGAGAGGACGGTCTCGACGCGCTGCTGCGTTCGCCAGCCGCCAGACGCCTCGAATTCGTGCTGAATGGCCTCCAGTCGGGCCAGCAGTTTTTCGCTATGCTCGTGGGCAAGCCGAACGCCCACCTGGTGATACTCTGCAAGCAACTTCCCCTGCTCGCCGAAGGAGCTCGACACGACATCGAACACACTGCCGAGCAGCGCCTGCGGCACTTCCTGCGTCAGGAGCGTGATGCTCACGCCCTGCTGATACACGATTTTGCCGGCGTCCGGTTTCACGTCGCCTGCGATGAGCCGCATGATCGTGGATTTGCCAGTGCCGTTCCTGCCCACTAGACAGACGCGTTCGCCGCGGTCGATCGAAAAGTCGACCCCTTCAAGCAGAAGCGGCCCTCCGAAACCAACATTGACCCCTTGTAAACTTACCAACGCCATGATGCGCCTCGTTGAGACTGTGCCGATTTTGTCCGCACAATGTACTCTGGGCAGTGCGGAAATGCAACTAAAATCACATTGCAGCGTGCACGGTCACTGGCATTCCAGAGGAACTGAATACGCTCAAAGAGCTTGACAATCTTATATACCACAGAGCCTTGCAATTTTGGTGTCAGCGTGTCGAATCCTGCTATCTTGGTTTGATTGACACCCATTTGGAAAGGGTTATTATCTTCAAGGTGAGAAGTGGAGTGCGGCAAATCGATTCAGAGGAAGTGCCGTACGGGCTAAGGAGGTATGAAATATAGCAACCACTACTCAAGAAACCTGCCATGACGAAATGAGAGAACGTTCCATGAAGGGCGGATCGCTTGCTGAAGGGATAAATAGCCGGCGGCGCGGGAGTCGCACTGGCGATCATCGGGCTGGCGGGCATCATGCCCGTTCACTTGATCCCGGTGTCCACCATATCCCTCGGAATCGTCTTCGTCTTCGAGGGAGGATCTGTTGCGAGCAAGTTCACGAGGCTCCTCACCGAAACAACGAGGGGTCGGTTTGAAGTGTCGGGCCTCGGTTCGGGCCTGACCGCTGAAGTCATCGGCGGAATAGCGGGGATCATTCTCGGCATTTTGACGCTACTGCATGTGTCTCCGATAGTCCTAACGCCTTCGGCAGCCATCGTGTTCGGCGGAACACTGGTTTTCAGCAGCGGTATCTCTGCACGGCTCGTAGAACTGCTGATCGGCAGAATGGGCGAAGATGAGGTTTTCAGGGATGTTGTCCGCGAAGCGGTATCGGCTGCGGCCGGCGTCCAGCTCCTCTTCGGCCTCGCCGCCATCACGCTGGGCATCCTGGCCCTGGTTGGGATCACTCCGATGATCCTGAACCTCGCTGCACTGCTCGGAGTCGGCCTCTCGAATCTCCTGAGCGGCGCGGCGATCAGCACCAGAATGCTCGGCATCCTGCGGCCCCATGAGCATGCATAAGCGCAGGACTTGAACGTTAAAGAGTCATTTCAAACCGGAGATAACCGAAAGGTGGTCTCCTGTTTTTTGGATAAATTTTTTTATTGTGCAGACCTTACAATAGACAGGAAAACGTGTTATAACAAACGGGAACTGCTATGACTATACTACGGGGACAATCGAAAGACCGGGAAAAAATCCTTGCTGCCGACGTCGTCAAGCTTTCGCGCCTTTTTACCCGGCAGCGCGAGTGTCTTCCCACCGCATACCTGAAGGATCCAGGGCTCAGGGAAGCCTACCGGGCCTATTTCCTCCCCCCGAACCTGGCAAAAATACGGATGCCGCTCGCGGAACTTGCGCTTCATAGGAAGCAGATACCTGTAAAGGACACCATCAGGGTGCTCGATCTGGGGTCGGGGCCGGGTACGGCGCTACTCGGGGTCATGGAATATTTTGCGGCACATGAAAAGAAACCGGCGCTTCAATGCGTCGCTGTGGACCAGGTGACGGAGAATCTGGCCGTCGCCGAAGAGCTGTTCCATGCGGAGCGAATTTCTCTCGGCCTTTCGGCATCTCTTAAAACGGTTCATGCAGGCATCGAGCGCGCAGATCAGCACCTATCCGGTTCCTTCGATCTTATCATCCTGTCTAATATTTTGAACGAGCTCTTCACGCACGAAGGCCGGCGCATCGAAAAGCGACTGTCCGTGCTGGAGGAAATCGTGATGCCCACCCTCGCAGAGGACGGCACCTGCATCATCATCGAACCGGCTTTGCGCGACACATCGCGCGACCTCCTGCAGATAAGGGACGGACTTCTCGAGCGGAGCTTCTCGATCTATGCCCCGTGCCTGTGCAGCAGCGGCTGCCCAGCCCTGGCGAATCTTCGCGACTGGTGCCACGAAGACCTGCCGTGGAATCCGCCGGCAGAGATTGAAGCGGTGGTCAAACTGACGGGCCTGCGCAAGGATTCTCTCAAATTCTCCTACCTCATCGTGCGAAAGGACGGCCGATCGCTGGCTGACGTCTTCGATGAAAAGTGTTTCCGCGTTGTAAGCGAACCCCTGATCACGAAAGGCAAAATTGAGTTTTTCCTGTGCGGTCGGGAGGGTCGCCGCTTGTGCACACGTCTCGACAAGGACGAAACCCCGGCGAACGCACGCTTGCGGAGTCTGCGGCGCGGTTATGTGGCCCAGTTCGATCCCTTGATCGACGGTGGCACACGGTACAAGGTGGGAAAAGAAACCGGCGTTTCCATCAAATACCGGCCGTATTGATTATCCTCCTTAAACAGATGCTTCTTGCATTTTATCCCGTCCATGCCGTATATTCCCCTCCATGAGCAGATACCGGCCACCTCAGAAACCGGGCTCTAAATATATAACCCCTGAAGGCAAGAAGCGCATGAACGACGAGTTTGAGTACCTCTGGCATACCAAGCGCCCGGAGGTGACGGCCGCGCTCGCAGCGGCGGCCGCGGAGGGTGACCGTTCGGAGAACGCGGAATATATTTATCGTAAAAAACAGCTTCGCGAGATCGATGCGCGGATCCATCACCTCAAGAACCGCCTGGAAAACATCGTCGTTGTGGCCACGCCGCCGAGCGATGAATCCCGGGTTTTCTTTGGAGCCTGGGTAAGGCTGGAGGATGAGGAGGGCGCCATCACCGAGTACCGGATCGTCGGCCCTGACGAGTTCGATCATACGAAGGGGCTCATCAGCATGGACTCGCCCGTTGCCCGGGCGCTCATGAAAAAAACAGAGGGCGACGAGGTCGTGGTGAAACGGCCCAAAGGTGATGCGGTATTTACCATCGTGCGGGTCCAGTACAAGCCTTTTGATCAAAAGTGAGACCATGCTGGGGGCTGAAAACATTCCCTTCCGCCTTTGATCCGATCATAACATTGGAGCGGGACACGATATACTGTTTCTTCTCTCACCTGTTTGTCCGCGGACGGGGATAAAAGAAACAAGGGCGGCCGATAAAGTCGATCGAGGGTGATGTAGTTGAATCTTATCCTTCTTTTTCAAGATGACTTCCAAGAACAGAACGACCACGTTCGGTTGCGGGGTCGCCGCCTGAATCACGTCCTTGAAGTGCACCGTGCTGTGGTTGGTGATGAGCTTTCCGTGGGGGTATTGAATGGCCGAGTCGGAACAGGAAAAGTAACAGCTCTCAGCCAATCAGTCCTCGAAATGGATGTGAAACTCGACCGCCTGCCACCTTCGAAACTTCCGCTCACAGTCATTCTGGCCCTGCCAAGACCGAAGTTTCTGAAAAGAGTGCTCCGGTCGGCAAGCTCTATGGGAGTCCAACGGATCATACTGCTCAACTCTTTCCGCGTGGAAAAAAGCTACTGGCAGAGTACCTTCCTGTCGCATGACCGCTTACGGGAACAGCTCTTACTGGGGCTTGAACAGGCCGGGGACACGGTCCTTCCTGAAGTTCTGCTGAAACCGCTGTTCAAACCCTTTGTCGAGGATGAGCTTCCCGGCATCGCAGCCGGTACGGTTTCCCTTGTCGCTGATCCGACTGCAGCCAATTCCTGTCCGCGCGGCATCAATCAGCCAACAACACTCGCAATCGGTCCTGAGGGCGGTTTTCTCCCCTATGAAATCGAGAAGTTCGAAGCCTGCGGGTTCCAGCCAGTCCGCATCAGCGACAGGATCCTGGGTGTCGAGACCGCGGTGCCGGCGCTGATAGGGCGGTTGTCCTGAGGCGCTTGTCCGCAAAAATCGGGGATTATTTGCCCTTTTCAGAATTAACGTGTAAAGTACGGCTATGATAACGATTACCCGGACCCTTTCCATCGATGAAAAAGAACTCCAGTTCCGCTTCGTGCGCGCATCAGGCCCCGGCGGGCAGAACGTGAATAAGGTCGCAACGGCTGTGCAGCTGCGCTTCGACGTGGGGAATTCCCCCTCCCTTCCGAGGGACATGCGCACGCGGCTCATACGACTGGCGGGAAAGCGCATCACTCAGGAGGGAATCCTCATTATTGAGGCACGGCAGTACCGCACCCAGGAACGGAACCGGGAAGACGCACTGGGAAGGCTGGTCGATCTGCTCCGCAAAGCCACAGAAAAACCGAAGCCGCGGAAGAAAACCATGCCGACAAAGGCTGCGAAGGAACGACGAATGGAAAGCAAGAAGCTCCGGGGATCTGTTAAAAAGATGAGGAAAACGGTGCCGAATCTCGATTGAAACTTTAGGGAATATTTTTCAGAGCAGATTAGAAATTTTAAGGGAGCTTTCTCATGGCCCAGCCATGGCAAACCATAGACACGGTTGGTACCGTCGACGGTGTCCTCGAACTCCGGCGACGGGGCAAGCGCGATTTTCTGATCCTTGTCAACAATCGCGTGCTCATGAACAGCAGCGCGAATCGGTCCGAGATTGCGTTGGGCGAGCTCGCAGGCCGGAAGATTGTATCACAACGAGAGCCCCGTGTGCTCATCGGCGGGCTGGGGATGGGTATTACCCTGAGGGCGACCCTCGACTCGCTGCCTCCTTCAGCGAAGGTCGTGGTGGCCGAACTGAACCGGTCCGTGGTTGGATGGTGCAAAGGCCCTCTCGCCGTACTTACAAATAACGCCGTTGACGACAATCGAGTCACCATCATACTGGACGATGTTGCACAGATTATTGTGCGGGCTTCGCGGCCGAGCGCCGAAAAGTTCGACGCAATAATCGTTGATCTTTACGAAGGCCCTCATGCAGGGACCGATGCGATAAACGATCCATTCTATGGAAATCGGGCATTGAAGGCAATGAGGGATGCTCTAACCCCGGAAGGGATATTCGCCGTTTGGGGTGAGGCGCCGGATGCGGCATTCGAGAAACGGCTTGTAGCCGCTGGTTTTGAAATCGATCGTCAGAGACCGGGCAGAGGCGGCTTGCGTCACGTCGTCTATGTAGCCCGGAAAGACATGAATAAATTGCACCGCAGCAAACGTCAATAAGAAGGGTTCCCTCTCGGCCTTCTGAACTTAAGACCCTACATCGAATTATCTTGCCGATTTCAGCATCTCCGCAATCCTTGCCGTGCATCGCTTGCCCTTGCACGAACCCGTCCCCGCGCCTGTGGCTTTCTTTAATTCCTCGACCGTCTTGAGTCCTGCCTTGATGTGTTTCAGAAAAACGCTCTTTCTGAGTCCCTTGCATTGGCATATTGGCTTCAGGCCATCGATGGTCTGCTGCTCTTTCACGGTCATTTTTTTTTCTCAATGGAAAACAGCGCAGCGTGGTTTGACGTAAATAGGGGAGGATCGTTCTTCAGGATCGCTGATATTACGGGATGTCGTTTGAACTCATACTCCAGGAATTGCCTTACTATCCTCCGGTCGAATCCGCGCGGATGTTTGAAGCCGGTATAGAGGGAAAGGTCCCCTTCATAAAACTCTTCATTCTCGTACTCCGCTGCTTCCTGTCCACACAGAGGCATATTAAAAATCGCCAGATTCAGAAAGGTAACCGCCTGCTGGTGGGAGACAACGAACTCAAGGGTCTTCCTCGCTTCTGTGATGGTCTCTGCCGGTGTTCCGAAAAGAAGATATACATACGAGGCGATGCCTGCCTTGCTGAGATTGTTCAAAACCCGCGATGCCGTGGCCAGGTCGATTCCTTTACGCATCCTGTCAAGGACACCCTGATCGCCTGATTCGAGGCCGAGTTTGAGCATAACGCAGCCTGAACGCTTAAGGGCCATGCAGAAATCCGGCTCCGCCATGTCCTTGCTGATCCTCGCAAATCCGTACCAGGATGCGGTGGGAGGGGTATCCGCAAAAGCCTTCATGAGCGCAGGGCTGATGGAATTGTCGAGGAGATGGATCAGGACAGGTTGTATCTTCGACGCCAGAAGAATCAGTTCATCGATTACCCGATTCGCGGGAATCGGGACATACGGATTGTCCTCCGCTGTTTCGGGGCAAAAAGAGCATTTGTTCCAGTAGCAGCCGCTCGATGCGCTATACGGAAGGATCACCCCGGGCGAGAGGTAGTCAGGGAGCGGCAGCGACTCATAGTCCGGAGGATAATGTTCATGCATGTCCGTTATGCCGTGCAATTCGAGCAATGGCCGTTCCCCCGCTCCGGAAATGATATAGTCGACCAGTTCGGAAAAAGGATTCCTCCACCCCGGCCTCTTCGTCCAAGAACTCACCAGCCCCCCGCCCAGCACGGTTTTTACCCCGGGAAATTCTTTTTTTAGAAATCCGATCATGCTGAAGGTACACAGTGCCTGGCTCAGATAATTCAGAGAAAAACCGACAAGCTGCTCTGAGTCTTTTCCCTCTTCATGCTCTTCGGTCCGCCCTCCCCGCCTCTGCGAAAAATGAGTTTTTTTCATCATTTCCGGCAGCCGTCTGCTGAACCAGGGATAGAAGGGATTTTGCTCCGGATGCTTTGCCGCTTTCAAGAGGTCCGCGCTCTGCACCGGAGAGAGATGGTTGTCCTGATAATCCGCCAGTCCCATAACGATGCCGCGATCTTTGGCGGACATTTCGAGAACCCGGTTCAGATCTTTCACCGCACGGCTGTACCGGTCAAAAGACCGATAGGTGAGCGGGTTTCGGAGCGCGACAATATTGGCAGCAGCGTGTTTCACCCCCCGTCGCGTCCAGGTATCTGAAGCAGGGTACGACTGCCCGAGGAGATAAAGCTGTCCCTCAAGATTGGCATCGACGAGACTGCAGGAGATTCCATGAGCAGTAAGGGCGCCGGCAAGTTTAGCGATGCCGGCCGGGGGCTCGCCGGACTTTGCAAGTGGAGGGAAGATGAGCAGCATGGTATATTATGCCGGAGGGGAAAATGGATAGCAAGGGTATTGGCAGGGCATTGATACTCATCAGACCGCTTGGTCGGGGAAACAGGCGCTCTAGTCGTCTGTATGCTCTCCCACCTTTCTCATTTTCACGGTCTGCCTTTGCCGGTTCCCGCACCATGCGTCAGTTCGTCGTTGTCCCCGTGCAGGGGTTAGAAATCAATGAAATATCTCGTTTTTTATTTACTGCGTTCTTCTTTGAGGTGTGTGCGTCCTCGGTGGCAATAATCTTATCATTCCTGTCTTGTCGGGTCTTGTTTTTAGTGTTCTTTTTGTGCAGGGCCCATGAGATCCCAGACTAGGCATGAACTGACCTTTGCTCCGTCCCGGTTCTTCTTGCGCATATGGAAAATCTTGCTGCCCGCGAACTGGCCGCCAAAAAAGGCGGCGATCATGATCGGCAGTGTCGCGAGATGAAAACCGAGCCCGGAAAGCAGGCGAAGGGCGATCACAAAGGGGACCGGAGCATGGACCGAGAGGAACCAGGGGAACGAAAACTTCCGGACGTTCGCCCGCCAGTAACCGAAAGGAAGGTTGAATAGGAAAACAAGGATTGCTACGGATAACAAGTTCAAGGACATGGGGATCTCCTGGTTTAGGGGCTATGAATTATAAGTAAACTATAATACCGCACTTGAACCTGAATTTGAAGAGGAAAATTCACCCCTCCACCTCTCGCCTTGTTACAAACCTCGGAAAGCATCGCGAAGAGAACCTGCTTCTTTTTTTACTGCATCAAGCTCTTTTATGATCCTAGCGCAAACCGCTTCATGGGTAAGCCCGATGCAGACGATCGTCACATCGGCATGCTTTCGGTAGAGGGGGAGCCGCTCAACGAAAAGATCGGCAACGCTCTGGTCAGGTAGTTTTGCAAGGCCGCGAGTAGCAAAGTCGGAAACCCGCGCTTTCAGCGTTGGAAGATCAACATCCAGGAAAACGACAATCCCATTTCTCTTGAGATGCTCCATCGCAGCCTGGCTGTATACGGCGCTGCCGCCGGTTGCGATAACGTAATTGTTGCAGTCGAGCTTGAGTAGGATGTTTTCCTCTATTCTCCGTAAAGACAGATAACCGTCACGATCGACAATGTCCTGCAGACACCGTCCCTGCTGCGTCTGGATGAGGACATCGGTGTCGATAAAACTGCGCGAGGTGAACTTGGCCAAGAGAATTCCTACAGTGCTTTTCCCCGAGCCGGGCATGCCGATCAAAATAATGTTGGATGAGTTGGCTTTCATACGTTTCGATAAAAAAAGAAAAAAAGGCTTGGTAGAAGCTACCCATTAGGTGTTCTTAGAGGGTTCTGTCTTTTCCTGGCCCTTCTTGTCCAGGCTCAGCGGCCCGGATCCGAAGTACGCGATCAGAAAGGCGGAGCCGGGCAGGATGCTAAGCGATTCCTCCGAATACGACGGCGCTCGATGCCGGCGAAACGCGCTACTAACAGCATGGCCGACTGTCCCTGCACTGAAGTGACTGGGACCGGACAGATAAAAATCGATGAATATAATATTTCCCCCGGAAAAACCAAGGAACTCGTGTTTGACTCCTCCTCGCTAAATTATTATTCCACAGTATATCAGAAAACAGCAGTTGTTTCACCTGTCCGGGGTCCCGAAAGAACGGCGGACAAGGGAAAAGAACAAAAAAAACCGGAGGTTCACGCAATCCAGTCAGTCGGGGGCCATCTCTTTTTTTTACACTGCCGTTTGCGTGATCGAAACGAGGAGTGGAATCGAAGCTCAAACAGGACGCCATAATGAACGCCGAAATGCTTAACTGGAGTTGAGCGGCATAGGGGGCAGCGGTTAGCTGCGCCCCTGCCACACCACCCGGCATGCGGGTCCGCACCGGGCGGTTCAAGAAGTTGAGGTCATGCGAGACGTGGGAAGCCAAGGTCGTCGAAGTATTTGACCGTGAGGATACGGTTCAGTCCAGCTTCGCTATGCCCCCACCATCTGCCGGTGTCCCCGGCAATCAGAGCCGCCAACTCATGGGTCGCCCCGAGGCTACGGAGACGGCTGTATGCAGTCGTTCCGGTACGCCATTGCTTGAGTTGAATGGCCCGAAGCCGGTGCCGAATCCATGAGTCAAGATCTTTGAACGTTTGCGGGGTCTTCGCGAGGTGGAAGTATGACTTCCAGCCCGGTAAATATTCCCGCATCTGCTCGGCGATTTGGCCCATGCTCTTGCCGCCAACCCGACTGGTGATAACCCTGATGCGTTGTTTGAATGTATTGATAGCCTTGGGAGCCACCGCAATCTTCACCGTATCCCCCGACCATCGCCTGAGGCAATAGCCAAGGAACTTCCGGCCAAAGACTGGCCCCACCTCGGTCTTCTTCTCGTTCACCCGAAGATGCAGCTGTTCATACATCCTTCGCATCCAACGCAGCACCCGCTCGCCAGCTTTCTGGCTGCGAACGTAAACGTTGCAGTCATCGGCGTAGCGAGCAAAGCGATGCCCGCGTTGTGTCAGGGCTCGGTCTACCTCGTCGAGCAGCACATTGGCCAGTAGCGGCGACAGCGGGCCGCCTTGCGGTGTTCCTTCGTCGCGCGCCATGACCACACCATCCGCCATGATGCCGGCTTGCAGATAGCGCCGTATCAGCCGCAGCACGGCCTTGTCGGCAATCTGCTTGCCTAGTCGGTCCATGAGAATGTCGTGATTGACCCGGTCGAAGAATTTCTCCAAATCAACATCGACGACCACCCGAAAACCTTCCTGCGCGTAGCTCTGTGCTTGACGCACAGCATCATGCGCGCTCCGTCCCGGACGGAAACCGTAGCTGAACTCGGAGAACGTGGGGTCAATTAGCGGTTGCAAGATTTGAAGCAGCGCTTGCTGGATGAGCCGATCGGTGACCGTCGGTATCCCCAGCTCCCTTGTTCCGCCAGTCGGTTTCGGAATTGCCACGCGGCGAACGGCCTGTGGCCGATATTTGCCGCAAAGAAGTTCCGACCGAATGCGCGGCCATTGGGTTTTGAGGTATTCAAAGGTCTGCTCGATGGTCAATCCATCGACGCCAGCGCTTCCCTTGTTGGCCTTGACGCGTTTCCACGCCTCGACCATGTTCTCGCGCGAGAGAGCTTGCCGAAGCAAGTCACCCCGCCCTGGGCCTTCTTATTCGCAGCTCGCCGGCGATGCTTCATCACGCTTCGCAGCACCGAGAGTTTCACCTTCGCTGCCGACGATGCGTCCGGGTTGCCCCGGCTTCTGATGCGATGCATCTCCAAGAGTCACGGCTTCCAGCCCTCCTTCTTGTTCGGCCCTTCGCCGGGTTGCCCCCGGCTACTATGGCCTCTGCTGACCTCTCGCTTGCGGCCTTGCAGCCGTCGCCCTTTCAGACGTTAGGCGAGATCTCCCCAGGTAAGAACGCGATCCTTCACCGCACAACCGCCAGATCTACGCAACTTCGCTTTGACCACAAAAGCTTCGCATCGATGTGCATGCTCGCCTTGCTCAGTCGCGCCTCGTATCCGGTTCTTGTCCATCGGCTCGCGGCTTCATTCCATGCTTCCTTCCTACGCTCGGTCACCCTTGCGCAGTTGCATTTCCTTTCGCTCGCTGTGGTCAGCTCGCGGGAGGACTTTCACCTCCAAGATCGCGCACATGCTGGGCGCACACATCCTCCCCGGCCTGAAGGCCGTGAATTCCGAACTAGACCCTGTTGTGCGAAAAGCGACTGCTGATTCCGTTCGCAGACGCCACAGAGATGTTGGCCACGTTCAATACGGGCAGAGAAGGGGATTATGCTTCCCCCTTTAATCATAAGGGTTGGCGCACTTTCAATCTCGCCAAAACAGAAGCCTTCTGCTAGGAAGTTTTTAGGAACTAAATTCAAGAGACAGGAGACTCTATGTTGAGTAGTCTGGCAGATAATTTCCCCTATACTTAAATGCGGGCATATGCCCTCATATTCTGCCCACAGCCATCGACGTTTTACGGCGAGGATGATAAAAAATGGGGGGCAGGGAAAAGCTATCCCCCTTTTTTCTCGGATCCTTATATATTATATAGATAGGCGTAAAATCGTTCTCATTTTCTCCCCTCGACAAACAACCTGAAATGCTTTATTATCACTGCCTGTATCATTTTCACAGAAGGAGCATATTCATGAAACTCTATTTTAACAGGCAGAACGGGCCCGTGGACGAGGCAATTGATCAGTTGCTGGAACTGTCCGGGGGAATCCGGCGTCCCGAATACGTGCGCGACATGATCATCGCCGCGCTGAAGGCCGGCCAGGAAGACGACGAGAGCGCGGATTTGAAGCTCATGAACACGACACTCAAGGAGATGCGGTTTACGTCCAAAGTGTTTGGCCCTTACCGCAACAAGCGCAAGGTCACTGTGTTCGGCTCGGCTCGCACTCGGCCAGAAGAGCCCGTGTACGAAATGGCCAGACTTTTCGGGCAAAAACTCGCCGAAGTCGGGTACATGGTCATCACTGGCGGAGGCCCGGGCATCATGCAGGCCGCGAATGAAGGCGCGGGGCCCGATCATTCCTTCGGCGTGAACATCCGCCTGCCCTTCGAACAGCGACCCAATCCTGTTCTGGCAGGCAATCCTCGCCTCATCACCTATAAATATTTTTTTAACCGCAAAGTCGCTTTCCTGAAGGAAGCCGACGCAGTCGCGCTATTTCCCGGCGGGTTCGGTACGCTCGATGAGGCCATGGAAACTCTCACGCTGGTCCAGACCGGCAAGCGCAATCCCATGCCGCTGGTACTCGTGGACGATCCGGTCTGCCCCTATTGGACCGAGTTCATCCGATTCATGGAGGAATCTCTCCTTGACCGCAACTATATCAGCAAGACCGATCTGTCTCTTTTTGAGCGCGTCGACTCTGTGGAATCCGCAGTTGCAAGGATCAACCGCTTCTACAGCCGGTACCACAGCATGCGGTATGTGAACGGACATCTCGTGTTCCGTCTTACTTCGCAGATCAGCGCGGAGAACATCAAAAAACTGATAGCGAACTTCCACGATATCCTTGTTCCAAACGGAACGATCGCGCCTTCTACTGCCCTCTTGGAGGAGGTCGAGGATGATGACGTCGTTCATCTTCCCCGTCTCGTGATCGATTTCAACCGTCACGACTTTGGCAGGCTCAGATACCTGATCGATGCGATCAATGATTTTTAACGCATGCAGGGCTGCACCAACGAGAAACGAATCCTTCGAACACCCACGGAGATTCCCGTTTTGCTGGCATGCGGAGCAACCGAAAGTTGACAAAGCCGGATCCTAGACCGTTAATAAATGCGGTGCCACCCGAAGCAGAAACAAATCACCTGTTCGTTGACCGTGAATAATAGGCTTTTATTCATACTTAAGTTCCACATACCATACTTTACTTGCTTGACATTTTGTTCACGGCTGCTAAGCTTCTAGCATATGGTCCGCTGCCGCACTGCCGTTTTCTCCCCTAAATAAAGCAATTATTCCGTATCATTCAGACCGCTTTCTGAATTTCCTGAGGAGGTAGTTATGGTCCATCTAGAAATTAACGGCAAAGCATATGACGTTGATGTTGCACCTGATGTGCCGTTGGTCTGGGTCATCCGGGAACGGCTCGAACTCACGGGCACCAAATTCGGCTGCGGCATCGGCGCCTGCGGTTCCTGCACCGTGCATATTGATGGCAAGGCGGAGCGCTCGTGCCAGACGTCGGCCGGAAGCGCGGAGGGGAAAAAGATTACGACTATCGAAGGCCTTCCCGAAAACCATCCAGTAAAACATGCCTGGATCAGGGAGCAGGTCCCCCAATGCGGCTATTGCCAGCCGGGCCAGATCATGCAGGCGGCCGCGCTGCTGGCTGAAGACCCCCATCCCTCGGAGAATAAGATACTTGAACATATGAATGGCAACCTCTGCCGCTGCGGAACTTATCTAAAAATCAAGAGCGCTATTCGCCTCGCCTCTTCGTCAGGAGGTAATAAATGAAAAGCGACCTCTCCCGGAGACAATTTCTGAAAATGACGGGCACCGGCCTTGCCATCGCAGCCGCCACAACCTCAACCGGCTTCCGCCTTCTCTCCGCCGCCGAGTTGGCAAAAGAAGGCCAGTCTTTCCATCCCAGTGTATGGCTTGAAGTACGGCCCAACAACAGCATCATCGTGACTGTGAACAAATCGGAGATGGGCCAGGGCGTCTATACGTCGCTGCCCATGATAGTGGCTGACGAGCTTGACGCGGACTGGAAAAACGTGCGCATGGAGGTCGCGCCCGCGGACGATGCCTACAAGGATCCGGTCTGGGGCATGCAATCCACCGGCGGAAGCTCCAGCATTCGCCACATGTATGAACCGCTCCGCAAAGCGGGCGCCGCTGCGCGGGAGATGCTCATGCTGGCCGCGGCGCGCAAATGGACGGTGCCGCTCAAGGAATGCGCTGTTGATAAAGGCAGGGTAAGGCATATTGCGAGCAACCGGATGCTGACCTACGGCAAACTTGCCGCGGACGCAGCAAGCCTGGAAATTCCCCAGAACCCCGTGCTTAAAAAAGAGAGCCAGTTCCGCTACATCGGCAAGAACATTCCGCGGCTCGATATGCACGATAAGGTGAACGGCACGGCCCTCTTCGGCATTGACTCTTTTGTGCCCGGCATGCTCTATGCAGCCATTGCCCGGCCGCCGTCCTACGAGGCAGACCTCCTCTCGTATGACAGAGATGCCGCACAGGCCGTACCTGGTGTGCAGGCAATCGTACCGATTCACAGCGGCATGGCAGTCTGCGCGGACTCCCTTGATGCGGCTTGGCAAGGCCGCGATGCACTGAAACCGAGGTGGGAGAATGGTCGATATCCAAATCTGAGCAATGAGTCGCTCGAAAAGGATTTCACGGCCTACCTTGATGTAAAAGGTCTCATGGCCCGCAACGACGGTGACGCAGGCCGTGCACTGGATTCTGCGGCAAATAAGATCGACGCAGTGTATCAACTGCCCTATCTCTCTCATGCAACCATGGAGCCCATGAACTGTACTATCTCCGTGCGTCCTGACAGCTGCGACATCTGGGCACCGACACAAAACCAGACCGGCGTGCGCAACCTGGCCGTCAAGCTGACGGGCCTTAAGCCAGACCAGATCCATGTCCATACCACGTTCCTGGGCGGCGGGTTCGGCAGGCGATTCGAGACGGATTACGTGGAGGAGGCGCTGATCTTGTCGATGTCAATGGGAAAGCCGGTCAAGCTCCTTTGGAAGCGGGAAGAGGACATGCAGCACGATCTGTACCGCCCCATGAATCTGTCGAAAATACAGGGAGCTGTTGATGAACAGGGCCGCGCGACGGCATGGTCGCACAAAATTGTCTGCCCCTCGATCTTTGCACGTGTTTTCCCCTCCATGCTCAAAAATGGAATCGACACTGCGGCCGTCGAAGGGCTCGAGAACATGGAATACGAGATCCCGAATATTGCTGTTGAGTATGTGCGGATCGACACACCCGTCCCTGTCGGCTTCTGGCGTTCCGTGGGAAGCTCCCACAACGCCTTCACCGTCGAAAGCTTTATCGACGAACTTGCCCATGCGGCAGCAAAGGATCCCCTCGAGTTCAGACTCGGCTTGCTGAAGAACCACCCACAGGCGAAGCGGGTGCTCGAAACAGCCGCTGAGAAGGCGGGATGGGGAAAGCCTCTTGCAAAAGGCGAGGCGCGGGGAATCGCCTATCATCTGTCCTTCGGAAGCTATGTTGCGGAAGTAGCGGAGGTATCGGTGGACAGAGGAAGCGGCGCCATCAAAGTGCACAAGGTAACCTGCGCCGTTGACTGCGGTTCCGTGGTGAACCCCGCCATCGTGTCGGCGCAGATAATGGGCGGTCTCACTATGGGCCTGAGCGCAGCCCTCAAGGAAAAAATCGAAATCGCCAATGGCGGGATCAAATCTCAGAACTTCGGCGACTATGAGCTGTTGCGCATGAACGAGGCGCCCGACGTGGACGTTCATATTGTAAAGAGCAGTGACAAACTCGGTGGCATCGGCGAGCCCGGCGTTCCGCCGATAGCGCCGGCAGTGGCAAACGCAGTGTTCCAGGCAACAGGTGCACGGTTGCGGCAATTACCGATGAAGCCGGACACGGTTCTCGCGGCAATGAAACAGGGATGATTTTTCCCCGTAGCACAGGAACGCGGCAAGGACGGCTCAAATTCTTGAAACGTAATTCCGCCTGCAATCGGGAGCTCTGACGTCATCCGGTGATTTAGCCGGAATTGTCCCAATTTATGAACGCATCATGCGTGAGCACTCGATTTTCCTGATAGGTGAGGCAATCCATGCAAATCTTCGAAGAGGCACTCCGCCTCAAACGCCTGGGCCGGATCTCGGCGATTGCCACGATCGTGGAATGCCGGGGGTCTTCCCCCCAGAAACAGGGCGCAAAGATGCTCGTGCGAGATGATGGCTCGACCATGGGCACCCTGGGCGGCGGCTGTCTTGAGGCAGATGTGGTTCAGGCCGCAATCATGGCAATGACAGACGGCAAGCCCATGACCCTGCCCTTCGAGCTCACGGAACGGGAGGGTGGACTGGTTTGCGGCGGCACCGTGCTGGTTTATATCGAGCCAATCGTCCTCGAGCCGCATCTTGTCGTCCTTGGCGCCGGACATGTGGGAAAAGCACTGTCCAAACTTGCACGGTTCGCGGGATTCCGGGTGACCGTGGTCGATGACCGGGAGGAATTCGCGAACCGGGAAAACATTCCTGACGCGAGTGACCTGTTTGTCACCGACTTCGGGCAGGCATTCGCCAGGATGCCCTGTGACGAAAATACCTTTGTTGTCATCGCCACGCGCGGCCACAACCATGACCTGGACGCAGTCAAAGCGACGCTCAGGACCGATGCCCGCTATATCGGGCTCCTCGGAAGCAAACGCAAAAAAACCCTGCTCTTCAAGGCACTCGCGGAAGCCGGGTTCTCCCCGGAGGACATCGGGAGAATCATTATCCCGGTGGGCCTCCCAATCGGCTCCGTGTCGCCTGAGGAGATCGCCATAAGCATCATGGCCCAGATCGTCCAGAAGAGGAGAGAGCATGGAACTGCCTGTCTGGGCCGTGCTGCTTGCGGCAGGCTCGTCCCGCAGGATGGGTCGGACAAAGCAACTTCTTAAGCTCGGCGATAAATCCGTCATCAGACATTGCCTTGATGCGCTCGTCGCCGCGGGGATCAAGGATATTGTCGTTGTCGTGGGCAAAGAAAAGAACGAGATCACCCCAGCCCTGGAGGGTTTTCCCCTGTCCATCGCCATTAACGACAAGCCGCAGAGCGATATGGCTGAATCTGTGCGTGCGGGGCTCAGACGACTCGGTTCTTCGTCAGCAGTCCTCGTCTTCCCTTCCGATCATCCTCTCGTTCTTCCCGAGACGATCAAGGTGATCATCAGTGAACACCGCGCTTCACCGGATTCAATCATCATCCCCGCCTTCGACAACAGACGGGGCCATCCAAGTCTCTTTCCCCGGTCAATCATCGACGAAATATTCTCCGGCATCACGCTTCGGGACATCACGCGAAAAGATCCTGCCCGGGTCAAAATAGTTCCGGTCCGGGATAAAGGGGTCGTCCTCGATATGGACACGCCCGAAGACTATGACGCGATCATCAAGAACTACCAATAGTCCTGGCAAGTGCTGTCCCATCGCCCTCGCCCTTGTTTCCTCACCACGGACCTTCAATAAACCGTGCATTTTCCCCGCAGCAGCGCTCTGCGATGTTTACATCGCCCACGGAACAGGAGAGGAGAAGGATCTGCTGCCAAGATCGGCAGGACAATTTCCTGGCATCCTTCCTCTGCCGATGCATTCCTAACCAACCGCGCCTGCTGCGAATTATTCCTTCTTGTTCCCAGCCTTCTTTCTCATCAGAAAATACAGTTCGCCATCGTGCTGGAGGTTCCCGGCCGTTAATTCGGCGTCTGAACCCTGGCCGCAAAACAAATCCACTCTGCCCCCTCCCTTGATTGCTCCGCCCGTGTCCTGATTCAGCACAAAGCGAGTAAAGGGGACCCAAGACTTGATCATGCCGTTCTCGATCACCGGTTTCTGTGATGAAATGATTCCGAGGGCTCCCTTGGGAAAGAGTTTGCTGTCCGTCGCAATGGACCTCCAGGGCGTCAGAGCCACACCGATGTTCCCGAGAGAAGGGCCGGTGTCGAGCCGGAAGAATACATAGCTCGGATTCTGATCCAGCACTCCCGCGACCTGGTCCGGATGGGAATGCAGATACTCCCGGATCGCCTGCATGGACATTTTTTCCTTCGTCATCGCGCCGGAGTCGATAAGATATTTCCCAATGCTCTTGTAGGGCCGGCCATTTGAGCCGTCGTAGAGAACGCTCAGCATACTGCCATTCCCCAGATCAACTTTTCCCGAGCCCTGGACCTGGAGAACATAGATATCGATAATGTCGGAACACCAAAGAATTTCGAGGCCTTTGCCGGCAAGCGTCTTTTTCCGGTCGATGTCCTCCCGCGAATAGTAAGGAATGACTTTTTTACCGTCGAGCCTGCCGAATATCCTGTCGCGGGGAAACCCTTCGCCGAACTGGCTCAGGTCGATCTCGATGATATCATCAGGTTTGCGGTAAAGCGGAGAGCGAAAGGACTGGTCAGCTGACCGGCGGCAGGAAAGCGTCGGTTCATAATAACCCGTGATCAGCACTCTCCCGCCGCCGCTGGAGCCGGCGGCACGATAAAATAGAAACGAGTCCCTGATTTGATCGAACTTTTGATCAGCAGTCAGGGAATCGTTCTCAATGATCTTGAGGAAATCCCGGAGCGATGCCGCCATGTCGAGGGCCGTGAAGCGGTCCTTTCCCAGGGCAAAGGGGGTCTGGGGAGGGAGCTTCGTGTAATAATCCAGGCTCAGACGCACGGAAGCGGCCAGGTCTCGAAAATCCAGGTCATCCCGTAGCGTAAGCAGCCGGCTGCTCGAAACAGGCGATAGTGCTTCCTCGGGCTTCGTGACGACCAGGGGGGGCCGCACGCAGGCAGCGAGACCCAGCAGGAGAATGCCGGCTAAAATATATTTCTTCATATTCATGCCGAAAGAGAACCGATCCTACTTCGTATTCTTGTAGCCTTTTCTAGTTAAGAATATCCTTATAGCGCGCCGGCTATTCCTTGTTCGCTTTTTCGAAATCTGCAACTTCTTCCTTTTGTCCCGTATCCGACATGTCTTTACCCGGCGTCCCAAAGTCATAGACAGAGTAGACGGCTTCCTGGATCTCCCGTTTTGAGCATCTTCGAGGGTCATGGGACAGTAACGGATGGTTGCAGCTGGAGTAGATTCCCGCTGTAGGAAGTAGATTGTGCACCCCAAAGCTGAGTCTAGCCGATCAGTTTTCCCTCGAGATAATTGTTTATTGCATTACCCGCTCCAGGGGAAGCGGGCCTGATAATAACGAGTACCGCCATCTTCGATTTTATTGTGTGAGCGACGCTTTTGTGTCTTTTAGAGTCATGTTGGTCAGCGGGGCAACGCAGGCACCGCGGAAAAGGGACAATGTCAATGATGCAAAAATTCCGATTTATTCCATCGCCAGCAACCGGCCTCAGCCTGATCTCTTCATGGTTCTAACTTCCTCATGAGAATTATTTTTGTTGTGTAAATTGGTTCATACAGGTACAGTGTATAATATTTTTCCCTTTTTGAAAAGAGATACTTCTCGGTCCTCGGAGCGCGTGTTATGAGCTCTTCTGAATTAAAAACCTTACACGGAACTGGTTGAATGCAAACATCGCTGCGACAAATTCACGTTCGGAATCTTCAGATCAATCCACCCCTGCTTCTGGCGCCTATGGCAGGCCTTACCCACAGCGTGCTCCGGCAGATAATTATCGGCTTTGGCGGGATCGGCCTTTTATCAACGGAAATGCTCTCTGCAAAAAGGCTGCCAACGGAAAGCTCTCGGGTATCCCCTTTCCTGATCAGGACTGGTTCAGAAAAACCTCTTTCTTATCAGCTCTTGATTTCCGCAGCCCGGGAGATGGCCCCGGCCATAGAAGCGCTGCATGAACTCAAGGCCGATGCAATTGACTTGAACATGGGCTGCCCGGCTCCTGCTGTCGGCAAGATCGGTGCTGGCATCAAGCTGATGGAGCAGCCGGAACATGTCCGTTGCCTGGTAGCTGAGGCAAGGAGACTTACGACGTTGCCCCTTACGGCAAAAATCCGGATCGGCACCGAATTGGACGAAAAGAAATTAAAAACCTTCTGCATCATGCTTGAGGACGAAGGCATTGATATGCTCTCAATTCACGCCCGGCTCAAAAATGAGTCATTTGCCAGAAGGCCGCGGTGGGAGTGTATTGCCGAAGTAAAGGAATGGCTCAAGATCCCCCTTATCGCCAATGGCGGAATATTCTCTGTCGAGGATGCGGTAAATTGTCTGCGCATTTCCGGCGCCGACGGGCTGATGCTCGGACGCGGAGCAGCTATCAAACCCTGGCTATTTGCCAAAATTGCCCACGACCTGTTTGGCTGCGAAATTGAAGAACCAAACGTTTCTTTGCCCGTGGTTTACGGCAATTATGTCGATCTTTTAAACGAGCGTTTCCGACCCGAGTACCGGTTGGGCAGGCTTAAGGAATTCACCCATTATTTTGCCCGAAACTATAAATTCGGCCACCACTTGGCATCAAAAGTCCAGACAAGCAAAAGTCTGGATGAAGCGAGACAGCGGGCAGATGTTTTTTTTGAAAATAACATTAATACTACTGACCTTTGGGCTCCGTCTGGTTGAGGCTCCTTTACTTCCCGGAAAGGGCGGGACACCAGAGCATAAGTCACGACACCCAATACTCTGCTCCTCGCCCCCAATTCCAACCTCTCTACCCCAGAATATTCCCCGAATGCATAGACTCCAAAAGTATCGTATACGTGATATAGATCATACCTAGTAGTTGGAAGGAACAGTATTATTATGGAAAGAAGGATATCATTATGCTTGCCTGCCCCATATGCGATGGACAGCTTCAAATAAAAACACCCGATGATTGGCTGTGTCAATGCGGCGAGATGATCCCCTTTGGCATGGAAAGGGACTATGACGAGAATTGCTCGAAATGTCCGGTTATGAACTGTCCGAGAAGAAAATAAGCGACATTTGCCTGACAACGAACACCTCTACCCGATTTTTTGAAATTACACGCGAGATGGTCACCAAAAAGAAGGAACATGCAATCGGATGACAACCAGGGACTATGATCTGCGTCATGGCGGACACGGAACTTCAATATTAAATTAGCAAGGTAGAGCAAGATCATCAAAATTGAACAAGGAGGTACAGTATGGTATTAAAAGAGCTTGATGTGACGCTTATTACACCACGAGAGAGGCATCCGTTGATTTTCAAGACCTTCGACGAAATCGAGAAGGGCGCAGCATTCATCATCACCAACGACCATGATCCCAAGCCGCTTTACTATTCATTCTTGCACGAGCGGGAAGGTCTCTTCGAGTGGGAGTATCTTGAGCAGGGTCCACTAACATGGAAGGTTAAGATCTCGAAAAAATGAGCCTGGGCATCATAAGTTGACATGGCGTCATGGCGAGAGCTAACGTGTATATGTATGAATCGCAGGATTTGAGCCTGTAGGATCGGCCTGTCTGGTTCACACGGAGGGCAAAGACGCGGAGGCTGGGAAGTGGTTTAACAAGCGACGTCGCGAGTACACACTCATAGACCGACTCCCCAAACCCTAGTGAATCTTCAAAGCGGTATTCACAATCTCATGCTGAAACATCAATCAGTTCCTTCACTCTCGCTCTTCCACGTTCTTCGCGACTTCTCGTTATTTCCCGATTCGATCCACGCCGCAATCAATCCTCCTCCTTGCTTTCCTGAACGCTGTTGATGCTATAATTATTCTATGTTTCAGATAGGACATCCGGAAAAGGACTGCATTCGACCACACGTTATCACAGGAGGAAGCTATCTATGAGTCGGTTGTTCTCTCCCTTAAAATTGCGCGACTTGGCCTTCCGAAACCGCATTTTCGTTTCACCCATGTGCCAGTATTCGAGCTTAGACGGGATACCCACGGACTGGCACCTGGTGCATCTAGGAAGCAGAGCCGTGGGTGGCGCGGGCCTGGTCATGGTCGAGGCGACAGCCGTCAGTCCTGAAGGCAGAATCAGTCCTAATGACAGCGGCATCTGGAGCTATGGCCATGCAGAGGCCTTCAAGCGGATCACGCAGTTCATCCGCGGGCAGGGCGCTGTTGCAGGCGTTCAGCTTGCCCACGCGGGCCGCAAGGCTTCGACCGATCTCCCTTGGCGTGGGGGAAGACCCCTGAGCCCTGACAAGGGGGGATGGACAGCGATTGCACCGAGCGCCGTGCCGTTTTCTCCGGCCCATCCCGTACCGCGTGCTGTCACGGCTGAAGACTTGGAACGCATCCGCAGACAGTTCGGTGAGGGTGCTGAACGGGCGCTCAAGGCAGGCTTCGAAGTGGTAGAGATCCATATGGCCCACGGCTATCTGCTGCACGAGTTTCTGTCGCCGCTCGCAAACAAGCGGAACGACG
Source organism: Nitrospirota bacterium (assembly GCA_035516155.1). GTDB lineage: Bacteria > Nitrospirota > UBA9217 > UBA9217 > UBA9217 > JAJYKN01. Next base: position 157,373 of record DATJAP010000044.1, read on the forward strand.
AATACGGTGGCAGCTTGGCGAACCGGATGCGTTTTCCTCTTATCGTTGCCCAAACAGTCCGGGAAATCTGGCCCGCAAAGTGGCCGGTTTTCGTGCGTATTTCAGCGACCGATTGGATGGAGGGAGGCTGGGATCTGGATCAGTCTGTGGAACTTAGCCTCCGTTTGAAGGACATCGGCATTGACCTCATTGACTGTTCGAGCGGGGGCCTGGTCATGTTACCTGAGACGGCCATCCCTGCAGGGCCGGGCTATCAGACGCCTTTTGCCACAGCCATCCGCCAAAAGACGGACATAGCAACGGCAACCGTAGGGCTCATCACCGCGCCGGCACAGGCCGAACAGATCGTGGCCTCGGGACTTGCCGACGCGGTCATCCTCGCGCGGGAGCTTTTGAGAAATCCTTACTGGCCCCTTATGGCTGCGCAGGCGCTGAAAGACGATATCCCTTGGCCGGTGCAGTACGAACGGGCCAGGCTTCGCGTTTGAGCCGAAGGGATTGAGGGGAGCCACTTTGCGATACTTGACACATGAGTACTTTCGAAGAAATACTTTCAAAAATCGACAGGATACTGCTCAATGAGCGCATTTTGGCAAACAGGTCATTCTAAGCATGACGAAGAATCTCGCATTTGCACCGTGACCACAGACTCTCACTTCATTCAGCCTTCCGATTGACGCAAGAAACGCCCATTGATCTTCATAGGACGTGAAGCTTTCATCGAGAAACACCGTATTACCTTTTTTTCGCGGTTCCTGTTGAGCTGCAGCTGCAGGCACCGGTTCAGAAAAGAAAAACCATGCGTGCCCTCCATTTCCCGAACGTGAACGCTCGACGACCACGGGGAAGCTCACACTATTGCAGGTTTCACGAAGAGCCCGTACATCATCCATCCATGTTTCTTTATCGAAGTCAGCGGCAAGGAACCAGCAGGTATCGTCGGGCAGCATTGGGTAAACACCGATTACATGACGCCCCTGGAGATGATCCATGATGACCTGGTCGGTTACTGGAAGGAATTTG